>CANNIZ010000007.1 GCA_947505245.1 Pseudomonadota bacterium | reverse complement strand
GGGCCGCGGCCATCGCGTCGAACCGCGCACCCTCCTCGATCTGCTCGATCTCGATGCCGGCGAGGTGGATGCCCAGCTCCTTTGCGCTGGCTTCGATCTGGGACTTCTGACCGACGAGGACGGGGGTGCAGATCTTCTCGTCGACGAGGATCTGAGCGGCGCGAAGCACGGACGGGGACGCGCCATCGGTGAGCGCGATGCGCTTGGTGTTGGACGCGCGCGCGCGGGAGATGAGCGGGTACATCAGGCCCCGGGCGCGCTGAACCAGCTGCCAGAGGTGCTCGCGGTACGCGTCGAGGTCCTTGATGGGGATGCGCGCGACGCCGCTCTGGGCGGCGGCCTCGGCGACGGCCGGTGCTACCCACACGAGCACCCGCGGGTCGAAGGGCTTCGGGATGATGTAGTCGGGCCCGAACCGCAGCTCGTGTAGTCCGTACGCGCGGAGCACGGAGTCCGGCACGTCTTCGCGGGCGAGGGCGGCGATCGCACGGGTGGCGGCGAGCTTCATCTCCTCGGTGACCTTGCGCGCGCGGCAGTCGAGCGCGCCGCGAAACACGAACGGGAAGCCGAGGACGTTGTTCACCTGGTTCGGGTTGTCGCTGCGGCCGGTAGCCACGATCGCGTCGGGGCGCGCCTCGCGGGCGACGGCGAACGGGATTTCAGGGTCGGGGTTGGCCATCGCGAAGATGATCGGGCTCTTCGCCATCGGCATGATCATCGCGGGCGTCAGCGCGTTGGCGACGGACAGGCCGACGAACACGTCGGCGTCGACGAGCGCGTCGGCGAGGGTGCGAATCGACCGCCGCGTGGCGAACACCCGCTTCTGGGCGTTCAGGTCCGCGCGATCGACGTGGACGACGCCCTTCGTGTCGCACAACACGATGTTCTCGACCTGCGCGCCGAGCGCGATGTACAGGTTCGCGCACGCGATCGCGGCTGCTCCGGCGCCCGAGAACACGATCTTCACCGTCTCGAGCTTGCGGCCGGTGAGCTCGACCGAGTTGAGCAACGCGGCGGCGCTGATGATCGCGGTGCCGTGCTGGTCGTCGTGGAACACGGGGATGTCGAGCTCTTCCTGGAGCCGACGCTCCACCTCGAAGCACTCGGGCGCTTTGATGTCTTCGAGGTTGATGCCGCCGAACGTCGGCGCGATCGCCTTCACGGCCGCGACCATCTCGTCGACCGTGTGCGCGTCGAGCTCGATGTCGAACACGTCGATGTCGGCGAACTTCTTGAACAGGTTTCCCTTGCCCTCCATGACCGGCTTGCCGGCGAGGGGGCCGATGTTGCCGAGTCCGAGCACGGCGGTGCCGTTCGTTACGACCGCGACGAGGTTTCCCTTCGCGGTGTAGCGATAGACGTCGTCAGGGTTGTGGTAGATGGCCATACACGGCTCGGCCACACCCGGCGTGTACGCGAGCGAGAGATCGCGCTGCGTCGCGAGCGCCTTGGTGGCGACGACCTCGATCTTTCCAGGCCGGGGGAGCTCGTGGTAGGCGAGCGGGCCGTCAGCAACATGCGAGTTGGACAAGGGTGCCTCCCGGGGGAGGGCAATCTATGACGTCCGTCGACGTCCGTCACCCCTGAAGCGGCGGTACCGGGCTTGTCCCAGGGTGGACCGTCAGGACTTCCGTCGACCGACGTCCGTCGGATAATGAACAAACGCCAGCTTTCGCTGGCACGGAGCGTGCTTTGGGCCTGGGTGTCCGAATGAACGGACACGAACAAGGAGAATCAAATGCGCACCATGAACAAAATCACCCTGATCGGCCGCCTTGGCCGCGACCCCGAAATGAAGCTCGCCCAGAACGGCACCCACTGGACGGTGCTCGCGGTCGCTACGAACCGGAACCGCAAGGACGGCGACAAGTGGGTCGAGGAGACGGACTGGCACCAGGTAAAGTGCTTCGGCAAGGACGCCGAGTACGTCGGCAAGTACTGCAAGAAGGGCTCGATCGTGTCGATCGAGGGCGAGGTCCACTACGAGACGTGGCAGGACAAGGACAACGGAAAGCGGTGGTCCGCCAAGGTGTACGCCGATCGCGTCGGTATGCTCGCAGAAGGGCGGTCCTCGGGCGACGCGCGGGGGCCTGCGATCGGGGTTGTCGACGGCGTCGAAGCGGCCTCAGCCTGACATCGTCGCGCGCAACGCGCATCTCCCGTCGGTGTGGGTTAGGACCGGCGGGAGGTGTGCATGGCGGTGCGCGTACGGAAGCTCGCGCGCGAGCTCAATCGGTCTGCAGACGAGGTCCTTGGCCTGCTGCACGCCATCGGGTTCGATCGGTATCGGTCGGCAGACGACATGCTGCCTGACGCGATGGTGGAGGCCGTGCGTCGAGCGGTTCGTGAACGCGTCCAGCCTGTCGCGATCGCGGCCGCTGCCTCGCGCGCGGAAAACCGGGCTGCGGAGCCGGTGATTGTTGGTGGGGACCTGATGTCGCGGCTCGTGCCGGGCGTCGTGCGCGTCGGCCGTACCGAGCCGGACCGTCGCGTCCCGGCCCCGGCCCGGTCGCCGGAGCCCGCAAAGCCAACCGCGCAGCCCACCGTGAAGCCTCACGAGGACGTGCGGGTCGCGTCAGCGATGCGTTCGGCGGTGGACGCGGAGCGTTCGGCGGTGGACGCCGAGCGCGACATGGTGCGGCGCGAGGTGCGTCAGGTCGCCGAGCGCGATCTCGCGATGCAGAGCGAACGCGACCGCCTCGCGGCGGAGTGGGCGACGCTCGCGGAAGAGCGCGTCAGCGTCGCGCGGGCCCGCGAAGCCGTGGCCCGGGAGCGCGAAGACCTCGCGCGCGATCGGTCCGTCGCGCGGCCCACTTCCAGTACCGGCACCACGCTCGCGGACCTGCTCACCAACCGCGGCCTTCGCGGCCTGGACGAGTGTGAGCGGGCCGTCGGTGCGCTCGCGTCCGCCCGCCTGCTCGGCGATCTGCTCGTGCGCCTCAAGGTCGACGACGCCGATCTTGTCGAGCGCTTCCTGCGCGATCGGCTCGTCCTGGTCGCGGGCGACGCGCCGGTCGGCATCGGCGCCGCAGCCGTCACCGTCGCGCCCGAGCGAGCCGAGGTGGCCGATGGGGCCGCTGCCATGAAGGCGATCGCCCGCATCGGCGATTCCCTGATGATGGCGGGTCTGCGTCGGGTGCTGTTCGTCGGCGGGCGCCCGGCGTGGCACAAGCTCCTGCGCGCGCATCTTGACGCGCGCCTCGAAGTGAAGCTGCTCCCCGGCTCACCGCGCGGTCGCGCTGAGGCCGAACAGGACGTGCTCCGAACCGACGTGGTCGCGCTGTGGGGCGTGGCGGCCGACGCGGCCGCGCGTGAGGTGTACGGACAGTCGCGCGCGGTCGTGGTGTTCGTCGAGCAGGACAACGTGACGGCGCTCGCCAACGGCATCGCGGCGGGCCTCGCGGGCTAGAGCGGATCGGCTGACTAAACCTCGGCGGCGAGCCGGACCTCGAACCGGATCTTCTCTTCGGCGAACAGCTCGATCGGCCACACCAGCACCACGCACACGCCCTGGTGGCCCTTCACCAGCCGGGCGCCGTCCTGGTGGACGGTCTCGATCGGGTAGTGCCACACCCGCGCGGCGCGCTTGCAGGTGAGGTGCAGGGCCAGGTCGTGCGCTTCGAGTGAGACGGCCTCGCGCTCACCGAGGTCGCCGACGAGCGTGGCGCTGCGGCGCTCCTTTCCGGCGACCAGGAACAGGGCGTCACCGCTGCCGGCGGGCGCGAGGTCGAGCTCGAGCGCGAGGCGCGTTCGCAGCGGCGCGTGGCTGCGATTCAACACCTCGATGCGGACGTCGATCATCGGCTCGCGGTACACGGTGTACCGCTTGTGGACGCGGATCTCGTGCCCTTCGGTGCCGGGCTCCTCGATCGTGCCGTCCCCGTAGAGCAACGCGCGGACGCTGTCTTCGCCGTGCCGCTCCGCCGAGACGAGCGTCCACGGGACCTCGCGAAGGCCTTTTGCGAGCGGCTTGAACGTGCCGCGCTGAAGATCATGCACGGTGACGTCAGGTCCGATCAGGTGCTCGACGAAGCTGACGCGGGGCTGCTTGTCGAACGCGAGCGCGCGGGTGAGCTCGCGCATCTCTACGGCTTCGAGCCACTTCTTGTCGACAGAGCCGAGTGTTGCCTCGTCGTCGAGCCCGTCGGCGGCTCGCGTGGGAGCGTCTTCGGTGACGAAGTCGTCGCCTTCGATTCCGCCGAGCTGGGCGTGGTAGGGCTCCTCCTTGCGGGTGAGCGTGTCCACGAGGTTGCGCGCGATCGCCGGGATCGAAAGCTCGATCAAGCCGGCGGAGTGTACCCGATCGACCACGGCGACGACGCCAGGTGTGCGCAGGACGATGTCGTCGTGCCCGTCGCAGTCGACGTCGGTGGTCTCGACGATCACGCGCTCGTCGATGCGCATCGCGTCCATCGCGACGCGTTCCGCGCGGAGCAGGTCCCGCCAGGCGAGCTGCCGCAGACGCGGATCGTAGATGCCCGGGTGCGGCCCGTGCATGAACACCGGCGCCGCCTGCGCGCGGTAGAGGTAGCGGTTGGCCTGTACGAGCTGACTCGGGTCGGGTCGGTAGCCGCCAGCGTCCCCGTCCTTCACCATCGAACCGAGTCGTTCGACGAGCTGAGACACGCGCACCATGCGCTTGTGGAGGCGGTTCGACTCCTCGTAGCGCAGCAGGCAACGCTCCCAGGGGACCTGCTGGTCGCGCGGCGCCCCGGACGTGAGGTAGATCCGGCGCCGGGTGGGCCCTTCGCGGACGGCGTCCGACGGGAGCTGCGTCCGCAGGCCGGTCTCCACCTGGCCGAGCCCGTGCAGCCAGGTCGCCAGCCACGACTGGTCCCGCTTGTTCGAGAACCGGTTCGCTTGCAGCGCCACGACCTGCAGGGAATTGCCGCGCTTCGCGTTGCGCTCGAGGTGACCGAGCACCTGCCGGACGCTCGCCTCGGGGGCGGCCTCGCGGACGCGGGAGTCCGTCGCGAACACGGCGACGACGTTCCCTTCGCGTTCTGCGCGGTACACGCCGCTCGTCGACTCCCCCTCGGGCACGACGCTGGCGACCAGGCGGTCTTCGACGAACGTGTACGCCATGCCGGCCTGCGCGATGATGCGCGGAACGCACGGGTCCCACACCCCGTGCGGAAGCCAGCAGCCGGTGGGGCGCACGCCGAACACGCGCTTTACGAGCGTCGCGTGGGCGTGGATCTGGCCGATCGCGTCGCGTTCGGGAACGGCCGACAACACCGGCTCGTGGAGCGCGGTGCCGACGAGCTCGACCTGCCCCTTGTCGACCAGCCCGCGCAGCCACTCGATGCCCTCCGGGCGACGCTGCTCGAATTCTTCGACGATCTCGCCCGCGAGCACCAGGCCCATCCGGACGTTGGGCGTGTGGTGCGCCGCGCCGATCAGCGGCTGGAAGCACTCTCGCCACCAGAAGTCTGCATCGGAAGGCTGGGTCCCGGGCGCCATGCCCAGGTGCAGGATTACGACGACGCGGTCGGCCACGGGCCCTCCGCTACCCGACCGACGGTCGGACAGCTGGGGAAGCCTACACCAGCCAGCCGACGCCGTGCGCGGGGAGCTGGTGAATCGGCAGGTTGGCGCTGCCGTGCGCGGGCACGCGTACCCCCCCGCCCTCCACGACGAGCTGCAAACGCGCGGTGTGGTCGCGGACGCGCACCACGATCGCGTGGGGCCGGGCGATCGCGTCGGGCTGCAGTTCGCCGATCGCGATGTCGATGGGGCGCTCGTCCACCTCGAGGTGCCAGGACTCGCCGGCCGGGCGGGGTCCTGTGAACCGGAGCCACAGCCAGCACGCGTCTTCGTCGTCGAGGCCGAAGTACACGTCTTCGACGACGGGCTCCCCGTGCGCCATCGCGGAGCCGCGCCGGGGGACGAGGCGACCGGCGCCGATCCACCGTGCCCAGGAGGGGTCGGATTCGAGGCGCGCCGTCACGTGCAGGCGCGGCAAGGTCACGTCGGCATCGGCGGCCCCGAGGACGCGCTCGGACACGGGCCTGTCGAGGACCGCGGGCGGCTCCTTGCCGAGCGCCTGCCAGGCGGCGCGCAGGTGGCTGCGAAACGCGGCGTCGAAGGCTGCGAGGAACGGCGTGTCGAAGTCGTCGCCGTACCACCACGTCCAGTCGGACCCCTCGGCGGGAAGGACGCGTTCGAGGGCCGCGGCGCGCCGTTCGGGCGGGGCGGCGGCGATCGCCTTGCGAACGTCCGCGAGCAGCCTCCACGCGCGTCGATCGTCTTCGTGGCCGTACCAGATCCCGAAGTCCGCGCGGATCCAGGACCCGGTGTGCAGGCGGCGAACGCGGCCGACGGAAGGCTCCTTCGAGGCGTCGTCGAGCGTGATCGCGTGCCCGCGCAGCGCCCTGTGGAACGCCTCTCGGAACGCGTGGCCCGCGTCGGCGTGGGCCTCCCACGGGTTCTCACCGTCCAGGGCGATTACGGTCGTCCCCCCGCGGGAGCGCGCGAGGGCGTCTTTTACGAGCGTGTTCGCGAACGGCCCGGGCGGGTGGCGCGGCGCGTCGAAGCCGATGCGATCCGACAGCTCATGATCGCGGAAGAACCCCGTCATGCCGTGACCAAGGTCCCAGCCGCCGGCGCGAGTGGCGCGGTCGCCGTCGCTGCGGGCGAGCACACCTTCGTCGCTGCAAAGCCACCGGAACCCGACGGACGCCGCGATCTCGACGACCTCGGGGCTTACCGAACCTTCGCTCGGCCACAGGCCGATCGGCGGTGTTCCCGTGATCTTTCCGACGCGCTCGCGGGCCCGCGCGCACTGGAGCCGCGCGTCATCGGGGAACGCGAATCCGGCGTCGTCTTCGTCGGAGAGGTGCGGCAGGCAACGACGGGCGTGGGCGGTGTTCACGAGGAGCGGCAAAATCGGGTGAAAGTACGGGCTCGTCGACAGCGAGCCCACCTTTGCGACGTCCGCGAACCGCTTCGGGTACTCGGCGAAGATCGCCCGAGTGACCGCGATCATCGCGTGTTTGTCGTCCTCCGAGAAGCCCATGCCCTTCGCGCGCAACGCGTCGAGCACCGGAAAGTCGCGGCGCGCGGTGGAGCCGAACCACGCGAGCACCGACCACACCTGCACATCCCGCAGGTCGGCGATGTCGAGCAGATCGCCGCCGCGTACGCGCGCGGCCAGCCGTGCCCAGTGGGGCGAGGCGGCGATCATCGCGTGATTGCCGGCGACGAAGGTGGATCGGATCTCCGCGATCTCGGGCGGCGCGAGCACGTCCGCGGACCGCGCGACAAGCTCCGCGTGCGGATCGTCGCCGCCATTGGCGTACCAGTCGAGCTGATCGAGCAGCGAAGGCACGACGTTCACTGTGCACGGCACCTCGTCGCGCACGATGTCGGCGCACAGGTCCCGGTACCCGCGTAGAGCGTGCAGTCTTACCCAGGGCGACATCGGGCGTCCGGAGGCCGGATCCCGGTAATCGGGCTGATGCAGATGCCAGAGGATGGCGATGTGTCCCACGGCTGGTATCCTACCCCCCAAATCGCCCACGGCCCTAGCGGTCGCAAGGACACGTTGATGGAAGGAAGCACGCTCGTCGATATGTACTGCCCGGACGCCCATCAGTCCGCGGTCACGGCCGCCGCGTTCGACGCGTCGTCCGGCGCCCGGATCACGGCGGACGCGTACGGCACGGTGGCGATCACGCAGCCCGGGCAGAAGCAGCCGGCGTTCGTGTTCAGCGTCGGCGCGGCCGTGTACGGGTGCGTCGCCGTCGCGAAAGGCGGCGCGATGGTGGCCGTCGGCGACGAGAACGGCACGATCGCCGTGTACAAGACGTACGACGGTCAGTGTGTGTTCTACGACGCAAAGGACGACGGCTCCGGGCCGGATCGCGCGATGCGCGCGTGCGCGTTCAACCCTCAAGGCACGGCTGTCGCTTGCCTGTCGATCGACGGCGTCGTGCGGGTGTTCAACATCGCCCGCTGGGAGCGCGTCGCGAACTGGAACGGCTTCGCGGGCGAGAGCGTCGAGTTCGACGCGCGCGGCGAACGGCTCCTCGTCGTCGACACGCTCGGCCAGCCGAAGCTGTTGGACATGGTCAGCCAGGAGCAGATCGACCTGCAGGACACCGTCCCTGGCGGGGTGATCGTCGCGGCGTTCCTGCCGGACGGCGAGCACTTCGTGACGCTCGGCATGTCGGGGCTCAACGTGTTGAACCTGCCGGACGGGCAGATCGTGAACTCGTTCTCGCCGAAGGGCGGCAGCCAGCCGCTCAACCTCGCGCTGTCACCCGAGGGCGATCGCGTCGCCGTCGCGAGCCAGCGCAGCATTCACACGTTCTCGGTCCCAGGCCTCGAGCCGGGTGAGGGGTGGTCGCACAACGTCACGGACGCGACGAAGGCGCTGCTGTGGGACGAGCGCGGCGTGGCGATCGGCGGCGCGGACGCGCGAATGCACTACAAGGACGAGAAGCCCTCGCTGCCGAACATCGTTTGTTGCACGGGCTACGGCGACTTTCGCATCGGCGTGTACGGCGACCGCGTCGCGGTGTGGGAGCTGAACCGCATGAAGCGGCCGTTCAACGCGAAGAAGAACTTCGTCGAGTGCAAGGTCGACCGCGACGGTCGCGTCATCCTCGGCCTGCCCGACGACGGCACGGGCATGCAGGTGTTCGAGGCCAAGACCGGCCGCTTCCTGTTCACGTCGGGCCCCGAGACGGCGAACACGTCGAAGATGGAGGTCGGCGGCACGATCGTGGCGTGCATGCTCGACCGCGGCGGGCTGCGCTGGTGGGACCTGAAGCAGAACAACGTGTTCGAATTGCCTTGGGTGAAGCAGTTCTCCCTGTCGGGCGGCGGCACGTGGCTCGGCGTCACCACGCCGAAGGGCGCCGTGAAGGTGCTCGACCCCGCGACGGGCAAAGACGCGATCCCCGCGCCCGAGCCGCTCGCTTCGGTGCCCGCCAAGCTGCTCTCGTTCGTGAACAAGCGGCCCAACATGCTCGTGCTCGACGAGGAGGGCGTGCTCTCCACGTACGATCTCTCGGTGTCCGTCACAGAAGGCCGCCCGGCGAAAGGCCGCGATCTGCTCGACTTCCAGGTCGCCGTCGATCGGTTGTGGGGCATCACCGGCGGCAAGTACGCGGCCGTGCGGTTCCAGGAGCCCGACAAGGGCACCGCCACCGTGATCACCGTCGACCTCGACACCGCTGAGGTCGTCGCGGAGGTGCCGAACCTGCTGCCGTACTGCTGGGTGGACCCCGAGTCGGGCTACATCCTGCAGCCGGGTCGCGGCGGCGCGATCCAGGAGTTCGACCTTTACGGCGTTGAACGCAGGATCTTGCGCTCGCTTCCGGAGGGCGAGTGGATCTCGTTCGGCCCCGGCGGCGTGATGGACGCGTCCGACCAGAAGTAGCCAGCGGCTCCGAATTTCGCGTTTCGCGGAGCCAGCCCCCTCCACTTTCGTAAATCGCGTTCAAAGGCGATCGGGCTGACGTGCGAACGCCGCGAACTTCCGAAAGTCGTCCGCCGACACGCCAATCGACGTGCCCAAAGCGAAACTCGACGGGGCTCGGTCCCGATCTCGCGAAACTCAACGGGGCTGGGTCGCCCCGGGGGGCGCCTCCCCCGTCGTAGCCTGTCAGAACCTCAGCCCCACCGTCAGGTTCGGCGAGATGAAGAGGTAGAGCGGAAGCGCAACATCCACGCCCGCGCCGAGGATGAGGAACTGCTTGTCGGTGAGCGGCACGTCGCCGCGGATGTCCCAGCCGATCCACAGCGCCGCGAACGGAAACACCAGCGTGCCGTCGGCATCGGTGAACTGCTGTTTCTCCGGGAACATCGGGATGAGCATCTCACCGCCGAACGTGGTGCTGAACGCGCCGCCGTCTTCGCCGAGGCTCGCGTACTGCACGTGAAGCGTGGGGCCTGCGTACGGCATGTTGAAGTGGTACAGCCCGAGGAGGTCGCCCGAACCAAGGCTTCCGCCGAGCCGCAGGCCGAAGTGCCCGCCGAGCTCACCGGGGTGGGTCACGAACCACAGCGCGGGCGACACGGCGCCGTAGCCGCCGTTGTTGTCCGCGAACGCGAAGCTGCCCTGGATTTCGGGCATCAGGAACGGCTGCGCCACCAGCGGGGCCGTGTAGGCGCCCGCGATCGAGAACGGCGGCAGCGACAGCGGCGTCAGCGTGAGCTCGGCCGTGGGGCGGCCGTACACCGGGGCGGGGTTCATCGCCGCGTAGTGTCCGGGCGGCGGCAGGCCGGGCAGACAGGCCGAAAGGAACGCGATGGGGAGGATCTTGCGCATGTCCGCAGGATACTTCATTCCAGGCTATGCTTGGTAAGCGGAGTGACGGATGCGCGCTGGCTCGTCGGTGATCGGACTCGCGGTGGCGCTCTACCCGTCGGTCGCGCACGCCCAGGCGACGGACGACCGGGCACTCGTTGAGCGCGGCGTCTGGGCTGGCGCGGTCGACTTCATCACGTCGGGCGCGCCCGTGTACAGCGGCAATGCGGATATTAACGGTTCGTTCTCGATCGCCGGTGTCCCGGCGGGCGCGACCGTCGATGCTGCCTACCTGTACGTCGCAGCGGCCCAGCTTCAGCAGGGCTCTTCTTGCGTGCCGGCGACGGTTGGTGTGGACGCGATTCCCGACGCCAGCGTCACCATCGACACGCCCGGCTCGTTGCCTACGCCTGTAGGGTTCACAGCTTCGAACTGCAACTGCAGCGATGGAGGCGGCGCCGCGAGCTACGATGTGTGGGAGTGCCGCGCAGACGTCACGTCGCTCGTCGGCACCACGCCAAACGGTGGCTATCTGGTGTCCGGTCACAAGCTGCTGGGCACGACGTATGGTGGTCGCTTTGCCCACGTCTCGCTGGTGGTCATCTACCGTCACGCATCATTGCCGCCGCGTCGTGTCGTGTTGCTCGACGGCATCCGATACATGTTCACCAGTTACAGCAACGGTTCGCTAAACCCGTATGCTCCGGTGATTTCGGGCTTTGACCTGCAATCGTCCCCGTCCATCGAACTTGCCTACCATGCCGGTGGTGCGAACCCCACTGCGACGGGTGACGAGATTCGCGTAACGGGCGCGCCGAACGGGACCATTTCACCGCGTCTCTACGACGCCGTCAACCCGTCGTCGAACGTGTTCAACACCGTCAGCAACCAGGGAACTAACGGTGTGAACAACGATCGATTTGACCTCGATCGGTTTTCGGTCGCGTCAGGTCCGGCCCAGGGTGACAGCACGCTCACGCCGTCGTTCAGCACGGGCGAGAAGTACTGGATCTTCAACCTCGTCGTTTCCGCAGCGAACGCGCCGCCCCCGGACACAGACGGCGACGGCTACAACGCCGGCGTCGACTGCAACGACGCCGACGCGACGATCTACCCCGGCGCCCCGGAGCTGTGCGACCTCAAGGACAACGACTGCGACGGGCTGATCGACGAGTTTCTCCCCACCAAGTCCTACTACGCAGACGGCGACAAAGACGGCTACGGCGGCGCGACCTCCGTCGTCAGCTGCAAGCAGCCCACCGGCTACCTCGCCACCAGCACCGACTGCGACGACACGAACAAGGCCATCCACCCCACCGCCGTCGAGCTGTGCAACGGCCTCGACGACAACTGCGACACGATCATCGACCCGCCCGACTCGGCCGACGCGAAGTCCTGGTACACGGACGCCGACAAGGACAGCTACGGCACGGTCCTGCTCACCAAGGCATGCGTCGGTCCCGCCGGCGCGGCCGCGTTCCCCGGCGACTGCGACGACGCGGACGCGAAGATTCATCCTGGCGCGACGGACACTCCGTACGACGGGATCGACCAGAACTGCGACGGCACCGACCCGGTCGACCTCGACGGTGACACGTTCGGCTCGTGGACCGCCGGAGGGACGGACTGCGCGGACGCGATCTACGCCATCCATCCCGGCGTGCCGGAGCTCGACAACGGCATCGACGACGACTGCGATGGCCTCGTCGACGAGGGCACGATCCACTTCGACGACGACGGGGACGGCTTCACCGAGGCGGGCGGCGACTGTGACGACAAGCGGGTGGACACGAACCCTGCCGCGCTCGAGATCTGCGACGGTCGCGACCAGGACTGCGACGGCACGAAGGACGAGGGAACGAGCTGCTACGACGATGACAAAGACGGCGTGACAGAGGCGTTCGGCGACTGCGACGACGCGAACAACCTGGTGCGACCGGGCGCCGCCGAGATCGTGAACAACGGCATCGACGACAACTGCGACGGCAACATCGACGGGGAGAGCTACGATCCCGACGGCGACGGCTGGATCACGTCGGGCGGTGACTGCGACCAGAACAACGCCGACGTCCACCCGGGCGCGACCGAGCTCCCGAACGGCAAAGACGACGACTGCGACGGCGTGATCGACGAGGGCACCACCGCGTACGACGACGACGGTGACGGATTCCCCGAGCAGTTCGGCGACTGCGACGACGGCGACGAGTACGTGTACACGGGCGCCGACGAGGACCCGACGAACGGCCGCGACGACGACTGCGACGGCCTCGTGGACGAGGGCACGGACCGGACCGACGACGACGGCGACGGGTTCAGCGAGGAAGGCGGCGACTGCGACGACTCGGATCCGGGCATCGGACCGCAGGCGGTGGAGTCCGAGGACGGCGTCGACGACGACTGCGACGGCGAGATCGACGAGGGGTTCGTCGACCTGGACGGCGACGGCATCACCGAGGAAGCAGGCGACTGCGACGACAACGACGGCTGGACGAACCCCGACCGGCCGGAGGTTTGTGACGGCGTCGACAACAACTGCGACGAGCGCATCGACGAGGGCTGCGTCCCCGACGACACGTCAAACCCGTTCGAGACGGGTGACGCTCCGGGCTCGTGTGGCTGCGGAGGCGGGATGGGCGCTTCGTGGCTCGGCGCGCTGACGCTGCTCGTCAGCCGGCGGCGCCGGACTTCGACGCCTTCTTAGGCTTCTTCGGCGTCTCAGGCTTCTTTGCGGCGTTGGCTTCCTTCGCTTCTTTCGCCGCTTTTCTGGCCGCCTTGGCGAAGCGAGCCAGCGCCTCGGCGCGCTTGTGCCGCTCGATCCCACGGAACGCGGCCCCGCCGTCGGACCACCCGAGCTCCATCGCGATCTCCAACAGCGACCAGCCCTGGTCGTGGAGCTTCGCGCTCTTCGCGCGGCGCTCGGGGTCGTCGTTGCCGTTGGCGTAGCGCAGCGTGAGCCCGTTGCGCTTCGCGTAGTTGCGCACGGCCATCATCCCGGCGGAGGTCGTCACAAAGCCGAACTTGCGCGCGATTTCCGGCCACGAAGCACCGTCGTTCCAGGCTTTCGCCGCCGCCGCCATCTTCTTCGGGTCGTGTCTCATGGGGTCCCCCTCGCTTCGGCCGCCGTTCGCGTGCCGTCGATCATCTCGGACGCGTGCAGCAGCGCCGCCCGCGACTGTGCCCAGGACGGAAAGCTGCCGCCCATCTCAGCGCACCACTCGTACCGCAACGACGTTCCTCCGCCGGGCTGTGGATCGAGGCGCCACTCGCCGCCGGCGTCCACGAGGCGCACCACGCCAGGCAGCTCCGGCGCCGAGGCGTTGTTCACGGCGTGCCAGCGGTAGACGCGCGCGTCTCCTTCGTCGGATCGGTTGGCGACGAACACCTGGTCGCGGTCCGCGAACGGCGACGGCATGCCGATGCGCGTGTAGTGCGTCGTCGCATCCACGCTCTTCACCTCCGCGACGTGCGGGTACCAGCGCGGGTAGTCTTCGCGGTGCTCGATGATGGTGCCGACGTCGTCCAGCGCGGCGGCCGTCGCCCCGTAGGCGCGGCACCACAGGTGCGCGTCCACCGTGGCGCACTCGACCTTCGGGTCCGCCTGGATCTCGTCCCACACCGTGGAAACGTCCGGGATCACGTGAGGGTGCGCTCGAATTCGGCGAGATCGACGTCGTCCGGGAAGCGGGCCCGCGCCTCCACGAGCCGCGCGCGCGCCTGGGTGGTGAGCCCTTCGCGGTGAAGCACGCGGATGGCGACGAGCGCGTCCAATGCGGCCCCCGCGTGGGGTTTTTCGGGTTCGAGGGCGCGCTTGAACCGCGCGACCTCGTCGGGCATCGTCCCCTTGGAGGCCAGGGTTTCGACGGCGCGTTCCGCCAGGCGACGTTGGTTCAAACGGATCGACTCGTCGGCGAGCACGAACAGCAGGTGCGGCTGGCCGCGCGTGAGCTCGATCGCAGCTTCCTCGCGTGCTCCGCGGCTTTCCTGGCTGGTCGCGCGCGCAACCTCGCGGACACCGGTTCGGATCTGGCGCGTGTGGGCGCCGCGGATCATGCTCGGGATCGCGAGGACGACGAGCACCGCGACGATCCCGATCAGCACCGGGTACGGGATGAACGCGGACAGGCCGCGGACGAGCTGGGCGATGGCCCCCATGCAGATCTCCTGCCTTGCCGCCTAACGCGACGGCGAAGGCGCGTCAGCCGCGGCGATCACGCCTCGGCGGTTGGTCCGGTTGAAAGCTCGAGCGCTGCCAGGCGCTTCAGCGCGCGCACGAAGGCGGGCAGCGGTTCGATCTCGACGCCTTCGTCGGTGTGGTTCACGCCGAGCACGTGCAGCGTCGTGCCGTCGTGCCAGAACAGCTCCTCGGACACGGGCCGGGCGCCGAGGGCGGCGGCGATCGTGCGCGTCTCGACCAGCGTGGGGAGCGCTTCGAGGGCCTCCATCTCCGCCAGGGACAACACGAGCATCTGGTCGGGCGTCGGCATCGCGATGATCGCTCCGGCCAGGGGCCAGGGGCGGAGCAGCTCGCGGACGAGCAGCGCGCGGGCGGGGGCGAGCCCGTCTTCGCCCACCCAGGCGTACAGCCCGGGCGCCGTGCGCACGGCGTGGAAGTCGCGCGCGAGCGTCTTTTTGCGGAGGTTGTCCATGGCCGCGGCGAAGGCTTCTTCGAACGTCACCTTCCAGGAGCGGAGGTCGCGGCTGTCGACGTGGCGGGGCCCGCCGGCGCCGTCGAGCACGAGGGTTACGGAGAGGTGGCCAGCCACCAGCTCGATCCCGGGTCTGTCGTCGGGCGCCTCCACGCTTGGGAGGAGCCGTCCACGCACCTGGTCGAAGGTCGAGGTTGTTGCGAGTTCCATGAGAACCTCCCATGATCCAAATAGACCCACAGACCGACCAGTCTGATGTCCCGAAACGTCACCCGTGGTCGGGTGGGATCCAAGCGGCTACGATCGGCACATGGACGTTTCAATCTTGGATGTGCACCTCGATCTCGGCGCCGGGCGCCGCGGCACGGACATGGGCCCGTCTGCGATGCACGTGGCCGGGCTCGTCCCTTGCCTGCAACACCTCGGTCACCGTGTGGTGGACGTGTTCTCCGTGCGTCCGCGATCGGCGGAGTCGTTGCTGCCCGGAGATCCCCAGGCCCGCTTCCTCGACGAGATCGTCGAGGTTTGCGCAACCATCGCCGACCGTGTGGAGTTTGCACTCGAAAACGGGCGATTCCCGCTCGTGCTCGGCGGCGACCACGCCCAGGCCGTGGGCACGATCGGCGGAATGTCAAGGTTCTATCGGAAGGCTGGCAAGCGCGTGGGCGTGTTGTGGGTCGACGCGCACACGGACATGAACACGCCCGACACGTCGCCGTCGGGGAACATCCACGGCATGCCGCTGGCCGCGCTGCTCGGGTACGGTTCGCCCGCGCTGCTGGACATCTTCGGCGGCGAGCCCGCGCTCGACCCGCGCGACGTCGTGATCTTCGGCGCGCGCGACGTGGACAGCACCGAGATCCCGCTCGTGAAGGAGGCGGGCATCCGCGTGTACACGATGAGCGAGATCGACTCGCGGAGCACGTCCGAGTGTGTGCGCGAGGCGTTCTCGCGTACGTCCTACGCGACGGTCGGCACGCACCTGTCGTTTGATCTCGACGGCGTGGACCCCGAGGTTGCCCCTGGCGTCGGGACGCCCGTGCCTGGCGGGCTGTCGCTGCGGGAGTCGCACCTCCTGTGTGAGCAGGCGTCCGCGAGCGGAAAGCTGCTCGGCATGGAGATGGTCGAGCTCAACCCGACGTTGGACACGGCGAACAAGACGGGCCGGCTGGCGGTGTGGCTGATTCAGAGCGCGCTCGGGAAGACGATCCTTTAGCGTCGGTCGTCGCGAGGACCCTCCAACGCAAAACCCCCCGGCGCGTGAGCACCGAGGGGTCTTGTTTGCGAAGAAGTGGAGCTGATCGGGATCGAACCGACGACCTCCAGAATGCCATTCTGGCGCTCTCCCAATTGAGCTACAGCCCCGCAGGTCCTGACCGTCCTATCGGGTGGGCGCGGTAGACGCAAGCCCAGACCCGTCCCGTGTTCGGACGCTCCGGCGTCAGCGTTCAGGGATGCCGGCTTCGAGGTCGTGGATGCGCTTTTCGATCTCGTCGATTCGACGCATCGCCTTCTCGACGGCGGGATGTTCGATCTCCCCGCTCTCTTGCAGGCGGTAGGCCGTCTTTCCGAGGCGGATCCAGAAGCTGTCGCGATCGCGCTGAAGCTGGCGGAGCTCGAGTCGACTCCGGCCGTTGTCGGCGGCGCCACGCAGGCTGTCGCGTCCCCGGCGCGCGATCCGGCGCACCACCTGGCTCAGCAGGTCGGCGATCGCGGGATCCTGGCGCTGCACGCGGCCTTCGGGATCGTCTTCGGGCATGAACCCTCCGAACGCGTC
Source organism: Pseudomonadota bacterium (assembly GCA_947505245.1). Lineage (GTDB taxonomy): Bacteria > Myxococcota_A > UBA796 > UBA796 > SYKL01. Next base: position 130,990 of record CANNIZ010000007.1, on the reverse strand, counting down.
GTTATCACGGGCGGAAGCGCACGCCCAACGTGAGCGGGTTCGGAGCCGGCGGTCCGCCGCCGATACACGGCTCGCAGGCGTCACACGCGTCGAGCGACGCGACGACGAAAGGCTCGTCCAGCACGATCGGCCCGACGCGTCCGGTGACGAGGCCATCCGGATCGAGCAGATCGACGGTGACCTCAGGGGACTGCGGATCGAGGCCGGTGAGCGCGTAACGACCGTCGCCTGCGCCGAACGTGCGCGCGAGTCCGTCTGTGACGCAGATGCGCACGTTGCTCGCCGAGTCCGGCAGCGCCACGTCGACGTCGAGTTCGAGGTCGACGGGGGTGTGTTCGGTGCGCGCACAGGCGCCCAAGACCAGGAGGACGCCCAGGACGAGAACGACGGCGCGGCGCAGCGTCAGTTCGTAAAGGTGGTATTCGACAATTCCCAGCGCCCGGTGTCGCCGGTGAGCTGGAACCCGATCACGTTGAAACCCGCCACCGCGTACCAGTCGCCGTGCAGCGGCTTGGTGACGGGCGTGGCTTCGTCGCCGTCGTCGTCGAGGTGGATGCGGATGCAGTCCGTCCAGTCCACGGTCATGAGCACCGGGCAGTCGCCGATCGACGAGAACGTCGAAACGTACGTGCCGTCGTTCGTCGCCGTGGTCCAGCTGTTGCTCACGCCGCCGCGCTTGTCTGCGAGCAGGATCGGTGGATCGAACGTGGTGGCGGTGCCGGCCGCATCGGTGAACGAGTGGATCTGGACGCCGCGGGCGGTGTCCGAGGACCAGCGCATGTTGGCGATCCGGAACGGGTCCCCCTCGCCGGTGCAGGCGGGCGTGTCGGTGTCGGTGGCTTCGTCGACGCAGCCGAGCGTGTAGTCGACGTTGAAGATGAACAGGCCGGTCTCCGGGACCTCGGGCTCGCTGTTCAACGTGGCCACGACGGTGTTCGCGACGCTGGCGTCGGCGTTCGTGAACGTCCAGGTCCGCTGCCCGTCGAAGGGGAAGAATTCGCCCATCGAGTAGCCCGAGTAGGTGAACTGGTCGCCACCTGTACACGCTGCGAGCGCCAACAACGCGATCATCCGACACCTCGTGGGGGACACAAATAGCACGCCGGCGCTGGACCCGCCGGGGTATGGGGCGGCGTTGCGCGGAGAGGGCGTGGGACTTGGTTTGATCGCGGTGATTCCTGCGCGGCTCGGGTCGACCCGGCTGCCCGGCAAGCCGCTCGCGGACCTTTGCGGTCTGCCGATGATCGAGCGCGTGAGGCGGGCGGTCGTGGCCTCCGACGCGTGCGATCGGGTCGTCGTCGCCTGCGAGGATGCCGAGATCGCCACCGCAGTGCGGGCGTTCGGCGGCGAGGCTGTGCTCACCGGACCGGCTGCGAACGGCACGATCCGCGTCGCGCGGGTCGTGGAGATGCTCGGCTTGGAAGGCGCCGTGCTGAACGTGCAGGGCGACCTGCCGTTGCTCGAGCCCGAACACGTGAGGCGGGTGGTCGCGTTGCTCGAAGAGTCCGCTCCCATCGCGACGCTCGCGGCCCCGCTCGTGGGAGACCCGTCCGACCCGGACGTCGTGAAGGTCGTGGTGGTCGATGGACGTGCGGCCCGGTTCTCGCGCGAGCGGATCCCGGACCGCGGGCCGTGGCTGCGCCACGTCGGGATCTACGGCTTCGCCCCGGGCGTGATCAGCGAAATGACGGCCCTGCCCGAACACCCGATCGAAACTGCCGAACGACTCGAACAGCTGCGTTGGATGTTCGCGGGCGCCGCGATAGCCGTGGGGGTCGTAGACTCGGCGCACCCGGGGGTCGACACCCTCGAACAGCTCGAAGAAGTGCGGCGAATCATGGGTTGCCCGACCTCCGGTCGGGAAAAGGTCGCACAGGGGAAATGAACATGGCGAAGAAGAAGTGGATCTTCATCACGGGCGGCGTGCTTTCCTCGCTCGGAAAGGGACTTTCGGCCGCAGCTCTCGGGGCTGTGCTGGAGTCGCGAGGCCTGCGCATCACGAACGTGAAGATGGACCCGTACATCAACGTGGATCCCGGCACCATGTCGCCGTACCAGCACGGCGAGGTGTTCGTCACGGATGACGGCGCCGAGACCGACCTCGACCTCGGGCACTACGAGCGGTTCGTCACGACGCGCCTGTCGACGCGGAACAGCTTCACGACGGGCAAGGTGTACCAGTCGGTGATCGAGCGCGAGCGGCGCGGCGACTACCTCGGGCGCACCGTGCAGGTCATCCCGCACATCACGGACGAGATCAAGCGGCGCATCCACGTCGCGTCCGAGCCCGCGGACCTTGTCATCGTCGAGGTCGGCGGCACCGTCGGCGACATCGAGAGCCTGCCGTTCCTCGAAGCGATCCGCCAGTTCCGGCACGACGTCGGCCCCGAGAACGTGCTGTTCATCCATCTCACGCTCGTGCCGTACATCAAGACGGCTGGCGAGCTCAAGACCAAGCCGACGCAGCACTCCGTGAAGGAGCTGCAGATGGTCGGCATCCAGCCGGACATCCTGTTCTGCCGCGTCGATCGCCCGATCAGCAAGGAGCTGAAGCAGAAGATCGGCCTGTTCTGCAACCTGCAGGAGCGCGACGTGATCGCGGTGCAGGACGTGAACCACATCTACGAGCTGCCGATCATGCTCAAGGAAGAGGGCGTCGACGACCGGATCTGCGAGAAGCTCGGGATCTGGGCCGCGTCGGCCAACGTCGATCCGTGGGTCGATGTGGTCGCCAAGCTGAAGAACCCCGCCCACCACGTGAAGATCGGCATCGTGGGCAAATACGTACACCTGGTCGACACGTACAAGTCGCTGAACGAGGCGCTCGTACACGGCGGGGTCGCGAGCGACGCGCGCGTGGAGCTCGTGTTCATCGACAGCGAGACGCTCGACCTCGCGGCGCCCGAGAAGGTGCTCGACGGGGTCGACGGGGTGCTCGTGCCCGGCGGCTTCGGAGATCGCGGCATCGAGGGCAAGATCGCCGCCGTGCGCTACGCGCGGGAGCGGAAGGTTCCGTACTTCGGCATCTGCCTGGGCATGCAGATGATGGTGATCGAATTCTCGCGCAACGTCCTCGGTTACACCGACGCGCACAGCCGGGAATTCGACGCGAACACCACCCACACCGTGATCGAGCTGATGGACGATCAGCAGCGCATCACCACGAAGGGCGGCACGATGCGGCTCGGCAGCTACCCGTGCTCGCTCGAAGAGGGCTCGCTCGCGCTGCGGATCTACAAGGACCACGCAATCCACGAGCGCCATCGGCACCGCTACGAGGTGAACCCGGCGTACCACGAGCGCCTGATCGCTGCGGGCCTGCGCATCAGCGGTCGCTCTCCGGACGGAAAGCTCGCCGAGATCACGGAGCTGATCGATCATCCGTGGTTCCTTGGCTGCCAGTTCCACCCGGAATTCAAGAGCCGCCCGCTGAAGCCGCACCCGCTGTTCGCGTCGTTCGTGCGCGCAGTGGTCGAGCGCGTCCGAGCGCGATGACCGCTCGCTTGCGGCTCGCTGACTACGCTCGCGGAGCTCGCTGCGCGCTCCTCACGTTCGCTCGCACTTCGGTGCTCGGCCGGCTGGCGCTGGATCCGCGCACTGCGCGGGCGCTCAGCCGGCCTCCTGCCACTCCGAACGCGAACGTTGCGGGGCTTGCGTTCATTCCGTTGTTGGCTTGCGGACAATCGCCGCTCGAGGCCGTTCCCGGCGATCGGCCCGAGCTCGAGGGGGTCGTGCTCACCGTCGGGGAGGCGCCCGATCGCATCGAGATCACGCTGGCTTCCGCGTGGATGGACCCCGACGGCAGCGGGGGACACGGCGTGGACGCGACCGCTACGGTCCCTGGCCCGCCGCCGCTCGTGATCACGGGAAAACAGTCGGCGTGGGACCTGAAAAAAGGTGAGGTCGTGTTCGACGGGGGCGTCACAGCGATTCGTGCCGATGTGACGATCACCTGCGCGCGGCTCGAGGTCACCTACGCCGGCGACAAGGTCGACGTCGCGCGGGCCTCAGGCGACGTGCACGTGAACAAGGGCGCACGGGAGGCCACCGGCGACACCGCCGTGCTCACGGTGGCCGATGGACGCGTGGACATCGGGGGCAGCCCGGCGATTCGCGACGGCAGGAACCTCATGACCGGCAGCCGGATCGTGTTGTTCTTGGACGACGAACGCCTGCTCTGCGACGACTGCCGACTGGAAGTGGCGGGCGACGCCGTCACCCCGCGTTGAGCGCCGACCGGAGGGCCGCCAGCTCGGGATGGAGCGGGCCAGCTCCGGTCGCGGCGATTTGTAGGGCCAGGCCAGCGGCCTTTCGGGCGGTGGGTACGAGCGCGGGCGGCGCGGCAGCAAGGAACCTCCGCATCCGCTCGGGTGAGGCGGCTCCGAAAGCTACCAGCGCGGGTATCGCTCGGCTGAGGTCGCCATAGAGTGCGACATCCTGGTGTCCCTGCAGCGCTTTCAGCAGCTCGGTGAACGAGGCCTCATCGGTGTCTGCCCATGCCCGCGCCCAGGTGAGGGCGGGCGTCCACAACGCCTCAGTTATGAACGTGAGGTCTTCGATCGTCCATTGGGTGATCGCCTGGGCGTAGCGAGGCTGGTGGTGCGTCGGGTGTGGGCATGCGAACAGCAGGCCGTGAAATGACGTCGCGGTTCGCTCGAGTAGAATTCGATCAAGGAGAGCCTCGGCGTCGGGTCGGGTCCAGACGGCGGCCACGAGGATGCTCAAGTCCGGGTCTACGTCTGTCAGGCGCTTTACGAGATCGTTGGGCGCCAGCACCGGCGGATGTCCGACGAGACGCCCCCGGTCAAGGAACGCCGCCCTCAGGTACGGAATGCGCGCTGCGGCGTTGCGCTCGCCCGACGTCAGCGTCCACGGCTTGCCCGGACCCGCACCGCGATCCAGCGCGCTGATGACGATGCGCGTGACGATCTGTGCCTCACGGAAGTCCAACGGTCGGTGTTCGGCCAGATCGGGCAACAGGCGCGCGCGTGCAGCTTTCGGGCGCGTCCCTTCCGCGAGCTCGACGACAAATCGACAGACCGCGAGGACTCCAGGAAATTGCGCCAGGTCGGGGAGCAATCGACGCAACACCGGTGTGTCGGGCGTCGTCGTCGCGTATTGATCGACCACGCTGGCGGCCACGCCCACCTCCTTGAGCGGGCCGGCCCGTTGTAGGAGCTGGAGGGCGAGGCCTTCCGATGGTGCCACCTTCAGGGCGTCGACTTGGGTGTACAGCTTGGCGACGGAGGTCGATCGTGACTCGCCCTCGACCACTGCATGATCGATGACCGCGTCCGACGTCCCTTTCCACCAGCGGTCGACGATGTCCGTCGACGCGAACAGAACCTCGAGTACCTGGGAGGCGACGGCGACGCGGGTGTCTTCCCATCTCCCCGTTCGGTACTCGAGCCAGAATCGGAACAGCGGCTCGGCGAGGTGGTATGGGGTGCCGTTCGGGCCGGGGGTGCCGACGATCACTCCGTCATCGGCGAGCCGGCGCGCTTGGGTGCCGACCGCGGCGGGGTGAGTGCCGAGCTTGTTTGCGATCTCGGTCGGGGTCAACATCGTTGGAGAGCGGGCGATCAGGCTCACGATCTCCTGACCGGTCGGGGGGAGGTCGCGGAACCGGAGCTGGTAGTGCGGGGTAAAACGGTCGACCGCGGCGAGCAGAGCCTCGCTCGCGGACTCCGGACCGGTATCGTCCGCGCAGTCCTCAGCGAGGGACACGAGCACCCGTGGCGACCCGCCAGCGAGCGTGACGAGCGTGTCCCGGCGAGCCGACCAGCGCGGCCTCGCGCGGGCGTGGTCGGGTGCGCTGCGGTCGATCAACGCTCGCGCGTCTTCGGTCGACAGCGGCTGGATCGCCTCCGGGTCGAAGTGTGCGTAGAACGGCTCCTCGCGGTCGGTCAGCGGGCTCGTGAGGGCGACCCCTGTACCGATGAGCCAGATCGGTCGATCCGCCCAGTGGCGACGCAGGACTTGACGGGCTTCGAGGCCCTCGGGTCCGGAGCCCAGGTCGGCGAACCGGCGGTCGAGCCCTTCGACCACGAGGACGTGGCGAGCGTCGAGGGTGCCTGCGACATCGTCAGAGAGCCAATCGTCGGCGTTCGGACGGCAGCGATCGAGGAGCTTCGCTGCGGTCGTGGTCGCAGCGACATCCTCGGGCACCAGCACCAGCGTGAGTCCCAAGGCCTCGAACTCGGCAGCTGCAAGCGCGATGATGTGCGACTTTCCGACGCCGCGCGGGCCGAACAGGTAGAGGGGGCGTACACGTTCTCCAGCAGCGAACCGCCGGGCCTCGTCCACGACGCGCCGGACGATCGTGTCGCGACCTACCGTGCGTGCCTGGAGTCGCGTGGCGTCTTCTCGCCAGGGCGTGTAGAGCTCCGTTCGGCTCACGATCGTCCCCAGCGCGCCCACCATCGGCGATACAGCGGGATCGCGAAGCGTGCTGTCGATCCGGGTCGTTCAATGAGCACGAAATCGTCGAGCAATGCGTAAAGGGCTCGCCGAATCGCATCCTTGTCGTTGTTGGCTTTCGGGTTCGCGAGGACAGTAGTGACAACACCGACGATCGGGTAGGGATCATCGCGATCGCACATGGCATCGAGCACGAGGCGTTGCAGAGACCGATCTTCGGCGGTGTAGCGTCGGTCCGCGTGGTCATCGGCGAACAGTTCTCGAAATACCGCCTGGAGTTTGCGTTCCACCTCCGCTTCGACATGCGTCGCATCAACGGTGGGCGCCGCGCTGCGGCACCCGATCGCGAGGCTCTCGATCCAGTGGGGGCTCCCTCCGGCGACGTGATGGGCGGCACGTGCGGCATCGGCGGTGGCTGTTGGACATTCGGCTTCGAAGAGCGTGGCACCCGCGATCGCGTCGAGTGGCTGGACCACCACGCGGTGAAGATCGTTGAGCTCCGCGACCGCACCCCAGGCCTGCGCCGGTCCAGCGAGCCCCACGCTCCCGGTCAGGACCCATCGGACGGCGCGCAATTCTTGGCGGCAGCCGCGCAGGCGGGCCAGCGCCTCACGGGCAGATCCTGGCGACCGACGCTCGAGGGCATCGAGCCACCAGGGTACCTCATCAAGCGCGATGACAAGAGTTTCGTTGGGCTGAATCGCGGCGCGCAGGTGGGTGTTGAACTCCGCCCATGGGTCGGATCCGGCAGGGGCCGAACCCATTCGAACGCCCACTCCGGCGACTTCGATCGCGTTCACGCTAATGCGGGACGTGGCACGATCAATCGCTGTTGGAGGTGAGAGCTTCGCTTGAACGGAGGCCAGGACCGAGGCGACGTCCGAAAAGCCCTCGACATCGGCCCGCACAAGGCGGAACCCATGCCGTGGTTCCTCTGCCATTGTGGCCAATAGGCGAGACTTTCCGATGCGACGGGGGCCCGAGAGGAGTACGCTACTCTGTTGCAGCGCCGACCAAAGCGAGCTGAGCAGCTCTTCACGTCCGACGAGGACCGACATGAGACCTCTGTGTCTTTATACGAGAGTGTATTAGCACAGGATTGTATCAATCATCCCTCTCGCCGTGGTAGCTTTCGATTATGACGGCGTTCGCGGGGAGCGATCTGTGGGTTCGGTACGGCGCTGTCCAGGCGGTCTCGGGCGTGTCGCTCAGCGTCGCCCGCGGTGAGATCGTCGGTGTGCTCGGGCCGAACGGAGCCGGAAAATCGAGCTTGTTCCGGCTGCTCGCCGGCCTTTCCGTGCCCGATCGAGGCGCCGTCCACCTCGGCGACGTAGACGTGACGGCGTGGCCGCTGTGGAAGCGCGCACGCGCGGGCCTTGGCTACCTGCCGCAGCAGCCGAGCCTGCTCGGGGCGCTGACGGTCGCTGACAACGTGGCGGTGGCGGTGGACAGCGTCGGCGGGCCCTCGAGCCGCGTCAAAGCGTTGCTGGAAGAAGAAGGTTTGTCGGCGCTCGCGGAGCGTCCGGCGCGCTTTCTAAGCGGCGGTGAGCGGCGTCGCGTCGAGATCACCCGCTGTCTTGCACTGTCGCCGAAGGTCCTGTTGCTGGATGAGCCCTTCGCGGGGGTCGATCCGGCCCATGTGGACGCTCTACGGCTGCGAATCGGGGCGCTTGCAGCGTCGGGTCTGGCGATCATCCTCACGGATCACCAGGTCCACGAAGCGTTGCCCCTATGCACGCGCGCCGTCGTAATCGAGGCAGGAAGCGTGCTTCGCGCCGGTTCACCCGAGGTCATCGCGGCAGATCCGCTCGTTCAGGAGCGGTACCTCGGCCTGCGGTTCCGCTTGCGGTGACGGTGTGATAGGTGTTCAGCCGTTTGGAGGTCGTCATGCGCGTCGTGTTCATCGGGCCACCGGGTGCAGGCAAAGGTACCCAGGCCGCTCGCATCGTCGATCGCCTGCAAATTCCGCACATCTCGACGGGTGACATGTTCCGTGCCGCGGTGAAGGCTGGCACTCCGCTCGGGAAGGAAGCGGACGGCTACATGAAGTCCGGAAAGCTCGTTCCGGACTCGCTCACCATCGCGATGCTGCGCGAGCGCATCGCCGAGCCGGACGCGAAGCGGGGCTTCCTGCTCGACGGGTTCCCACGCACCGTGCCGCAGGCCGACGCGCTGGACGCCGCTCTTCGCGCAGACGACATGAAGATCGACGTGGTGCTGCTCGTCGAGGTGCCAGACGAGCTGATCGTCGCGCGCATCGTCGGCCGACGATCCGACCCCGACACCGGGCGGATCTACCACCTCACCTTCGATCCACCGCCGCCCGAGCTTGCTGGCCGCCTCGTTCACCGAAAGGACGACACGGAGGAGGCGTGCAGGACGCGCCTCGGGGCGTACCACTCGCAGACCGCGCCGCTCGTGCCGTACTACGAAAGCCACGGCGTGTTGCGTCGGGTGGATGGCGTCGGTGAGCCGGCGGACGTTACGACCCGGATCATGGGCGCCCTCGGACTGTGAGCACGACGGACGCGCGATCCGACGAGATCGCGAAGCGCCAGTTCAAGATCGGTCCCTGCCTTGGAAAAGGCGGGTTCGGAGAGGTCTATCGGGCGAAGATGACGAGCGCCGGCGGGCTTGACGCCGACGTCGCCATCAAGGTTCTGCGCAACGATGTGGACCCGGCCGGGCAGGCGCTCGAGCGACTGCGCGACGAGGGCCGGCTGCTCGCGCGGCTCAACCACCCCGCGATCCTTCGCGTCCACGACCTTGTCATCTTAGATGGCTGTGTTTCGCTGGTTACGGAATTCGTCGACGGCGAGGACCTCGCCGAGTGCATGAGCGCCGACCAGGGCATGAGCGTTCGCGCCGTGGTGGAGGCGATCGGCGCGGTGGCTGGCGCGCTCGACGCCGCGTACAACTCGCCAGGGCCGGGTGGGGCCCCGATGGGCCTCGTGCACCGCGACATCAAGCCCGCGAACATCCGCATCAGCCGTCACGGTCAGGTCAAGCTGCTGGACTTCGGCATCGCGAAGTCCAACGACAGCACGCAGACGCGTGAGGCGAAGACCGCCACGAACATGATCGTCGGGAGCCCCGGCTACATGGCGCCCGAGCGGTTCCTCGACGCCGAGGTGCTGCCGGCGAGCGATGTCTTCGCGCTCGGCTGTGTGCTGTTCGAGGCGATCACCCACGCGAAGTTCTTCGCGGATCTGCCGATCCCGGTGCAAACCGGCCTCGCGGTGTCTCCCGATCGGTTCGCGCAGCACCTCGAAAAGCAGCTGAGGCGGCTGCCAACCGACCTGCCGGCCCCGTTGCGCGCGCTGGTCGTTTCGGCGCTGACGTACGATCACGCGGCGCGCCCGAGCGCCGCCGAGATCGCAGGCAAGTGCGACGAATTGGCCGAGCTTGCGCCCGGGCTTTCGCTTTCGCGCTGGGCCCGCGCGCGGAAGTGGCCCGAGGCCGGGCCCGCGGACGGACCGTTGCAGGGTCGCTCGCTGACGGAAGGCACCATGACGCGGTCGATGGCGTCTGGGACGTTGGCCGGAAACCGCGCTGTGGAGCCGGTGCCAGAGGGGCGTTCCCGCATGGGCCTGGCGCTCGTCGGCGTCGGGCTCGTGGGGCTGTTGCTGATCGGTGGCGGCGCGTCGGTGGTGGTGCTCGGCGGCGGTCTCGCGGCGTTCCTGTACGCTGCCCCGACCGATAGCGCGAGCGTCGTGGCGGGTGTCCCTGACGTTGCGATCGACGAGGCCCCCGTGGAGGACGCGCCCGTGGTCGCCGAGGCCCCGGCGTCCGCCGAAGCGCCGCCGGACGAGGCGCCGCCGGACGAGGCGCCGCCGGACGAGCCGCCGCCCGAAGAGCCTTCTCCGGTCGAGGTGGCGGAGCCGCCCCCGGTCGCGGCGGTGCCTGTTCGGCACGAGCCGGCGCCTGCAGCCGTCGCGAAGCCCGCCCCGGTCGCGACGGCGAGGGTCGTCCACGTCGGCTTCCAGCCAAAAGGCGACGTCACCGCCAGCCTCGTCGCGGACGACCATTCCGTCGCCCTGCCTGGCGACGTGGCGCCCGGCGTCTACAAGGTGCAGGCCAGCTTCAACGGCAGCGACCCCGTCGTGCTCGGCATGAACGTGACGATCGAGGCGGGTTCGCCGCTCGTCGTGTCGTGTGACGCCGGCTACGGCCGCTGCAAGACGGTGGTGCCTTACTGATCAGCCGACGGCGGTGAAGCCGTCGACGATCAGCCCGCACGCGTCAACGTAGCCGAAGCGATCGGTGTCCGACGCGACCTCGACGACGCGCGACAGAACGTCCGCGAGGTTTCCGTGGAGGACGACGCGACGGACGGCGCCCTCGCGCTTGGCGCGGCGGGTGAGCGCCCCCCCGACCGGGATGCGGACGTCGCCGGTGGTGGCGTTCATTCCTGCCCAGTCGTAGACGTGATCGACGATCAACACGGGCCCGTCGAGCTCGGAAAGGATGGCGTTCGCGCTTCGGGTGCCGCCGCGAAGGATCAGGTTGTTGGAGCGGAGCGCACCGTCGAACCAGTGCCCGGTCGGGCGGAGCTTGCGATGGCGGGCCTCGAGGAGGTCGATCAGCCCCGCCGGCACGCGGCCGTCGCTCATGAGCGCGACGGGGATGGGCGTCACGCCGCGGTCATCGAACGCGTGGGTGCGAAGCGCGCCGTGCAGCGTACCGTCGTCGAGCAGGTTCACGCGCGGATCAAACGCCCGGCGATCATCGCGGTGTGCCGCGGCGAGCCACCCCTCGTCGCGCGCGAGGTTTGCGAACGCCGGGGCGAGGCGGGTGACGAGCTCAGCCGCGGTTCGCGCCGAGAGGACGACCCGGATCGGACCCGAGAGCGTGGGCCCCGTCGGCGCGAGCGCCAGGGCGCGGGCGGCGAGGGCGGCCCCGTAGGGAAGCGACGCGATCGACGCGAACGCGCGGCTCGCGGGCTGATCTTCCAGCGTGAGGGTACCGCGATCGTCCGACAGCTCGATGGTGCCGGCCATCGCGTAGGTGGTGGACCACTCCTGCAGCGCGACGCCCCGTGAGTTGCCGTACCCGCGCCACCGCCGCTCGTCGCGGTACGTAAAGCCAGACGCGCGAATTCGCTTGTCGCGCGCTCCCTTCTCGGCCGATACGAGCGCCTCCTGGCGGTCGGCGGTGGTGATCTGCTCGTGTCGTCGGTCGTCGATCCCGCGGGCTGCCTCGGCGAGGCCGAGCTTGCCCACCGGCCCGGCGAGCGAATCGCCCCACGCGATCTTCGCCTTCTTCAACGCAGCGTCGACCAGCGTCGTCGCGTCTTCCGGGGGACCCTGGGCGAACCCTTCGCCGCCGCCGTCGACCCACAGGCGAACCGTGAGCCGCGCGTCGGAGTGCGGCTCGGGAGCCGTCGGTTTCCCACGTTCAAGCTCGAGCGTCACGCCCTTCGCTTGCGAAAGCAGCGCTTCGGCCGCTTTTGCGCCGCTCTTCTTTGCATGATCCAGGGCTTCGGCGATCGGGGACGGCATCGGGTGGATGCTACGCCGCGCGGAGTCCCGTCGTCACTCGGTCGGGACGTTGTCTTCCAGGAACTTGAGCTTGGCGCCGTAGACCCGCACCTGATCGGCGAGCCCGTTCACGTGGTGCCCCTGGCCAGGCACCTCGACGAAGGTGCACGGCTTGTTGGCGGCTGCGCACGCGGTGGCCATCTGACGGCTCTCGGCGATGGGGACGCGGTTGTCGTTGGTGCCGTGCACCAGCATCAGCGGCGCGCCGAGCAGGTCGACGTGGCGCAGCGGCGAGCGATCCTCGAGCTTGTCGTGCTCCGTCGCCGGGTCTCCCGCTTCGAGCACCACCCAGTCGGGGATGTTCGAGGCCGCGTAGAACGAGAGGATGTCGGAGAAACCCGCGTCAGCGAGTCCGAACGCGAACGGGTACAGGTCGTCCGTGTGGCCGTCCGTACCGGGCGGGAACGTGAGCGCGCGCATCGTCGCGTAGCCGCCGTGGCTGCGGCCGAACACGCCGATGTGGCCGCGCTCGTAGCCTTGGGACTCGAGCCAGCGCGCGCCCGCGAACAGGTCGGCGATCTCGTTGCCGCCGAGGTCGCCGTCGTTGAGCGCGCCGAACGCGCGGCCGTAGCCGTCCGACCCGCGCACGGCGGGCGAGAACGTCGTGATGCCGGCGTCGCAGAACACCTGGGTGTCGGTGTTCCACTCGTCGTCGCCGCCGTAGAAGCTCTGCATGCGCACGATCGACTTCGCGGGCGGGGGACCGACTTTGGGCACATAGAGGAACGCGTGCAATTGCCGACTCGCGCCGGTGGCCGGGTCGACGTCCCACGTCGGGAACGTGACGTCGGTTTGCGTGCAGTGGACGAGGGAGTCGCGCGCGCGGTCCGGGACGCCGAGCCAGGGCGCGATCGCGGCCGTGCCGTCCGCGCCGACCGCCACCTTCTGGACCCCGAACGGGCTCGTGCCGGACACGGTCGACAGCCACACCGCGCCGGTGCCGTCGTCTCCGAGGACAGCGATCGTGCCGCCGATCGCGAGCCTTGCGGTCGGTTTGCCGGACACGGCGTCGTACACGGCGAGCGCGTCGCCGTCGGGCCGATGCAGCACGGCGACGATCCGATCGCCGAGCACGAGGGCGTCGGCGATGTCGCGATCGGCCTCGACGATCCGCCGCCCGACGCCGCGATCGACGTCGAACGCCCAAAGCGCGTCCTTGCCGCTCTCGTCCGTCACGTACACGAACGTGTGCGGGTCGAGCCAGGTTCGCAGCGCCCACGCGTCCGTCCGCACAGCACCGGGCTCGGTGACGATGCGCAATTCGGGGTGGTCGAACGGGACGTACGCGACGTTGCTGCGATCGCGGCGACCGTGCAGATCGACGGAAACGACGAGGCCGCGTCCGTCAGGCGCCCAGGCCGGATCGCTCCAGGTGAGCCGGGCTTCGCCGCCGTCGCAGACGATCGGGGTGCGCGTACTCGCGTCCTTGTCGAGCACCTCGACACACGACCTGTAGTCGCCCGCCGCGGCGGCAGGGCGGCGAGGGATCGTCGCGATGCGTCCGTCCGGTGCGACGCTGTAGCCGTAGGTGTACGGCTCGTCGGTGAGCGCGGTCGACACGCCGGTGACGGGGTCGAGGCGCCAGAGGTTCAGCCGCTCGTCGTTGTTGGTGTCGCCCAGGAACAGCCAGCTGTGCGACGCGTCATGCCAGCGGACGGACCAGCGCGAGCGCGTGTCCCAGTCCGTGTCGCCGATCGGGCGCCCGGAAGCGGGATCGGTCGCGTCCAACGCCACCGAGGTGAGCGTGCGGTGCTCACCCGTGTGGTCGACGAGGAGCTGGTTCGCGCGCGGATCGATCGCCACCGGCTCGTAGGGAAACCCCTCGAGGTGCGCGCGAAGATCGACGTTGCGGCCTTGAAACGCGACAACGCCCACCGGTGGGGTCGCACCGAGGATCTCGGGCGGCACCGGGGGCGTTGGACAGCCCAGTAGGGCTGCGGCAACTACCAGCTGGCTTTCTTGATGCCGGGCAGGTAGCCGAGCAGGGCCAGCTCGCGGAACGCGATGCGCGAGAGCATGAACTCGCGGTACACGGCGCGCTGACGGCCCGACTTCACGCAGCGCGTGTTCAGGCGCACCGGCGAGCTGTTGCGGGGCAGGTTGGCGAGGCCCTCGCGAGCGGACAGGCGCTCCTCGGGGCTAAGCTTGATGTCCGAAGCGCGACGCTTCAACTCGGCGCGCTTCGCCGCATACTTGCGGACGAGCATTTCGCGCTTGGTCTGCCGGTTGATCGAGCACTTGCGAGCCATGTGATTCACTCCATCCCGGCGTAGGCCGGACGTCGGGCACCTCTTTATCGGGCGGGCGGCCCGTGTCAAGCGTGATAGCCCGGCGAGTATGAAGGACGGCTGGATCTGGAAGGTTGCACCGGTGGTGGCTGTCATGGTCGCCGTCGGGGTTGTGCTCACGTACGGGCTCCCGGAGCCCGGCAAGGCGCCGGTGCGCGAGGGCGGGGACGTCGGGGGTCTGTGCGCCATCCCGGAGAACCCGCGGACCTCGTCCTGTGGATCGCTCGGAAACGATCTTTCGCCCGAGCAGCGGGTGGAGGCGTGCCTCGGGGTGGTGCCGGCGTTCGGAGCTTCGAAAGAAGCGAAAGCCGCGGTAAACCAGGTGGACGCCGGCCAGGTGCTGGTCGCCGGTGATCTGCTGGACGTGAAGGCCCAGCAGGTGCCGCTCGCTGGCTCGCCGCTGATCGGCGTCCTGGTCGGCACGGACGAGAAGGCCGCCGCGAAGGCGCTTCGGGACGCAGGGATCCGCGGGTTCGCTGTACATCGCGACCTTACGTCGGCGTTGGATCGCGATCGGCGCGTGCTCGCCCGGCTCGCGAACCACGACTACCTCGAGTGGTTCCAGCTCCGGTACGTGGCCGAAGACATGCTGTTCTACACGGTGCGCGGCAGCGAGTCGCACCTGTCGGACTCCACCGGATCGCAGCTTGTGGACGGCGTCCGCGCGCGGCTCGAAGGGCGGGTTCCTGCGCGTCAGACGTGGAAGCCGGACTCGGTGCGGCTGATCGTCGGCCTCCGTCTGCAGGGGCAGACGCTCGTGCTCCGTCACGGCGCGGGAGATGACCTCGAGACCGTTCTCGACGACGTGTCCGAGAAGCTCCGCCGCCGCTGGGAACGCGAGATCGAGATCACCGGCGCGGGCACGCTCGCCGATCGGCTCGATGACGTTCGCATCGACGTCCACGTCGTGCTCGAGCGGGCCAAGGTGGAGCCGCGCGATCGCTGGAACCTGTTCGACCTGTGGGAGATGGGGATCGACGGCGCGATCATCAGCAAGGGCGAAGGTGATGCCGCGACGTTCGCGTACATGCCGGGCTCGGAAGCGGTGGCCCACAGCCACAAGTGCGCGCAGCAGTTCCTGCAGTACGCGCTGGAAGCGCACGACGTGCGCGAGCGCCGCCTGTGGGAGAAGGCCGACGCGGACTTCGACCTGATCCGCGACGAGCACTTCATGGAGGCGCACGCGGGCGGCGGCGACGTCGTGCGGATGATGCGCGGCATGCCGGTGGTGTCGTCGGTCGTCGAAGATGCGCAGGTCCGCGACATGCTCACGTCCGGCGCGCACTGGTGGATGAACAACCAGTACGGGGACGGCAGCTTCGTCTACAAGTACTGGCCCGAGCAGAACCGCCTCTCGACCGAATACAACGAGGTCCGCCACATCCTCGCGGCCCGCGACCTCGCGGCGGCCTACCGCTGGCACCAGGATCCGCGGTTCCTCGAGGCCTCCCGCCGGTCGATGGACTGGCTGCTCGGCTTCGAGGTGAAGGACACCGACGCGCCGGACGCGCAGCTGCCGTCGCCTCCGGCGGGCTCGATCCTGTTCCGCTACCCGGCGCGCGCGTCGGGAAAGACGCCCAACCAGAAGCTCGGCACCGTCGCTGTGGCGATGCTCGGGTGGATCGAGTGGGCGAAGCAGACGGGCAGCCACGACGAAGACGACCGGATCCGCCGCATGGCGAAGTTCGTGCTCTCGCAGCAGAACGACAACGGGAAGTTCGAACCGTACTTCGTGCCGACGGGGCACCCGTACTATGGGCAGAAGAACGACATCGTGCCCGGGGAGGCCGCGCTCGCGTTGGGTCAGGTCGCCGAGTACTTCAACGAGCCCGTGTGGGTCGCGTCGTTCCCGAAGTTCCTCGACTTCTACGAGCCGTGGTTCCGCGAGCGCGCGGCGCGGAAGATCTCGTACGGACGCTGGCCGATGGCCACGTACAGCAACCAGGACCGGCTCGATCTCGTGCAGTTCGGGCCGTGGTCGGTGATGGCGTCGGGTCAGTACTACCGCGTCACGGGCGATGAGCGCGCTGCAAAGTTCGGCCTGGAAGTCGCGGATTGGATGATCGACAGCTACCAGTGGACGAGCGATCGCGCCCCGTGGCCCGACTACGTGGGCGGCTACTACAAGCTTCCGGACGAGCTCCCCGCGATGCAGACCTTCTGCTACTCGGAGGGCACCGCCGCCGCGTACCGCATCGCGATCAAGGTCGCCCCGGACCGCAAGGCCAAGTACGCGCAGTCCACCAGCGAAGCCATCCGGTTCATGCGGCTGATGCAGTACGACTCGGTCGACAGCTACGCGGCCCCCCGCAGCGCGCGGGTGCTCGGCGGCGTGAAGTACGCGATGAACGAAGGGAAGATCCGCATCGACTACGTCGGACACGCGCTGTCCACGCTCGCCCAGTACCTCGACGCGCGGGCGCAGGACCCCGACGCGGGCTTTGCGCTCGTGCCCGAATCCGCCACGCCCGAGGATCTGGTCGCGCCGTCTGGCGCAGGTCCGGCCGTGCAGCGCGAGGCCGGCGACGAGGGCGAGTCGCAGCCGGGCGAGTGATGGATGAGCTCGTCGCGGTGCGGCTGCGGGACGGTCGAACGGCGGTCGCGCGGGCGACGGTTCATCGTCACAGCCCGCTCCGGCGCGCCGTGTCGGGCGTCGTGAGCGTCGGAACGGGCTTCCTCGTGGCTCTCCTGCTGCTCCCGATCCCCGGTCTTCATTTTTTCTCGACGTGGATGTTCCCGCTGTTCGGGCTCGTCGTGGGCGGGTACCTCGCGACCAAACGTGGGGACGTCGCCTCCGTGAGCACGACCTGCCCGGCGTGCAGCGCCGACATCGTGCTCCCTGGCGGCCCGATCGAGGCTTCGATGTGGCGCGCGTGCTCCGGGTGCGGAGCTCCGCTGGAGCTGCGGGTGTGACCTAAAGTCCCGCGGGCAGGTGCCGATACCATCCTTGATGGAGGCGCTGTGATCGGCGTTGCACTGTTGCTGGGGTGCCAGGGTGAACCTTGGCTTGCCGATGACTCGACATCGGGAGCCGTCCCGACGGTCACGGTGTTTGGCCAAGCGGGCGCCGCCATCACCCGGTCGGACTCGGATGGGTCAGCGGACGACCTCGAACGGTCGTCGATCTTGCGGTTCGGGACGCCCGAGTGGAAACCGTTGAGCGAGGCCGTCTCCGGCGCGGTGGGGCCCGGGCCGGGCGAGCTCGTTTGCGCGCTGTTGTTCTCGAATGACGCGTCACCATCCGCCAGGTTCGACCGTACGAACACGGCTGGAATCCTCACGTTCTGGTACGACCCCTCGCGCTATCAGGCGTTTGGAGCCGTGAGCGGCGTCCTTTCGCTCCCCGGGGCGCCCGCGATGGTCATGGATCTCCCTGGCCAGCGAATGGACGTCACGCCGCTCGAGGTGCGCGTTCACGGTCGCACTGCCGAGGGCTACGTCGAGTTGCTGCGCGACGAGAACACGGGCGACCCGGGGTGGCTCGTGTACGACGCGGTTTCCCGCTCGCTGCTCCCGGGTCAGGCGACGTGGCTCTACGCGCTTCAGTCGCCGAAGTTCCCGAGCGTGCACGGGTACGGCTCGGCGTGGGATCGCGACCTCGCAGACGCCCTGTACACCAACGCAGACGCGTTTCCAGCCCGCTACGAAGACCTGATCCGCCGCGTGCCCGACGTGCTGGTGCCCGACGCCCAAATGTGAGCGACTTTGCGCGGGCACTTACGTTCGCTCGGCGTGGGCCGATGGGGGAAGTTGGAGGGCCGCATGATCCTGCTGGTCGGGCTGTTTGGGTGCCATGCGGAGCCGGTGGACCCGGCGGCGGTGGACGCGGTCGTGGAGCCGGAGCGGGTGGCGGCTTCGATCACGGTGTTCGGCCAGACGGCCGCGGTGAGCAAGTTCGACGAGCATGCGCCCGACGACACCTACAGGATTGGGTTCGCGGAATGCCAGATCGGCGCCGCGGCGGGGTCGGACGTCGAACGGGCGATCGCAGCCGCGGTCGGTGAGCCGCCGGGACAGTTGGTGGTTGCCTTCCTGTATTCCACGGAGCGGCCATCCGGGCGCGGGCTCGACCACGCGAACCTGGGCGGTCTGTTCACGCTTTGGTACGACGCGTCCCGCTACGACCTTGGATATGGCGCGCCGACGGCGCTGTTGACGTTGCCAGGGGTGCCGGGGCTGTCCCTCAACTTTCCTGGCACGGCGATGGATGTGTCCGGGCTGGAGGCCCGCATCCACAGCCGCACGTCCAGGGGCTACGGGGAGCGCCTGCGCGACACGAACACCGGTGACCCCACCATGGCGGTGTTTGAGACGATCGCCGATTCGGTGCTCCCGGAGGGGCCGAAGTGGATCACGATGGCGCGTTTCGGCGCCTTTCCGAAGCTGTTCATGGTCGGTGGAACGTGGGACCACGACCTCGCCGACGCATTGTTCGAGAACCCCGACGCCTGGATGCACCCCGACGAACTCGTACGGCGCGTGCCTGACGTGCTGGTTCCGGACGCGCCGTTGTAGAAGCCGAATGTCGCCGACCCCGCCGACGTCTCTCGGGTCGGAGGTCGGATGCTGCTCTTCGTGGGAGCCGCCTACGCCGTGACGGTCCGCGGCGACGACATCGGGGAGGCCGCGCGGTACTACCTCGAGGCCCGACCGGCGCTCGCGCGCGAAGATTGCAGCGGGCTCGTCGAGGCGATTCACTCGCTGGCGGGGCACCCGATTGACGGGTCCGTCCACATGATGTGGGCGGAAGCCGAAGCCGAGGGCCGCGTCCACGACGACGCTCGCGTCGGGGACGTCGTGTTCTTCGACGACACCTTCGACTCCGATCGCGACGGCCGCGCGAACGACGATCTCACCCACGTCGCGGTGGTGATGCGCGTGGAACCGGACGGCACGATCGTGATGGTGCACCGCGCCAAGACCGCGGGCATCGAGGAGATCCATATGGATCTTTCCGCGCCCGACCACTACAAGGACGGCGAACACGTTCGGAACGACTACCTGGCGGTTCGCGGCTGGTCGAACGAGACCGGCGGTCGCCTCACCGGTCAGCTGTTCCACGGCTTCGCGTCGTTCGCCGACGACGGCGGCGTGCCCTCCTCCGCGTTCGTTCACCCGACGTACGCGGCGGCCGTGGCGAAGCTGGACCGCGTGGATCGGCCCCGGAAGGTGGTCGACGATCCGTTCGTGAAGACCGTGACGAGCGGGGCCCGCCTGCGGCTCTCCGACCTCGACGACATCCCGTGCGGGGAGGTGGGCTTGCTGCGCGACGCCGTGTACGCGCGGCACGGGTACGTGTTCCACGACGACGCGCGCAACGCGCCGTTTCGCGGGCGTTCCTGGTATGCCGCGGAGGCGGGGCTCGACTCGACTGCGGCGGCCCGCGCGTTGACCCCGAAGGACCGCTACAACCTGGACCTGCTCGAGGCGCTCGCGTCGGTTTGCGACCCATGAACCGTGGGGTATGGTGGGCTTGCCGCGCGGCACGGCGAGGCAACGGGCGGTCATGCTGATTCAACTCCTGCTCATCAGCCACGCGTCGGCCTTCCCGGTCGACGTCACCGGCCTCCCGCTCCCGGAGGTCGGCGTCGGGATCGACGCTGTGGTGCTTTCGGACGGGCCGCACGTCGTGGTGGTCGGCGCTACGGGCGCGCGCGAGATCGACCCGTTCGTCGGCGGGGAGCTGTTTCCCTACTCGAGCGAGTCTGCGCGGGCGGTGCTGCTGCGCGACGTGGGCCAGGCCAAACAGGTCGTCACTTGCGGAAACACCGGGCTGTTCATCGACGACCCCGCGACGGACGCGCTGCCGATCGCCCTGTCGGCGGCCCCGTGTGCAGCGCTGTTGCGGCGTGGTGACGGGTTCGTCGCCGTGGGTGGGCCGGCCGTCGCGTGGGCCGACGCGGGGACGGGCCTCGCACCCACCAACCTGGGCCTCGATGTGTTCGGCGAGCCGGTGGGCGCCGTCGACGGGAACCGCGTCGCGGTGGCGGCGTTCGGGGATGACACCGTGCAGGTGTACGACCCTGCGGGCTCCTCGGACGTGCTGGTCGGCGCGGAGATCGGCGGCATCTCGGCGCTGCCGGGTGTGTGGCGGCTCGGGCTGTTGGACGGGCGTCTGTACGATCTGCCCGGCACGTGGCGGATGATGGGCGAGGCGATCGGCGCCGTGACATCGGCGGACCTCGACGCGGATGGTCGGCTCGACACGGTCGCGACGTACCCCTACGCGGGCCTGATCGGGGTCTCCGGAGGTGATGGCTCGGCTGAGGTTCGCGTGCCGGCGCCGTGGGGCGCGCGGTCGCTCGCGGTGGCGGACGTCGACGCGGACGGGTGCGACGAGGTCCTCGTGCTCGACCCGGGCGCGGCGCAGCTGTTCGTCGTGCAGTCCCTGACGTGCGGCGGGCCGGCCGACGACCTCGACGGTGACGGGTTTGTCGCGCCCGCGGATTGCGACGACACCGATCCAACCGTTCATCCCGGCGCGCTCGAGACGTGTGACGGGGTCGACCAGAACTGCGACGGAGCTGTCGACGAGGTCGGCGTCGTGATCGACGCGCCGCCATCCTCCGACGAAGGCACCGCCCCTACGCTGCAGGCCCGCCTCGGCGGCTGTTCCCCGCCCGCCGTCACGTACCGATGGACGGCCACGTTCACCGCGGCGTCCGACCCCGGCGCGCCCGAGGTGGACGCCTCGTGTACGGATCTCGGCGCGTCGTTGCGGTGCAACGGCCCCGACGATGGCGTGCTGAACGTGACGGTGGAGGTGGTGGCAGGTGACGGCGCCGTGGTCGGCACCGACGAAGCCGCCGTCGACGTGCGGAACGTGCCGCCCCACCTCGTGGTGCCGGCCGAGTGGTCGCAATTTGGCGGCGTGTACGGGACCTACCTGTGGCTCGAGCTCGCGCAGGGGACGGTGTTCGAAGCCGCGCTCGGATCGGAGGACGTGGCGGGCGACAGCGTCACGTACCGGATCGACGGCCCGTGGTTCGTGGAGGTCAGCGCGGACGGGCAGTTCCGCGTCGAGGCGCAGCCGCCGTACGCCTACTACGACGTCCCCGTCGTGCTCACGCTCGCCGACGAGGACGGTGGTGAGGAGTCGTGGCCGATTCAGCTGTGGTTCACGGGCGGCGGCGGCTACGACAGCGGCTGGTACTACACCGACACCGCCAACGACTCGGGCTGGAGCGACGTGGGCGACGGTCCCGGGTCCGACCTCTCCTGCGGCGGCTGCTGCTGCTGGCTGGTGGGGCTCGCGTTGCCGATCGGGTTCCTGCCGCTAAGGCGTCGGCTGCGGCCGTAGCTTCGCTCGGCGGCGTCCTGATTCGTCAGGTTGTCATCCCACGAAAACAAGGATTTCTGGTACCCTGCCGGGCGGGGGAAGTGAACATGGTCCTCGCGTCCTCGCGTCCTCGCGTCCTCGCGTCCTCGCGTCCTCGCGTCCTCGCGCCTCGCTTCTCGCGGCGATCGCCTTCGTCGCGCTCATGCAGACGGCCTGCGGCAAGCCTAGCCCCCAGCCTGACACCGGCGGTGGCGGCAGCGACCCCGTCGGGGCCCCGGGTGGTGAGGCCGTCGTCTTCGACGTGGGTGACTGCGGACCCGATCAGCGCCCCCAGGCGCGGCGCTACCACCAGATGGCCTATGTCGACGCCGAGGAGGCATTCACCCTGCCCGATGGGCGTTCGACGCACCGCGGGGTGCTGCTAATCGGCGGGCAGACACCCGACGAGACGACCGCGCTGAACGATCAGTGGTTCCTCGATCTACATGATCCGCTCGACCTGTACGCCTGCGATTGGGTGAAGCTCCCCGACGTCACGTTCCTGGTCCCGCACAAGCCATCGCCGGTAGTACAGCAGAGGCCCACGTGGGGCGCGTCGCTCGTGTTCACCCAAGGCGACCGTCTCAAGCTGGTCGGCGGTTACCAGCTGCGGGATGGCGGGACCATCGCGTCGTCGCCGGACGTCTGGACGGCGCTGGGTGTAGGCGCGCCGTTTCAAGCTCCCAGCTCGGAGCTCAGCGTGGACGCCGCGCAGGTGCTCGTAGGCGATGGAACGTGCAACGAGAACGTCGTCGAATGCAAGAGAACCCGCTACAACAGCGATGGAACCGGCGGGGTCTGCACCCGCGGCTCGATCACCCTGGCCAGCGGATCGCCATGCACGGGAACCTTCTCCTACCCCGGGAGTGGACCCTCTGACACGTTCGGGCCGTGCCCAACAGCGGACCACGGACTGGCGCAGTCAAACCACCTTCCTGACGACTACAAGCCAGCCTGTCGAGCGGACCCGTACTGCAATGACGACGACAACGACGGCGCCCCGGATGGCAACGGCGTAGAAGAACGTCCAATGTTCGGGTGGGGTCGCGGATTTGCGGCCGTCGCGTACGACCCGACGCAAGACGCCCTATCGGTACACGGCGGCACCACGGGGTGCAGCGGTACGGACGCTCAGTGCTTGAACTGGCTCGCGATGCTGCGGGTTGACGGCGAGGTTCGGCCTGCGCTTCAGCCCGATCCGTACTTCGCCACAGCCAGCGATTTCGCGACGACGGGTTGGGACTACGGGTGGGCGTGTTCGAAAGCGCGTCCAGCTTCACACGGCGTCCACCACGCCCAGGGCGTCACGCTCGGACTCACGTGGGATCCCACGACGCGATTCTGGTCCGGAACAGCGGCGACCTACGTGGTCGGCGGAACCCGGTTCCAGGTGGTGCCGCCGGGCTGGGAACACCTCACGGGGACCACGCTGCGGCAGTACGAAGACTGCCCGCCGCAGTCCGAGGACACGGGATCGGCCACGCCATGCAAGCCCAACATCTGCGCGGACGAAGAGCTGCCCGGCGGACGCACAGGGGAGGTGACGCAGGTCATCCCGAATTGTGCGAACGACAGCCTAGATGAGGCGGTCGTCACCGGCACCGTCGCCGAGTTCAACGGCACCAGCTACCTGGAGGTCACCGACTTCGAGCGCGTCCACAGCGCGGCCGCCGCTCCCATCAGCCCCGACCAGCTCGCGATCGTCGGGGGGCGCAACGCCGCCGGCTCCGCCACCGGCGCGTACCTCGTCGATGTGCTCGGCAACGCGAACACGGTCGATGGCTCCTTCCTGGCGCGCTACGGTGCGGCGGCCGTCGGAGACCCGCTGTACGGCCGCGTGCTCTACTTCGGCGGCCACGCCACCGACACCGACGTCGGGGTCATCACCACGGACGAGACCCGCAGCGACGCCCTCGTGAACAGCGGTGCCTGGGGCATGTCCGACGTACGCGTCGATCTGGAATGGGATCCCGCCACGAGCGTCTGGTCGGTGAATCAGGAGATGAACCTCACCTACGACTGCGACCAGACCGTGCAGGACCCGTGCTGGGCCGACACGCTGACCGTGATGTACCAGACGCTCGATCCGGAAAACGACCTGTGGACTGCGGGCGCGTTGAAGATGGAGATCGACCTCGGAAACGGATGGAGGCCGTTGAAGACGTACCGCACGCCGACGGGCACGGACGTCACGACGCAGACCCACGTTCGGTTTGCTCTGCCGCGAGTCGTTGGCGACGGCGCCACGGTGCGTGTGAAGCTCACGGGCTGGCGACGCGATGAGGGCCTGCCGGTTGTGGGATTCGAAGACGCGATGAAGGTCACCGGCGGACGGTGGGCGCAGGGAGTCCGCCCCTTCACCTTCGGTGATCCAGCTGCGAACGGGTGGATGTTCGCCGGGATACCGATGTGGACGGTCGACGCGACCGGGGAAGCCCCCGTCGTGCGCCTGGCGCAACTCAACGTCACCGCGCCAGCCGGGCTGGCGATCGTCGCGACCGGCGTTCCACAACAGCTCGGCGTTGTGCATGACGTGCAAGGCCGCAGCTTCAACCACTACACCGACACCGCTCCGGTCATTGCCGATCGGAGCGCCTTGGCCATCCTCTTACAGGGGGTGACCTACGTGGGAGTGGTGTCTACAGCCGATGCGTTCGATCCAGGAACCGCAGTTCACGCCTGGCGGGACCAACTCCTCGATGAACGTGAACGCGACGACGTCTTCGCCTATGTCAACACCGATGGCGAGGCGGGCCTCCTCGGCGACGTCCTGTTTCTTGAATCCCGACTCGGGCCACTGGAGGCTCCTGATCCCGAGGACCCGAGCCGCACCCGGGTCCTCTCGGCGATCCCGGTGTTGTTCGCACGCCCGGAAGCAACCACTTCTGCGGGCGGCATCCACTGGGACGGCGTGTCGGTGGTCCAGAACTACACGGCGCAAGGCAGCGGATTGGGCGGTGACGTCGGCGACCACGCGACCGCCCTGCACGAGCTTGCCCACACTTGGTTCGGGTCGATGCGACGGAGCGTGCCCCCCTTAGAGGACGTGTCGTGGCTCCTCGAGGGGATGCCGACCCTGCTGGAGACCATGCGCTACCGCGGGGACTCCAACTTCGAAGGCCGGGACGCGCTCGAGGACGCGCTGCACAGCGTGGAGGTGTTGCGGGGAGCCCCCGACACGACGAGCCTCATCCGGGCAGGCGCCGACGTGATCCGATATGACTTCGCAGCCTACACACTTGCACAATACCACCACGTCGCGCGGGGAACCGGCACCGACGCCGACGTGTGGCGGCGGTGGCGGGCACTCCTCCACGCAAAGCCGTTTGGGGCGACGCTTGACGAGACCGAGCTTCGGTCCGCCATCGGGGACCCCTTCTATGAGGAATGGATCGAGCACGGGCGGGTCGGCACTCCGCTGCTGAAGCTCAGCTATGCCCAAGTGGACCTCGCCACCGACGTGGTCTACAACCCCGCCACGCCGCTCAACATGTGCCAAGCCGCGTCACCCGACCGCCTCGTGGTGAAGCAGGTACAGGAGGAGCTTTACGGGACGTGGCACCTGTTTCAGTCCGTGCCGTACTTCATTGCGTGCCCCGACGAGAACGACAGCGCACGCAGGGCCATCGTCGAGTGTGACGGCACAGGGGTAGCGCTCGATACGCCGCACGACAATTCGGACTTCGACGCGAACAATGACGGAGTCGCAGAGGCGACACGATCGACGATCGCGACCCCAGCGGCCAGCAATATCCCAGACGCGACCGTCGCCGTGCTGTCAGCCCACCTGCTCATCCCTGAGCACGTGCTCGACCCGGCCTACGGCAGGCTCGTCGAAGTCGCGAAAGTGACGGGCGTTTGCCTCCAGACGGGGTGCCTGGACAACGACCACGACTGTTGGCCCGGTGACTGCGATGACAACGACGCGACGGTGAACCCAGGCGCCACGGACATCGTGGGCGCGCCTGACCAGGACTGCGACGGATGGGGGCTCCAATGACAAAGACTCGGCTCGCCGCACTCGGCACGGTGGCGGCAACGCTCGGACTCCTCGTGTTTGGCGCCTACCCCGGGCGCGCCGCGCGGCCCGACGCGCTGCGGCCGTTGCTCGACCACCTGCAGTCGTTCGACACCGCGTACCTGCGCGCGTACGAGAACGAACAGGACTATTGGGTCTATGCGGCAGCCGACGGCCGGGTGACCGTCGACATCATGCCTGGGGACGTGCGGTACTACTTTGACGGCCAGCAGGTGTACGAGGACAGCGCTTTCAATCGGTGGTACGGGCGCCGCGACCTGGTGATGCCAGAGCCCGACACGCTCGAGCCCCCTCTGACGTACCTTCTCGATCAGGCTAGGCGACGATTCGCGGATTTCCGCGTCGCTGAGGAGGCGCCGCCGCAACGTCAGGCGGACTCCGATACCAAGTTCTTCCATTTCGTGCCCTTCGTCGGCAACAGTCCCGAAGTGTACGTCACGCTACCGGCGCGCACGGGTATTCCCACTAGCCTTTCACTTTTCCACGAGGCCTTCCTTAGTCGGTACAAGGGTGCCTCACGGGAATTCTACTTGATGATCGAAGACCTCGCCTTCGACGTGCCGATACCGGTCGGAACGTTCCAGGCAAACCGACCCGGTCCGCCGTGTGAGGTCCCCAGCATCGCGATGCGAGGGCAGTGCGTCCCACCCCACCACCCGCTGTTTGCCGAAGAATGCGACTCGCGGGGCACCAACGACGCCTCCAAATTGAAGTGCGAATTCATCCACCCGCCGTCCCACCCCGCGTCCGAGTTCGAAGCGGGCGGCGATTGCCACAGGGACGAACACGCAGACCGCAACGATCATCGCGAGTGCGGCGATGACCACGACGACGACAACGACGACCCTGGTGAAGAAGATCACGACCATGACGATCATGGCGGCGGCGATCACGAAGGCGGCAACGACCACGGCGGCGGCGATCACGGCGGCAACGACCACGGCGGCGGCGATCACGGCGGCAACGACCACGGCGGCAGCAATCAGGGCGGCAGCAGCGGTGGCTCTGGCGGAGGCGGCAACCAGGGCGGCAACGGCCACGGTGACGACGGGCGCGGTGGCAAGCCGCGCGGCCGCTGACGTCCTACGCCGGTAGTTACTCCCCGATCTGCAGCGTGACCTCGACCCCGTAGTGGTCGGACAGCTCGAACGTGCCGGCGTCGCCGAAGTCCATCGGCTCGACGAACGCGAGCGCCTGATCGACGAACCGCACGCGCCCGGTGCCGTCGCGGTACAGGATCTGGTCGAGGCGGGCGGGGAATTCGGTGCCCGCGTAGTTCCGGAAGTACAGCGAGTTGCAGTCGGTTGCCGTGAACGTGGTCGGCTCGGTGTTCGTGCAGAACGTCGCGTCGCCGAACGGCTCTTCGAGCATGGTCGCGCCGTTGTCGCGCGGGACGGTGTTCCCGAGCAGCACGTCCTCGTTCGGGCTCGCCGCGTTCTTCGCGTCGTCGAGGCCGCCGTAGTGAAGCAGGATCGGCAGCATCGTCGCGTTCGCGAACCAGTCGGGGATCACGGTGCCTTCGGCGTCGGTCCAGGTGTCGCCCGCGTAGTACCAGCCCGCGTTCAGGTCGCCGCCGACCAGCACGAGATCTTCGGCGGGCTCGGCCGCGACCTTCAGCCCGAGCTCACGCGCTTGAAGGTTGCGCACCTGCCACTCGTCGGCGAAGGCGGTGGGATGCGTATCGTAGAGGTGGACGGTGATGCCGGTGTCCGCGAGCGGGAAGCTGCGTTCGAGCCACCCGCGCTTGAGGTTGGGGCCGGGGAAATTCTCGAGACCCCACTGGGCCTCGTACTGGCCCTGCTCGCGCGTCTCTTCGCCGCCGATCAGCTCGCTCTTGACGGCGATGATGGTGCCCGTCTCCTTGTGGAACTTGTTCCCGTCGCCGCCCCACACGCTGTACCCGGCAGCTTCGCCGCTCGCGATGATCGCGGCGAGGTCGTCCTTCTCCCACGCCTCCTGGAAGAACACGACGTCGTACCCGGCGGCGAATACGGTGTCGCCGACGATCGCGCGGCGGGCGTCGATCTCGGGGACCTCGACCTTCGAGAACACCGCGTAGCGGCGCGACAGCAGGCCGACGTTGTACGTGAGCACGCGGAGCTCGCGCGGGGTCCCGGTGAGCGCTGGGAGGGCGACGTGGCGCTCGTAGCGGGTCTGGAAGAACGCGTCCGGGTCGGGAGGGTTGGCCCACGAGAACGCTTCGCCGCGGACCAGATCGCCCGCGGTGGTGGCCCCGTCGATCAGCGCCGCGCCTACGTGGACGAGCGGCTCGGAGTCTGCGAGCGACGACGTCGTCGAGCGGGTCGCTTCCGAGCTCCTTGTAGGGGTCGCCGCCACAACCGGCGAGGAGCAGGACCAACATTGGGCAGTTCGCGCGCATTCAACGCCTCCGACCGGCCAGCATATCGCCACGGCTCACGACGTGCGGACCTCGTACCGTCGGCGCAGGTACAGGCCGTACAACAGCCCGTACAAGGCGCCCCCGAGGTGCGCGCCGTGGGCGATGCCGTCGCTCTTGCCGGCGAGTCCGATGAGATCGAGCAGCACGTAGCCGGCCACCGCGATCGGGGCGGGCGCGGGGATGGCGCCCATGACGAACAGGCGGCGGCTGGGGAACAGCACGGCGAACACGACCGAGATCGCCATCACGGCGCCGGACGCGCCCAGGGCCGGTGACGGCGACAGCGTGGCGATCTGCACCAGCACGTGTCCGACGGACGCGAGGACGCCGCCGATCACGTAGAGCGTGAGGAACCTGCGGGCGCCGAGGATCTCGACCGTGTCGCGCCCGAACACCCACAGCGCGATCATGTTGAACAGCAGGTGCGACGTATCGGCGTGGCTGATCTCCGACGTCACCAGCGTCCAGATACGGAAGTGGGCGAGGTGCGCGAACGACACGAGGAAGTTCTCGTCCATGAACGTCGCGAGCGCGTCGTCCTGCAGCGACGCGAGCCACGCGAAATGGACGAGGACGTTCAGGCTGATCAGCCCCCACAGGGCTTGCTTCGGAGTCATTGGGGGTGAGTACTGTGGAACTGGCTCGCCGGCCAAGCGGATCGACGGCGCGGGATGCGTTACGGGGCTGCCCCATGCGCTGGAACAACGTCACCATCGAAGCGATCGCCCACGTCCTCCCGGCCGAGGTCGTCACCAGCGCCTCCATGGAGGGGCAGTTCGCTGCCACGCTGCGCCGCCTCGGCATGCCGCCCGGGCAGGTCGAGAAGCTGTCCGGCGTCAAAGAGCGCCGCTGGTGGGATCCCGGCACGCTGCCGTCGGTGGTGGCCACGATCGCGGCCGAGCGCGCGCTCGCGAAGGCCGGCATGGCGCCCGGAGACGTGCAGGCGCTGATCAACACGTCCGTCTCGCGCGACTACCTCGAGCCTGCCACGGCCGCGATGGTCGCGGGCCAGCTCGGGCTCGGGCACCACGCGGTGACGTTCGACATCACGAACGCGTGTGTCGGCTTCCTGAACGGCATCATCACGCTCGCGAACATGATCGAGCTCGGCCAGGTCGAGAACGGGCTCGTCGTCTGCGGCGAGTCGGTGCGCGAGGGCGTCGAGGCGACGCTGCGGCGGCTCGCGGCGCCAGAGGCGACCATCCAGACGTTCCGCGACAACTTCGCGGCGCTCACGCTCGGGTGCGGCTCGGTCGCGTTCGTGCTCGGTCGCAAGGACCACACGAAGACCGGTCACCTCGTCCAGGGAGCGGTCGTCCGCAACGCCCCCGAACACAACAACCTGTGCCTGGCACAGTACGCCGAGATGAAGGCCGACGCACACGGTCTGCTCGTGCACGGCGTGGCGCTCGCGGGCGAGGCGTGGCCGTACGCGGTGCGCGAATTCGGCTGGGAAGATCCCGCCGCTGTGGACGTGGTGATCGGCCACCAGGTGAGCCTCGCCCACTTCTCGGGCGTGTTCCAGCGCATCGGCCAGCCGCTTGAGAAGGCCGTCGTCACGCTGCCGTACATCGGCAACTGCGGGCCGGCGAGCATGCCGATCACGCTTTGCCTCGCCGAAGCTCAGGGACGCGTGAAGTCCGGCCAGACCGTCGCGATGTACGGCGTCGGGTCGGGCCTGTCGTGCACGATCATGAGCGTTCGATGGTAGTCGACTTGAGTTTCCTGGGCGCCCCGGAGTCGCGATGATCACGCCATCCACCGCCGAAGATCGGCTCCCCGCTGATGTTCGCCACCTGTACCCGTTCACGGGCAAGATGCTGACGCTGCCGTCGGGCCACCGGATGCACTTCCTCGACGAGGGGAAAGGCGACCCGATGTTGTTCGTGCACGGCAACCCGACGTGGTCGTTCTACTGGCGGCGCCTCGTGGGCGAGTTCGCGTCGACGAACCGGTGCGTCGCGATGGACCACCTCGGCTGCGGGCTGTCCGACAAGCCGGCGGACTGGACGTACCGGCTCGAAGACCACGTGAACAACCTCGTCGCGTTGATCGAGGCCCTCGATCTTCGACGGATTACCCTCGTCGTCCACGACTGGGGTGGGGCGATCGGCTTTGGCGCCGCGCTCAAGGTGCCCGATCGCATCGCGCGGCTCGTGATTTTCAACACCGGCTGCTTCGAGGGCCCGATCCCGTGGGAGATCCGCGCCTGCCGCATCCCGGGCGTCGGGGCGCTCGCGATTCGTGGCCTGAACGGCTTCGTGCGCGTGGGCCTGTTCCGCGCGACGTCGGACCGGTCGAAGTTCAAGGACGGCGTCGGGCACGGGTATCTGGCGCCCTACGACTCGTGGTCCAACCGGGTCGCGAACCTGCGGTTCGTGCAGGACATCCCGCTCGAGAAGGACCACCCGACGCGGCCGTACTTCCTCTCCGTGGGTGAGGGCGTGCGAAAATTCGCGGCGCTCCCGTCCGTCATCATCTGGGGTGAGCAGGACTTCTGCTTCGTGCCCGCGTACCGCAAGGGCTTCGTGGAGCGGCTGCCGAACGCCGAGGTGCACGTGTTCGAGGACGCTTCCCACTGGGTCGTGGAGGACGCGCACGACCGCATCGTCCCGATCCTGCGCGACTTCATGACACGCCACCCGCTCGCGTCCGCCTGAGGATCACCGATGAACTCGAACGTCGCTGCCCACTTCCAGGAGCAGGCAGCCATCCGCCCGGATGACGTCGCTCTCGTGTTCCCCGACGGCGCGAACTGGACGTCGTGGACGTACGCGGAGCTGAACCGACGCTCGGACGGGTACGCGAGCGGCTTTGAAAAGCGAGGCGTGAAGCGGGGGGATCGCACGCTGTTCCTCGTCAAGCCGTCGCTCGAGTTCTACGCGATGCTGCTCGGCCTGCTCAAGCTCGGCGCCATCCCGACGGTCATCGACCCCGGTATGGGGCTGAAGAACGTGCTCGCGTGTGTTGCCCACATCAAGCCGCGCGTCGTCGTGGCGCTGCCGCTCGTGCACCTCGTGCGCCTGTTCACGAAGTCGAGCTTCGCGTCGGCCGAGCTGCTGTTCGTGCACGGCACCAAGCTGATCCTTCCTGGGACGACCACCTCGGACGTGCTCGCGGACGGGCTCGGCGACACGTTCAAGGTCGGCGAGTTCACCTCGGACGACGAGGCGTTCATCGTGTTCACGTCGGGCTCGACGGGGGTGCCGAAGGGCGTGTCGTTCACGCACGGCACGTTCGCGGGCGCGACGCGGCTGATGATCAAGCATCTTGGCTTTGGTCCGGGCCGCTGCTCGATGGAGACGTTCGCGCCGTTCGTCGTGTTCCACCTCGCCGCCGGCGAGAAGAGCGTGGTGCCCGACATGGACATGAGCAAGCCCGCGAAGGCCGACCCCGCGAAGATCTACGCGGCGATCGACGCGCACCGCCCGCGCTGCGTGTTCGCGTCGCCCGTCGTGCTGCGCAAGCTGATCGCGTACTGCCAGCAGCACGGAAAGCGGCTCGACAGCGTGGAGCTCGTGCTCACGGGCGTGGCGCCGATCCCCGCGGAGATCCACCGCGGTCTGCAGCCGCTGCTCGCTCCCGGCGGCACGGTACGCGTGAACTATGGCGCGACTGAGGCGCTCACCGTCGCGTCGATCGACAGCGCCGAGGTGCTCGGCGAGACGTGGGCGCGCACGGAAGCCGGTGATGGGAACTGCGTCGGGCGCGCGTACCCGGAGATGGAGTACCGCGTGATGCGGGTGACCGAGGACGCGGTGCCGACGTGGTCCGAGGAGCTTCGCGTCGCGCAAGGCACGATCGGTGAGGTCGTGATCAAGGGCCCCGTCGCGAGCCCCGAGTACAAGGACGTGCCCGAGGCGAACGCGAAGTCAAAGACGCGCGACGCCGACGGCGTAGTGATGCACCGCTCCGGCGACCTCGGCTACGTCGATGAACAGGGCCGGTTGTGGTTCTGCGGCCGCAAGTCGCACCGCATCGAGACGGCCGACGGTATGGTGCCGAACGTGCCCGTCGAGGGGCTGTACGCCGCGCTCCTGCAGGGCCGCGTCGCGGTCGTCGGGGTCGGGCCGCGGGGCGCCGAGCGTCCGGTGCTGATCGTCGAGTTCAACGGCGTCCGGCCGAGGCTCGAGGCGGACTGGGAGCGCGTCGTGCTCGCGAAGGCGGACGGCACGCGGTGGGCGGGTGTCGTCAAGCACGCGGTGCCGTTCTTCGGCCCATTCCCGACCGACGCGCGCCACAACAGCAAGATCAAGAACGAAGAGCTCAAGGTGTGGGCCGAGAAGAACGTCGGCGGGCTCGTCCCCGCGGGGAAGGCATGATGAAGGCGTTGGTCACGGGCGGCGGCGGGTTCCTCGGCAAGCGAATGGTCGAACTGCTTCGCGAGCAGGGGCATGAGGTCGTGTTCTTCGCACGCGGCAAGTACCCCGAGGTCGAGAAGACTGGCGCCAAGGGCTTCCAGATCGATCTCTGTGACAAGGACGCGATCCCGGCGGCGCTCGAGGGCGTGGACGTCGTGTTCCACGTCGCGGCGAAGGCGGGGTTCTGGGGCCCGCTCTCCGAGTACCGCGCGACGAACGTGACGGGCACGCAGAACCTGATCGACGCCTGCCGTGCGAAGGGCGTGAAGCGCTTCGTGTACACGAGCACCCCGTCCGTGCATGGCTATGACCACGACATCGAGAACGGCGGTCAGGACGTGCCGTACGCGACGTCCTACGAGTCGCCGTATCCGCAGTCCAAAGCCGAAGCCGAGAAGCTCGTGCTCGCGGCGAACGGCCCGGGCTTCGCGACCGTCGCGCTGCGCCCGCACCTGATCTTTGGCCCCGGTGATACGAACCTGCTGCCGCGCGTGGTCACCCGCGCGAAGGCCGGCGCGCTGCCGATCGTCGGCACTGGCAAGAACAAGGTCGACATGACGTTCGTGGACAACGCCGCGTGGGCGCACCTCGACGCGGCGAACGCGCTCGGGTCAGCCGACGCTGCGTGTGCCGGAAAGGCGTACTTCATCGGCAACGACGAGCCCGTGGTGTTGTGGGACTGGCTCGGCGCGCTGTTCGACGAGCTCGGCGTTCCGCGTCCAAAGCGGCAGCTCTCGCTCGGGGTCGTGCGCGCGCTCGGCGGCGTGATGGAGTTTGCGTACTCAGTGCTTCCGCTCAAGGGCGAGCCGCGAATGACGCGGTTCCTCGCGAGCGGCCTCGCGTACAGCCATTGGTACGACATGGGGCCTGCGAAGCGCGACCTCGGCTACCACATCCGGGTGCCCATGTCCGAAGGGACGAGGCAGACCGTGGCGTACCTTCGGGCGCTATAGGCTACGGAGGGGTCGGGGCGGGAGCGCCGACCGCGCCGACGGCGTCTTGGATGTAGAGGAACTTACCGCCCACGGCGGCTCCGAACAGTCCGAACGAGACGAGCGCCACCACCGTGGTAAGGGCGGCGATCAAGCCGTATTCGACGGCGGTCGCACCACATTCATCGTCAAAGAAAAGGCGACACACATCCATGGGACCCCCAGCCAGCAATTGAGGCTAACGGAAGTTTTTCTCCATCGCTACAAGGAAGGTTGATCGGACGCTCAGAGCGAAGCCTTACGAGGCCGCGGTCACCGAAGCAGCGATCATGGAGAACTTGTCTGACATGGCCGTGCTGAACTGGTGCAGCGCCGCCAGCATGACGATCGAGATCAACGCGGCGATGAGCGCATACTCGATAGCGGTGGCGCCATCTTCTTCGCTTAGGAACCCGTAGAGGCTCGACATGGAGGAACCGTAGCAAATTTTTCAGCAGGCAGCAAGCGTTGTTTACGGCGCCGCGTCCCGGGCGGCATCGCGAACCTCGGTGACCTGCGTGGCGAGCGCGCCCGCGTGGGGCAGGATTTCGTCGGCGATCGAGCGCGCCTCAGCGTAGCGGTCGGCGTTGTAGAGGTCGACGGCGACGGCGTACATCGCGTACACCCCTGTGGCGTTGGCTGACAGGCCCCAGGCGCGCCGCGCGGCGGCCACGCGGTCGTCGAGGGCGGGCTCGAGCGTGGACCGCTTCGCGAGGACCTGGCCAGCCAGCGTTACCAGGCCCATGCGCTCGGCTTCGTCGCCCGCCGCGCGCAGGGACAGCAGAGCCTCCTTTCGCCCGAGCTCGGCCCCGTCCAACGCGCCGGCGCCCATCGCGCGGGCGCGCAGCTCGAGGTCGCGCAGCAGCGTGGCCTCCTCGATGAGCCCCTGCCAGACGGGGAACGCTTCTGCCGGCGGTTTGCCGACCGTCGCGTTGTACGTCGCCCACGCGCGTCCGCGTCGCGCCTTGTCGGCG
Source organism: Pseudomonadota bacterium (assembly GCA_947505245.1). GTDB lineage: Bacteria > Myxococcota_A > UBA796 > UBA796 > SYKL01. Next base: position 96,678 of record CANNIZ010000007.1, on the reverse strand, counting down.
TATCCGAGCTCGCCGATCTGGGTCAGCGCGGTGTACGCGCTGTCGAACCCGGTTCGGGCCTCGGCCCACCGTCCCTGGTCAAACGCCTTGCGCGCCGTCTCGTAGCCGGCCTTCGCGACCTCGTACTTCTCGTGGTCGGCGAGCACCTGCTCGAGGCCGAATTCCTTCGCCTTGGCGGCGCTGTCTGCGGAGCGTCCGAGCGAAAGTAGCGTCTGGGCTGCGTCTTCGCGCGCGATCACAGCGACCTGGGCGCCGCGTTTGGTCGCCTGGGCTTCGGCGGCCTTGGCGGCTTCGGCGAACGAGCGCAACGCTTGATCGGCGTAGCCCTGGTGCGCCTGACCGAGGCCCTCAGCGATCTTCACATGGGCGGGGCCGAGCGGGTCGCCAGCCTTCACGAACAGGTCGGTTGCGCGCTTTTCGGCCTTGGTGAGCGCGGCCGGATCGGTCACCGCGACCTCCACCGCGCCCGCCGCGATGCGGGCTGCCTCGGCCCAGTCGCCGCGTCCGTCGAACACCGCGATCGCGCGGTCGAACGCTACGGCGGCCGCGGTGAGGTTGCCCTTCTTCGCGAGGATGAGCCCCTCGAGCTCGTCGAGCCGCGCGACGCCGAGCGGATCTTCGAGCTGGGGCGCGAGCTTGCGGCCCACCGCCAATTGGCCCTCGGCGCCGAGGGTGTCGCCCTGGTGGACGGACATGCGGCCCGCTTCGACGCGGTACGTGAGCTCGTTGGTGCGAAAGCTCGTGCCTGTGACGAGCGTGATCGCCTCCTGCAGCAGGTCGACGGCGAGGTCGTATTTGCCGGCCACCCCGTACACGACGCCGAGCTGGGCGAGCGTGGCTGCGCGTTCACGCACGAGGCCGCCCTCCTCGGCCAGGCGCCGGGCGTCCACCAGCGACGCGACGGCGTCGTCGAGGCGACCCTCGGCGCGTGCGATGTTGGCCTTGGCGATCAGGAATCGCACGTTGCCCCTGCGATCGGCGGGGGCGGCGGGCAGCGCGCTCTTGGCGCCGGCGACGTCGCCTTTGCGCAGCTTGTCGGCCACAGCACCCATCGGGTCGGTCGACGAGGCGCTGGCTGCGCCACCCCGGAGGGCTGCGACCAGCAGGAGGTTGTCGGTCGCTGTCGCTGACGTAGCGGTGTCGCCGAGCTTTTCGGCCATGGAGCGGGCTTCCGTGAAGTCGTTGAACGCGAACGTCGCCTCGCCGCGATCGAGGTGGACCACCCCGCGGTTCAGCGCGATCCGCGCTCCCAGCCCGGGGTCGGGGCGCGCGGCGGCGGCCTTGTCCAGGGAGGCCAGCGCCTCGTCGCCCTTGCCGAGGTCCGCCAGGACGAGCCCGCGCAGCGATAGGAGCGGAGCGTGCGCCGGGTTTGCGGCGAGGCCCTGGGTGCAGGCCTGGTCGGCGAGCCGCATCTGGCCGCCTTCGTACGCGGAGATCGCCTGAAGGTAGCGTAGATCGGCGTTGTTCGACGCGTCGGCGAGCGCGCCGAAACGTCGGGTTGCATCGTCGAATTTGCGCGCCGAAAGGTCGGCCATCGCGCCCTCGACTTCGGAGGTCGCCGCGGTCTCGAACACCACCTCCGTGTCCGTTCCAGGCAGGGTCACGGTCACGCCGGCCTGAGCGAGCGCTGCCCAAATCACTACCCACATCGGTCCACCTCGGTTGGCACTCCGGCAACGCGCGAGGCGACCGGTTCCCTCCCAGGATATGCCGTGTCCCGTGTGGACCGTGCTCCTGTTCGCATGCGCAAACCGGCCTGGAGTGCCTCCGATCGCCGACGCGGCGACAGCTCCACCTCCGGTTCGACCGGCGCACGTCGTGGTGCGCGCGTGGCCTTTGGATTCGGTCGTGTCGCTGGACGGGGTCGTCGGTACGGGGGGCGTCGAGCTCGATCACCCACCCGGGACGGTCGAACTGCGCGTCGAACGGCGCGGTTTCGTCACCCTGTCGCGCCCGCTCGACCTCGCGGACGGCGGCGCGGTCGTTGAACAGGTGAACCTCGTCGGTGAGCCCATCGGCGTCGACGTCGTCACCCACCCTGCGGGCGCCGATGTGACCGTTCATGTGGGGGACCTCGCTGCGACCGGAGTTTCGCCGTTTCATGCCGAGGTCCCCGCCGGGGACGTCGTCGTCGACGTGGCGATGACAGGGATGACGCCCGAGCGCCACGCGCGCTTCGCGGACGCAGGGACGTCGTTCGACGTCTGGCTCGACCCGGCGGGAGCCTGGCTCGACCTGCTGAGGGTGTTTCCGACGGGAAAGCTGCCGAAGGCCGTCGCGTTCACGCCCGATGGGAAGGAGCTGTGGGTGACCGCGCTCGATGGCCCGCCGTCGGTGATCGTTCACGACGCCGAGACGGGCGCGCGGCTGGCGGACGTCGATCTTTCGCCGCACGGCGCCGTGGAGATCGCGTTCGCCGAGGGTGGGAAGTTCGCGTACGTCACCCAGATGGAGACGTACAAGGTGTTCGAGATCGACACCGCGACGCGCGCGGTGACCCGCAGTGTGGCAAAGGTCGGCAAGTACCCGAAGATCGTGATCACCTCGCCCGACGAGTCGAAGCTGTACGTGTCGAACTGGCACAGCGACGATGTGACCGAGATCGACCGCGCGACGATGACCGTGACGCGGCGCTTCCCGACGGTGCATACGCCCCGCGGCTTGTGGGCGACGCCGGACGGTCGCTCGCTGTACGTCGCCGGCTTCGGGAGCGGCGAGCTCGCGCGGATCGATCTGGCGACGGGCCGCAGCGCGACGTTCTCTTCGGTAGGTGCCAACCTGCGGCACATCGTGTCCGACGGCGCGTCATTGTTCGTGTCGGACATGGGGGCCGCGCGCGTGAGGGCCTATGATCTTGCGACCGGAGCGACGCGGACCCTGTGCAAGACGGACCCGAACCCGAACACCGAGGCGATCTCCCCCGACGGGAGGCTCGTGTTCGTGTCCAGTCGGGGCCCGAACGGCTCGGGGGGCTACCTCACGTCGTCCTCGGTGCCGGGGAGCGTCACCGTGTGTGACGCGGCCACAGGCGACGTCGTCGATCACGTGATCGCGGGCTCGCAGCCGACGGCGCTCGCGATCTCGGTCGACGGCTCCCGGCTCGTCGTCAGCGACTTTCGCGACGATCAGCTCCGGCTGTATCGGGTGCCCGCTTACGAGCGCGCGGACGCCGTCATGGCGGCGCCGTGAATTCGCTCGCGGCGCTCGCGCTGGTCGCGTCGGGCAGCGCGCTCACGCTGTACGCGATGTGGCGCATGCTGCGACGTACGACGCGTCAGCTCGAGATCTCCAGCGCGTACCGTGACGTCGCGCTCGAGCTTGGCCTCTCGGTCGACACGCGGGGACTGTCGCTTCGCGGTCACCTCGGTGAGCGGCGCCTCTGGCTCGGCGAGGTGATGGAGGGCTTCGGCGTCGATCGGCACGTCGTGGTGCGCGCGATCCTCACGTTCGAGCGGCCGCTCGGGCTCGGGCTCGAGCTGCGCACCCTGACCACCGCCGAGGCGTGGCTGCGGCGCCGTCCCGCGGTGGAGATGGGTACGGGGAACCCCGCGCTGGACAAGCGTGTCACCGCGCGCTGCGACGATCCGGCGTCCATGCGCGCCCTGTTGACGCCCGAGGTCGTGACCGCGCTCGACGCGCTCGTTGCGCGATCGCCGTCGGTCCTCGTCACCGACGATGAGCTGTTGCTCTCGCTCGCGGACTCGCCGGACGACGCGGTCGCGTTGCGCGGGTGGGTGGACGCGCTGTTGCGTGTTGCGGACGCGATCGAGCGCGCGCGCGCGACGATTCCGGCGCCCCACGCCCTGGACGGACTCGAGGGCCGTTGGGCGCTGTTCGCGGCTGAGCTCGGGCTCGTGCTCGAGCCCGCCTGGCCTGCGTTGGTCGGCCTCGTCGACGGGCGTCGCCTCGAGGTCATCGCTCGGCGCGAGCACGCTGGCTATGCGGCGATGATGATGCTGCATTTCCGGCCGCACCCGGAGCTCGGCTTGCTCGTGCAGCCGCAGCGCGACCCGGACGGCTATTGGAGCGTCGGTCAGGACATTCAGGTCGGCGACCCGGTGTTCGACCCCACGTTCGTCGTGAAGGGCTGGGACCCGAACGCGGTCTGCATTCGCCTCGGGCCCGAAGCGCGGGGGGCGCTGCTCGCGCTGCATGGTCGCGGCGCGGTGGTCGTCGACGACCGTGGGATCCTTGTGCGGGGCCTCTCGCTCGAAGTCGCGGAGATCCGCGCCGCTGTGGACGAGGCGAGCGCGGCGGCGCGCGCGATGGGGTGGTGAGCGGTTGCGGTGAGCGGCCCGCCTTGGTAATCGGGGCGGTCTACCGGGAGTCCGCTCATGTCGTTGTCTCGTCGCTTCGTCCTCTCCTGCCTCGGCGCGCTCGCGCTCACGGCCTGCACCGGCTCTGAGACGCCGTCCACGCCAGCGGATGCGCCCGCAGCGAACACCATCCTGATCGGCGAGTACGGCTCGCTCACCGGCTCCGAGGCCACGTTCGGCCAGTCTACGCACAACGGCCTGATGCTCGCCATCGAGCAGATCAACGCGGCGGGCGGCCTGAACGGCAAGCAGATCGAGGTCAAGACCTACGACGACCAGGGCAAGACGCAGGAAGCGGGTACCGCGGTGACGCGCCTCGTTACGGACGACAAGGTCGTGGCGATCATCGGCGAGGTGGCCTCCAGCCTGTCGCTCGCGGGCGGTCGCGTCGCGCAGCAGTACGGCGTGCCGATGATCTCGCCGTCGTCGACGAACCCGACGGTCACGCAGGTCGGCGACATGATCTTCCGCGTCTGTTTCGTGGACAGCTTCCAGGGCTTCGTCGTGGCGAAGTTCGCGCGTGAAGACCTGAAGGCGCAGAAGGTCGCCGTCCTCTACGACCAGGGCCAGGCGTACTCCACGGGCCTGAAAGACGACTTCGTGCGCGAGTTCACCGCGGCGGGCGGCACGCTCGCGGGCGAGCCCCAGGCGTACACCGGCGGCGACATCGACTTCTCCGCGCAGCTCACGACCATCCGCGACCTGCAGCCGGACGCGATCTTCCTGCCTGGCTATTACACGGACGTCGCGAACATCGCGCTGCAGGGCAAGAAGCTCGGCATCAAGGCGCCGCTGCTCGGCGGCGACGGCTGGGACAGCAGCGAGCTCGCGAAGATCGCGGGCGACAGCATCGAAGGCGCCTACTACGCGAACCACTACAGCCACGAAGAGCAGCGCCCCGCGGTGCAGAACTTCGTGAAGTCCTACCAGGACAAGTACAAGGAGACGCCGGACGGCCTCGCGGCGCTCGGCTACGACGCCGGCATGTTGCTGTTCGACGCGATGAAGCGCTCGCCTTCGCTCGGCGGGAAGGACCTCGCGGCCGCGATCGCCGGCACGAAGGACTTCGTTGGCGTCACGGGGACGATCAGCATCGACGCCGAGCGCAACGCGACGAAGCCCGCTGTCATCGTGCAGATGCGCGGTGGAAAGCCGGGCTACCAGAGCACGGTCATGCCGCGCGGAGCGACGCCGGTCGAGATGGCTCCGCTCGTGCCCGCGCCTGCTCCGGCGGAGATGGCGCCGTTGACGCCGGCTCCGGAGATGGCTCCGCTGGTCCCGGCGCCGGGGTAGTCGGCCGAGGGAGCCAGCCGGTCTGAATTTCGCCATCCGCGGAGCCAGCCGGCTCGAGTTTCGCAATTCGACGGGTACGACCGGCGTGGAGCTCGGGCTCGAACGAACGAACGCCGGGTATCGAGCGAGGTCGGGCGCGGGCCGGACGGAAAACGAAATTCGGCGGGGCTGGCTCGTGGAATCGCGAACTTCAGAGGGGCTGGCTCCTGGCGTCGCGAAACTCGGAGGGGCATGACTTTGTGCCGACGGTCGTGCAGCCCCCGCCACTCGGGCGGGGGCGCGGCGACGCCGCGGGGGTGGGTGGGGAGGCGCCGCAGGCGCCGGGAATCAAGCCTTCTTGCGAACCTTCTTGGGCGGCTTGTCGGGGAGGGTGGCGACGTGCGCTGCGGCGAGGTCGACCCAGGAGCGGAGCGCCTTGTCGCTCTCGAGCCCCGCGGGCGCCACGTAGACGTAGCCTTTCATCGGACTTCCGGTGAAGTCCATGACCCGAACGTGGGGCTGCTTTAGCGCGGCGGCCTGGTTGTCGGGTCCGCACCGCACCATCAGGTCGTCTTTCACGACGCCGACGAACATCTTTCCGTCGAGGAGCCAGGCCACACCGCCGAACATCTTCTTGGCGGTGACGCCGCGTCGGCCCGTGACCACGTCGCTGATCCGTTCGGCGAGCCCCTCGTCGTAGGCCATGAAACCCCCGCGCGAGTCTACCCGCGAGGGCCTCTTGTATGGTAGATCCGCGGCCGCATGACCAAGCTCCTGCAAGCGTCCATGGACGGCGTCGCCGTCGGCAGCCTCTACGCGTTGATCGCGCTCGGCTACACGATGGTCTACGGCATCCTGAAGTTCATCAACTTCGCCCACAGCGACGTGTTCATGCTGGGCGCCTGGTTCAGCTTCGCGATCTGTGGGTTCCTTGGCTACACCACGGCCGATCACCCTGTGTATGCAGCACTTGTCGCGCTCATCGGCTCGATGGCGATGTGCGGCGCGCTGGGCTTCACGATCGAGCGGCTCGCGTACCGCCCGCTGCGTGGTGCGCCGCGGATCAACGTGTTGATCACGGCCATCGGCGTGTCCCTGCTGCTCGAGAACGTCGGGCAGTTGAACTCGAACAAGTTTCTCGCGGAGTACGGCATCAAGTTCCCGTTCGGCACGCGCCCGACGTCCGTGCCGCTGCTCCTGCCGGACCAGCCGCTCCTTTCGTTCGCGCTCGACAGCGCGCATCCGAACACGCTGGTGAACGTGCTCCCCGTGGATGTGCTCGTGATCGGCGTCGCGTTCACGCTCATGGCGCTGCTGCAGTACCTCGTATTCGGCACGTCGCTCGGGCGCGCCATGCGCGCGGTCAGCTACGACGCGAAGACGGCTTCGTTGATGGGCATCGACGTCGACCGGGTGGTGTCGATCACGTTCGTGATCGGCTCGGCGCTCGCGGCGGCCGCAGGCTTCTTGTACGGCCAGAAGCTCCAGTCGTTGCGGCAGTCGGCGGACGGCCTGTGGGTTCTGCTCGGCCTGAAGGCGTTTGTCGCGGCCGTCGTCGGCGGCGTCGGCAACGTGCGCGGAGCCATGGCGGGCGGGCTGATGATCGGACTCGTCGAGCAATTCGGCGCCGCCTACCTGTCCACGAACCTGCGCGATCTTTACGTGTTTTCGCTGTTGATCGTGGTGTTGTTGTTCAAGCCTGAGGGCTTGCTCGGCAAGGCCGTCGTGGAGAAGGTGTGAGCCTCGCTTCGTACGGAAAGCCCGCCTCCCCCGCAGTCGTCGCCGTGGACGCGCTCGGGCCGTTCGCCGGGGTGGCGGTGCTGGTGCTGTTGATGCACTTCGTGATCGGGCCTGCGGTGGGCCCGTACTACGCGAAGATCCTCGTGGACATCGCGATCAGCATCGTCCTCGCGGTGTCGCTCAACGTCGTGAACGGGTTCACCGGGCAGTTCTCGATCGGCCACGCGGCGTTCATGGCGGTGGGTGGCTACACCGCTGCAGCGATCACGTATTTCGGCACGGTGAAGATCTGGGGTGGGCTGCCGCTCGTGCACGCCGATCCGCAGGGGTGGGGCCTGTTCGTCGTCGGGACGGTCGCGGGGGCGCTCGTCGCGGGGCTGTTCGGGCTGTTCGTGGGCCTGCCGTCGTTGCGGCTGCGCGGCGACTACCTGGCACTGGTCACGTTGGGCTTCGGCGAGATCGTGCGCGTGTTGTTGATGCAGACGGGCTCCATTCCGGACCCGAAGGTGATCGCGGAGGCGCCGCTGTACACGCTGCCGCTCAAGCTCGGCGGCTCGCTCGGCTTCGGCGGCGTGCCGACGTATACGAACCTGTTCTGGGCGTGGCTGTGGGCGGGCCTCACGCTGGTCATCGTGTACCGCCTGAAGGCGAGCACCCACGGCCGCGCGTTTCTTTCGGTGCGCGAAGACGAGATCGCGGCGGAGGCGATGGGCATCCCGACCACGTCGGTGAAGGTGCGCGCGTTCGTGTTGTCGGCCGCGCTCGCGGGCATCGCCGGGGCGCTGTTCGCACACGAACTTGGGACGACGTTGAACCCCAAGGAGCTCGGGTTTCAGAAGTCGTTCGAGGTCGTGATCATGGTCGTGCTCGGCGGCATGGGCTCGCTGTCGGGCGCCGTGCTCGCAGCCGCCGTGCTCACCGTGCTGCCCGAGGTGCTCCGCGAGTTCAGCGAGTACCGCATGATCGTGTACGCGCTGATCCTGATCCTGGTCATGCTGGTGCGTCCGCAGGGCCTGTTCGGCATCCACGAGGTGTGGGAGCTGCCGGTCGTGCGCCGCCTGCTCGGCGGGCGGGGGCCGAAGTAATGGGCCTCCTCGACGTTCAAGGTGTTGGAATCGCGTTCGGCGGCCTCAAGGCCGTGCAGGACTTCCGGCTCGACCTCCCGAAGGGCGCGCTGCAGGGCCTGATCGGGCCGAACGGCGCGGGCAAGACGACGCTGTTCAACCTGCTCACCGGCGTGTACCCGCCCGATACGGGCACGGTGAAGCTCGGCGATCGCGTGTTGAACGGGCTGAAGCCGCACCAGATCGCACAGGCGGGCTTGGCGCGGACGTTCCAGAACATCCGCCTGTTCGGTGACCTCACGGTGTTGGACAACGTGAAGATCGCCTGCTGGTCGCGGGGGTGGACGACCACGCTCGACGCGCTGCTCCGGACGCCGCGCTTCCGTGCGGAAGAGAACGCCATCACCACGCGGTCGATGGAGCTGCTACAGATCTTCGAGCTCGACAAGCGCGCCGACGAGAGCGCGCGGTTCCTTCCGTACGGCGGTCAGCGGCGCCTCGAGATGGCGCGGGCGTTGGCCCTCGATCCCAAGGTGCTGCTGCTCGACGAGCCCGCCGCGGGCATGAACCCGCAGGAGAAGGTCGCGCTGCGCAACCTGATCCGCGACGTGCGCGACCGGTTCGGGCTCACCGTGCTGCTGATCGAGCACGACATGGGGCTGGTGATGGAGATCTGCGAGCGCATCACCGTGCTCGATCACGGCGTGGTGATCGCGAGCGGCACGCCGATCGAGATCCAGAAGAACCCCGCCGTGATCGAGGCGTACCTCGGCGCCAGCCCGGTGGCTGACGCGTCGCCTGGAGCGCACTGATGGCCCTGCTCGAGGTCCGCGATCTTCACGTCCACTATGGCGCGGTCCACGCGTTGCAGGGCATCAGCCTGGACGTCGAAGAGGGCCAGATCGTCACGCTGATCGGCTCGAACGGCGCCGGAAAGTCCACGACGTTGCGCGCGATCTCAGGCCTGGTGCGCCCCTCGTCGGGGTCGATCAAGTTCGCGGGGCGTCACCTCGAAGGGGTCAAGGCCCACGAGATCGTGCGCATGGGCATCGCGCAGAGCCCCGAAGGGCGCGGCGTGTTCGCGAACCTGACCGTGGACGACAACCTCGAGATCGGCGCGTACACGCGCACGGATCGCGCCGGGGTGCTGAGCGACAAGGAGCGCGTGCTTGACCTGTTCCCGCGGCTGCGCGAGCGGCTGCGGCAGCTGTCGGGGACCTTGTCGGGCGGAGAGCAGCAGATGCTCGCGATCGCGCGCGCGCTGCTGGCACGGCCCAAGCTGTTGTTGCTCGACGAGCCTTCGCTCGGGCTCGCGCCGCAGATCGTGCAGACGATCTTCGCGATCATCCGGGACATCAACAAGCAGGGGACGACCATCCTGCTCATCGAGCAGAACGCCCACATGGCGCTCGGTGCGGCGCACATGGGGTACGTCATCGAGGTCGGTCAGATCGTGCTTCACGATGAAGCGCGGGTGCTGGCGGCGAGTGACGAGGTCCGGAAGGCATACCTCGGGGTCGGCTGACGTCCGGGTGCGGTTGTGCGATTTGAGCGCTCAATTTCTCGCAGAGACGCTGAGAATGGGCAGAGTTCGCAGAGGGATGGTTTCCCTGCGCGCTCTGCCCATTCTCCCGCTCCTCTGCGAGAAACGAACTCCGTCCGAGTTGCGTCAACTCCGACGGAGTACCGCGATGTTTACTTGGCTTCGTCAGCGATCTTCGCACGCAGCGCCTGCTTGATTCGCTCCACCTCGGGCCGCACCGGAGCCTGCGTCGTCGACGCGAGCGCGCCGAGCTTGTCGTTCATCACCATCGCGAGCAGGCCGTCCATCAGGCTGCCTCCCCCGTTCGCGCCGCCGCCGACCATGACCTTCGGCACCACGTCGACGTGCGACTCCTCGATCGCCTCCGCGATGCGGTTGATGGACGTGGCGATCACCTAGTACTGCGGGCCGCCGTAGGCGCGGACCTGCTCTTCGGTGGCGAGCGCGGTGGCGATACCCACGCGGGTGATGCGCTCGGCTTCGGCTTCGGCTTCCGCGCGCACGCGGACCTCGTTGGACTCCTGCACGCTGCGCTCGTACCGGGCGCGACCTTCGTTGGTCTGCACGGTGACCTCGAGCTCGGACGCCGTGATGCGGGTCTGCTGATCCGCGCGCGCCTGGGCTTCCCGCAGCGAGCGGTGATGGAACGCGGCCATCTCCTCGCGCTTGTAGGTCTCGACGCGCTCATCGGCGATCTGTCGCGACCGCAGCTGAGCGAGGATCTGATCGATGTCGCCGTTCCCATTCGCTGACGGCGTGCCGATTAGCACCTCCTCGAGGTCAAGGTTGTACCGCTCGAATTTGGTGCGCATCTCGCGCGACGCCTGGTCCTGGATCGACGCGCGGTCCTGGAGCAATTGAATCAGCGTGCGCGTCTGACCGACGTTCTTGAAGTACGCCGACACCATCGGGTCGAGCGTCTGCTCGACGAGCTTCTGGATGTCACCGAACCGCTGCACGACGAGCGGGGCCTTGCGGTAGTCGATGTGCACCACCACGGAAAGCGGGAGCGACGGCTCGAACGCGTCCTTGGTGATCAGGCGCACCTCGGCGAGGTTCTCGTCGAATCCATGCGAGCCCGATTCGGAGCGAATCCACTTCAGGATGAAGTTGGTTGTGGGTACAGCGACGACCTTTCCGGCGTACACGTTGAACGCATATTTACCGGGGAGCAGTGCGGTGTTCCAAACGCCGAGCTCGCCTGTGGCGACGAGCTCGCCGTGGCTGTAGGCGTCGCCCGAAATGTCAGCTCCGCGGCGACCGGTGTAGCTCACCACGACGCCGACGTAGCCGACCTCGATCGTGGTCTTTGGCACGATCTCGACGGTGGCGAACAGGCGATTGAGGTACCAGGTGCCTTCCGTCAGCACCTGGAGCTGGCGTCCGCGGCGACCGCCGGCGGCGAGGAACCGCTCCGGGTCCTGGAAGTCGGCGTGGTTGGCGACGGTGGGCGCGATGATCTCAGCGCCCTCGAGCGGCGGGCCGTCGTGGATGGTGACGACGCCGATCACGTCCTTTGCGCCGTCGATGGTGACCGGGCGAAAGCCGCCGCGGTCCTTGATCTGCTCGGCCATCTTCGCGAACCGCTCGTCGTCGCCGGGCTCCATCGATAGGAAATAGCTACGGTCTTCGGTGAGCACGACGAATTCGGCGAGGTTGATCGCGTAGGTACCCTCACGGAGAATGCGGCGCTGCGGGCCGCGGCGACCGCCCTTTGCGAGGAAGTCGCGCACGTCTTCGAGGGACGCGCCGGTGTCGATCGCGAGGGCCTCGTCGGGGCCGAGCGGGGCGCCGTCGCGGGCGAACACGTAGCCCATGCGCCCCTGGGGGACGGTGACGAGGGGAATTGTGTGGACCCGGGTCGAGTACGGCACGAACATGTGCCAGCCACCGCGCAGGACGTCAGGTTGATAGCCGGCTTCGCCCGCGAGCGCGATGAAGCCGTTCTTGACCGAGCCGCGGTGGCTCCACAGCCGCTCGACGACGCCGGCCCGGCGGTTCGGCACGTAGACCACCGATCCGCTCGAATAGAACGCGACAATCGCCAGAAGCAACCCGCACGAAACGACCACCGCGGTGAGGCCCGCAGCACTTAGCGAAAACATCGATTTTCAGCCTCGAAGAGAGATCTGACGATACCGCCAGAGGTTGGCCGCGACTCGTGCGCGGTCATTTGATCCCTTATGCGGCTGGCGACCAGCTGAAATCAGATATCGATAAAAGCGGCCACAAAAGCCGTAACATTTCTGGCACGCTTAATGCGTAGTCGGCGCTTCAGTACTTTGCCATCGTGACGAGGATGTTGTCCTCGTAGATCATGGACGAAAGGCTTAAGTTTTCAGATCCCTTCGTGAACGTCATCGAGCGCATCGTGTCGTACGTGTAATCGTACTGCTGCGTCCAACCGCCATTCACGAGCTTTGCGGCGTACGTACCGCCCATGTCCTGGGCGTTGTTGCCGGCGAGCGGGTGGTAGATGGTGATGCTCTTCGCGTCCGAGAAGATGCACGCGCTGCGGCCGATCGGCATGCCGAGGCTCTTCCACGGTTCGGTCACCGCGGCGGTGAACCCGAACGGGCCCTTGTATTCTTCGCCGCTCACCTCGGGGACGACCTCGGGCGTGGGCACCGCGTACGTGCCGTAGGTGGACGGCCCGGGGTCGTACGTGGGTGTGTTCGAGCCGCTCGCGAGGCCGAGCACGGCGAGGAACGCGACCGCGCCGGCGCCTACGGTACCGATGCCTGCGATCGCGACGATGACGAGGACGCCGATGGAGGTGACGCAGCCGAAGATGGCCGTGACCTGGAACAGCGTCCACAGGAAGCTTGGGCGACGGACCTTCCGGCGCGCGATGGCGCCGCTCTTCGAGGGCCCGCGGCGCACGTCCGGGCTCTCGATCACGTCGATCGCTGGGGGGACGGGTCGCGTGGGGTCGGGCGCGGACGGGAACGGCTGCGGGGAGGTGGGCGGTGCGGGGACGTCAAGCCGCACGGCGGTGCCGCCTTCGACGACGATCTGTCCGCTGAACGCGTCGTTGGTGGCGGGGGCCGTCTGCTTGAGCAGCGGCGGCACGATGTGTTCGGCCCAGTCGCGCAGCCAGGGCTCGCCGATGGAGCCGCGCAGCGACCGGCAGCGGCGCTCGACCTCGCGCGCCGTGGGGCGATCGTCCGGGTCATAGGCGAGCATGCTGCGGAGCAGCTCGGGGAACTCGGGCGGGTACGGGCCGATCTTCTTGAGCAGCCGCGCGACGGCGGCGTCGACGTGGCCTGTGTGTTTGGCCGGGTTGATCGACGTCTTGCCGAGCGCGTTGCCGTCGATCATCTCGAACAACACGACGCCGAGGGCGAACACGTCGCCGGCGGGCAGCTCCTGGAACTCCATGCGCTCGGGCGCCATGTACCCGATGCTGCCGAACAACACCGACTTGGTCTGCGCTTCGCGCTCGGCGAAGTCGGCGCGGGCGATGCCGAAGTCGAGGACCTTCGTCTCGGCGGCGGCCGTGAGCAGGATGTTCGGGGGCTTGATGTCGCGGTGGATGATCTTGAGCGGAACGCCGTTGGGGCCGGGCGTGGCGTACGCGATGTCGAGCGCGGAGCTGACCTCGCTGACGATCTCCAACGCGCAGCCGAGCGGGATGGGTCCGGTCGAGCGAACGACCCGCTGGAGATCGGCGCCCTCGATGAACTCCATCACGACGGTCCAGCGGCCGTTGAGCTTGACGAGGCCGTCGACCTGCACGATCGCGCGGTGGCGGAGGATGCCGAGCAGGCGGGCTTCGTCGCGGAGTCGGTTGGCGACGTCCTCGATCTCCTGCATGTCAGGATTCAGGACCTTGAGCGCCACCTTGCGGGAGAACCCGCCCTCGCCGAGCAGCTCGGCCGCGTACACGGTGCCGAAGCCGCCCTGCCCGAGGACGTGGTGGATCTTGTAGCGGCGGCCGTCGGAGGTGGTGGTCACCGCGGCATCTTAGCCCGGTCCCACAGCGAAGGCAGAGAATCGTCCGGGATGTCTGTCTGGTAGTGCGTCAGGAACGGCAGCAGCGCGGCTCGGATCGCTGCGGTGGCGACGAGCGCTTCGTGGGTCGCCGGCGCCCACGGGGGGCCGTCGGCGCGGGCGAGGGCCTCAAGCGCCGCTTGGACGATCTGCTGCTCAAGTTCGGTGTCGTCCAGCGGCGCCATCGGATCGGAGCCGAGCCGGTCGAAGTACTCGCGCATGCCGCCGGTGGGGGCTAGGAAGTCGCGCATGCCGTGGCGATCGGCGAGCGCGGCCTGGACCCGCAGCGTGACGAGCTCGGTCCAGTGGATCTCTTCGGAGAGCGGGTAGCCCCAGTCGCGCAGCGTGAACGAGTCCTCGCCCGCGACGATCCAGTGGACGATCTCGTGGAAGATCTGCTGCCCGGCGTTGTCGTCGGCGTCGAGCGCGTCGCGCGTGGACAACTCGAGCCGGCCGGTGCCGTCGGTCATCGCGAAGATCGCTGGGTTCCGGACGATCGGCGTGAAACCGAGGCGGTTGGCGGTGCAATACCACACCAGCTCGTAGGGGTCGTAGTAACGCTTGGTGACGGGGCGTTCGTAGGGCATGTCAGCTGTTCACGACCCGATCGGTGACATCCAACGCCTTGTCGACCATTGCGTAGCCCTCGCGGAGCTCGCTTTCGGTGATGCACAGCGGCGGGTTGCAGAGGATCGAGCCCCAGTGGAGCATGGTCCACAGGCCCTGATCGAGGAGCGCCTTGTTGCACTCCTTCATGATCGGGTGCGTGGAATTGTAGGGCGCCATCGGGGTGCCGGCCTTGTCCTTCTGCAGATCGAGGACGCCGAACAGGCCGATACAGCGGCCCTCCTTGACGCTCGGGTGCTTGGCCTTCAGGCGGTCCATCTCGCTGCGCACGACGGGCTCGAGGCGGGCGGCGTTGCCGACCATGTCCTCTTCAATCAGCACGTCGAGTACGGCTTCGCAGGTGGCGAGCGCGAACGGGTGCGCGTTGTAGGTGAGGCCGCCGTAGAACACGTTCTTCTTGAAGTGCGCGGCGATCGGGTCGGAAACACCCATGGCGCCGAGCGGGACGTAGGACGACGTGAGGCCCTTGGCCATGGTGACGATGTCGGGGATGACGTCGCCGCCGTGCTCGAACGCGAACATCTTTCCGGTGCGGCCGAAGCCGGCCATGACCTCGTCGCAAACGAGCAGGATGCCGTGCCGCGAGAGCAGCTCCTTGAGGCCTTTGAGCCAGCCGGGCGGGGGCGCGAGGATGCCGTTGGTGCCGGTGACGGACTCGACGAACATCGCGGCGATCTTGTCGGGGCCTTCGTACCACAGCACCTCTTCCATGTACGCGAGGTGGTTCTGGCAGATCTGCTCGGGGGTGTCGCCGAACTTGTAGCTGTACGGGACGGGGTCCATGACCTTGACGAAGCCGGGCGCACCAGGCTCGTTGGGGAGGCGGCGAGGGTCGCCGGTGAGCATCATCGCGCCGTGGGTGGCGCCGTGGTAGCTCCGGTAGCGCGAGAGCACCTTCTGGCGGCCCGTGAACAGGCGCGCGGCCTTGATCGCGTTCTCGTTGGCTTCGGCGCCGCCGAGGGTGAAGAAGAAGCTGTTGATGTTGCCGGGGACAAGCTCGGACAGGCGCTTGCCGACGCGGGCGCGGACGGCCGTGGCGGCGCCGGGGTGGGCGAAGATCAGGCCGTCGCACGCTTCCTTCATGCGCTCGGTGACCTTTGGGTGGCTGTGGCCGATGAGCACGCTCATCAGCTGGCTGTTCCAGTCGAGGTAGCGCTTGCCGTCGGCGGTCCAGAAGTGGATGCCCTTTGCGCGCTCGTACACCATGGGGTTGACGGCGTCGCCGGCGGACCACGACCACATCGTGTGTTTGCTGCAGAGCGCTGCGATCTCTTCGCTGGTCATGAGTCCTCCGAGGGGGCGACGATACCGTCATTCTGATGGGCCTGGCGGCGGGATCCTGGAGTGGTCTCGCTAAAACGAAGTACAGGCGATGGTTTGGCGTTGGCACGAATGGCGCAAAGGGTCCCTTGGAACGCTGCGCGAACTCGCGCGCCCCACCCAAGGACAACCCCCATGTTTGTTAATACGACGTTGAACCTGTCGAAGACCGGAACGGTCGCGCTCCTGCTCGCGCTGGTGGCGTGCAACGGAAAAGGAAACGAGACCGGCGACACCGACACGATCGATACGTCTGACGCGGACACCGACACGGATACCGATGCGGACACCGACGCGGACACCGACACCGACACAAACGACACGGATTGGACGACCCCGACGGTGTTGTCGACGCTGCCGTTCGACGCGGCGATCGCGGTGCACCTCGACCTGACGCCGAGCGCGACGTTCAGCGAGGCCATGGACCTCACGACACTCACGCCCTCGACGTTCATGGTCACGACAGGCGACCCGCCGATTCAGGTGGATGGGACAGTGTTGTACGCGGACGACCTGACCGCGGTCTTCACGCCCACGGTCGCTTTGGCGAGCGGCACCACGTTCGAGGCGACCGTGACGACGGGTGCTGAGAGCGCGAACGGCGTGGGCCTGGCGCACGACTACCTGTGGACGTTCACCACGGCGGCGACCCCGACCGTGTTGTTCACGTCACCGCTGGACCTCGCGCCCGACGTGCCGCTCAACCTGAACGTGACGGCGACGTTCAGCGAGCCGATGGACTTCGGGACGATCGACGGCGCCACGTTCACGGTCGTCACGGGAAACCCGGCGGTTCCGGTGCCCGGCACGGTGATCTACGCCAGCAACATCGCGACCTTCTGGCCCGCGGGGCACCTCGCCGCCAACACCGCGTACCTCGCCACCGTGACGACGGGCGCTGAGAGCGCGAACGGCGTTGCGCTGGCCGAGGCCTACGACTGGACCTTCACGACCGGCACGGCGCTGGCGGCGGGCCTGCCCGTGAACCTTGGGACTGCCGGTACGTTCGCCGTACTCGCGAAGAGCGGCATCTCGACCGTGCCGGCCTCCGTGGTCACCCGCGACATCGGCGTCAGCCCGGCGGCGGCGACCTACATCACGGGCTTCTCGTTGGCGGCGGATCTCTCGAACGTGTTCGCGCTGTCGCCTCAGGTGACGGGGCACGTGTTCGCGGCCGACTACGCGGTGCCAACGCCCTCGAACATGACGACGGCGATCGGCGACATGGAGCTCGCGTTCACCGACGCGGCGGGTCGCGCGCCTGACTTTACGGAGCACGGCGCCGGCGCCATCGGCGGGATGACGCTCGCACCAGGCGTCTACAAGTGGGGAACGGGCGTGCTCGTCGCGTCAGACGTCACCCTGAACGGTAGCGCCACGGACGTGTGGATCTTCCAGATCGCCCAGGACCTCACACTGTCGAGCGGGGCCGCGATGCACCTGACCGGTGGGGCCTTGCCGATGAACGTGTTCTGGCAGGTCGCGGGTCTCGTCGACTTTGGGACCACCGCCCACGGCGAAGGCAACGTGCTGACCCAGACGTCCGCCACGCTGCATACGGGGGCGTCGATCAATGGCCGCCTGCTCGCACAGACGGCCGTGAGCCTCGATCAGAGCGTCGTCGTCGAGCCGGCGCCGTAGTGACCACGCGCCCACGGAACACGAGCCCCGCGGTCCTGTTCCTCGCCCTGGTCGCGGCCTGCAAGGCCGACCCGAACGACGCGCCGAAGGTGACGTCGACGATCCCCGCCGACGGCGACACGAACGTGCCGATCAACGCAAGCGCGACGGCCGGGTTCAACGTCGAAATGGATCCGGCTTCGCTCACGCCGGCCACGTTCACGGTCACCTTCGGGGATCCACCGGTGGCGGTCGCGGGCACCGTGATCACGTCGGAAGGGACCGCGGTGTTCTGGCCTTCCGCGCACCTCGCGAGCGACACCCTGTTCACGGCGACCATCACGACTGACGTCACCAGCGCGGTCGGTGTGCCGATGAATGAGCCGTACACCTGGGGCTTCACGACGGGTGATGCCCTCGCGCCGGGGCTCCCGGTGAACCTCGGCACGTCAGGCGACTTCGCGATCCTCGCGAAGAGCGGCATCTCTTCGGTGCCTGCGTCGGCCATCACGGGCGACATCGGCGTGAGCCCGGCGGCCGCTTCGTTCATCACGGGCTTCTCGTTGAGCGCGGACGCGTCCAACGAGTTCGCGACGTCCCCGCAGGTGACGGGCCAGGTGTTCGCCGCCGATTACGCCCCGCCGACGCCTTCGAACATGACGACCGCGATCGGCGACATGGAGCTCGCGTTTACTGACGCAGCGGGGCGCGCGCCGGACGTGACCGAGCTCGGCGCGGGCGACATCGGCGGCATGACGCTGCCGTCAGGCGTCTACAAGTGGGGGACCGGGCTGCTCATCCCCACGAGCGTGACCCTCGACGGCAGCTCGTCGGACGTGTGGATCCTCCAGGTCGCGCAGGACCTGATCGTCAGCAGCGCCGCGAACATCGTGCTGATCGGCGGCGCGCAGCCGAAGAACGTGTACTGGCAGGTAGCAGGCCTCGTCGACGTGGGCACCACGGCCCACCTCGAGGGCGTCGTGTTGACCCAGACGTCGGTGACGATGCGCACGGGCGCGTCGATCAACGGCCGCCTGCTCGCGCAGACCGCCGTCGACCTTGATCAGAACGTCGTCGTCGAGCCTGGCCGGTAGGCTCGTCGAGCGGACGGCGTCGCCGCGCTGCGGAGCCAGCTCTCTTGAATTTCGCGATTCGAGGAGCCAGCCCGGCCGAGTTTCGCAAAATGGCAGGTGCTGCACACCCTCGAACGAGAGAAGCACTTCTTTGGAACGCCGTACCGGGCGGTGGAGCCCGAAAGCGAAGCTCGGGGCTGCTGGCTCGGGCGGTCGCGAAATTCGCGGGCGCTGGGTCAGCCCTTCGCTGAGGCCTACCCCATCCAGGTCGTGTCTTTCTGGATCGCCCACTTGGTGGTGACCTTGCGGGGCCGCGTCCAGAACCGGTAGCCGTCCATGCCCGTGATGTTTCCGGTGCCGAATTTGCTGTCGTTCCAACCGCCGAAACCGAACGGCTCGCGGGGGACCGGGACGCCGACGTTCACGCCGACCATTCCGGCTTCGACGCGCTCGGTGACGTAGTCCGCGACGGCGCCCGACGTGGTGTAGATACAGGCGGCGTTGCCGTACGCGTTCGCGTTCTCGATCGCGATCGCGTCTTCGAGCGTCTTGCAGCGCACGATCGACAACACGGGGCCGAAGATCTCTTGTGTGGCGGCCGGCATGGTGGTGGAGACGTGGTCGAGGACGGTGGGTCCGACCCAGTAGCCGGACTCTTCGCCCCGCTGCGCGCGGCCGTCGAGCACGATGCTTGCGCCGAGGCTGACGGCCTGGTCGATGTAGCCGCGGATGCGCTTCTCCGAGACCTCGTTGATGATCGAGCCGAGGTCCTTGCCCATTCGGATGCTCTTGGCTTCCTCGACGATCGCGTTGACGATCGGGTCGACGTCGCCGACGGCGAGGAGCACGCTGGCGGCCATGCAGCGCTGGCCCGCGCAGCCGGTGAACGACGCGGCGACGTTGGCGGCGGTGAGCTTGACGTCCGCGTCGGGCACGACGATCAGGTGGTTCTTTGCGCCGCCGAGGCACAACATCGACTTTCCGGCAGCGGCTCCGCGCGCGTACACGTGTTTGCCGACTCGGGTGCTGCCGACGAACGCGATCGCCTTGATCGTTGGGTGGTCGCACAGGGCGTTGACGACGTCAGCGCCGCCGTTGACGACGTTGTACACGCCGTCCGGGAGCCCGGCCTCGCGCAGGAGCAGCCCGAGCTTCATGGCGCCGTACGGCACCTGCTCGGACGGCTTGAGCACGAACGCGTTTCCGCCGACGATCGCCTGCGGGAGCATCCACAGCGGGACCATGATCGGGAAGTTGAACGGCGTGATGCCGGCGACGACGCCGAGCGCCTCGTGTTCGATGCGGCAGTTCACGCCGCGGGAGACGTCCAGCTGCTCACCGGTGGCCATGTTGGGCAGCGACGCGCCGAACTCGACGCACTCGATGCCCTTCTCGACGCTGGCCTTGGCCTCTGCGAAGGTCTTGCCGTTCTCGTGGGACACGAGCCAGGCGAGCTCGTCGAGGTCGCGCTGCATCAGCTCCTTCAGCCGATAGAACACCGCGCCGCGCTCGCGGATGGGCACATTGCGCCAGGTCTTGGCCGCGAGGGCGGCGGCCTGCACGGCGGCATCGACGTCTGCTGCGCCGGAGCTCGCGACGTGGCCCATGACCCGGCCGTGGCGGGGATTTTCGACCGCGATCGTTTGGCCCGATTCGGCGTCGCGCCAGGCTCCTCCGATCAGGTTCTTGCAGGGGACGTACTCCTGGAACGCGTAGCTCCGGGCGTCGAATGGGAACATCTTGTCGGCATTGGCGTTCATGAGGTCTCCTGCGGAGTGGCGGGCATCTTAGCACGGAGGTGGACATGGATGCGCAGGCGGGCCCCGTCAGGGGTCGCCCCTTCGAACGTGCCCTTCATGCCGTCGCGCAGGGTCGGCGGCAGTCGGACCGCGCGGCGTTCGCCGTTGAAGTCGACCTCGACGAGTCCGCCTGCATGCTCGAGGCCGGCGTGCACGTCCGCGGACCAGCCGTCGACGCTGGGCATGGCGATGGCGGAGAGGACGTCGTCGGGCTCGGTCACCGCCGGGGCGGACGGGGCCATCACTTTGAGAGGAGCAGGCGCGGCCGCGGGCGCGGGGCGGATCTGCGCCGGTCCGGTGACCTCGGGCTCGGCCGTCCGCCGCACGGTCGTGGGCCGCGCGGGGCGTTCACGCGGCGTCTTCTCGACGGTGGGCGACTTTTGCTCGAGGGCGTCTGCCATCTTGTCGAGCAGGTCGATGAAATTACGCGCAACGAGGCGCGTCTCGCCGTCGAGGGACTCGACGAGCGGGCCTCCCGTCTTGGCGATGGCCCAGGTGCCGCCGCCGAAGTCCTTGGCGACGACGAGCCAATCGTCATCGGATTCGGCCTCGACCGAGTCGCCGCCGCGCAGCGGGAGGAAGTGCCAGCCTTGGAACAGCCCCGCGACGTCGCTGGACTGCCCGTCGTGGGCCGCCCACAGGTGGCGCCAGTCGGGCGGAATATCGAGCGCTTCGAGGTCTGCGGCGGTCGCGGGCGGGCGCAGGCCCGTGGGTGCGATCGCCCCCACGAGGGCTTCCATGCGTTTCCAGCTGTCCATTCGACCTCCGTGGCTTCCGGGCCGCGACATTACCCCGAGGCGTGGCTAGCATGGGCCCATGAACCGAGCCGACCTGCATGTGATGACCCCCGCCGTGATCGACTCCTGGGCCCGCGAGGCCTGGAATAGCGGCCTCGTCGTGTACACGCCCGAAGGGCGGGTGGTGCCGATCCCGCTCGTCGTCGAACCGTGTGTGATCGAGGACGCCGCGATCGACCGGCTGGCGCGTGAGGCGCGCGCGGTGCTGGACGCGAGCGTACGTGTGGCGTGCGCTGTGTTCGCCGATCCTCGGTACCAGTGGCTGTGGGCGGGCTTCACCGACCTTGAACGCCAGGCGCTGCGGCCGCAGAACCTGAGGCGCGTGACGACGGCGCGCATCGATTGTTTCGTCGATCGCGATGGCGCCGAGAAGGTGCTCGAGTTGAACGCGACCATCCCTGCGATGCAGGGGTATTCGGACATCGCGACCCACGGGTGGATCCGCGCCTTTGGCCGCGCGCGCGGCCTGTCGCCGGTGGACGTCGAGGCGGCGGTCGCTGCGAACGGCTCGAACGCGGCGGACTTGCTCGCGTGCCTGGACGAGTCCTGGCGCACGGCCGGACGCGAGGGCACGCCGTCGATCCTGATCGTCTGCCGGCGCGGGGACGCCCAGCAGGGCGAGCTCTCGCACTACGCGACGACGTGGGGGGCGAGCCGCGAGGTGGCACGGTGCTTCGCGGACGAGGTCTCGTTCGACGATCAGCAGCGCCCGGTGGCCGAGGGGCGCACGTACGACCTGTTGTACCGCCACGTCTTCGGGCGTCGCATCGACGGCGCGAGCCCGCTCGCGAACGCGCTGATCGACGGTGGACCGTTCATTCGCAACCCGATCACGAGCCTGCTCGAGGTGAAGGGGCTCGTCGCCGTGGTGCACCAGGCCGCCACCGGCGAGCTGCCTGATCTCGACGTGCTCGACGTCGCCGAGCGCGACCTGCTCCGCCGCATGTTGCCATGGACGCGCCTGCTGGCGGAGATCCCCGGGCATGACGTGGACGGCGGAATCGTGGCAGACCTCGCGCGGTGGACGGCCGCGAACCCCGCGCGCGTCGTGGTGAAGCGGAGCTGGGATTACGGCGGGAAGAGCGTGTTCATCGGCTCCGAGGCGCGCGACGTCGAGATCGTCGCCAAGATGGAGACGGTGTACCCGGGGTGCGGCGGCTGGGAGGGCTTCATCGCGCAGGCCGCCCGTGACACGGACAACCCTTGGGTCGTTCAAGGTCTTGTCGACGCGCCTTCGCAGCCGGTGACCGTCGTTGAAGGCAACGGCGCGCTGCGCCCGATCGACGCGTGGCTTGATCGCAACGCGTACGCGCACCTCGGGCAGACCGTGCTGCGGGGGCCGGGCGTGGTGCGTGCGAGCGGCGGACGGATCGTGAACATTCTCGGAGGGGGCGGCCTCGTGCCGGTGCTCCGCAAGAGCGTTTACGAGCGGCTCGCGCGATGATGGCGAC
The DNA here is from genome assembly GCA_947505245.1 of Pseudomonadota bacterium. Classification (GTDB taxonomy): domain Bacteria; phylum Myxococcota_A; class UBA796; order UBA796; genus SYKL01. The sequence continues at coordinate 74,063 of CANNIZ010000007.1, read as the reverse complement.
CGCCGTTGCCCACCCGAACATCGCGCTGGTGAAGTACTGGGGGAAGCGCGACACCGCGCTGAACCTGCCCGCGGTGCCGTCGTTGTCGCTCACGCTGGACGGGTTCAGCACGACGACGACCGTGACCTGGGACGCCCCGCGCGACACCGTCGTGTTCAACGGCGTCCGCGCGGACGAGGAGACGACCCGCAAGGTCGCGGCGGTGCTCGATCTTGTCGCACCGAACCGGCCGCCGGTCGGGGTCGTCTCCGACAATGACTTCCCTTCGGCGGCGGGCCTCGCGTCGTCGTCGTCGGGGTTTTCGGCGCTCGTCGTCGCGGCCGCTGCGGCCGCTGGGAGGTCGTTGTCGATCGAGCAGCTCTCGGTGCTCGCGCGCCGGGGATCGGGCTCGGCGTGCCGGAGCCTGTGGGGTGGGTTCGTCGAGTGGACGCTCGGGGAGCGCGCCGACGGGACCGATTCGCACGGGGTGCCCGTGGCCCCCGTCGACCATTGGGACGTCGTGATGGTGGTCGCCATCGTGTCGGGCAAGAAGAAGGCCGTGGGCTCCACGTCGGGGATGGAGGCGTCGCGCGCGACCTCGCCCTACTACGACGCGTGGGTTCGTACCGCGCCGGGACGGGTTGACGTGGGGCGGAGCGCTGTACTGGCTCGCGATCTTCAGGCGTTGGGCGAGGTGATGGAGGCGTCGACGTTCGAGATGCACGCGCTCATGCACACGACGCGGCCGCCAATCATCTACTGGCAGCCGGCGACCGTGGCCTGCCTGCATGCCGTGCGTCGGCTGCGGGACGAGGGGATCGGCGCGTATGCGACGATGGACGCGGGGCCCAACGTGAAGGTGCTGTGCCTGCGGTCGGACGCCGCCGCGGTCGCGCGGGCGCTCCGGGAACACGTCGAAGACGTGCGGATCGCGAAGCCGGGTGGTGGTGTGTCGGTCCGGATCGAGCCGTGATCCTGTTGCTCGCGTTCGCGTGTGGGCCATCGGTGGCGGCGAAGCCTGGGTGGTACGACGGCTACAACCGCGACGCTGCGGGGCTCGACGCGCTCGTTCGCGATCACTCGTCGGACCTCCTGTCCTGCTACAAGAACGAACTCGCCGCGTTCCCCGAAACAAAGGGCGTGGTCGAGATCGAGTGGTCGGCGCGCGAGGGGCGGTTCCTTGGCTCGAGCGTGTTCGCGAATACGACCGGGCGCGAGACGCTCGGGACCTGTGCGCTCGCGAAGTTCCGCTTGTTCCCGTGGCCTTCGGACGTTGACGGGGGCGGGACGTGGACCTTCGCGTTCCGGCCATGAGCGAGGCACCTGGTCACGTGCGCTTCGTCGCACCTGGAAAGCTCGTGCTGGTAGGTGAGTACGCCGTGTTGGACGGCGCGCCCGCGATCGTCGCGGCTGTCGATCGGGGCGTGCAGGTCCGTGTGACGCCGTCCGATCGGCTGGTTGTCGAGACACCCGGCGACGATTCGTACGCCCGCGCCGCGCTGAACGCGGTGAACGCGCCGGCCGCGCGGTACTCGTTTTCGGACTGGAACCCCGTCGGGGCTGCGACGAAGGTGGGCTTCGGCGGTTCGGCCGCCACGTGCGTCGTCGCCGCGCTTGCGGGCGGGGCGGCCGACGTCTGGCGCGCGGCGGACGGGGTTCACCGCGCAGTTCAGGGCGGCGGCTCCGGGATCGACGTCGCGGCGAGCGCGCATGGCGGGGTGCTCCGGTTCCGGCGCGACGCGGACGGGGCGATGTCGGTCGCCGCTGAACCTGTCGTGAGGCCCGTCGTGGTGTGGTCCGGCACGAGCGCGGCGACGGGGCCGCGCGTGCAGCAGTACCTCGCGTGGCGCGACCGCGCGGCGTTTGTGAGGGAGAGCGCCGCGATCGTCGAGGCGTACGCGGCCTCGCCGATTGCCACCCTTTCTGTCGCCTACGCGGAATTGCGGCGAATGAGCGTCGCGGCGGGAATCGACTGGGAGACGCCGGCGCTCGCGGAGATCGCCGCGATCGCGCGCGATCACGGGGGCGCTGCCAAGCCCTCTGGCGCGGGGGGAGGGGACATCGCCGTCGCGCTGCTCCCTGACCAGGCATCGGAAGACGGATTCCGAGACGCTGTCCGCGCGCGTGCTTACCGTGTCATCGACGTGAACGTGGCGCCCGGCGCTCACCGCGTCTCCGAGGAGTCCCCGTGACCGATCCCGCCTCCCGAAAGGCCGACCACCTCGATCTGTGCGCCACGGACGACGTCGCGTTCAAGTCGAAGACGACGTTGTTCGATGATGTCGACTTCATCCACGACGCGCTCCCCGAGCTCGACTGGAACGCCATCGACCTCGGCGTGGACCTCGTCGGAAAGCGGCTGCGCGCGCCGCTCGTGATCGCTGCGATGACCGGCGGGCTCGACCGCGCCGAGCGCGTGAACCGCGATCTCGCTGGCGTCGCCGAGGTGAACGGCCTCGCGTTCGGTTTCGGTTCGATGCGTCCGTTGCTGCAGAACCCGGCAGCGGCGGGCTACCGCGTCCGCGAGGAGGCGCCAACGGCCGTGTTGTTCGGCAACCTCGGCGTCGTGCAGGCGCGCGCGTGTTCGACGCAGCAGGTCGCCGATCTTGTCGGCTATTCGCAGGTCGACGCGCTGTGTGTGCACCTGAACCCTGCGATGGAGGTCGTCCAGCCGGGCGGCGACAGCGACTTTCGCGGCGGAATCGAGACGATCACGCGACTGGTGAACGAGCTTTCGGTGCCGGTGATCGTAAAGGAGACCGGCTCCGGCCTTTCGCGGGACGTCGGAAAGCGGCTCGTCTCCGCTGGCGTTCGCTGGGTGGACACGTCGGGCGCCGGCGGCACGTCGTGGGTGGGCGTCGAGACGCTGCGCGCGAAGGCCACGAAGGAGCTCGGCGAGCGGTTCTGGGACTGGGGTATTCCGACCGCCGCGTCTGTGCTTCAGCTTCGCGGGCTCGGCCTCGGGGTGATCGCGACGGGCGGCGTGCGCCACGGGCTCGACGTCGCGAAGGCGGTCGCACTCGGGGCGATCGCGGGTGGAATCGCACGGCCGTTCCTGCAGGCCCACGAGAAGGGCGGGCAGGCGGGTGCGAACGCGTTCGCGGCGCAGACGATCGACGAGATCCGGCTCGCGATGCTGCTCACGGGCGCGGGGTCGGTCGCGGAGCTTCAGCACAAGCCCGTGATCCTTGGCTCGCGGCTCGAGCGCTGGCGATAGTGCCTGGGTCGGGGCACGCCCTCAACGACGCCTGGAAAGGGCATCGGCGGCCTTCAGCATCGTCGGGATTCGGAAGCTGCCGTGCATCGCGGCGACGGCCTGGCTCGCGACCGCCAGGTCGAATCCGGCCGCGGTGACGAACAAGGGCGAATCGCTGTTCCCGCGTCGTACCTCGGCGGCGGGTGCGCCCGTGTACGGCGTCTTCGCGACGCCCACGATCGCGGTGCGGCGCTCCATCGCCAGGTACAGGTGCCGCCCGAGGCCCGCGTGACCGGGTTCGAGGTCGACGTATCCGTCGACGATCACGGTGGACAGCGTCTCCCGAACGACCGCGAGCAGCGCGAGGAGGCACGGCAGCTCGCGGCGATAGAACGCCCCCGGTTGGTAGGGTGCGATCCCGACGATGGGGACCACGTACTCGGCGATCGGTTGCGCGTCCGCCCAGTAGGCGAACACCACACCGGCGGCGGTCGCGGTGTCCTTCGCTTCGTCGTAGGCGACATCGGCTGCGAGGATCATGAGATGGTCGGTGTACCACGTTAGACGAGGCGTGGAGGCCGCATGTCCACCACGCCCGAGCCGGGTCTTTCAAACTTCATCGCCGACAAGATCCGTGCGGACAACGCTTCCGACAAGTTCGGCGGTCGCGTGCTGACGCGGTTCCCGCCTGAGCCCAACGGCTACCTGCACATCGGCCACGTGAAGTCGATCTGCCTGAACTTCGGCCTCGCGCGCGACTTCGCGGCGGGCTGCAACCTCCGGTTCGACGACACGAACCCGGCGGCCGAAGAGCAGGAGTACGTCGACGCCATCGAGTCCGACGTGCACTGGCTCGGGTTCGAGTGGGCGGGAAAGTACTTCGCGTCCGACTACTTCGAGCAGATCTACCTGTGGGCCGAGAGGCTCGACGAGCTTGGCAAGGCCTACGTGGACGAGCTTTCGCCCGAGCAGATCGCCGAGTACCGCGGCGACTACCACCGGCCCGGGAAGGCGTCGCCGTTCCGCGACCGCTCGGTGGACGAGAACCTGCGGCTGCTCCGCGCGATGCGCGCTGGCGAGTTCGACGAGGGCAAGGCCGTCCTGCGCGCGAAGATCGACGTGAACCACCCGAACATGAACCTGCGCGATCCGGTGCTGTACCGCGTGAAGAAGGCGCATCACCACCGCACCGGTGACGCGTGGTGCATCTACCCGATGTACGACTACGCTCACCCGCTTTCCGACGCAGTCGAAGGCATCACGCACAGCATCTGCACGCTCGAGTTCGCCGACCATCGCCCGTTCTACGACTGGTGCATCCAGACGGTCGATACGCCGTACAAGCCCGAGCAGACCGAGTTCGCGCGCCTCAAGCTCACGTACACCGTGCTCTCCAAACGCAAGCTGCTCCAGCTCGTGAACGACGGCCTCGTCGACGGCTGGGACGACCCTCGCATGCCCACGATTCGCGGCATGCGACGCCGGGGCGTGCCGCCGTCTGCGCTGCGCGAGCTCGCGTCGCGTGTTGGTGTTTCAAAGGCTGACAGCTGGATCGACGTGTCGATCCTCGAGGCGTGTATTCGCGACGACCTCGACGCCACCTCGGCCCGCGCGATGGCGGTGATCGACGGCCTGCCGATCACGCTCACGAACTACGCGCCGTTCACGGCGACGCTGCAGAACCACCCAAAGAAGCCGGAGCTCGGCTCGCGCACCGTGACGCTCACGGAGACGATCTACGTCGAGCGGGAAGACTTCGAGGAGGCGCCCGCGAAGGGCTTCTTCCGCCTGTTCCCGGGCAACTGGGTCCGCCTTCGGGGCGCCGGTTTCGTTCGCGTGGATGGCGTCACGAAAGACCTTGGCGGCGTGATCACGGGGCTCACCGCGACCTGGCACGCGCCGATCGAGGGGAACGAAGGGCCCGGCGGCGGAAAGGTGAAGGGCACGATCCACTGGGTTCCTTCGGACTCACCGGTGGTCGAGGTCCGGCTCTACGATCGGCTGTTCACGGCTGAGCACCCGGACTCGGACGACTGGAAGTCGCACCTGAACCCGAAGGGGAAGGTCGTGGTGACGACGGCGCGCGTGGAGCCCTCGCTCGCGAACGCGGCGCCGGGCACCCGCTACCAGTTCGAGCGCGTCGGCTTCTTCGCGCTCGACGAGGTCGACACCAAGCCCGGGAAGCCGGTGTGGAACCGGGTGATCACGCTCAAGGACTCCTGGGCGAAAGAGAAGAAGTAGCGTCCGGGACTAGTTCTTCGCCCACGCGTCCAGATCGTCGCGCCACGCGAGCAGCTCGCCGATCAGGTCGACCGGGGGCTCGGGGCGCGCCTGCGCGGCTGAGATGACCTGGTCGATCACGGTGACCGCTCCGCGCCAGTCGTCCTTGCGGGCGTTCTCGGCGTGGTCGCCGAGGGCGCGAACGGCCGGGTCCGGATCCTGGTTCGCTACGATCGTCGCGGCCGCGACCGCGGCGATCATCGAGCGCTCGAAGTCGTCCTTCGACAGGTAGCGGCGCGCGAGGCCGATCAGCGCCATTGGATCGTCGCCCACGGCCGCGCGCGGGACCTCGCCCTTCGAGAGCAGCGACTCCATGTTGTCGCTCGACGTGCGGGCGTACAGGTGCAGCGGCGCCGAGTACTCGATGCGCAGGTTGTCATCGGTGTTGATCGGCTCGTTCTTCGCGAAGCGCGCGATGCCCTGCTTGTCCATGACCCAGGTAGCCAGCAGGTCGAGGTCGTCGTGCATCTCGACCCGTTCGAGCTCGTCGCGCACGAGGGGACCGCGGGCGAGCAGCGCCGCAGCCTTGGCGCGGTCGGGGTAGAGCGGCTCGTTGGAACCGAGGATCACGAGGTCGGCGTCGTCGATCGTCGTGAACACGAGCACGTGCGGGTACACGGACGCGAACGTCGCGAGCAGCGACTTCAGATCGTCCTCGCCCATGCCGTACATCTGGACCCACTGCGCCCACACGCCGCCCTTCGCGAGCCGCGTGCGCCCGAGGTCGAGGAACTCACGCGTGAACAGGTTCGACACGCCGGTGAGCCACGGGTTGGACGGCTCGGAGATCACGATGTCGTAGGAGCCGGGCGGCGACAGCAGGATCTGGTTCCGGCCGTCGTTCGGGATCACCCGCACGCGCGGGTCGTCGAGCACGTGGTGGTTGTGCTCCGCGTAGATCTTCGCGGCGCCGATGATCGCGGGCTCGAGCTCGACGACGTCGAGGTGCTCGACGTCCGGCACGGTGGCGGCGGCGCCTGCCGTAATCCCCGACGCGAGGCCGATCACCATGACGTTCGGCGCGTGTTCGACGTACTGAAACGGCAGCAGCGCGACGAGGACCTGCGTGGGCATGTCGGCTGAGGTCGACGCGTCGATCTTGCCGTTGTTCGCGAGCCAGGTGTTGCCGGTCTTGACGTTCTTTGCGACGGTGACCACGCTCGAAAGGCCCTCGGCGTAGTAGAGCAGCTCGAAGTTGTTCACCGAGACGCGGTACAGCGACGCGTAGCTGTGGTCGTTAAGGTCCGGCGCGTACTTGTACAGGCCGGCGGTCATCCACAACGGGTTCCAGGGCGGCTTGACCAGTACGCCCGAAACGAGCGGGATCATCGCAGCCACGGCGGCGAGGAGGCCGATTCGGACGCGCGGCGCGCGGTCGCGGTCGATCAGCAGCACGAGCGCTGCGAGCAGGTTCACCGAGGCGCCGAGCATCACGGTGGCGCGGACCCACAGGTTGGGGAGCAGCACGAACCCGGCGAGGGCAGCTCCGAACACGGCCCCGAGGGTGTTCGCGCTGTAGATCTTGCCGACCGGCGACGCGAGGGCCTTGTCGTCCGTGGTGACCGCGCGCACGGCGAGCGGGAACGCGAACCCCATCAGCAGCGCGGGCGGGGTCATGACCAGCCCGGAGACGCCGAGCGAAGCGATGTACACGAACGACGACACGCTGCCCGCGCCGAACAGGTCGAACAAGTTGACGTACGCGATCGGCACGAGCGGGTACACCCAAAGGAACCCGTAGGCGAGCGCTCCGACGGCGATCTCGGTCGCTGCGAGCGCGAGGATCACGCCGCGGGTACCCCAGCGCGCGTACACGTAGTCGGCGGCGGGCCCGCCGAGGCGTCCGCCACCTGCGATCCCTGCGAGGAACGCGAGCAGCATCACCGTGAACGCGTACACCGACGCGCCGCAGGTGAGCACGAGGAGGCGCGTCCAAGCGACCTCGTAGACGAGGGACGCGAACCCGGCGAGCGCCATCGCGGTGGCGACCCGGACGCCGCGGGTGCCGAGCGGCTCGACGGGGACGTCGATCGCGACCGTCGCGCGCTCAGCACCCTGGGTCGACGCCGCGAGCACGAGCGCTGCGATCCCGAGCGCGATGTTCGCACCCGCCGCCAGCCACGTGGTGATCAGCTTGCCGAGCAGCGGCAGCAGGAGGAAGCCGCAAACCGCGGTGCCGACGAGCGCGCCGGCGGTGTTGATCGCGTAAAGCCGCGCGACGCGGTCGCCCGCGGCCCCGAGCCGATCGGTCGCGAACCGCGCGAGCAGCGGCAAGGTCGCGCCCATGAACGCGGTTGGGACGAGGAGGGCCGAGCCGACGAGCAGGCCCTGCACGACGCCGAACTTGATCGGGTCGGGGCCCATCGCGCGCGCGGCCTCGAGGTACACCGGCGTGAGCGCGTGCACGATGTACGGGAAGGCGCCCGCATACAGTCCGATGCCGATCTCGAGCAGTCCGTACGCGACGACCGGGTTCTTCACGCGATCGGCGTACACGCCGGCGATGCCACCGCCGATCGCGAGGCCGGCCATGAACGCGGACAAGACCGTCGCGATCGCGAACGTCGAGGTGCCGAACACGAGGTGGAGCTCGCGGGCCCACACCGTCTGCCAAACGAGCCCGGTGGCGCCCGACACGAAGAACAGGGGCAGAAGGAACCGGACGGCCTCGTCGCGCCGCAGCGCGAACAGCTCGGCTTCGAGCGCGTTTGGCTCGCTCGCGTCGGGTTCGCTCACGGACGGCGCGCGCGCTCGACGAACCAAAGCGCCGACCACAGCTTCGTGTCGACCTGGACGCCGGCTTTCATCTTCGCATCGAGGAAGGCGGGAACGTCGGCGAGAGGCACGAGGTGCGTCTCGATGTCCTCACCTTCGACGCCACCGCCCGCCTCCACCTTGGTCAGGCCGGTCGCGAGGAACAGCGTGATCTGCTCGGTCGTCATTCCGGCGGATACAGGGCCCGTGGTGAGCGTGCGGATCTCGCGCGCCTGGTACCCGGTCTCCTCGATGAGCTCGCGGCCGGCGGCGCTCTCGAGCGGTTCACCGGCGACGTCGTCGCCGCACAAACCGGCGGGAAGCTCGATCACGCGCGACTTCACCGGCGACCGGTACTGCTCCACGAGGACCAGGTGGTCGTCGTCGGTGATCGCCGCGAGCAACACGATGCCGTAGGCGTTCGTACGCTCAGCGTGCTCCCACTTGCCCTCGCGTACGAGCCGCAGAAACTTCCCTTCCCCGAGGATCTCGCGCATGCCGCCTCCTGCCAGCCCTTAACGGGTCAGCCGCGGAGCCGATGCACGTAGTCGACCGCTTCGCGACTGGGGTCGGTGGTTGGCGCGATGACGCCGACGTGATCGACCGTCATCTCCCACGCAAACGAGCGGTCGGCGAGCCATCGAATCACGCTCGGCAGCACGTCGGCGGTGAGGCCCTTGTACGCGAGCGTGACATGGGGAACCCACAGACCGGGGTCAAAGTGCTGGACACAGTCGGTGCCGACGCCCGCCAGCCCTTCCCACAGGTCGCGGTGCAGCGCGTTCAAGGCGCGATTTCGCACGAGCGGAACGTGGGCGACGATCTTCTTGCCGGTGAACAAGCCGAGGCCCGCTGCGCGGACCGTGAACGGCGGGTGCTTCGCGGCGGCGGAAGCGATCGCGCGCGTGAGGCGCTCCTCGTCGTACCGGGCCGCCACGTGAAACGTGAAGTGCGGCACCGGTTGTTCGAACGGCATGTAGATGCCGAACTCATCGGCGATTCCCGCCCACAGGTGTTTCACGGTGGCCTGGCTGGCCTCGTCGAGCGCGCTGACTACGGCTTGCATGAATCCTCGAACCACGCCGTCGTCCCCTTCGGGTCGTCGGCGACGCGCAGCACGTACCGCGTCGGGCCGAGATGATCGACGTATTCCTGCGCGGTGAGCGTCGTCGCCTCCGTGACGACGAACCGATCGGGCCGCAGGTCGAGCAGGTGCAGGCTGCTCGGATGCACGTCGCGACCGATGCGATCGATCAGTCGTTGCCGCGTCGCTTCCTTGGCTGCGAGCACGCGCGCCGCGCCCGCCTCGTCGGCTCCGCGCGCGAGGTTCTCGGCGACGCCGTAAAGTCGCAGCAGCGTGCCAGGCAGCGGCTCGATCACGTCGCGGCGATCGACGCGCCAACGGAGGTCCTGCGGACGTCCGATGCGGACAGTCGCGTCCGGCTCGTGCTCCCAGCAGAACGGGCGACGGGTGGCGGCGGGTAGACCGAGCACGGGGCCGCCGTCGACGAGAGCCTCGGTCCAACGGAAGCTCGCCCAAGGGCCTGCATTGCTGCTGAGCAAGACGTCGAACACCAGGCGTTCGGTCGTCGCTTCCACGAGCGCGAGCCGCGCGTCGATCTCCCCCGTCGGACGCTCGCCGTGGAATCGCAGGTCGTCACACGCGACGGGGTATGCGATCTTTCCGCGGGCGCCGTCCCCCGCCCAGCGCTCCGTCTGGCCCGACATCATCGGGTGCGTTGCGGTGTCGAGCAGCAGCGGGTCGAGCGCAAAGCGGGCATCAAGGCCCAGCAGATCGGCGTCGGGTCGTGTACGGAACGTCGCTCTCGCGCCACGCGCCCCGAGGTTGAGCGCGACCATGCCCTGCAGGACGGGGCCGTGGAACGTGTGGCCGCCTTGGTAGTAGCTCTTCATTTCCGGCCAGACCTCGTCGATGACGACGTCCGGGAGCGGAGGAGCGGGGGCCCAGGTCTCGCCGAGGCGCACCGTCGCGCGCATGTGCGGCACGGGTCCGGAGAGCTTGGGGAATTTCGGGTTGTCCTTCCACACGCTCAGCGCGACGTTTACCTCGTCGCCGGAGCGGGTGGCGGTGACGATCACGTCGATCGGGCCGTCGCCGGTGTGGAGCCACTTCTCCGCGCTGACGTGCGGCAGCCCGATGACGCGCCGGCCGGGAGCGAGCAACAGCGCGGCCTCGGCGGCGATCTCGGCGGCGAACGCCATCGGGACCGCGGGGACGACCACCGTGGGGCAGTGGTCGGCGAGCCAGGGATGCAGGGCCGGATCGAGGTGAAGCACGCCGCGACCTTCGTTCCCGCGCACGTCGAAGGTGTCGAGCAGGGCGGCCTTCGGCGTCGGGCGGGTCGCACGTGCCGTGGGGGGCGCCGTCGGCAGCGCTGCGAGCGCCTTCACGCGCAGGTTCTTGAGCTCGTAGATCGGGAGATCGTCCCCGCGGACGAGGCCGTTCACGACGATCACCGGCTCCGGACCGTCCTCGTAGGCGATGACCTCGATCTCGTACACGGATTTCTTCCGCGTCGGCGGGATCTGGCCGCGGTACTTCCACGTGATCTCGCAGCCCGTGGCGACAGGCTCCACCGCGACGATCGGGCGCCCCATCTTTCGCTGCAACGCGAGGCGCGCCATCTGCGCGAGCGCCTCCAACCCGAGCGAGCCCGGCGTCACGGGATCCTCGTGGAAGTGCGCCGTGAAGTACCAGTCGCTGCGAACGACGTCCTTCTCGGCGACCCAGAACCCGAGGCCGGCGACGCCGCCGTCGGGCACGATACCGACGACGCGATCGAGCATTCGCAGGTCCGCGCGCGGCAACACGCCGGGCTCGACGGGGACGGTGGCGACGTCGAAGCCGCCGGTCATCTGCGCCCGCAAAGCCTGTCGACGGGCCTCGTCGGCGGCGGGTGGCAGCAAGCCCTTCTGGGTCGCGAGCGCGCCTGCGGTGAAGTACCCGAAGCGGGTCTCGCCCTCGAACACGAGCCGTTCACCGGCGTGCACGACGATCTTGAACCCGTGGATCACCATGCCACCGGACTTCGCTACCGACGTCTGCGTCGCGCGCGTGACGAGCGGGCCGTCCCACGGCCACACCTGCTGGTGCAGCACGGCCTTGCCGTCGAGGTTGCGGAAGTACAGGTCGGGTCCCGTATGAATCGACGTCTGCTGCCAGGCCGTCAGCCAGCCGCACGGCTGCAGCGCCGTCTCGAGCAACACGGCCCACGGCATCGGCGAGCCCGGTGAGGCGCGGAAGTACCAGGCGTCCGGTGGGAAGTCGTACTCGATCGCGACGGTGCGTGGTGCCGCGGTGACGCCGGCGTCTCCCTCGACCTCGAGGACGCGGGTCATCGTGAGGTACGGGGGGCCGGGCATGCGCGACACACGCGCGCCGCTGTCGTAGGGCAGGTACGCGGGGCCGAACGCGCGGGACGGGTCTCCGACGGAGTACTCGACGACGCGCTTCTGATCGACGGCGGGCTCGCGCCGGGTGTTGGCGACGGGCGCGTTGGTCTGCTTCAGCGCGACGCGTGTGCCGGAGATCCGCACGTTCACGTCTTCGGCGAGCACGACCGGGATGCCGTCCACCGACAACACGACGTCCGCAATGCACCACGGCGCGGGCTCGAGGCCGGCGTCCTTCACGCGCACGTCGTAGGTCACGAGCGAGTGCCCCGGCACGATCTGGCCGCGGCAGCGCAACTTGGTGGCGACGCCGACGATCGGCTCGAACACGGCGTCCTTGTACTGGGCAGGGAAGCCCATCGCCATCAACCACAGCGACGCGGCCTGCACGCAGCCGTCGAACATCAACGTGCCCGGCATACACGGGTCGCCGACGAAATGGCAGGGGTTCCACCAGTCGTCGTCCGAGAGGTCCTGCTCGACGACGACGCGCCCGAGGCCGTGAGGGCCGCCGGTGGTCTCGAGCACGGGGACGCGGTGAACGGTGCGCCAGGGCGCGCGCGCAAGAGAGAGTCCGGAGGCGTCCGCGGCGGCGAACGCGCTGCCGAGCCCGTCTCCGAAGCGGCCGTCCGACAGCGCTTCGACCTGGATCGCGTCGAGGGAGCGGGGTGCGTCGGAAATGACCGCTGCGATCACGACGTTCGAAGGCGCGTCCGCGGGGGTCTGGACGCCGCGCGGTGTCTTCAGCTCAGCGTACGTGAAGAAGCCCGCACAGCCGTTGCGCATCGACAACACAGGAGCGTTCGTCGCGGCGTCCACGCAGTCGTAGCGGAAGTAGAACAGCGTCGTCTCGCCGAGGCGCGCGAACCGATCGATGCGGATGTCGTGCCGGAGCGTGGTGCCGAGGAGCGGACGCGGGCCCTGGAACTCGAGGTCGCAGTCGAGCAGGCGGTACACGCGCTGACCGCGGTTGTTGCCGTCGATTCCGAGCGCGGCGACGAGGAACAGGTCCGCCTGGCCGGACTCCACGATCACGCACGGAGGTGCTTTGCCGTCGTGGCTCCACCACGCGTCGACCGGGATGTCGTACTCGGTGACGATGCGCGCCGGACCGAACGTGCCGCGCTCGCCCTCCCAGGACACCACGCGCGACACGAGCAGCAGCGGGTCGGTCGGCAGCCGTACGCGCGGTTCGTAGACGTCGAGGTCCGCGTAGGCGGGCCCCAGACAGGTGCTGATCGCGCCAGCCGCGAACCGCTCGAGAGACGCGCGATCAAACGATCGTGGCGTGCTCCTCGGGGTCGGGTCGACGAGGGGGATCACCTCGTCGATCGGCTCGTCGACCTGCTCGTCGGCGTGCGACACGTCGCCGTCCTGCAGGTGCTCAAAGGCCGAGACGAGGCTCGCGATCGCGGCGAGCTGATCGGTCGCGGCGGCCTGGTCGTCGAGGAACAGCGCGTGAGCGTCGGCCGTGGCGTTCGTCTGGCGCGCGAGCGCTTCGGCGAGGTCGCGCACGCCGAGCAGGCGCGCGAGCACGTAATCGACCTCGATCGCGACGTTCGGTGTTGGCTGCGATGCCGGTTTCGACGCCGGCTGCGGGGTCGGCTGCGATATCGGCGCAGGTGTGACCGCCCACGCGAGCACTCCGACGGTGGCTGCGTCACAGGCGACCCGCTCCACGACCACGGCGTCGGCGCCGCGCGGGGTTGGGGTGCTTAGCGTCGTCGACGACGCTTCGGAAACGGCGATCGTCCGCACGGGAACCTCCACCGGGCGCGCCGGACGATGTGCTGCGGGGCGCGTAAGCGCGTGGTGCCGGATTTCGACGCCAGAGGCCGCGAGCTCGGCCACCGCGTTTGCGAGCTGAACGAACGCGTCTCGACCGGCGCGATCGCAGCCGACGGCGAGGTGCGGAAGTCCGCTCAGAACCCGTCCCGTCCAGCGGGTACAGGACGCGCGCGGCCCGACCTCGATGAAGACGCGGACACCAGCGTCCCAGGCTGCCCGAACGCTGCGCGGCCAGTCGACCGTCGTGCACGCCTGTGCGGCGATAGCCTCGGCACACGCTTCGGCGGATGGCACATACGCGGCCGCAATGGCGGTGGACCACACGCGCTCGGCGACCGGCGTGGTGGGGACGTGGTGGAGCTCTGCGTACGCGTCGCGAACGGTCGCGACCTCGGGCGCGTGCACGCAGGCCGCGAACGGCGCCGGAAACGACTCGAACGGCAGGGTGGCGACCAGCGCGGTGAGCGCCTCGCGCGGGCCGCCGATCGTGACCTCGTCGTCGGTGTGGACGAGCAGGACGGACGCGCCGCGCACCTTGGCGATCTCGGCGCGCACGACCGCCACGGGACCCTTGATCACGAACGCGGCGAACGGCCGATCCTCTGGGAAGCTGATCCCTGCGGCCTTCCACGCGGCACGCAGGCCGGTCATCTCTCCACCGAGCAGGCGCGTGAACACCGGGCCGGTGGAGATGCGGTCGAACAGCAGGTCGCAGTCGTTCCACGCGCCGAGCGAGACGAGTGCTGCGGACTCACCGAGCGAGAAGCCGAGCGCGTCGTCGACGTGCAGGCCGAGCTCGTTCGTGAGCACGTCGTGGAGCAGGATCCCGTGCCAGGCGGCGCTCCAGATCTGCGCGACCGCGTCTTCGCGCAGGCCCTCGCCGTACAAGCGATCCGCGAACGTCTGCGCGTGAAGGTCGCGCGTGCGCGTTCCAAGGCGATCAGCAGCGGCGGGGAACGCGCGCCACAAGGCGCGGCTCATTCCATCGTGGGACGAGCCGGCGCCGGGGAACACGAGCGCCACCCGCCCGTCGACGCGCGCGCGGAGGTACGTGCCGCGCGGATCGGTGAACGCGGTCTCCCCGCGTCCGAGGGCGTCCCGTACGGACTTCAGCTGGGCGACCATCGCGGCCGGGGATTCGGCGACGACCCCGAGCCCGAGGGCGCCCTCGCCGATCGGGACGCGGAGCGCCAGGCTTCGGTGTGCGTCGGGCAGCACGTCGAGCGCGAGTGCTATGAGCGCGTCATCGACGCGGGAGAGGAGCGACTTCGTGTCGCCTGCGCGAACCACCAGTACCGCGAGGTCAGCGGTGCCGCGGCTGCGGGCGCGGTGCTCGCGCGGCGCCTGAACGGTGACGACGTGCGGGGCGCCGATCGGGTGAGCGAACGCGACGCCCACCGCGGGCTGGGTTCCGAGGACGGGCTTGCCGTCGACCGCGGAGACACGCTCGCGCAGAGCGGCGATCGCCGCAAGCAGGGCGTCCATGCCGGAGGCGGGTCCCCCGGAGCCGTGGAGCGTCGTCGACGCCGACCCCTCGGAGGAGAGCCACGCGTGAACCTCATCAGCGGAGGTGACGTCGCCGGCGCGCTTGACGACGAGCGCGATGGCGCCGGCGTCTTCGTCCACGGCGCCGATCAGGGCGGTGTCGCAGGTGTCGGTCGCGAGCAGCCTGCGTGCGTGCTCGATGGCGACGGCGATCGACGCGGCTCCGGCGGACACGGTGTACGACGGGCCCTGCAGGTCGAGCAGCGCGGCGAGCCGGTTCGCGACGAAGTTCGGCAGCTGGCCCTGCACGCGCGACGCGGTCAGCGGCGGGGTGATCGCGTCGGCCGAGCCGGGCGACACCGCGGCCACATGCCAGCGGGCGACGTGCCACGCGATGCGCTTGTCGAGCGCCATGCCGATGATCGACGCAGTGCGCGCACCATCGACGCGGGCGTCTGCGAGCGCGTCGCCGGCCGCCTCCAGGATCATGGCGTGCTGCGGCAACATCTCGGCGAGCTCGAGCGGAGGCAGCTTCCAGCGCGCCCCGTCGACCACCACCGGGCTCGTCATCGGGCGGCTGCGCACCGAGACCACGGCGAGGTCGACGCCTTTGACCGGGGGCGGCACTGGCTCGGCGCTCGATTGGTTCCGGTAACGTTCGATGATGACGTGCGCGTTGCACCCACCAAACCCGAACGCGCTCACGGCGGCGACGCGTCGCTCGTCGGCCCAGACCTCGGGCTGCGTCGCGACGCGGAAGCGCTTCCCGTCGATGGCCGCGAGCGGCTGTTCGCAGGGGATCGGCGGCAGGAAGCCGTCGCGGACAGCCGCGATCGCGCGCAGCATGCCGGCGATGCCTGCGGCGGTGACGGTGTGGCCGACCAACGCCTTCGACGACGACAACACGACGGCCCGCTCGGAGCCGGCCTCGTCGAGCAGCGTTCCGAGCGCCTGAAGCTCGGTCTTGTCGCCTACCGGGGTGCCGGTCGCATGGCACTCGACGTAGCCGAGCTCACGTGGATCGAGGCCGGAGCGCTTCCAGGCTGCTCGCAGCGTGCGCAGCTGGCCTTCCGCTGACGGGGCGAGCAGGTTGCCCTTGCGGCCGTCGTTCCCGAGCCCGCCGCCGCGAAGCACGGCGTGGATCGTGTCGCCGTCGCGCACGGCGTCGTCCAACCGCTTGAGCGCGATGGCGCCAGCGCCTTCGCCGACGAGCAGCCCATCACCGCGACGGTCAAAGGGTCGGGACGCTCCGCTCGGAGACAGCGCCTTGAGCGCGGTGAAGCCGAGGAACACGTACGCCGAGTCCGCCCCGTTCACGGCGGCGGCGACGGCGACGTCGCAAAGCCCAGCGTTCAGCCGATCGCAAGCGACCTGGACAGCGTACAGGCCCGACGCGCAGGCCGCGTCCAGCGCTGACCAGTGACCGTCGAACCCGAGCGCGCGCGCTGCGAGCGCCGCGGGAAGGTCGCTCTGGAACGCGTCTTCGACGCGCCCTCCGCGGAGGGACGGCACGTCGATGCCTCGCGCGGCGAGGGCTGCGAGCACCGGTGCGGCGAACGCGCGCACGGAGCCGGACGACGGCAGCGAGAGGTTGCCGAGCAGCAGATCGGCGCGTCCGCCGCGCTTCACGCCCGTCATCGCCTCGCGGCACGACGTGAGCACCCAGCGGAACAGTGGGTCGAGTTCGTGGACGGGAACCCCGCCGAGGTCGAGCCCGGCCGCGTCGAACGGTGGGTCGTCGACGAACGCGCCGATCGTCGTCGCCGCCTTGTCGGGTCCGCCGCGCGGGTCACACGCTTCGCGCGGGTCCATGGGCCAACGACCCGCAGGGACCTCGCGAAACGCGGGTGTTCCGAGGCGTGCCATCGCCGTCCACGCAGGGGCGCCGATGGCGCCCGGCAGGACACATCCCGTTCCGACGACCGCGATCATTTCGAATCGAGCGCCGCGACGTCCCCACGGAAGACTGGCAAGAGCGCGCTGCTTGCGGCGTACTCACCGCCGGTCAGCCGTGCGACGACGTGGCCGGCGGCGTCGACGAACGACGCATCGAAGCGACCGGACGCAGGAGTCGTCTTGACCATCTCCAGGTGCACGGTGACGGTGCCGTCGAACGGGCTGTGCTGGGTGAACTCGCCGATCGAACACGGCAGCGCGGCCGTTCCGTGCGTCTCGCGCACCCACAGCAGCATCATCTGCAGCGCCGAGTCCACGACGAGCGGGTCCATCAGCCAGGCCGCCGCGTCGTCCCCAAAGTGCTTTGGAAGCGACGACCGGATCTTCGCCACCATGCCGTGGTCGGAAATGCCGACGACGTGCTCGATGCCTTGCAGCGTGGGCCCGTGGAACAGGAAGCGCCGGTAGGCCTCGTCCACGGCGTACGGGTACGCGTGTTTTCCGAGGCCGTTGCTCCCGGGGAAGCGCGGCGCCGTGGTCGTGTCGGGGGACATCACGAGCGTCGCCTTGTAGTGGACCACGCCGTTGGCGCCGACGAGACGGAACGCGAGGCTGCGCTCCTTGCCGGTGCCGGAGGCGGTCCACTCGACCGCGAGCTCGGCCGCGCCGTTCTCGACGACGACGCCCTTGAGGACGGCCACGTCGCGGATCGCGCTCACGCGCAGCGCGGGAAACGCCTGGCGTGCCGCGCGCGTGAACCATTCGAGCACCATCGCGAACGGGACCACGGCCTTTCCAGCGATCCGGTGATCGTCGAGGTACCGGTCGCGGCCGCGGTTCACGTGCTGCACCGAGCGACCGCTGTCGCCGGCGGGCAGCACGGGGCCGTCCTCCGGGCCGCCGTACACGACCTCGACGGCCGCGATCGGGTCGTTTGCGGAGGCGCATTCGAGCTCGTCGCAGAACGCCTGCGCACCCGCGTCGAGGCCGATCAGCGCCATGCCGCGCGCCTCGAGCTGCTTCTTGAGCGCGGGGGTGACCATTCCGGCTTCCCACGGACCCCAGTCAAAGCAGCGAACGCGCGCGATCCCGGCGCAGCGCAGATCCGCCGCTACCTTCGCGAGCACCTCGTTGCCCATCGCGTAGTCGCACTGGCCCTTGTTTCCAAACCGGCCGGCGACCGAGCCGAACATCGCGACCATTCGCAGGGCCTCGGGGTCGCAGGCGCCGAGCAGGGCATCGAGGCCCTCGACCTTGGTCCCGTAAACGAGGTCGAACGACTCGATCGACTTCTCGACGACGAGCTTGTCGGCGATCACGCCGGCGCCGTGGACGAGCCCGCGAACGGCACCGAACGGGGCGAGCGCGGACGCGACGGCCGCGCGGTCGCGCACGTCGGTGGCGACGTAATCGGCTTTGGCGCCGAGGCCGCGCAGATCCTGGAGCGTGCGCCGGACCTCGCGCGACCCGAGGACGCGCTGGGTGGCCTGCTCGGCGTCCCGCGGCGACGGCTTCTGGCCGTGCGCCTTCGCATCGGCCATGAACGCGCCCTTCAGGCCGTCGTCAGCGATGCCCCGCGCCCATGCTGGGTCGTCGGTGACGGCCGAGCGGCCGAGCAACACGAGGTGCGGCTGCCAGCGGCGCGCCATCTCCCGCGCGACCGCCGCGGTGACGCCGCGCGCCCCGCCGGACACGACGACGACGTCGCCTGGCGCCACCGGCGCGCTGTGCTCCACGACGGGCAGCACCTGTTCGGGTGTTGCGACCGCGACGACCCCATCAGGGCTGAGGCCGATCTCGACCTCACCGCGAGCGGTTCCCAGCTCGCGTGCGACGGCATCGGCGCGCGTCCCGGGTGCGAGGTCGAGCGCGAGGCACCGTGCCTCCGGCCACTCCTGGGCGAGCGTCTTCACGAGCCCGGCGAGCGCTCCGTCGAGCACGCGACCCGTGCGGTCGGCGAACCCGAACTTTCCGCCCTGCTGGGAGATCGTCGCGAACATGGCGCGCTTGCCCGTGTGAGCCGCGAGGAACGCGCCGCGCACGGCCTCACCGAGCGCCGTGCCTTCTTCGTCGACGGCGCAACAGATCACCGAGCGCGCGCCGTTCAGCGCGAGCGCCAGCAGGTCCGTGTCCTCGGGCCGGCTGGCGTGGGCCTCGACCCCGGCGCCCTTGAGGGCCTGGGCGATCGCGGTCGCGTACGCGCCGCCAAGGACGACCGCGGGGGACGGCACGCCGACGTGTTCGCCGTTCGGTGCCGGCACGATCGCGATCACGCGCCGCGTCGGGGCCGCAGCGGCTTCCGCCACCTCGGCGAGAGCTTCGGGTTCGCGTTCGGCGGGCGCGCCGCTCACCGAGCGGAGGTAGCCGACCACCTCGCCGAGTGTCCGGAGCGCGCTCATCCGCTCGTTGTCGAGCTCGGGCAGGCTGGGGACGCGCTCCTGCACGTTCGAAAGGATCTCGACGCGCTTGATCGAATCGATGCCAAGGTCCGCCTCGAGGTCCATGCCGGGCTCGAGCATGTCGGCCGGGTAGCCGGTCTTCTCAGCCACGGCCGCGTACATCGCGGCCATCACGTCGCCCGGCTCGTTGTCCGTTGATTCAGTCGTTGCGGCGACCGTGTCGCTGGCGGAAACGTTCTCGCCGCCGACCTCGCGCAGGTAGGCCACGACCTCGCCCAGCGTGCGCAGCGCGCTCATGCGGTCGTTGTCGAGCTCGGGGAGGCTTGGGACGCGCTCCTGAACGTTCGAGAGGATCTCGACGCGCTTGATCGAGTCGATGCCGAGGTCGGCCTCGAGGTCCA
Organism: Pseudomonadota bacterium; assembly: GCA_947505245.1. Lineage (GTDB taxonomy): Bacteria > Myxococcota_A > UBA796 > UBA796 > SYKL01. Next base: position 54,471 of record CANNIZ010000007.1, on the reverse strand, counting down.
TGCCGGACTCGAGCATGTCGGCCGGGTAGCCGGTCTTCTCGGCCACGGCGGCGAACATCGCACCTTCGACGTCGGCGCCCGCTTTTGGGGACGGCTTCGCGATCGGCGCGGCCTTGGACGCGGGCGCGCTCGTCGCTTCGCCACCGACCTCGCGCAGGTAGGCCACGACTTCACCGAGCGTGCGCAGCGCGCTCATCCGGTCGTTGTCGAGTTCGGGGAGGCTCGGGACGCGCTCCTGCACGTTCGAGAGGATCTCGACGCGCTTGATCGAGTCGATGCCGAGGTCGGCTTCGAGGTCCATCGCGGACTCGAGCATGTCGGCGGGGTAGCCCGTCTTCTCGGCGACGGCGGCGAACATCGCGCCCTCGACGTCCACGCTCGAACGCGCGGCGGCCGTCGGGGCCGCGGGCTTCGCGCTCGGCGCCGCTTGCACGGCCGAGCCGCCCGCTTCGCGCAGATACGCCACGACCTCACCGAGGGTGCGCAGCGCGCTCATCCGGTCGTTGTCGAGCTCGGGGAGGCTTGGGACGCGCTCCTGCACGTTCGAGAGGATCTCGACGCGCTTGATCGAGTCGATGCCGAGGTCGGCCTCGAGGTCCATTCCGGCCTCGAGCATGTCGGCCGGGTAGCCGGTCTTCTCGGCGACGGCGGCGTACATCGCGTCCATCACGTCCGGGCCCTGCTTCACGGGCGCGGCCTTGGGCGCGGGCTTCGCGGGCGCGGGCTTCGCGGGCGCGGACTTCTGCGCGGGCGCGGCCTTCTTCGCCGAGGCGACCACGGTGGGCTCTCCGGAGTGCGTCGGGATCACGATCGGCGGCAGGTCGCCCTCGGCCGCGATGGCCGGGCGCTTCGCCTTTGCGGGGTCGAGCACGCGGCCCGCACCTTCGGCCGCGCCGTCCTTGTACCAGGTGCCGAGCGTCTGCTCGACCGAGCTCTCGATCGTCGGCTGGACCGGTGCGGGGCGGGTCATCGCGGGCGCGGGCGCGCGCTCGGCGAACGCGGACATCGGCATCCCGGCGGCCGACTCCACGAGCCGCGCGTGGGCGGAGAACAGCGTCGTGAACGAGTCGTTCGCCTTCGCCTGGGTCTTGAGGAATTCCGCGTGGACGAGCGCGGTTCGCTCCTGCGTCGACTGGAACGCCGCGAGGCTCGCGCGCGTCGTCTCAAGCAGCTCGGAAAGGTGCGACGTGGACTTCGACATGGGGGCGGCTCCTCGCGGGGCGGAAACGGGTGCGGGCTTCGCGGGCGTCGGGGTCGGCGTCGCCATGACCGCCTTCGCGATCGGGGGCGCGACGGGCGCAGACGCCCTGGGCGTCGCCGCGGTCGGCGCGACCGCTGCAACCGCAGCGATCGCTGGAGCCACGCGCACCGGCGGCGGCGGCGACTTGGTCTCGGGCTTGCGGAAGTTCGCGCCGGCGAGCCAGACCGTGGCCTTGCTCTTCGCCTGCCGCGGCAACACGGGCAGCGGCTCGGCGAGCAGCAACTGGACGTCGACGCGGACGCCTCGCGTCGCGAGGGTCGCGAGGGCGCGTTTGAACATCAGGTCGCCGTCGGTCTTGCCGTCGTCGAGCGACACGATCACCGCCCCGGGGCGGTCCTTCAGGCACACCTTGACGAGCCCCGCGAGGACGGATTTCGGCCCGCACTCGACGAACGTGCGCACGCCCTGCTGCCACATCGCGTCGATGACACCCACGAAGTCGACCGGGCGGGTGATCTGGCGCGTGAGCGTGTCCCGCATCGCGGCTGGATCGGTCCCGTACGCGTTCGCTGTCACGTTTGCGTAGACGGGCGTCGACGTCGGCTTGAAGTCGATCGTCTCGGCGACTGCGGCGAACGGAGCCTCGGCGTCGGCCACGAGCGCCGAGTGGAACGCCGCCGATACCGCGATCTCCTTGCCGGCGAGGCCCGCAGCTTTGAACGCTGAAAGCGCGCGCTTCACACCTTCGCGCGTGCCAGAGACGACGCCCTGGGTCGGATGGTTCCGGTTCGCGAGCACGACGCCGTCGGTCAGGCCGTCGATCACGCCCTGAATCGCGGCGAGATCACCGGACACGGCGGCCATCGTGCCGCGGTCGGTGCCCTGGTCCCGCATCGCCGAGCCGCGCGCGTTCGAGAGCGTCCACAGCGACTCTTCGTCGTAGACGCCGGCGACGCACAGCGCGACGAGCTCGCCGTAGCTATGCCCGGCGAACGCGGCTGCGCGCACGCCGAACTTGCCGAGCAGATCGTACATGCCCTTCGACACGGCGCCGATCGCGGGCTGGGCCCACTCGGTCGCGGTGAGGGCCTTCTGCTGCTCGGCGCGCTTTGGGTCGTTGAACGCAGGTGTCGGGTAGATCAACGCGCCGAGGTGCGTGCGACCCGCGCGGAGCAGCGCGTCATCGGCGCGATCGATGGCGGAGCGGACGGTCGCGTACCGGACCGCGAGCGCACGAGCCATGTCGACGTGCTGGCTGCCCTGGCCCGGGAATACGACGCCGACCGTCGCGGAATCCGGATCCGGAACTGCATAGACGACGCCGGCTGTCTCTCCGGGGCCCTTCGCGAGCAGCGCCTTCGCGGCGTCGAGCGCCTTCGCGAGGTCGTCGTCGGTGCCGGCCACGAACGCGAGCACGTGGGCGCCACCCTTCCAGGCCTTCAAGACTTCGCGCGAAGCGTGTGCGACGGTGGGGCCGATGGCCTTTCCGAGCGCGTCACCGAGGCCTTTCTTGTCGTCAGCGCCGAACAGGAACAGGTGGACGTCGGCGGACGACTTCGGAACGACGGCGTCGGCGTCGCCGTGTTCTTCGAGGGCGAGGTGGAAGTTCGAGCCACCGAAGCCGAACGCGGACACGCCGGCGCGGCGCTTGTGATCGCGGCTGCGAATCCACGGGCGCGCGAGGCTGTTCACGTACAGCGCGCTCGTATCGAAGCCCATCTTCGGGTTGGGCGTCGTGACCTTCGCGGTCGGCGGCAGCACCCGCTGGTGCAGCGCGAGCGCGGCTTTGACGAGACCCGCCGCGCCGGCCGTCGACTTCGTGTGGCCGATCTGCGACTTGACCGAGCCCATCGCGACGTACTGGCCTTCGCGCGACGTTGGCGCGAATACCTGCTTGAGGCCTTCCATCTCCGCCGTGTCGCCGGCCTTCGTGCCCGTACCGTGGGCCTCGATCAGCTCGATCGTCTCCAAGCCGAAGCCCGCGTCGAGGTATGCGCGGCGGAGCGCCTTCGCCTGACCCGAGCCGTTTGGCGCGTAGATCGACTTGTACTTGCCGTCGCTCGACGCGCCGATGCCCTTGATCACCGCGTAGATCCGGTCGCCGTCGCGCTCGGCGTCGCTCAACCGCTTGAGCACGGTGATCGCGATGCCTTCGGCGATCAGGATGCCATCCGCCGCGGCGTCGAACGGCTTCGGATCACCCGACTTGCTGAACGCGGGCGTCTTGCTGAAGCACATGTACATGAACAGGTCGTTGAGCGCGTCCACGCCGCCAGACAGGGCGAGATCGCTGCGACCCATCTGCAGGTCGGCCATCGCGAGCTGGATCGCGCCGAACGACGAGGCGCAGGCCGCGTCGACCACGCAGTTCGTGCCGCCGAGATCGAGGCGGTTCGCGATGCGACCGGCGACGACGTTTCCGAGGAGGCCCGGGAAGCTCTGCTCCTGCCACTCGGGGAAGTGTTTGCCGATGTCGCCGACGATCGCGTCCGCGACCTTCTCGTCGACGCCGTGGCGCAGCAACGCCTTTCGCCACGTCGGGCCCTGAAGCCGGGCGCCGAGCGTGATCGCGAGCTCCTGTGTGCCGGTGACGCCGACGATCACGCTGGTGCGCTCGCGCGGCCAGTTGGTCGCCTCGGGGTCGATTCCGGCGTCGAGCAGCGCCTCGCGCGCGACGATCAGCGACAGCAGCTGCGACGTGTCGATCGCGTCGAGCGCGGACGGCGTCACACCCCACTCCATCGGGTCGAACGGCACCTTGTCGATGAACCCGCCGCGCTTCGCGTAGGTCTTGTCCGGCACGGAGGGATCGGCGTCGTAGTGCTCCGACACCTTCCACGAGTGGTCGTCGGGCACGTCGGACAGGCAGTCGCGCGCGGAGAGGATGTTCTTCCAGTAGTCGTGCAGGTTCTGCGCTTTTGGCAGCAGGACGGCCATCCCGACGATGGCGATGTCTTCGACTCGGCTCCGCTCGCCGAGGGCTCGCTGCGCGGTCCTCGACCCCGCCTCCGCTGCGGGGCTCGCGCGATCTGCGCTTTCTCCGGCACGGCCGGGCTCCGATCGCGCTCCTGCGGCTTCCAACGCGGGGTCTGCGGTCCTTGCGGCCTTCGGAAAGTCAGACACCAACGCCTCCAACGAGTCTACGAGGAGCCCACGCGAGGGCCGCGGGTCCGGGATCGATTCCTTGCGCCAACAGCCAGCGCGACCGCGTGATCGCCGCGGCGCCAGCCATGATGTTGGCCCCGACCACCACGACGGAGCGCTCCGACGGGGCCGCGAGGAACGTGCCCCGCGTCCACTCGTTGAACGCGCCGATCGCGGGGCCGCACCACACCTGCAGGTCCATCTTGCGGCTCTCGTCGCCGGCGATGGCCCAGCGCGATGACATGCCGAGGTACCAGCGGAACACGAGCGCCATCTTGTGTTTGGGCTCTTTCGCCGCGCGCGCGAGCTGCGCCGGGTCGCGCTCGCCGAAGAACGCTTCACAGTCCGCCCAGATGTCCGCGACAGGCCGCCCGAGCACGGTCTTCTCGATCTTGAGGCGCTCGTCGGCGGGGATCTTGTCGAGCCCGTCGTACGTCCGGTACAGCTCCCAAAGCTTCTCGGCGCGCCGCGAGAACATCGTCCCGCGCTTCAAAACCTGCAGTTTCACGCCGGCCTCGAACATGTCGGACGCGGGCGCCATGTCGACGTCGGTGGCGGCGGCGTCCGCGAGCATCATCTTTGCCATCGGCGAGGTGCCCGCCTCCAGGCACGCCTGGTTCACGGAGCCGGTGACGATGTACGCCGCACCCGTCGCAAACGCGCCTGCGGCGCCGATCGGCGAGCCGATTCCGCCCGCCGCACCGACGCGCACCGGCGTCTCGTAGTTGTGCTCGTGCTGCACGCGGTCGCGCGCCTGGGCCATGAGCGACATCAACACGAGCGAGGGGCGGTTGTCGGTGTGGCCGCCCGAGTCGGCCTCAGCGGTGACGTCGTCGCACATCGGCACGCGCGCGGCGAGCTTCGCCTGGGCCGCCGTGATGCGCTTCTGGTCGACGAGCTTCTTCAGGATGTCCGCCGGTGCGGGCCGCATGAACGGCAGCGCGGTCTCTTCGCGGCTCACCTTCGCGAGCAGCCGGTTCGCGATCACCACCTTCCCGTTGGGGCCCTGCGACAGGCCTGCGACGCGGTACTGCACCACCATCGGCGTGAGCTTGAGGAACGCCGCCGCGCACACGACGCGCACACCGCGCTGGAGGTACAGGTCGACGATCGCCTGCTCGTGAGCGGGCTCCTGAGGGGTGTGGATCAGGTTGAACCCGTACGGCAGGTCGCCGACCTCGGCCTGGATGCGGTCGATCGCCTGCTCGACGCGCTCGAACGGCAGGCCGCCGGCGCCAAAGAAGCCGATCATCCCGGCCCGCGCCATCGCGACGACCATCTCGACCGAGCCGATGCCGTTGGCCATCTCGCCGGCGACGTACGCGTACCGGGTGCCATAGGTCGCGTTGAACGCGGGGTCACCGAGCCGTTCGGGCGGCAGCGCCCCGACCCACGCGAGCAACGGCAAAGCGCCTTTCGGCTCCGGGCCCGCGTCCCCGAGGACGGCCTGTCCCTTGTCCGCGACGCCGAGCCCGTCCGCGGTGCGAACGACCGCGAAGGGCGTGTCCAGGTGGGCAAGCGCGTCGAGCAGCGCCTTGGATGCGGGCCGCACCGCGCCGCTCGGCACGAAATGACCCTGGGGGTTCGGTGGGACCGTGATCAAAAGACACACCTCCGGCGGGGTGTCCGTTAACGCGCCGCCAGAAATGGACGCGGAACCGCAATTCCCGGCCGGTCGGCCAGGACGGGAAACCCGGCGATCGATGCGGACGTCCTGCCAATCCGGCTCCGCGGAACTGGCCGACGGGTCAGGGCCGGTTGAACCTCATTCCTGGCCCGCTGGTCAGGAGGGGTCAGGAATTGATGATTGCTGATTTCCGGTCCCAGGTGGTTACTGGGTCGGAATGTCCTACGACGAAGAACACAACGACGGCCTCGGCGGCCGCAGCCGAGCCCGCCGCGAGGTCACCGAATCCTGGCGTTGGGGCGAGCAACTCGTCGCCCTGCCAAAGTGGCACACCGACGCCATCACGATGCCGGACGACCTCCGCAAGCGCGTCGACGAGTGCCGCCTCATGACCTCGATGATCGCGCGCAAGCGGCAGATCAACCACATCGACAGCTACCTGCGCGACATGGAGGACGACGTCCGCGCGCTGGTCAACCGCGGCATCCACGAGCGCCCCCAGGGCGTCGACCCGGACAGCGTCGTCGCGTCCTGGATCCCGCGCCTCAAGTCGGACGGAGACGCAGCGATCGACGCGTTCCTCGAGGCGTTCCCCGCGGCAGAGCGCCAGCGGCTTCGGCAGTGCGTCCGCGGCGGAAAAGACCTGACGATCGAGCGCTACGTGCGCGAGGTCATGGGCGCGGCCTGACCTTCACTCGATCGTCCCCCAGACCGTGAGCGTGTCGTCGTTCGCGTCGAGCTTCGTCAGGACGACCGTCAGGTCTCCCTGATCGCCCATCGGGTGCACGAATTTGCCCGGCGCCTGGACCGCGAGCGACTTCTTCAGCGTGTCGATCACCACGGCCTGAACGACGGGATCGAGCGGACCGCCCCACGACTCCTTTCCCGTCTCGGTCGCGTCGTCGGGGTGCAGCGCGATCACGCCGTTCTCGAGCGCGAGGGTGCCGCGGAGCACGTACTCGCGCCACTTCTCCTTGCGCGCGACCTTCCAGATCTTCAGCCACAGCTCGAACTTCCCGTCGTCGAGGTGAAGCGCGGTGGGCTCGGGCTGAAACCCCTCGATCGGCCCGTTGCGGACCAGCGCCCCGTGCGCCAGGCCGAGCAACGTCTCTGCGGGCACCGCGGCCGCGAAGCCCGCGCCGGGGTTTGGCGCCGCGTGGACGGTGCCGGCGTGCATCGTCGAGAATCCGAGATCGACGGCGAGCCCGTCCGCGTAGTGTGTGCGCAGACCCCGCATGCGCACGAGCCCGTCGTACGGGATCGTCGCGATCGGGATGGGGTGGGCGAGGGGGCCGGCCTCCTTGATGCCGACTTCGATCTGGTGCTCCAGCGCCTGTTCGAGCATGGTGCCGTACAGCGGCGGTAGACCCTTCACGTCGAGCCCGACCGTCCACGACTCGCGCTCGACGGGGATCACCGCGATCTCGAACCCCTCGGCGCGCGGCGTGCCGTCCACCTTCGCCTGCGCCGTCACCTCGGAGCGCCAATTCAGCTTCGCAGCCACGCCGGCGGCGGTGAACGCGACGGCGCCGAGCCCCCAGCCGTTCAACGCCACACACTCGGGGCACGTCGTCGACGCGTTGAGATCGACGTTCGGCGGTTCCGCCTGCACCACGGCCTTGATCGTGACGAGCCCGCCGTCGATCGTGAGCTCGGGTGGCTTCGCGCCGGGCCGCTTCGCGAACCGCGTCACGAGCGTCTGCACCTGCGCGTCCGAGAGCACGATCGTCGCTTGCGCCGGCCACCCGACGGGCATCGGGACGCGGTCGAGCGCTGCCAGCTCCGCGCGCGCAGGTTCGAGAGGGACGATCGGTTCGGGGCAGCCGAGCAACCAGGAGATGATCATGATGCGACAATATCCCGCGCGCCTCAGCGTTTCAGGTGGAGACATGGCGGAGGATGATCCATTGCAGGCAGCCCTCTCCCAGCGCATCGACCGGAACCGTGATGCGCTGGTCGCTTTCCTGCGCCGTCGCGCGCCGGACCAGGCTGAAGAGCTGGCCCAGGACGTGTGGCTGCGGGTGTTCCGCGCCCAGGCCACCTTCGCCACCGACGAGGAGTTCCGCGCGTATGTCTACACGGTCGCCCGCCGGCTGCTGATCGACCACTACCGCAAGGAGGCCCGGTCGCCGCGGCTGGTCGCGCTGGAAGGCGGGGTGTCGTCCGTCGATCAGCCCGAATTCGCTGATCCAGAGCACATCGCCCACGCAGGCGACGTGCTCGCGGTCGTCAACGCCGAGCTCGCGTCGATGAAGCCCGAGGTAGCACAGGTGTTCCACTGGCGGACGGCTGAGGACTGGTCGTTCGCCGAGATCGCTCGTCGGCAGGGCACCGGTGTGAACACCGCGCTCGGCCGCATGCACAACGCGACGAGGCGCCTCGCCGCGGCGCTCACCTCCGCGGGCCTGCTCGCCCGCTCCCCTTTTGAGGACGAACGATGACCTGTCCACACGCTGAGACCACCACGATCGCGTGGATGTACGGAGACGCCCACGACAGCCACGCGCTGCATGTTGCCTCGTGCGTCGACTGCACAGCCGTACTCGATCTCCACGAGCGCGTCGGGCGAACCACCGCGCGGGTCGCGCCGCTGCTTCGGCGCCCGGTCGAAGTGCGTCGCCCGCGCGGTCTCGTGGTGGCGGGTGTGGTCGCTCTCGCCGCTGCGGTCCTGCTCGCGGTGGCCTTCGGTACGTCGCCCGCGCCCACCCCGCCTGCGACGGCTTCGCTGGCGTCCCCGACCGATCCGTTCGCCGACCCGCTCGACGCCGAGCTCGATGATCTGGCCGCCCAGATCGAGCTCCCCGCTGATGAATTCACTTCGCTGTAGGAGCCTCTGATGCTGTTCGCTCTGTTGTTCTCGCTCTCCCAGGCGTTCGCTGCCCCTCCGGCGCCCGATCAAAGCCTCGCCGAGTGGTCGGCCGAGCGCGAGGAGAAGCTCCTTTCGGTCGTCGAAGAGCGCGCTCCGGACCGCTACCAGGAGCTGGTCGCGCTGCGCGAACAGGACCCTGTGGCCTACGTGATGGCGCTCCACGAGGTCGCGCGCATGGCCCGCGAAGGGGCTGCGGGAGGGCCTGGTGGGGGCGGCCCCGGTCAGGAGGGTGGGGGCCGCCCGCCGGAGAGCCCACGGGTCGCCGAGATCCAGACGCGAATCGACGTGCTGATGACCGACTTTGGGACGCAGTCGGCGGGCGAGCAGAAGAAGCGCCGGACCGAGATCGAGGCGCTCGCCGGCGAGATGTTCGACCTGCGGCAGGTTCAGCGCCGGGCCCACCTCGCGGACGTGAAGGCCAAGGTGGCCTCGCTCGAGGCCGACATCGCCGACCGCGACGCGCGTCGCGACGAGCTGATCGGCAAGTGGGTGGAGCGTCGACTGTCCGGCAAGCCAACCCCACGCTGAGCCTGTTACAGTCCTGCTGTGGAACCATCCGATTTCGCCGCTGCCGCCGATTTTTGCAAGCTCGTCGACACCCGCGACCTGCTCGAGTACCTCGGCTTGCAGCGAGGGTGTTCGGTCGAAGAGTCGCAGCAGGTGCTGTCGGATCGCCGCAAGCACATGCAGTCGATGCAGGCCAACCCGAAGTTCAAGGACTCCGCGAAAGCCCTGATCAAGGGCTTCACAGCGTTTCAACGGCTGCTGAACGAGGCGCCGGTCTACCTCGCCGCGGTCGAAAAAGAGGCCGAGAAAGAGAAGATCCCGATGTTGGAGATGGCGCTTGACGCTGTCATGTCGGACGGCGCGATCACGGCCTCGGAAGAAGCGTTTGTTCGAAACAGCGCGCTTCAGCTCGGCATCTCCACGGAGACTTACGAGCGCGTGTTGACCGAGAAGGCCGCGTCGCGCGGGATCGCCGTCGGTACCTCGTCGGGCGTGCCGGCGCCGCCGGCGTGGGCGGGGCGCAAGAACACGGCCGTGTCAGCGCAATCGACAGGCAACCCGGAGATCACCGAGACGAAGCTCGCGGGTGCAGGCGCCGGCTACCCTTGGTGGGATGCGGCGTTTACGCGCCTGCTGCTCGACGCGATCCCCGGCGGACCCGGCGACATGGTCGACATCTACTGCCGCACGGCGCTGTCGGCGCTCACCGTGCTCCCGGCTCGTCGGCAGCTCACGTGGGTCGGTGTAGACCGCAGCCAGGAGCGGATCGACGCCGCCCGCTCGCAGCTGCCGCCCGGCCTTGATCGCGTCGGCATGATCGTCGGGGAACCGCACGCGCTGCCAATCCCAGACGAGAGCGTGGACTTCGTCCTCGCGATTCGCGCGCTCGCAAATCAGCCAGACACGAGGCCCGTCCTCGAAGAGGCGCGGCGCGTGCTGCGGCCTGGCGGGCGGTTGATCGTCGCCGAGCCCGACGGGTTGTCCGAGTCGTTCGTGTTCGACAGCCACCTCGGCGACTACAACCACGCGTTCCACGAGCTGCTCGTCGCGGCGGACATGATGATGGGCACCGGCGCTGATCCCGTCGGCAAGCCGGGCCTCGCGCTCGGCCCCCAGTTGCACCTCCGGTTCCAATACGCAGGGCTTCGGCCGCATAGCGTGTACGTGCACGGAAGCCACACGCTCAAGTCGCGCACGTTCGGTGGGCTCGCGAAGAACCTCCGGCGCTACCCCGCCACCATCGCACGATCCGTCGGCATGGCCGACGACGACGCGCGGCTCCTCGCGGTTTTTGCGGCTGTTGAGCGCCTGGAGGCGGTCGTCCCCGCCGAACGCGCGGGCCTCGGCGGCCAGGTGATCCCGATCTACCTCGCGGTGGCCGTCAAAGACTGACGCGGCCGTTGGTGCGGCACGCGCGAGCCGGTCCGTGCTACCGTTCGCCATGTTCGCCGCCCTCGCCTCTGCAGCCCTCGCCGCGTCCTACGACCCCGAACTCACGTGGCGGGTGATCGAGACCGACCACTTCGAGGTCCACTTCCACCAGGGGGAGGAGCAGCTCGCCGATGAGCTCGCGGGGCACCTCGAAGACGTGTACGCGACGATGACGCCGGAGATGCGCTGGGAACCGCGTCGTCGCACGCAGGTGGTCCTGCTCGACCGCACGGACTCGGCGAACGGCTTCGCGGGCACCACCCCGTACAATTCCGTCGTGTTGTTCGCGACGGCTCCGCAGGAAGACGGCACGCTCTCGCTGTACGAGGACTGGCTTCCGGCCATCGCCACGCACGAATTCACGCACATCCTGCACCTCGACACGAATCACGGCATCGTGCGAGCCACGCGCGTGGTCGTCGGCAAGGTCGCGTCAACGAACACGCTTTCGCCGTGGTGGATGATCGAAGGCCTCGCCACGTTCGAAGAGACGCGGCACTCCAACGGCGGTCGAGGCCGGAGCGACGCCGTGCGTGCGGTGCTTCGCACAGCCTACGTGGAAGACGCGTGGCCTCCGCTCGGCAACCTGGATGGCTTTCAGGCGGCGCCGCCGACCGGGAACCTCCGCTACCTGTTCGGCGAAGACTTCATCTCGTACGTCGCCGATCACCACGGGTACGACAGCTGGACGCGCTGGACGCACCGGTACGGCAGCAGCATCCCGTGGCTGTTGCCAGGTCGAAAGGTGTTCGGCGAAGGGCTGCCGTGGATGTACCAGGACTGGCGGGCCGCGCGTGCGGCGGAGTTCGCCGACGAGATCGCGCGGGTCGAGGCCGAGGGGCTGCGCGAGGGCGAGCTCGTCAGCGACGAAGACGCGTCCTGCCTGGCGCCGAGCTTCGCGCCCGACGGCACGAAGATCGTGTGGAGCTGCTCCGATTTGCGCGAGGGCGCAGCGATCCTGCTCGCCGACGGGGATGCCGCCAACGCCGAGGTGATCCTCGACAACCTCGGGGCGCGAAACTTCACGTGGCGCTCGGACAGCGAGGCGTTCGTGTACGCGGCCACGCACGTCGTGAACCGGTTCAACACGTGGTCGGACGTGTTCCTGCACACGCTCGGCGACGAAGGCGTCGTCTCCCTCACCACCGGAAAGCGCGCCCGCGACCCGGAGTTCTCGCCGGACGGATCGCGGCTGTACGTCGTGACGAACGAGGTGCAGGACAACCAGCTCGCCGTGATGACCGTCGATCGGCGCCTGCAGCCGCTCACCGATCTACACGATCACACGCAGTTCTCCACGCCTCGCATGTCGCCCGACGGCCGCGCGCTCGCGGTGTCGGTGTGGGCGGACGGTCGACGCGACCTGTGGCTGTACGACACCGACGGAAAGCCTTTGCGCAGGCTCACGGCAGACGTCGCGATCGATCGCGATCCCGAGTGGAGCGGCGACGGGAAGTGGCTGTTCTTCTCGTCGGATCGCGGCGGCATCCCGAACGTGTACGCGATCGAGGTGGCGACCGAGCGCCTCGTGCAGTGGACGAACGTGCGCACAGCGGCGACGTCCCCGACGGTGAGCCCGGACGGGCACTGGCTCGTGTACCAGCGGTACTCGGAAGACGGCTGGGAGATCAGGCGCCTCGATCTGCGCGCCACCACGCCGATCGAGCGCGGCGCGTTGCCGGGCGCGCTCGAAGGTGCCCACCTCGCAACCCTGGTCGGCGGCCCCGTCGTCGTCCCGTCCGAGACGGTCGCATGGTCGGGGGATCCCGTCCGCGTGCGTCCCGCAGCACCGTTCGTGGCTCCCGACCCGATCGCGGAGTCCTGGAATGGCCCGGCCCAGTCGAGCGAAGGCGTCGACATGTTCGAGCAGGCCGAGGTGCGTGACCTGTTCGGCGAGGAGCAGGACTACCCGTTCAAGATCGCGCCGCGGCGGTACCACCCGACGCAGACGATCACGCCGCGGTTCTGGCTGCCGGTGATCGCGACGACGCCCTACGACGCTGAGCGCTTCCATTGGGTCCCGAAGGGCTTTGACGAGGCGGGGAGGGCCGACCGGTGGCAGTCCGCAACGATCGGGGCGTTCACCGGCGGCACGGACGTCCTGCGGTTCGCGTCGTGGACGGCGAGCGCCGCGTACCGAAACGACGCCGACATCGTGCAGGGCTCGGCCCAGTTCACGTGGAACCGCTATCTGCCGGTGTACCAGCTGGGCGTGTCCCGCAGCGCCTACACGTCGGGGTCTGTCCCCGTCTATTCGGGCGTGATCGACGAGAACGGCGACCGCGAGATCGTGAAGGGCGACGACCGCTACTGGCAGACGCGCGAGCAGGCGTTCTTCCAGGTGAGCTATCCGTACACGTACCGGACCACGGTGTTCGCGAAGTACGGCATGACGCTGCGCGAGGACCGCGACGCACTGCCCGGCAACGTCGCGCTCGAGGCCGTCCCCGCCCGCGGCTACGTCGGTGAGGCGTCGGGAGGCTGGCGGTACGTGTTCGGGCGCGGCACGGCGTTCTCGATCAGCCCGGAAGATGCGCGCTCGGTGTCGTTCGTCGCCGGCGTACGCCACCCGTGGCTCGGCACCTGGCTGCTCGGTGACGATGGTTCGTACGAGCCGTTCACGCAGCTGCAGGCGACCGGCGAGGTCCGCGAGTACCTGACGAACCCGTGGATTCCGAACCACGTCCTCGCCCTGCGGCTCGCCGCCGGCGCCACGATCGGGCCCACGGACTTCTTCGGCAGCTACCAGCTCGGCGGCGCCTACGGGGACGCCGGCTTCGTCACCACGCCCGACGAGCTCCGCATGATCCGCGGCTATGCGACGGGCGTGGACGTCGGCGACATGTACTGGCTCGCGTCCGCCGAGTACCGCATGCCGCTGCTGCGTGTCGACCGCGGCTGGGGCGTGATCCCCGCGTTCGTGCGGTACGTCAGCGCGGCGGCCTTCGTCGACACCGGGAACGCGTTCGTCGAGTTCCAGGGCATCCCCGACGCGGTCGACGGCACCCTGTTTGGCGTGGGCGCCGAGGTCCGCGCGAGCGCGCTCGTCGGCTGGTCGGTGCCGCTCACGATGCGGTTCGGATGTGCGGTCGGGCTCACCGGCGACGGGGCGATCACGCTGAAGCCGTCGTCGGATCCCGCGACGGGCCCGTGGCCGAACGGAGCGCCCTGCTACGTGCTGGGCGGCACGTCGTTCTAGAGGTCGAAGCGTCCGCCCACGCCGGCTGAGATCGCGTACAGCGCGGTGCCCTCGAACGGCACGCCGCCCTCGCGGTCGCGACTCACGCCGAGCCCATACCAGCCGAGGACCCGCGCTTCGACGACGTCGCCGATCGGCAGCGTGAGCCTGAGCCCGGCGGTCGGGTGGTGCGGGAACGCGTACCCGAGCGTTGCCTGAGCCAGCTTCACACCGCCCGCGACGTACGGATACGTCCGCAGGCGCGTCGAGCCGTCTTCGCCGTACAGCGCGAAGTGGTTCGCGCCGAGCGTCATCGCTACGTCCACACCGGCGCCGAACCGCGCGGGCCCCGCGTCAAAGTCGACAGCGCCGCCGAACGTGACCGCGGGCGCGTTGACCGTGGCCTTCGTCGCGAGGACCGGGTCCGGGTTCTGGAGCAGGAAGTCGCCGGTGGACAGCCACCCGCCCATGACGCCGGCCGCGACGGACAGTCCGCCCTCTTCGGAGCCGCCTGTGGTGGCCTTGACCTTCGGCAGCTCGACGGTGGAGACGCCGTCGGCGCGGACCTTCCACACGCGCAGACCGTCGCGCGGATCAGCGACCCACACCTCGTCACCGAGCGCGTGAATCGCGGCGCTCAGCGCCTTCGGCGGCGGAGTTGCCGCTGGCAGCCCGTCGATGAACGCGGTGAACACGGCGTCGCTGAGCGGGATCACCGCGTCGGCTTTCTGGCCGGGCGCGAGGCGCACGTCCCAGCGCGCGATCACGCGCCCGTCGAGCATCGCGTGGATCAGGTGTCGGCCCGGCACCAGGTTCGCGCTGCCCGACGCGCCCACGACGAGCGGCCGCCCGTCCGCAAACAGCGTCGCCCCAACCGGTAGATCCATCGGGACGAGCCGCGCGGGCAGCTGCCGCTTTGCGAGCGCCATCACGTTCGCGTAGGCGACGCGCTGGGGCGCCTCGGCGATGTCGTAGGGGGTGACCTCGCGCTCGGGGTCCAGCGCAACGGCGTCCACCCACGGCTGCGCGACGAAAAGGCCCTCGTATTCGGCACGGTAGGGCTGCCCGCGCGGGTCCTTTCCGAGCTGACCCGCGAAGTACCGATCGACGGCGAACCCCTGGTACGCGAGCGCGGAGAACAGCGACGTGCGGTCCGCCTCGTCGCGAACGAGCGTGACGTTGCCGATCGGGCCTGCGAGCTCGTCGATGATCAGCAGCTCGCCATCGAGTTGGGTCTCATACTTGCGCACCTCCTTGAGCGTGCCGATCAGCGATGCGTACGCCTTGGTGTCGGCTGCGGTCGCGTCGGTGGCGGCGGCGCGCAAGTCGATCGGGGCCAGCGGCCTGCCGGTGGCTGCAGCGGCCGCGGCCACGCGCTCGGCCTGCGCCGCGTCGGGAGGCGAGAGCCAGACGACTTCGGCGGCGTGGGCAGACGCGATCAGAGCGAGGATCACTGGCATGTGAGCTTGTCTCCGTCGACCGTGCACGTCACCTGGGCGGGCCGGTCGATTCGTACGGTCGTCTCGAGGGCCTTTCCGACGTAGTTCGCGGTCACCTTGCACGGCCCGGCTGGAAACCCGGTGATGCGGGCCGAGGCGGTCCCCGACGCGGTCGTGTCCCCGCACTTCACGTCGATGCTGGACGCGTCCTTCAACACGACCATCGCGCGATCGATGCGGACGGCGTCCGCCGCCACCACGACCTCGGTGACACCCGGGTCCGGTGCGCGCTTGGGAGCGACCTTCGGCTGCGGAGCGACGGGCTCGGTCGCCGTCACCACGAGCGTCGGGGGAGCGTCCACGGTCGGCACGACGGCGGGCTCCGTCGCGATGATCGGCGCTGGGACGGGCACGGCGACGACCGGCGGCGCGTCGGGCACGCTGGCGACCGCTGCGACCGCGTCGTTTCCGTGGCCGCCGAACTTCAAAGCGCCGATGGCGAGGGCGCCGCCCGCGACGATGCCGCTGACGGCGACGAGCAGGACCAGGACGATGCCGATCGCGGCTACCGCCGGAATCAGGTGCCGGCGAGGCTCGGGTGGAGGCGTCGGGTTCGGTTGGGCTCTTGGCGCGTACCCCAGGGTGCTCGTCGCGTCGTCGGCTTCGGCGAACGTGCGCCCGCCCCCGTCCGCCTCGGTTGCGGCCAGCCGCGAAATGGATTCCGCGAGCGTGCCGCTGATCGGCTCGCGCGACGTGCCGAGGAGCCCGTCCACCTGCGGCACGAAGCCGCGCGCGAACGTCACGAGCGGCTCTCCTTCGAGCTTCCGGGACAGATCGAGCATCGCGTCGGACATCGCGCGGGGTGTCGGGCGCGCCTCGAGCTCCCCGGCGAGACCGTTCGCGAACAGCTCCACCGTGCGCGCCACCGCGTCTTCGGGCCCTGCGAGGGCGGCGCGGAGCCGCTCGCGCACCTCGGCGACGAACACCGCGTGCTTGTCGTCGCTTACCGGGGTCCTGCCGACGGGCGCTCCGATGATCAATTCGGCCACCGTCGCGGCGATGGCGTAGACGTCCCCGGCGAGATCGTCTTCTTCGCCGCAGATTCGCTGGGGCGACATGTAGCGTTCCGTGCCGACCCGGAGCCCCGTGCGCGACTCGCGGACCTCGAGGTTGACGCGCGCGACGCCGAAGTCGAGCACCTTCACGTCACCGTCGGCGGTGACGAGGATATTCGAGGGCTTGATGTCCCGGTGCAGGACGCCGAGCTTGCCGCCTTTGCCGTCGTCTGCGTTGTAGGCGAAGTGCAGCGCCTCGCAAACCGCCGAGCCGAGCTCGAGCGCGGCCGGGGCCGGGAAGCGTCCGTCGGTCTTCTTCAGCGCCTCCAGCAGGCGGTCCGCGTCGGCGCCTGGGATGTAGTCCATCACCACGGCCCACTGGTCGCCGAGCTTCACGAGGTCGATCACCGTCACGATGTTGCGGTGGGCGAGGCGCCCGAGGATTCGCGCCTCGTCGCGCATGCGTCGACCGGCCTCGGCGAAGTGCTGGACGCCTGTGTTCAGCACTTTCAGCGCCACGCGTCGCGTGAAGCCGGCGCCCGAGTCCTGCTCGGCCAGGTACACCGCGCCGAAAGCACCCTCGCCGAGGCGCTCCTTCAGGTGGAACTTTCGCCCGCCGCTGTTTTCAGCCGCCATTGCGCTATTCCACCGTGGGCGGATCGAGGATGAACTCGAATTTGTCTTCGACGTCTGCGTCGGTGCATCCGCCTTCGGTCAGGCAGTCGAGCTCCGAGTGATCGTTCTGCTGGAGGCGTGCGCTCAGCGTGTGCGGATTCCCGATTCCCACCGGGTCCATCGGGAAGGCTGCCTCGACGTAGAGGGCGTTGCCGGGCTTGTAGTCCGCGTCGAGATACAGGTGCCAATGGGCCTCGCCGTCGACCGGGTCGCTCGCGGGCGGCACGAACGTGACGTTCTCGAATTCGACGACGGCGACGAAGCGCAGGGTATTGTCCGCGTCGAGCTGCATGTGAAACTCGGACGGGTCGTCGGTGTCCGCGAACAGATCGGAGCTGCCGGGCTGCGGGTAGAGCAGGTGGATGGTGGGCGGTCCGCTTGCGCCGTCGAGCGAGGGGGGCGCGCAACCTGCAGTGATTCCGAACGCGAGTGCTGCGGTGCTGACGCGCATCCTGACTCCTTGGATTCCGATCCCGGGCACCATAGCACCGCGATCGCACATATTCTACGTCGTATGACGGACTTCAAATCCGCCTGGAGGGCGCTGGGATACAATCGAGGCGGGAGGTCGCCCGGTGTTGGCACGCGGACCCGATGCGCTGTTGGCGGTTGCTGCCGAAGGTGCGGTCCGACAATGCAATGCGCTGGCCAATGGCTTCGGCTGGGTCGAGGGCGCTCCGTTCCGAGTCGCGTTCCTTCCCGAAGAGCGTCCGGTCCTGGACGGCCTCGTCCGCCACGGCTTTCTCGGGGTGAACGACCGCATGTGGACGCTCGTAGACGGGCGCCGGGTCCACATCACCGCCTGCGCCGGGGACGACGGCGAACACCTCGTCGCCGTGCGACAGATCGATCGCCTCCAAGGCTTGTCCACGCTCGATCTCGACCGGGTAAAGACGCAGGCGCTCGCCGAGGTCGCGGGGTCCCTCGCTCGCGAGCTCAACGACCCGGTGTCGATCGTTCAAGGGCGGCTGGAGCTGCTCGTGGAGCTTTCGCCGTTCGGCCGCGCGGACGACGGCAAGCTGTCTGTCGCGCTGGATCACGCAAGACGCGTGTCTGCGACGCTTCAGAACCTTCGGCTCGTTGGCCAGGCGCCGTTGTCGCTGCTCCAGCGGGTTCCCGTCGCGCAGAGCGTCGAACGTGCGCTCGACCTTGTCGCCCCTGGGAGTCGGCGCCAGCAGGTCACCGTCGCGGTCGCAGAAGACGTCGTTTGCGGTGGGGAGCCGGCGGCGTTCGTGCGGATCATCGCGAACGTGTTGCAGCACCTGATCGATCTCGTCGGTCGTCAGCGGCCGCTCCGGGTCACGGCGGATCCGACCCGGGGCGCCCTCTCGATCCGGATCTTCTCCTCGGGCGGCCCGGACGGTGAGCTCCTCGATCTGACCACGAGCGGCCTGCAGATGTCCGTTACGCTCGCGCTCGCGCGCTCGATCGGCTGCACGCTGTCGATTCGTCGCGGCCCGAGCGGGGCTTCCGCGCTGCTCGTCGCGCAACACGCCCCGGACAAGCCGGGCCGCGCGAGGCCGATCGAACAGCGCGTGCTCGCCGTGGGGTGCGAGCGGTTCCGGTCGCTCGTGGCTTCGGTGCTCGATGGCGAGGGCTACGCGGTTGTGCACGTGTCGGACGGGGAAGCTGCGCTCGATCGCCTGGAAGAAGATCCAACGCTGGACGCCGTCCTGGCCGCGATGGTCCTGCCGGGCATGAGCGGCCTCACGCTCGCTCGCGCGGTGAAGGCGAGGCATCCACGCTTCGCGGGCCGGTTCGGCGTGGTCGCAGACGGCTCGGTCGATCCGATCGACGACGCTGCCACGATCGTCCATCCCCCGCTTTCACGCGGCCCTGTGCTCGCGGCGCTCGGCCGGCACACACGCCGGCGGGTTGCCCAGCCTCCGGTGGTCCGTTAGACGCGAAGGTCATCTACACCTGCCCGCCTTTGGCGGGTGCATCCGCCCGCCACTGGTGGGTGTCTCCCCGCCGCTGGCGGATTTCAGCTCGGAGCGTCTCATGGCCCGCAAGTGCCCGTTCACCGGCAAGCGCCCAAACGTTGGCAACAGCGTGTCGCACTCGAATCACAAGACGAAGATGCGCCAGTTCGTCAACCTGCAGCCCAAGAAGCTGTGGTGGACGGAAGGCAATCGCTTCATCTCCGTGCGCATCTCGGCGCGCGCCATGCGCACCATCGATAAGCTCGGGCTCGAGAACTACGCGAAGTCCCTCGGTATGGACCTCTCCCGGATGTGATCGCGCGATGCGCGGCTCGCCCGCGCGTCGGTGACTTCCTGTACGACCCAAACAAGAACGTGCACGCGAGATCCTCGTGTGCACGTCTTTGTTTTTGTATCGACGAAGGGCCGCGTGCGCTGCCTGCAGGCGAGCGACCCCGCCCGCAGCGCAGCCGCCGAAGCGGCTGCTTACAGCGCGACGGGGCGGACGCCGTTGTACGGGTGGTAGTGCTTGCGGCACGACACGGCCGGCGAGCCAGCGAGGATCGCCTGGATCTCCGTCTGGTGCTTGACCACGGGCCAGAGCGGCTGCTCCACCTTGGACAGGTGCGGAAGCGCGTGCATGACGGCGGCGTCCCACTCGTCCGCGAAGCGGAGGATGTCGGTGGGGGAGACAACGCCACGACACTTCGGCGAACCACAGCGGCAGGAGAACTGCTCTTCGATGTTGAGCCCGCCGTAGTCGTCGGTGAGCTGCTCACCGGCCTGAATGTCGCGGATCGCCACTTCGAAGTCCAGCCCGATGGGGAGGCAGTTGGCTTCGCAGTGGTGGTTCACGAACCGCGCGCTGTCCCAGCACAGGATGTGACGGCCGCGACCGTCAATGTACGCGTACTTGATGACCTGACGCTTCATGAACTCGCTCATCGCATCAACCGTTTCGGGTGCGATCTTTTGATCAAGATCGCAAAGCGCCCAGGTGATGGTGCCCTTCGGGATGAAGGCGGTGGCGACGAGTCCGTGTCCAATGTCTTCGGAGATGTATCGGATCTCAGTACTGGGGTGGATCATGGGAGTGGCGTGGACCTCGTGACGGGCGGAAAGCACGACCGTCGCAAACATCGAATATCGGTTACGGCGCCGCTTTCAAGGGGTTTTTTGTAAAACCACGATCCAGTAGCTTCAATGTTGTGATCGACGCAGGGGACGCCTGGGGCCCGCCAGCGGTCAGTTCACCGGCGCGCGCAATACGAGGACGGGCCGGGGACAGGTGCGCACCACCTTCTCTGCGACCGAACCCATCAACCACGAGGTGACGCCGGTGCGCCCGTGGGTGGCGACGATGACGAGGTCGGCGTTCTCGGCCTGATCGACGATGGCCTCGGCAGCCGTCTTGCCACCGATGGCATGTACAGCGCCCTGGATGGCCTCTGGCAGCAGCGCGAGCAGCTTGTGAAGCGAGTCGAGGTCTTCCGCCCGCTCCCGCTCCCATTCGTTCCGGTACGCGTCCTGCAGACCGAGATCGTGGACCTCCGGCGACGACTGCCGCAGCTCGTCCGCGTAGATGAGGTCGATTTCGGCCCCGAGGCGCGCCGCCCACGCGGCCGCGCTGCGCACGAGCGCCTCGGACTTGGCCATGTCACGCAGATCGACCGCTACGAGTGCGCGCATGATGACCCTCCGACCCGAGCCTACACCGTTCGCGACGCGGGGTCACGTGTGAGGCTCAGGCGGGGCTGAACAGGCTGATCGCGAGGGGACCGAGCTTCAGCCGCAGCCGAAACGGCTTTCCGTCCTGGGAGAAGGGCTCGGCGACGACGTCGCCATTGAGTGTGTTCGCGCCGCCGAAGTGCGCTGAGTCGCTCGTGAGCACCTCGCGCCAGACGCCGCCACGCGGCGCGCCGACCCAGTAGTCCTCGCGCACCACCGGCGTGAAGCTCGCGACGACGAGGATCGGCTTGTCGCCTGCGACGCCGTGTCGCAAGAACGCGATCACGGAGGCGTTCGTGTCGCTGCCCGAGACCCACTCGAACCCGCGTGGATCGCTGTCGCAGACGTGCAACGAGCGCTCGTTGCGGTACAGGTGGTTGAGCGCCCGCACCCAATTCATCACGGCGCGGTGAGGCTCGTGCGCGAGGAGGTGCCAGGAGAGCTGCGCGTCGTGGTTCCACTCGCGCGTCTCCGCGAATTCGCAGCCCATGAACAGCAGCTTCTTGCCGGGTGACGTCCACTGCAGACCGAACAGCAGGCGCAGGTTCGCGCGCTGCTGCCAGGCGTCCCCGGACATCTTGTAGAGCAGGGGCTTCTTCCCGTGCACGACCTCGTCGTGGGACAGCGGCAGGACGTAGCTCTCGTTGTAGGCGTACAGCGATCGGAACGTCACCTTGTCCTGGGCCTTGCCGCGGTGAAGCGGATCGTAGGCGAGGAAGTCGAGCGTGTCGTGCATCCAGCCCATGTCCCACTTCATGTGGAACCCGAGCCCGCCGAGGTCCGACGTGCGCGTCACCATCGGGTGATGGGTGCTGTCTTCGGCGATCGTCACCACATCGGGGAAGTCGCGCCGCACGATCTCGTTGAGGCGACGCAAGAACACGATCGCGTCCTTGTTCTCGCGCCCACCTTCGTCGTTCGGCAGCCACTCGCCCTCCTTGCGGGCGTAGTCGAGGTGCAGCATGGACGCGACGCCATCGATGCGCAGGCCGTCCGCGTGGAACCGGTGGAGCCAGAACATGGCGCTGGACACGAGGAAGCTGCGCACCTCGGGCCGCCCGTAGTCGAAGATCAGGCTGTTCCACTCGGGGTGAAACCCCTTGCGCGGATCGGGGTGCTCGTAGAGGGCCGTGCCGTCGAACGTCCCGAGGCCGTGGGCGTCGCTCGGGAAGTGGCTCGGCACCCAGTCGAGGATCACGCCGATGCCTTGCTGGTGGAGCAGATCGATCAGCGCCATCAGATCCTGCGGCGTGCCGTAGCGGCCGGTCGTCGCGAAGTAGCCGGTGACCTGGTAGCCCCACGAGCCGTAGAACGGGTGCTCCATCACGGGCATCAGCTCGACGTGGGTGAAGCCGAGGTCGCGCGCGTGCGCTGCGAGCCGGGGCGCGAGCTCCGCGTAGCTCTGCATGCGACCGTGCGGGTCGCGCATCCACGAGCCGAGGTGCACCTCGTAGATCGACATCGGGGCTTGCAGGCCCTTGTTGCGCCCCGCCATCCAGGTGCGGTCGCGCCAGGAATAGTCGAGGTCCCACACGATCGACGCGGTCGCGGGGGGCTCCTCCATCGCGAACCCGAACGGGTCGGCCTTGTCCTGCCGCTCGCCGTTTCTTGCGACGACGTGCAGCTTGTACCGCGCCCCGTGGCCGACGCTCGGGACGAACCGCTCCCAGATCGTCGGGTCCGTGGGGCTCGGGTACAACGGTGCGTCGTGGGGATCCCAGCGGTTCCAGTCGCCGATCACCGCCACCGAGCGCGCGCTGGGCGCCCACACCGTGAACCGGGTGCCGCGGACACCATCGACGACGTCGGCGTGTGCGCCGAGCGTCTCGTACAGCCGGAACAGGCTGCCTTCATGAAACAGATACGCGTCTTGGGTGGAGATTGTCATCCGGCGAGGTACCCACCGTCGACGGTGTAGACGGCGCCGGTGACGAACGACGCCTCGTCCGACGCGAGCCACGCGATCAGCGGCGCGACCTCTTCGGGCTTCGCGATCCGCCCGAGCGCTGCGCGATCGGTGAACACCTTCGCGAGCGCGGGGTTCGCGGTGAGAGCCGCGGCGAGTCGCGTGTCCACCAGCCCCGGGGCGATCGCGTTGACGCGTATGCGGCTCGAGCCCAATTCGACAGCGAACGTCTTCGTCAGGCTGATCAGCGCAGCCTTCGTCATCGCGTAAACGCCCTGCAGCGGCGCGCCGACGAGACCGAACACACTGGCCACGTTGACGATGCTGCCGGGCTTGCCCGCGTCGACGAGGCGCCGCGCTACGGCCTGGGTGAGCAGGAACGGACCGTCCAGGTTGACCTCGAACGTCTTGCGGTAGGCGCCAGGCTCGGCCGTGAGCAGGGGTCCGAAGTGTGGGTTCGTGCCGGCGTTGTTCACGAGCACGTCGATCAGGCCGACCTCGCGCGAGACGCGCTCGACGAGGGCGGCGACCTGCGCGGGCTCGCCGAGGTGGCACGCGATCGGCACGATCCCGTCGCCGAGCGACCTGGCGGCTTCGTCGAGGGCGGCCTGCTTGCGGCTCACGATCACCACGCGGGCGCCGTCGTCGCGAAGCCTCTTCGCGGTGGCGAGGCCGATGCCACGGCTGCCGCCGGTGACCAGGGCGATGCGTCCGTCGAGTCGTCCCATCCGATCCCCCACGGCTCCCTCTATCCCTTTGGTTCGCGCGCGCCTTGTGGCGTGCTCTCCATACCGTCAGGGCTCGGCAGACGTTGGAGTCCACGCGAGGCGCTGCGCCTGACACGAGTTCAACGGGACATCGGCGAGCTGATCCGCTCGGGGGTCGCGAAATTCCGCCAACAGCAGGCGCGACAGCTGCCTGGATGCGCCGCTGCGGCTCGTGTCCGCGCCGATCGCGAACAGCGCGTCGCGGGTCGCGGGTGTGTCGTTGTCGCGAAGGCTCGCCGTGACGGCGAGCGCGAACTCCGACGGGAGGCCCCTGTATTCCGCGACGGGATTGCCGTACGGCAGGTCGCACCCGGCGTAGGCGGGTCCGGGCGCCCAAGCAAGCGCCGCCATGCGCGCCGGCTGGGCCGCCTCGGGCTCGAGCTGGTCGACGAAGTCGGCGAGCTGCACCCACGCGATGAGGTGTGGGTTGTAGGTGTCGAGCGCACCGGGCGTCTCAGCGAGCAGCAGGCGGGCCTCGAGCGACGTGGCGACCTCCTTGAGCCGTAGAGTGACGGCGACCCGTCCGAGCGCGATGTCGTCGGCGTCTGGCAGTCCAGTCCTCGCTGATAGATCGGCGACGATTTGCGTCTGCACCACGCCGGGCGTGGCGGCATCCAAGGCGCCCGCCTGTCCGTAGCACGACGGCAGCAACGCGCCGGCGTACACCGCGGGCACGGCGTCGGCGCTGACCTGGATCAACGTGCGGGTGGCGGGCTCGTTCAGGCGGCAGGCGCGCGCGAGCTCGGTGAGGACCGGGATGTGGTCCCTCGCTACGTTTGGGTCGACGACGAGGGCCAACAGCGCGTTTGGGCCGTCGGTGGTTCCGTTGGTGTCGCGCGTGATCACGAGCTGTTGTTCGATCGCGTCCTGCAAGGTGGGCATGGCGTCGACCTTGTCGTTTGCGACGACCTCGCCGGTTGCATACTCGGTCTGGAGCCACAACGAGCCGGGGTCGACGAGGTGCTGGGTGGACCAGCCCGACAGGGGACCGTGGAAAGCAGCGGCGACGCGATAGGAACCGCCGTCGTCGCGGATCGCCAGCTCGCCCGTCGTGGCGTCGCAGGCGGCGCGCACGTCGCTGCAACGCCCCTTGGTCGATTCGCCTACCCACGACCGGCCCCCGTCGCTCAGTTCCAGGACCACGGTGGCCGAGCACCCCAACAAGGGTGCCGGGCTCGCATCACAGACCATCTGCAGGGTGTGGCCGCCGACCTGCGCTGTCGCGAGCGGAGCGCGCGCGGTGTCTGCCCTGTTGCAGGCGTAGAGCATGCTGACCAGGAGCAGCGGGAGCGGTGCGACCACGTCGACCTCCGCCGCGACACTACCAGACCGCCGTCTACGATGTCCTGCCGATTCTCGCGTCGCAGGCGGCTGTGAGCACCGCCGCCGCCACGCGCGCACACCCGTGCTCCTGGTCGGTCACCCGGTGGCTCGTCTCCACCTCGACGCCGGCGTACCGCTCGCAGCCGAACGTGTCGCGCAGCGTGGTCGTGAGGCCGTCGCCGGTGCCGCCGTACGGTTCGTTGCGTCGCGTCGCCAGGCCCGCGGCGGAGAGTGCGTTGACCAGCGCGTCCGCGACGACACAATCGGCGGGGCTCGCCGGGTCGTACAGCACGCCGCAGTCGAAGTCGCGCGCCTCCCCGTTCATCACGGGCGTGAAGCTGTGGATCGAGAGATGCACGCATCGACCGTGCTGAGCGAGGGTTGCGCGCACAGCGTCGGTCACGGCGCCGCGGTAGGCGCGATGGTGGCGGAGACGCGCGTCCCGATCGGCGACGGTGAGTGTCGTGTTTCCCGGCACGGGTGTTCCGAACGCGACCGCGGGGATCACGCTCGGGCCGTGCTCGCTGCGGTTGAGGTCGACGTACAATCGCGTCGCCGTACCGAGGATTGGCGTCAAGTCGAGGGCGGTCGCCACTGCGCGCGCAATCTCTGCCGCGCCGGGATCCCAGGCCACGTGTGACGCGAGGACGTCGCGCCCAACGTCGAGAACGACGCCTTCGGGGACGTCGTTGCTCGCGTGCTCGCAGCTGATCACGAACATTCGCCCTCCGTGCGGGCGAGTCTACTAGAAGGTCATTCCGACCTGGAGCCCCGCGGGCCAGCTCGCGCGCATCAACAGCGCGTTCCGGTCGTTGAAGTGGTAGCGGGCGCCTACGCCGGTGGCGACGGCCGCGTAGATCCCGCGATCATTCGGGAAGTAGTTGCGGTCGCCGACGAACAGGGCCACGCCGGCCTCTGGGAACACCGACCACTTGTCGCCGAGGTAGAAGTTCCACTGGAACATCGCGAGCGGCATCACGTAGGGACCGCCGTCGTAGCGGTTCGGGAACGAGTTGACGAAGAACACCTCCACGCCAGGGCTGATCGCGAGCTCATCGTTCACGCCGTTGATGATTCCGTTGGCGACGATGGGGATGTCGCCGCGAAGGCCGACGCCGAAGGCGCCGTAGTTGCCAAGGTCCGCGTGGACGTCCATCCGGACGCCGTGGATCTGGTTGTGCTCGAGGCCCGCGTGGGACTCGGTGATCGGCTCGTCGGCGAACGCGGGCGCGGCCGTGAGGAGGAGAAGCGCTGCGGCGGCGCTGGAGGTGATCGTGATGGGAAGGGACATGGTTTCCTCGCTGTTCGGATTCACCCTCATGTTTTGCACGCTGTGTGCCATGGGGGGCGAGTCGCCCCAGACGAGGATTTCCGGCGGACAATTTCAAGCGACGCTGTGCGTTCCCGGCCTCGCAGATCGACGCGGCACGTCGATTCGATGGAGCCTAGAACGTCATGCCGACCTGGAGCCCCGTGGGCCAACTTGCGCGCATCAACAACGCGTTCCGGTCGTTGAAGTGGTAGCGGGCGCCGGCCCCGGTCGCGACCGTGAGGTACAGGCCCCGGTTGCCTGGGAGGTAGGCGGCGTTTCCGATGAACATCGCGAGGCCGGCCTCTGGGAACAACGACCACTGGTCGTTCAGGTAGAAGTTCCACTGGGCCATCACGACGGGGATCACGTAGGCCCCGCTCGAGTACCGGGTGTACGAGTTGAACAGGTAAACATCGGCGCCGGGGCTGATCGCGAGCTCGTCGTCGATGCCGTCGATGAAGCCTTCGGGCACGATCGGGATGTCACCGCGGACGCCGACGCCGACGCCCCCGTAGGTCCCGAGGTTCACGTGCGCGTCCATGCGCACGCCATGGATGCGGTTGTGTTCGATTTCGGCGTGTGGCTCGTCGACGGGTTCGGCGGCGCTCGCCGAGGTCGAGAGGAACGCGGCGACGAGGCTGCCTGAGACGAACGCTCGGATGTTGCACATGGGATCCTCGCTGCCCTGCGGCACAGGTGTTTGGGTCTGCTCCACACCCACACAATGCACGCCGTGTGCCAGGAACCGCGTTTTACGAGAGACGCGGTTCGAGGCTGTCAACGGGAATCTGACGCCCTGCGCTCGCTTGCACGCCTGCGTGCAACTCGCACCAATGCTGGACGGCTACTTGCCGGGGACCGGGAAGTCCTTGCGAATGCCGGCGAGCGTGGTCGACACGAGCTTTGCGACGTGCGCGAGCTGCGCCTCGCTGTGCAGCGACGACAGGAAGAACCTCAGCCGCGCGGCGTCGTCGGCGACGGCCGGGTACACGATCGGCTGCACGTTCACGCCCTGTTCGAGCAGGCGTTGCGAAAGCAGCAGCGCGTGCATCGAGTTGCCGGTCACGGCCGGGACGACGCCGCTGCCGCCGCGTGCGGGGCCGGTGTCGACGCCGCCATCGACGAGCGCCTTCTGGAAGAACCGCGCGTTGCTCTGCAGCTTCGCGACGCGCTCGGGCTCCTGCAACATGAGCTTGAGCGACATCAGCGCGGCGTAGCCGTTCTGCGGCGTAAGGCCGGCCGAGTAGATGAAGCCGGGGGCGGTGTACCGCAGCCACTCGATCAGCTTGTGGCGACCCGCCACCCAGCCGCCGCATGACGACAGCGACTTCGAAAGCGTGCCCATCCACACGTCCACGTCGTTGCCGTCGATGCCCCAGTGCTCGCGCGCGCCGCAGCCGGTGGCGCCGATCACGCCGAAGCTGTGCGCTTCATCGACCATCAGCAGGCAGCCGTACTTCTTCTTCAGCGCGATGTACGACGGCAGGTCGCAAAGATCGCCGTCCATCGAGTACACGCCTTCGACGACGATCAGCACCTTCTCGAAGTTCTTGCGCACGGCCTTGAGCTGGCGCTCGAGATCGCTCGGGTCGTCGTGTTTGAAGCCGCGCCGCGCGGCGCCGGACAGCTTGATGCCCTGCAGGATCGAGTCGTGGATCAATTCGTCGTGAAGGACCAGATCGTTGGCGCCCATCATGTGGCCCACCACGGTCACGTTCGTCGCGTGGCCGGCGGTGAACAGCAGCGCGTCTTCGACGCCCTGGCACTTCGCGAGCATCTGCTCGAGCTCGATGTGGAATGGCCGCTGGCCGGACGCCACGCGCGAGGCCGACACGGACGTGCCGAGGCGGATCATGGCCTGGTGGGCCGCCTCGATGACGCGCGTGTCGCCCGACAGGCCGATGTAGTTGTACCCGGAGAAGTGGACGAGCTCGCGGCCGTCCATGTGGATCACGTCCTTCGCGGTGTCGTCGAAGCACTTGAAGTACGGGTTCTGGATGCCGATCATCTGGGCTGCCTGCTTGCGGCCCTCGATGTCCTTCACGCCGGCCCACGTCGCGATGTCGACCCACTCGCGCTTGATCACGAGGGCCTCTTCACCGCCCTTCGCGCGAAGCTCTGCCGAGACGTCGGTGGCGACAGCGACCACGCCGTGGGCGTCGCTGAACTCGATCGTGCCCGTGAACCGGTCGCCATCGGCAGCGGTGTTCGGGTCGAAGGTGACCACGACGTCGAGCACGTCGCCCTTCGGCGCGCGGTACTGGACGTACTTCGCGAAGCCGACCGGCGTGCCGGCGCGCTGGAACCGCGTCCACGCCACGTAGCCGGAGAGCTGCATCGCCGAGTCGAAGGCGAGGGGATCGACCGCGAACGCGGCGCGACCGTCACGCGAGGACCACGTCGACGGCTTGCCGACGTGCACCTTGCCGCGAACGAACCCGTCACCCACGCGATCGATGCTCGTGATGCCCTGAAGCATCGGGCCGTGGAACGTGATGCCGGCGTAGAATTCCTTGAGCAGCAGCGTCGGCGGGGAGCCGCCTTCGGGGCGGGTCGGCGAGGGCGCTGCGGGGGCCGTGAGCGGCCGGATTCGCGCGCGGTAGGCGAGCGCGGACTTCTCGCCCTGGCGGAGCTCGGCGCGGTCGTTGCGCACGATCGCGCGGATCCGGATGGGCTCCTTGACGAGGATGCCCTGGAACAGGCGCAGGTCGCTGACCTCGAAAGGGGCGTCCACACACGCGGCGCGAGCGAGCAGATCGGTGGCCGACGCGAGCGGCAGGATCGGAGTGCCCTCGATCGCGTGGTCGGCGAGGAACGGGTGCGTCTCGAGCGAGATCGTCTCCTCGACCACGACGTTGCGCAGCACCGGAGGCAGGTCGCGGCCGTGGACGACCACACCCGACGGGCCGCCGAGGTCGGCGACGATCGCGTCGAGGCCGGCCTTGTCGCCGACGAAGTCCACGCCTTCGGCGCGCATCGCCTGCTGCACCGGCGCGGGGATCGTCTTCGCCATCGCGGACGACGACCAGGGGCCGAATTCCGCGACGACGACGCGTACGCCGGCAGCTTCGACGGAGGCGCAGGCTGCGTTCGCCGCGGCGTACCAGGTCTGGTGACGGCTACCGAACCGCGCGGCCCACGAGCCGACCGCGAGCGCGACCTTGAGGGACGGGCCACACGCCGCGATCGTGTTGCGGAACCCGTCGACCTTCACGGACCAGGCGAACAGGCCCTTCGCAGCGTCGACCGAGCCGACGGGTCCATCGGCCAGCACGCCGGCCGCATGCACGAGCGCGGTGGGGGCGTGAGCTGCGAGCATCGCGAGCGAAGTGGGATCGGTGACGTCGGCGGACAACACCACGGCGCCCTTGGCGACCGCGGCCGCGCCGTCGGCATCGGGTGCGCCGCGACCGACGAGCACCACCTTGCAGCCGGTCTCGACGAGGCGAAGCCCGAGCTTGGCGCCGATTCCGCGGGTACCGCCCGTGATCGCGACGACCTCGCCCGCACCGGGCTTCCAGAGGGACGATGGCGTTGACGCCGTGAGACCGGGGATCTGCCGCGCGTCGGGTGAGAGCCACACGTCGACGGTGCGATCGACGCTCGTCCACTCGGCGACCAGCGCCTTGCCGACGTCTTCGGCCTTGAGGCGATTCACCACGCGCACGGCCTTGCACACGCTCTCGGGCCACTCGCGGGCCATCGCGCGCGCGACGGCGGCGAGGGGCTCGGCGCTCGCCTCGGCGTTTACGGGCAGGGCGAGCAACACGTCGGGCTGGGCGTCCTGTTTGTCCTGTGCAGCCAGCGCTGCGATCAGCGCCGGTACACCGGCGTCGACGGCCCACACCAGTGCGTCGACGGGATCGGCCTTGCCGGCATCGGAGACGGAGACGATCCGTGCCTCGGCGCCCGCGTCGCCGAACGCGCGCGCGATGGCCTGGGCGAGCGGCCCTTCGCCGACGACGAGCGTCTTTACGCCCTTCTTGATCGCGCGGGTCGGCAGCTTCGGCAGCGGCGCGCGGACGTGGGTGACCGCGTACGCGCCGAGCGGGGCGTCGTCGTCGATCGTTGCCTGCGCGTTCTGGCTCCCGCCGCGCGCGTACGCGATGATGTCGCCCACCTTCGGGCGGTTGATCAACAGCTCCTGGGGGATTCCACCGAGGCCGGGGAACGCGTCGGCGAGGCTCGTCGCGAGGTCGCCGACCATGAGCGAGTCGAAGCCGAGGTCGTCCTGCAGCGCCATCTCGGGGCGCAGCGCGTTCCGCGGATAGGCGCTCACCTTCGAGATCACCGCGAGCACGCGGTCGAGCACGTCGTCGCCCGAAGCGGCGTCTTCCGCGGTGGGAGCGGCCTGTACCGCGCCCTTTGGCGCCGCGCGCTTCTGCTCCCCTTGCGGCACGGACGCGACGCCCGGGAGCTTTGGCAGCAGCTGGGGCTCGTCCTTGACGCCCCAGTACTCCTCGCGCGGGAGCACGATCGCGGGCACCGAGGCCACGTCCGCGGTGGCCGTGATCGGCCGCACGTTCACGGCGACACCGGCGACGAACAGCGCGCCGAGCGTGTCGAGAACCCCGACGCCGGCGTCGTTGTCTTCCTGCCCGGCGAGCGTGAGCGTGAGCGTGCCCTTTGGCAGCGCGCCGCGCGCGAAGGCGGCGAGCGGCCCTCCGGCGCCGATCTGGAGGAACACGGTGGCGCCGGCCTCGGAGCATTGGCGCAACGCACCTTCGAAGTCGACGGGCGACGTGGCGTGGCGTCGGAACACCGCTCCGGCTTCGGCGGCGTCGATGTACACGTGGTCCTGGATGCCGCTCGCGACGGGGACCTTCGGCTCGTGGAGCGCCAGACCCGCGAGGATCGCCTCGGGATCGAGGCCAGCGAGCACGGGCGAGTGGAACGCGTGGGAAACGTCGAGCGCTATGGCCTTGACCTTCGCGGCCTCAGCGCGCCGGACGACCTCGGCCACCGCGGCGGTGGTGCCGGAGACGACGCGCTGGCGCGGGTGGTTGCGGTTCGCGATCACCGCGCCGTCCACGAGCAGCCCGCGGACGGTCTCCTCGTCGGCCATGAGCGCCGCCATCGCGCCGTGATCGCCGGGCAGGTCCGCCATCGCGCGACCCCGCCGCGCGACGAGCGTGGCGGCGTCCTGGGCTGAGAGCACCCCTGCGACGGCCGCAGCCGTGAACTCGCCGAGCGAGTGGCCGGTGACGACGCACGGCTTGACGCCGACCTCGTCGAGCACGGCGGTGAGCGCGTAGTGGACCGCGTGCAGCACGGGCTGCTGGTTAGCGGTGTCCGTCAGGCGCGCCTTCGCCGTCTCGGCGTCGACGTCCTTGGCGGGCCACAACAGCGCCGCGATCGGCGCGGGAAGCGCTCCCGCGATGGTGGGGAAGCGGTCGCACGTGCCCGCGATCATGCCGACGCGCTGCGAGCCCTGGCCTGGGTACAGGTACGCGATCTTCGGCGCCTGCTTCGGGGCCAGGCCGGCGCGCACGCCGCTGCCGGGCTTGCCGTCGGCGGCGAGGCGGAGCTTCGCTGCGAGGTCTGCCGTGCTGTCCGCGACGATCGCGAGGCGGTGCTGCTGTGCGGGCCGGACGGACCACGCGCGCGCGACGCCAGCGACGGTGAGCTGCGGGTCGTTTGCGATCGCGTCGGCCGTGCGCGCAGCCAGCGTGCGCAGCGCGGCCTCCGTGCCCGCCGACATCAGCACCAGCTCGTGCTGCGCGCGCGGCGCGGCCACGGAGCGCTTCGGCGCGGGCCCGAGCACGGCGTGCGCGTTCGTGCCGCCGAAGCCGAAGCTCGACACGCCCGCGTAGCGATCTTCGGTGTTCCACACCTCGGCCTTCAACGGCGCGTAGAACGGCGTCTCGTCGAGGTGCAGGTCGGGTTTTGGTAACCGGAAATTCGCGAGCGGCGGGATGGTGGCGTGGTGAATCGCCAGCACGGTGCGGATGATGCCGGCGATGCCAGCCGCGGAGTTCGTGTGCCCGACGTTGGCTTTGGCCGACCCGAGCGCGGCGTGCTTCGCCTTGCCGCCGAACACCTTGAGGAGCCCCTTGAATTCGGTCACGTCGCCGACGTCCGTCCCGGTCCCGTGGGCTTCGGCGAGGCCGAGCAGCGAGCGGTCGATGCCGGCGTCGTCCCAGGCGCGCTCGATCGCTTCGGCCTGGCCGTTCAGATCGGGGGCCATCGGACCGTCAGCGCGGCCGTCGTTGTTCGTCGCCACACCGTGGATGAGGGCGTAGATCCGGTCGCCGTCGCGCTCCGCGTCTTCGACGCGCTTGAGCGCGAGCGCGACGCCGCCGTCGCCTTGGAGGAAGCCGTCGGCCTCGCTGTCGAACGGGCGACACACGCCCTTCTGCGACATCGCGCCGACGCGGCAGAACGCGACCCAGTGCTCGGGCGTGAGCTGGATGTACGCGCCGCCCGCGATCGCCGCGTCGATCGTGCCGTTTCGGAGCTGATAGACGGCGTCCACCATCGCGACGAGCGAGGACGCACAGGCCGCGTCCACCGTGTATGCCGGCCCCTTGAGATCGAGCTCCTGCGCCACCATGGCGGCCATCATGTTGAACAGGGCGCCCGGCGCGGAGTAGGGGCGGGACGGCACGATGCGCTCGATCGATCGCAAGATCGCTTGAGGATCGTCGACGTGGCCGAACGCGCCCATCGCGGTCTGCTGCGCCATCACGCGCAGCGACATCATCGAGCGGTACTCGTTGGCGAGGCAGCCCATGAACACGCCCGTGCGGGAGGGCATGTCTTTTGGCGTGCGACCGCTGTCTTCGATCGCCTGGACCGACATCTCGAGCGCGAGGCGATGCTGGGGGTCCATGACCTCGATGCGGCGCGGCGGGATGCCGTAGTGCAGCCCGGGGAACGTGCGGACGTCGTCGATGAACGCGCCGATCTTCGCGTAGCTCTTGTCCACCGCGCGACGGTTCTCGTCGAGGTAGATGTCTGCGTCGAAGCGATCCTTCGGGACGGGCTCGAACGCGTTTCGCCCGCTGCGGACGAGGTCCCAGTAGCCCTGGAGGTCGGGGGAGCCGCCAAAGCGGCAGCCGATACCCACGATTGCAATCGCGCTCATTCTGTCTTCCTCGCGACGCGTTGGTCGCCGTTCTTACGAGGCCCAATTTCTCGCAGAGGCGCAAAGAATGGGCAGAGTTCACAGAGGGATGGCTCCCTTGCGCGCTCTGCCCAATCTCCGCCTCTCTGCGAGAAACCGAACTCCGTTCGCATCATCGTCATGCTCCCGGAGTCAGTTTCCGTCTACGCGCGCGCGGCGCGCATCAACCTGGCGAGGTCGCTCAGCTTCGATACCTTCGCGAGCTCGGCCTCTTCGAACGTGGTCTCGAGCTTGTCTTCGATGGCGGACACCATCTCCATCGTCGCGATCGAGTCCAGCGCCAGGTCTTCGATCTTCATTTCGAGCGTGGCCGCGTCGAACTCTTCCTTGCGCGTCGGGGCGACCTCGGTGAGAGCGCCGCGGATGATGCCGAGAATTTCCGTATCGTTCATTTCGTTCACTCCCAAAATGTCGTTCACTGCCGAGGATGGCCCGCCGCGTCAGCAGCAGTTGCGGCTGTATATCAGCGGAACAGGACGGTCGCCTTGGCGCGCGACCACATCGACTTGGCGACGTGCCGCGCGAGCGTGATGCGGTCGCCGGAGGCGCCGGGCGTACGCGAGCCCTGGTTGCCGAGGGTGCCCTCGAGGTATTGCTGCCGCGTCTTGCGGCGCTGCAACTTGCCGGACGACGTCTTTGGCAACGTGCCGGCGTTCATGCAGACGATGTCTGCGATCACGAGTCCGAGCTCCTTCTGCACCAGGTGGCGGACGTCGGCGACGAGCTTCGGCAGGTCCTGCGACTTGGTCTCGATCGCGAGCACGAGCTCCTCGCTGTGGGCGCCCGGGCGGCTGAACGCAACGACGTTGCCCTTGCGCACGCCTTCGACGCCTGCGACGACCCACTCGACGGCCTGGGGGTGGAGGTTGCGACCGTTGAGGATGATCAGGTCCTTCAAGCGGCCGGTCACGTGGACCTCACCGTCGATCAACACGCCGAGATCGCCTGTCTTCAGGAAGCCGTCCACGAAGGCGGCGGCCGTGGCTTCGGGGTTCTGGTAGTAGCCGGGCGTGACGGACTTGCCCTTGATGCAGATCTCGCCTTCGACGCCTTCCCCGAGCCAGGCGCCGGACTCGCTGCGGATGCGGAGATCGAACGACTTGAACGCGGGGCCGCACGAGACCTGCTCGAGCACGGGGCCGTCGCCAGCGGGCGCGACTACACCCTCGCCCTGGAACTTCGCGGCGTCCATCAGGCGCGTCTTCCACGTGGTGTTGAGCGGCTTGAACGCGATGGCGAGGGTGGCTTCGGCCATGCCGTAGGCGGGCAGCAGCGCAGAAGCCGGCAGCTTCGCCTGGCTCATGATCTGCTCGAATTCGCGCATCGTCTCGGGGTGAATCGGCTCGGCGCCGCAGCCGAGCACCGTCGCGCACGAGAGGTCCCAGGACGCGAGGACCTCGGGCTTGGTGCGCTTGGCGGCGAGCGCGTACGCGAAGTTCGGCCCGAACGTGAACTTGCTGCGGTGGCGATTCATCGTCTCCCACCAGCACGACGGGCGCTTGATGAACCGCACCGTGGGGATGTAGCAGATGCTGACGCCGTGGATCACGGGCGCGATGACGAAGCCGATAAGACCCATGTCGTGGTACAGCGGGAGCCAGGACGTCGCGTGGTCGCCGCGCTCACCGTCGACACCGAGGCCGATCATGATGTCCGCCACGTTGGTGAGCAGGTTCTGCTGCGTGACCATGACGCCCTTCGGCTCGGACGTGCTGCCGGACGTGTATTGCAGGAAACACAGGTCGTCCGGGAGAATCTCCGGGAACACCGGCGTTCCCGTGCCGTTCGCGAGCTCCTCGGCGCGCACGACCTTCTGCAGCGACGGGACCTGATCCACCAGGCTCCACAGGATGTTTTGAAGGGACTCGGACGCGACGAGGATCTTGCTGCCCGAGGAGGTGAGGATGCGCGCGGTGCGTTCGGCGTACGCGTCGAGGCCGCCGAGCGACAAAGGGGGATACAGCGGTACCGGCAGGATTCCGACGCGCACCGCGGCGAGGAACGTGAGCACGAACTGCTCGGGCTCGGCGATGATGAGCGCCATGCGGTCGCCCTTCTTCAGCCCGAGGGCCTGCAACGCCGCAGCGCGCGTGCTCGTGAGCTCGACGACCTTCGGGTAGGTGTACGTCGTCTCGACGCCTTTCATGTCCTGGAACGTGAGCCCCGCCTTTGGATTGAGCTCACCGACCCGGCTGAACGCTTCGGCGACGGTGCGGTAGGCGGCGATCTGCTGCAGGTAGGGGGTCAAGGGGAGCT
Organism: Pseudomonadota bacterium; assembly: GCA_947505245.1. Classification (GTDB taxonomy): domain Bacteria; phylum Myxococcota_A; class UBA796; order UBA796; genus SYKL01. The sequence continues at coordinate 19,005 of CANNIZ010000007.1, read as the reverse complement.
CCTTGAAGGGGGACGTCAGGCTTGGCAGTTCTACGTCGGCGGACCGATTGGGGCCATTTCCGCCAGTGACGCGCAACAGCCCTGGAAAACGCGTCGTGATCGAGGCAGCGGTATCTAGCCGAATTCGATCGTTCGGCAAGCGACGATCGCGTTTTCTGCGCGGTCCCCGCGTGATCGGCGCAAACCGACTGGTCGGTCTTTTTTTGTGACCGCTGACCGGTGGGTCGGAACTTTGCGTTGGCGGGCACGTGCGGTAACATGCGCCGTCCCCGCGAGGGGCAAGCAGGGAGGACGATGGACGGCGCGGCAACAACGACGACGGAGACGGGGCTCAGTTTTGTGCCGTTTCTCGGGCTCGGTCTCGGGTCGTGTTTTGGTGTGGCGCTCGTGCTCTACAACCTCGTCGTGCTGATCTCGGTGCTGCGCGAAGGTGGAGATGAGCGGCCGTCGGCGCTTTCCATGGTCGCGTGGGGCCTCGGCTTCGTCGCCGTGTTCCTCGGCCCGTGCGGATTGTTCCTCGCGCTGGTCGCGATCGGCCTCTCCCGCTTTGAACAGGGGCGCATCTTTAGCGAACTCGCGCCGATGCGGTCGACGCGCCCGTGCGAGATGGCCACCATCAACGGCCTGCTCGCCATCGTGTCAACCGTGCTGTTTACGCTCGTCACGGTCGCGGCGTTTATCGGGTAGCGCCCTGGCCCGAGGGCCGCGGCAGGGGCTGTTCGGTAGAGGTGGTAGGTGCGGGGCGGGCGTCCCGCGCGTCGGGTGTGCGCGGCGTGGCGGAGGGGTCGGCGCAGTGACTATGGCGCGCCGGAGTTCCGAGGGACGTGATGACGAACATGGGGGACCTCTGTGGTCGTCGGTGCTCGCAAGGATCATGCCGGCATTCAGTCGTTGATTGACGGCGTTTGTCCGTCGAATGAAGCGTTCCTCAGTCGTCCTTCGTCGCGCGGGTGCGCAACCTTGAGTGAGCGGCGGTTCAGTCCGCTGCGGCCCACGATGTGTTGCGCCGCTTGAATTCGGACGCCGCGCGCAGTACGATCGGCGTCCCCACCCTCGCCGTCCCACCCCCCGGACGCATGCGCCTCAAAGAGCTCCTCCCCCTGCTCGAACCGGTATTCGTCCACGGCGACGTGGAGCGCTCGTTCGCGCGCGTGTCGCGGGACTCTCGGGCGGTGGGCCCCGAGACGTTGTTCGTCGCAATTCGCGGGGGCACGTTCGACGGGCATGACACGGTGCCGACCACGCGTGCGGCGATCGTCGTCGTCGAGCGCCCGGTGGTTGCGCCGGAGGGTGTGACGGTCGTTCAGGTCGCGGACGCGCGTCGGGCGCTCGGGTGGGCCTGCGCGGCAGTAAACGGGTTCCCGTCGCGTGCGCTTCGCGTGGTCGGCGTCACTGGCACGAAGGGAAAGACCACCACCACGCTCTTGATCGACGGCGCGCTCGCCCACGCTGGCCGCGTGGCAGGTCGAATCGGTACGATCGGGTCCGCGGTGGGCGGTGTGCCGATCAAGTCGGACCTTACGACGCCCGACGCGCCGGAGCTTCAGGCGCTGCTCGCCACGATGCTCGAACGCGGCGCGACCGACGTTGCCATGGAGGTGAGCTCGATCGGGCTGGTGCAGCAGCGCGTCGCGGGCATCGGGTTCCACTTCGCGCTGTTCACCAACCTCGGGCGCGATCACCTCGACTTTCACGGAACCATGGACGCGTACGCGGCGGCGAAGGCGACGCTGTTTCGCGATCTGCTCCGCGATCCGGGGGGCATGCCGCGCGCGGCGCTCAACGTCGATGACCCCGCTCACGTCGGTATGTGCGCGCCGCCGGACAGCTGGACCTACGGCTTCGCGGAAGGGGCGTCGCTGCGCATCGTCGACTTTGCTACCAGCGCCGGCGGCATGCGATTTGCGTTGCGTGGGGCGGCCGAGGTCGACCTCCGGAGCCCGCTCGTCGGGCGGCACAACGCGTACAACCTCGCGGCTGCTGCGGCCGCGTGCCTCGCGTGTGGCCTGACCCCCGAGCAGACGTCCGAGGGCCTCGCGTCCGTCTCGGGCGTGCCCGGGCGGCTCGAGGCGGTGCCCAATGATCGCGGCGTGCTGGTGCTCGTCGACTACGCGCACACGCCGGAGTCGCTCGAGGCCGCGTTGGAGGCGGTGCGCGAGGTGGCGAAAGGGCGCGTGTACTGCGTGTTCGGGTGTGGAGGCGACCGCGACCCCGGGAAGCGGCCCGCGATGGGCGCTGTCGTCGCGCGCGCGGCCGACGTTGTGGTGGTGACGAGCGACAACCCGCGCACGGAAGATCCGCAGCTCATCCTCGACGCGATCGTCGCGGGGATGCCGCGCGCGCCGGCCCGCGTCGACCTCGACCGTCGCGCCGCAATCACCTGGGCCGTTTCCGAGGCGAAGCCCGGGGACGTCGTGTTGATCGCGGGAAAGGGCCACGAGACCTACCAGGAGATCGCGGGCCGGAAGACGCCGTTCGACGACCGACTTGTCGCGCGTGAAGCGCTGGAGGCACGGTGAGCCAGACGTTCGATGGGGCTGCGATCGCGCAGGCGACCGGGGGCACGTTGATCCGTACCGCCGCCGCGGGCGCCGTGTTTACCGACAGCCGGAAGGTGGTGCCGGGCGGCTGGTTCGTCGCCCTGGTGGGCGAGAAGTTCGACGGCCACGGGTTCGCAGCCGACGTGCTCGCGAAGGGCGCCGCGGGCGTCGTGGTGTCGCGACCGGTGGACGTGAGCGGAGGGATCGTGCGGGTCGCGGACACGACGGCCGCCTACCAGGCGCTCGGCGCCGCAGCGCGCGACCGCGTGAAGGGGCCGGTGATCGGCATCGGCGGCGCGGCCGGCAAGACGACGACGCGCGCGTTGACAGCGCTCGCGCTGTCCCCGAAGGGTCGGGTGCACCAGAATTCCGCGAACCTCAACAACCACATCGGGGTGCCGCTGACGCTGCTCGAGACGCCTGATGACGCCGCTGCGGTCGTGGTCGAGATGGGCACGTCCGGGAAGGGCGAGATGGCGGTGCTCGAGGCCATCGCGCGGCCGGACGTACGTCTGGTGGTGAACATCGGTCCCGAGCACCTCGAGGGGCTCGGCGATCTTGAAGGCGTCGCGGCCGAAGAGGGCGTGATGTTTGACCGCGCGCGGCCCGGCGACGTGCTGCTCGTCAACGTCGACGACGTCTACCTGCGCTCGTGGCCCGTCCCTGCGGGTGCGCGCGTCGTGACGTGGGGCGAGTCTCCGGACGCGCAGATCCGCCTGGTGGACGCGGTTCTCGACCCGATCACGCTGGGCACGCGCGCGACCTACGACACGCCGATGGGGCCGATCGTCGCGGACATCCCGTCGCCGGGTCGGCACGTCGCGCACGACGCCGCGGGTGCGCTCGCCGCGGCCTGGGTTTGCGGCGTCGACCTCGCCGACGCGGCGTCCGCGCTGTCGCGCTACGAGGCCGTCGGGATGCGGCTGCGGCGCGAATCTGTCGGCGGTGTCACCGTCCTCAATGACGCGTACAACGCGAACCCGCCGTCGATGGAAGCGGCGCTCGCGGTGCTGTGTGCGCTGCCTGGACGGCGGATCGCTGTGCTCGGAGACATGCTCGAGCTCGGCGACGAAGAGGCGAAGTGGCACGACCACGTCGCGGCCGTCGCGTCCACGAAGGGGCTCGACCTCGTCGTGTTGTGCGGCGCGCGGATGTCCGCTGCAGGCGCGTCCTGCCCGGGCGCCTGGCTGGTTGCAGACCCGCTCGAGGTCGCAGGTCGGTTGCGGCCCTGGTTGAAGGACGGTGACGTGCTGCTCGTGAAGGGCAGCCGGGGCGTCCGGCTCGAACGTGTGATTGAAACGCTCCGGGGGACGTGATGCTCTACCACCTGCTTGTTCCGCTCGCCGATACGATCCCGGGCGCCAACGTGTTCCGGTACCAGTCGTTTCGCACGGCCTGGGCGATAATTACGGCGCTCGCCGTGGCGTACGTGCTGTTTCCAACCTTCATCAACTACATGAAGAAGTTGAAGATGGAGCAGATCATCCGCGAGGACGGTCCGGCGTCGCACCGCCTGGACAAGCTCGGGACGCCAACGATGGGGGGCGTGTGCATCCTGGTGGGCATCGCGGTGTCGACGTTGCTGTGGGCGCGCCTCGACAACCCCTACGTGTGGATGTGCCTCGTCGTCACGCTTGGCTACGGTTTGATCGGGTTCGTAGACGACTACAAGAAGGTGATCGAGAAGACGCCGGACGGCCTCGCGGGCCGTTGGAAGATCCTCGGACAGGTCGTGTTCGGCGGCGGCGTGCTCGCCTACGGGCACGTGTCCGGCGCGATCTTGCCGGTCCTCCAGCTGCCGTTCCTCAAGCACTCCGCGATCGATTTTTCCGAATTGTGGGTCGGCGCCCCGGACCAGCTCGGCTGGCTGTTTCCGCTGTTCGGCGTGTTCGTGCTCGCGGCGGTGAGCAACGGGGTGAACCTGACCGACGGGCTCGACGGGCTCGCGATCGGGCCGGTGATGACCAGCGCTGCGACCTACGGGGTGCTCGCCTATGTGACGGGGAACGCGAAATTCGCGGAGTACCTGGACATCACCTACGTAAACGGCGCTGGTGAGCTCACGGTCGCGTGTATGGCGATCGTCGGGGCGGGCCTCGGCTTCCTGTGGTTCAACGCGTACCCGGCGCAGGTGTTCATGGGGGACGTCGGCTCGTTGGCGCTCGGCGGGCTGCTCGGCATCCTCGCGATCTGCACCAAACACGAGATGTTGTTCGTGCTGGTCGGTGGCATCTTCGTGGTCGAGAACCTCTCCGTGATCATCCAGGTGGCGGGCTTCAAGCTCACGGGCAAGCGCGTGTTCGCGATGGCGCCGCTCCATCACCACTACGAGAAGCAGGGCTGGAGCGAGCCAAAGATCATCGTCCGGTTCTGGATCATCAGCATCGTATTGGCGCTCGTCGGCCTCTCGACGCTCAAGTTGAGGTGATTCATGGCCGACCGCGTTGTCGTATTGGGTCTCGCGGGGAGCGGTCGCGCGGCGTGTCGGCTCGCGTACGAGCGCGGCTTCGACGTGGTGGGCGTCGACAAGAAGCTCGACGTGCCCCCGATCGACGGGGTCCGGCTCGAGCTCGGTTCCCATCGACGCGAGACGTTTGAACGTGCGCAGCTGATCGTGGTGTCCCCTGGGGTGCCGGCGACGGTGCCTGAGCTCGTCGCGGCGCGCGCGGCGGGTGTGCCCGTGATCGGGGAGATTCACTTCGCTGCCCGGTACCTGTCGCAGCCGATCTGCGCGATCACGGGGACGAACGGCAAGTCGTCGACGACGTTCTTCACGGGCCAGCTGCTGGAAGCCGCGGGCCGTCGCCCGTTCGTGGGTGGCAACATCGGGCGCGCCCTCTCGGAGGCCGCCTACGCCGAGAACGCAGGTAAGTACGACACGCTCGTCGTCGAGGTGTCGAGCTACCAGATGGAGTGGCCGTCGGGGGCGTTCCGCCCGAAGGTCGCCGTGGTGATGAACCTCACGCCCGATCACCTCGCTCGCCACGGCACGATGGAGGCCTACGGCGAGCTGAAGTGCCGGCTGTTCGACCCGATGACGTTGGGCGAGACGGCGATTGTTCCAGCGGACGACCCGTACCTCGCGGGCCTCGCAGCGCGGCACGGCCTGGCATCGCGCGCGCGGTTTGGCGCGCTCCCCGGAGTGGTGCGCGATGGCGCGCTGATCGCGGTGGAGCTCGGGCCGTTGCAGGCCACGTTCGACCTGTCGTCGTTCGCCATCCCCGGTGAGCACAACCGCGACAACGCCGCTCTGGCCGCGCTGCTGGCGCTGGTGATGGGGGCGCGCCCCGAGGCGATTCAGGCGGCCCTTCCGGGGCTGCGACCCCTCGCGCACCGGATGCAGATCGTCGCCGAGCGGGGTGGCGTCCTATGGATCGACGACAGCAAGGCCACCAATGTCGCCGCGACCTCGACCGGACTGCGCGGCCTGCCTGGACGACGCGGGGTGTTGCTGCTCGGGGGCGAGTCGAAGGGCGACGCGTTCGCGGACCTCGCTCCGCACCTCGCGCCGTGGAAGGTCGTCACGTTCGGTGGCTCCGGGGAGTCGATCGCGAACGAGCTCGGTTCCCGCGGCATCATGACCTGGCGAGCGCCCTGGTTGGCCGACGCGGTCGGGCTCGCGCGCCAGCTCGCCGTGGAGGGCGACATCGTGCTGTTGTCACCGGGCTGTGCGAGCTTTGACGAGTTCCGGAACTTCGAGCACCGCGGGGATTCGTTCGCTGAGCTTTCTCGTGTCGGGTAACCTTCGCGAATGCGCAACCTATTCCCGATCATCACAGTCGCTTTGTCTGGCTGCTTCTACATCGGCGCGCAAGACGAGAGCGACCGCCTCGCGCTGCTCGATTCGGACCCTGCGGACACCGACGTCGGTCTTGAACTCGACGTGTGGAGCGTGTCGCCGGCGTTGATCGTCGAGTGCGACGGCGACGCGACCCTGCAGGTAACGAGCCGGGTGAACGATGCGTTCGAGCAGACGTCGTTCACGGTGTTCGCGCGCGTCGATGAGGGTCAGAACGTCCCCGTCGGCACGGTGGATTCCACGGCGGGGATCGCGGGCTATGCGAACCTCAATCTCCAGGTGCCGATCGACGTCGCAGAGCTCGCGACCCTCGGCAGCTGCGGCACGGCGTCGTGCCACCATGAGCTGTTCGTCGGTGTGGTGGCCGAGAGCGGTGAGGAGGCCCTGTCCCAGGGGTTCCCGATCGACGTCGTCGGCGAGTGGAAGGCCCCAACGGTTGCCGTCACCAGCGTGGAAGCGGTGGACGAGACGCTCACCGATCTTGCGTCACCGGACTTTCTCGATGCGATCGCGTCCAACCCCGACGGCGGCGTGTCTTCCGAGACGTTCCGCAAGCTGAACATCGCGTTGTCCCATCCGTGGTTCGAGGCCATGAACGGCGCCGGCGACTGGACGTTCGAGGTGCTCTCATGCCCGGCCGGGGCCGATCTGCTCGACGGCAGGGATTGCCTCGCGGTGGCGCCGCAGGTCTCGTACGTCGACGGCGTCGTGGAGCTGTCGGTGCCCACGGTTGGCTTTGCGGAGCGGTCGTGCAACGCGCTTGGCGCCCCCTGGGAAGACCTGTGGCTGCGGATCGACGACGACGCGTGCCTTGACGCCCCGTCCTTCATCGCCCTCGAAGATCGGTCGTTTCGCTTTGTAGTCGACGATTGTGACGGGGACGGGGTGTCTGCCGCGACCGATTGCGACGACGCGGACCCGGATCGCGCGCCTGATCAGGTCGACCTGTGCGATGGGGTCGACGGGAACTGCGACGCTGTGATCGACGTCCTTGTCGACCGATGGCCCGACGCCGATGGCGACAAGCACGGCAGCGCGTCGGCGACCAAGGCGCACGAGTGCCATCGGTCCATCCGGCCTATGTCAACATCGGCGACGACTGCAACGACTCCAAGTCCGACGTGTTTCCTGGGGCGACCGAGACCTGCAACGGGACGGACAACAATTGCTCGGGCAACGAGACCGACGCAACCGACGCAACGGACGGCTACGTCGACCTTGATCACGACACCTTCGGCGTGGGGAGCGCGATTCACGACTGTGCCGCGAACCACACGGCCGCTGGTCACGCGACGAAGCTGCTCGACTGCAACGACGCGAACGCTTTGGTGTCACCCGACAAGATCGAGACGTGTAACGGGACGGACAACAACTGCTCGGGCGATGAATCAGACGCCAACGACCTGACTCCGTGGTACGCGGACGTCGACAAGGACGGGTTCGGCGACCCCACCGTGACGCTCGCGTGTGTTGCTCCCGCGGGAATGATCGCGACCGGCCTCGATTGCGACGATGCGCGTCCGTGGGTGAATCCAAACGGCGTGGAGATCTGCGACGTCGGCGGTGACGAAGACTGCGATGGAACCTCCGCGACCGGCTGCGGCGTGGGTGATGTCTGTACGGACGACCTCGACTGCACCACCGGAAGCTGCGGAGCGAGCGGCGTGTGCGAGCCGTGGACGTTGTGGACGGACGGTGCGGCGGACGAGAGCTTCGGCGCGGTCACGGTCGCAGCAGACGGGCGGAGGATCATGGCCTTCCGCACGAACTCACCCGCATTGTCCGTGGGCGGAGTGCCTGTGGCCGGCGTGAACGCGGGATACGATTGGGCCATCGTGCGTGCGGACGCGACGGGGGTCGTCGCGAGCACCTCGCGCCTGACGTCGTCGGGTACGGACTACCCCACCGCGGTCGTGGCCGAAGCGGTCACCGGTCGCTACGCCGTGGTCGGGTCGGTGGAGATCAACGCCAGCGCCGCGAAGCTCGACACCAACGTGCTGTTCTTCGCTTCGGGCGGCGCGGACGGCCATCCAGCGGTGATCGTTTTCGATGGCGCCGACCAGGTCGATTGGTCCCGGCAGTTCTACGACACGGGCGATGGCGTCGCGACGTCCGCGGCGTTCGCAACGGACGGCGACCTGTTCGTCGGTGGCATCGTCAATCGCACCAACCCGGGCCTGAACACCACGTCGGATCTGTTCATCTCCCGCGTGGAGGAAGACCCTTCGACGCCGGGTCAGGGGCGCTCGGTGTGGTACCGCAAATACGTGGTCCCGGGAGCCGACTTCTTCGGTGGCGTGGCGTCGGCCCCTGGTGGCGACCTCGTCGTGAGCGGCTCGTTTGGCTCCTTGGCCTCGTCCAACGCCACGCTCGATCTCGGCAACGGGTGCGTGTTGACCGCCGCCGACACCGCGGGTGACGGCTTCCTGGCGCGCCTCGACGGTACCGATGGGAAGTGCCGTTGGGCGGTCGCGCTTCACCAGAACGGTGAGTTCCAGGGCTTCGACGAGGTCGTCGTCGATCCGATGGGGCGGGTGTGTGGGGTGGGCACGAGCAAGCGAACCGGACCGCTCGGCGCGGGGCACCCGAACACCCAACTCGGCAACCTGAACCCGGCGACGATGGGGAATGCCCTCGACGGTAAGGACGTCGTGGTCGGCTGTGTGAACGACAAGGGTTCACCGATGTGGTGGCGCGCGCTCGGCGGAAGCGAGGATGACGTCGGGTGGGCCGCCGAGATCGACGCCGCCGGGGATCTGATGATCGTCGGGTCGATGGGCGCGAACGGCACCTACCCTGCAGACTTCGGAACCGGCGCCGTCGAGGCGGATTCGGCCGCAGACGTGTTCGCCGCGCGGTACGCGACGAAGGACGGCGCCGTCGTGGATGTTGGCGTCTGGCCCGGCATCGAATCGGCGAGCCTTCTGACGGACATCGGCATCGATCGGTTCACCGGTGATGTCCTTCTCGCGGGCCACTCAAAGGGGCCCATGGACTTCGGCGACACGGTCGCTGGCGATGGCAAGCCCGGCAACTTCGGCGTTTTCGTCGCCAGCCTCGGCAACGGCGCGTTCGAGTCGACCTACCCGCCGGTGAACTGCGGCGAATTGCACGACCGCTACACGGGCCTGGGTACAGGCGTGTACCCTGTCGATCCCGACGGCCCCTACGGCGCCGATGCGTTCTACGCGCGGTGCGACATGACCACGGCCGGCGGCGGCTGGACGCGCATCGCGACGATGATGGGCAACGGGGGCATCTGCAACATGACCCAGCCCCTGTCGTCGTGGACCTACACCAACCTCGAGAGCGCAGGCCCGGCCGTGCACGGCTGGCTGTCGGCGGCGATGGTCGCGCCGATGTTCGTGAAGGAAGAAGTACGCATCGTTCCGAACGTCGGCCCCGCCTGGATCTTCAAGGCGCCGACGACATCCGCCGCGTGGACCTGGCCGAACATCGCAAACGGGACGGTGAATGGCGGCAACCCCGTCGCCACCGGCGTGATCGGGTCCAAGGACGGCATCACGTTTGATCCGGTCACGGCTTCCGACCCGGCGTTCCTGCTCGGTGGGATGGTCGGCTCCGAGTACACGGCACACCTCGGAGGAGGCCGCGCCGGGCACGCGAACGGCCTGTTCGACCAGACGACCCAGTGTCCGCAGCCGCCGTGGGTCGGGATGGGCACCAACGCCATCTTCCCGGATATTGGCCCGTCCTGGTGGTACAACAGCCAGATTGGCGGCGCGGTGTGGGTGCGCTGAGGCGAGCCTCGGCTACGGCGTGGCGCTGTGAGTGCGCTGAGTCGTGCCGATGCCGAGCCGGACGTGGTAGTGCCCGTCCGAGCGCACGTGCACGGTCACGGGGTCGCCGATGCTGATCTTCATTCGCAGGTCACCATTGGTGGTCGAGCCGCCGCCGCTGCTGGTCCCGACCCGATCGCGCGGGGGCACCCCCACCGGGACGTCCGTGTCGACCGCGGTGTCGGTGTCGACCGCGGTGTCGGTGTCGGTGTCGACGGTGTTGGTGTCGGTGTCGACGACATCGGTTTCCACGGTGTCTGTCTCGACGGGGGGGATGGCCTTGCGGCAGCCAATAGCGACCAGGGCGACCAGCGCGATGTAACTGACGCGGCTCATTGGCAGCACACGACCCAGCTGCTCGGGTGGCCCCACTCTCCATCCAGCGTGTCGGGCGACGTGTAGGACAGACCCCACGGCCAGGGCGCCTGCACAGCTGAGGTGCACGCGCCGTCGGACGGACCGTAGGCGCCCCAACCGTTGCCGGCAGTGACGTACACGTACTTCACCGCCGTACAGGTCGTCTTCCCACGCGTGTCCGCCGCGCAGATCTGGTTGCCCGTCTTGCCGCGGAACGACAGGGGGACGTGAATCGCCGTGCCGCTCGGACACACGGTGTTCGCGGACCCCTTGGGCACGATGGCCCGGATGTTCTCGACGCCGTCGAGCTGGTAGCCGTTGATCGTGGTGCCCGCGGCCAGGCTGACGACCTGACCCGACAGGGCGGCCTGCAACTCGGCGGTGGTGTCGAAGGCCGCGAGCTTCGCCTGCGCTTGGACATAGGTGGAGCTGACGGAGAACTGGGTCCCCGTGAGGGCCAATCCGGTGCCCGCCGTGTAGGTCGTGTCCTGGTCTCCGTCCGCGAGGTCGGGGTGTCCGGCGAGGAGGGCCACGTCAAGCTGGGTGCGGAACACGGCTGGATCTTGCGAGCCCTGAATCGCGGCGACCGTGGAGGGCGCTGTCGCGACCGTGTAGGCCAGCGCGTTCACATAGGCGTCGTTGAGCGAGAACACCGTTCCGGACTGCCCGAGGCCCGTACCCGCGCTGTACGTCGTGTCCTGATCTCCATCGAGCAGGCTCGGAGGCACGTCGGTCACCTCGGTCCACGCCGGGACCCAACTCTTGGCCTTGTAGACCGCGTCGAGGTCGGTTTGGAGCTCAGCGAGGTCCGCATAGCAGACGCTGCGCGCGAGATCCTCGATGTAGGGCTCGTCGAGCCCAAACTCGCGGTCGAGCTCGGTCAGGCCCGGGCCGGCCGAATAGCCGAGCGCGGCGTAGTCGGGAACGCTCGTGATGTCGTTCCAGTCGGTCGTGTCTCCGACCCTTTGAAACACGCTCGGAAGGTCCCCACCGAGCGTCGCCGCGTCGCCCGAGTGCGAAGCAAACGCGGCATAAGGCGCGTTGGCGAGCGGTACGAGGTCCATCTCGGTACCGCCATCGACGGAGATACCGAGCCACGTGTCGCGATGATCGCGGAACAGGTCGAGGTTGAGGGAGTCGTCAGCGCCGAGCATCGCGGTAAACGCGCCTGCCTCGAAGCTCACCGTGAAGGTGCTCGTCCACAGTTGGTTTGTTCCCTGGTCATCGCCGTACAGCGTGAACGTCACCGGAAGCGCGTCGTCGATCGGGATCCCTTGCGCGTCAGTGAGTTCGCCTTGAACAGGAATCGCACCGGGTGCGGCCAGAGCCGCGGACACCAACAACGTCGTGAGCATGACACCCCCCGACGAGATGCTACCAGCAAAGGGGAACGCCCGCGCCAGTTCAAACGCCCGGCGTGGTGCCCGCAAATCGGAGTGCGCGCGCCACGCCGCGGCCGGGCCTCACGCCTTGTAGTAGAACGTCTCCTTGATGATCTTGCCGTCCTTCCACGTCTGCACCGCGCTCTGCGTGCGCTGCATCCGGTTGCCCTGGAAGGCGAGGTCCATCCACATCTCGTAAGACGACGTGTTGTTGACGGTGTCGACCGCGATGTTCCCGATGCGCGCGCCGAACCACTCGGAGTTCGCGACGAAGTAGGCCTCGTAGCCGCGGTTGGCGGCCTTGCCGATGCGGGCCGGATCTTCGGCGCCGTTCTCGCTCATCACGACGTTGTCGTCGTAGTACTTGTCGAACACTTCGAGGAGGCGGCCGGTGGCGAGGCCGTCGAGCAGGTCGGTGAGGTTGGCGCGGATGTCGTGGCTCATCAGAACTCCAGGGTTGCGACGGAACAGTAGGATCGCCGTCACCCGACGGCACCGGATGATCCCGGAACAGATTGTTCGCGTGCGGGAACAATCTCGCGCCCTCGCGGTTGCCCCTTGAACTGAGCGCCCGCGCGCGGTAGAAATGAGCACTCCGCGTCACCCGTTCGAGGTGACCGATCCCGCCCGCCTGTCGCCCCCTCCTCCCCGTGTGAATTCATGTCCGCTGTCCCTGCGACGTCGCTCGACACGGCCCGCCCGCCTGACGCTGCGTCCGAAACTTCGGGTCGTTTCGACTGGGTTCTGTTCCTGACAGCTACCGGTCTCGCCGCGTTCGGCCTGCTGATGATGTTGTCAGCGTCGTCGCAACAGGCGGACCGCATCTACGGAAACGCGTTCCACTTCGTCGGGCGGCAGACGTCTGCGCTCGGCATGGGCCTTGCGCTCTCTTTGGCTTCGTACCTGGTGCCGTGGCGGCAGATGAAGCGCGCCGGGCTCGTGTTCTACGGCGTGGTGTTTTCGCTCCTCGTCGTCGTGTTCTTCATGCCCGCGGTGAACGGCTCCCACCGGTGGATCAAGCTCGGGTTCGTGAACGTGCAGCCGTCGGAGTACGCAAAGATCGCGGTGATCGTCGTGCTCGCGAGCTACCTTTCCGCCAACGAAGGCCGCATGCGGGACTTCTGGGGCACGCTCGTCCCCGCCGCGTTCATCCCCGCCCCGCTGCTGCTGCTCGTGCTGTTCGAACCCGACTTCGGCAGCTTCCTGATCCTCACGTTGCTCACCGCGACGCTGCTCGTCGTCGCCGGGCTGCAGAAGCGGTGGATAGCGCTCGGGGGCCTGTTGGGCGGCACGGCGGTGACGCTGTTGATGCTGATCGAGCCGTACCGCGTGCGGCGAATCGTGTCGTTCGTGGACCCGTTCGCGGACGAATCGGGCAGCGGGTACCAGGTCGTTCAGGGGTGGATTGCGCTCGCGTCCGGCGGGTACTTTGGACAGGGGCTCGGCACCGGCGTCGCGCAGAGCGGGTTCCTGCCGGAAGCACACACGGACTTCATCAGCGCCGTCGTCGGCGAAGAGATCGGCGTCATGGGCTGGATCGGGCTCACGGTCGCGTACATGGTGCTCGTCTGGCGCGGCACCAACATCGCAGCCCGCGCACCGGATCTGTTTGGCACGCTCGTCGCAATGGGCATCACCACCATGCTCGGAATGCAGGCCGTGATCAACCTTGGCGTCGTGTGCGGCATGCTCCCTGCGAAGGGGCTCGTGTTGCCGTTCATGTCGTACGGCGCGTCGGCTGCGACCGTGCACGTAATCTGCGTCGGCCTGCTGTTGCGCGTCGGCCTCGAAGGCGGGAAGGAGACGGTGAACCCATGATGTTCCGCGGCAGGTACCGTCACATCCACTTCGTCGGCATCGGCGGCATCGGCATGTCCGGCATCGCCGAGGTGCTCGTCACGCTCGGGTTCAACGTGTCGGGTTCGGACATCAAGGAGTCCGCCACCGTCAAGCGTCTGCGGGCAGCGGGCGCCGTCGTGCACATCGGGCACCGGGTCGAGAACGTCGACGCGGCCGAGGTCGTGGTGCGGTCGAGCGCCGTCCACGCAGACAACCCCGAGATCGTGGCCGCCAACGCGCGTCGCATCCCGGTCATTCACCGGGCCGAGATGCTCGCCGAATTAATGCGGATGAAGTACGGCATCGCCGTGGGCGGGTCGCACGGAAAGACCACCACCACGTCGATGGTCGCCACCTGCCTCGCCGCCGCGGGCCTCGATCCCACCGTCGTGATCGGCGGTCGCCTCGACTCGCTCGGCGGCAGCAACGCGCGCCTCGGCGCCGGCGACTACCTCGTCGCCGAAGCCGACGAGAGCGACGGGAGCTTCCTGCTCTACACGCCCACGGTCGCGCTCGTGACGAACATCGATCCCGAGCACATGGAGCACTTCGAGACGGTGGACAACCTCGAGAGCAGCTTCCTCTCGTTCGCCAACCGCGTCCCATTCTACGGCTACGCGGTTTTGTGCCAGGATCACCCCGCTGTTCAGCGGATGATCCCGAACGTGCGCCGCCGCGTCGTCACCTACGGCTTCGCACGCAGCGCGCAGTATCGGGCGTCTTCGGTGCAGCAGAGCGGCCTGCGGACATCGTTCCGCGTGAACTACGGGGACCTCGCGCTCGGTGAGGTCTCGCTCGGCATGCCCGGCGCCCACAACGTCCAGAACGCCGTCGGCTGCATCGCCGCGTGTATGGAGCTCGGCATCGCGTTCGACGTGCTGCAGGAGGCGTTGCACGGCTTCGGCGGCGTTCAGCGTCGTTTCACGGTGCGCGCAGAGGTCGGTGGCGTCATGATCGTCGACGACTACGGCCACCACCCGACCGAGATCGAAGCCACGCTCGCGGCGGCCGAAGGCGGGTTCCCGGACCGTCGCGTCATCGCCGTGTTCCAGCCGCACCGCTACACCCGCGCGCAGTCGCTGTGGAACGAATTCCAGACCGCGTTCAACCGCGCGGACGTCGTGCTCGTGTGCCCGATCTATGCCGCGGGCGAGAAGCCGATCGAGGGCATCGACCACCGCATCCTCGCCGAGAAGATGCGCGATCGGGGCCATCGCGGCGCGCTGGCGGTAGACGATCTCGACGCCGCCGTCGCGTGGCTCGCGGCCGAGTGCAAGCCGGGCGACATCGTGATCAGCCTCGGGGCTGGCGACGTGAACCGCATCTGTGACGACCTCGCGACGCGGCTCAAGGCGTGATGCAAGCCCCGGAACGCCCGCGTTCGAAGCCGCAACCAGCGCGCGCGGAGCCCGCCCGTGGCGGATCAGCGGAGCGCGCGCGACGCATCGAAGCGCGAGCGGGCGTGACGTGCGCGCAGTCGCGCTCTGCGCGACGTAGGCAGCGAGCCGCAGGCGAGCGGTCGTGACCGGGGTGGCGTGGCTCGCGGACGAGCGCCTCGCGCGCCACACCGCGTGGCGCACCGGAGGCGCGTGCGGCGCGTTCGTGGTCGTCCATCGCCGCGAGGCCCTGGCAGACGCGCTGACGGCGGCCCGCGAGCAACACGGAAACGTACACCTGCTCGGCGCGGGGACCCGCACGCTCGCCCGCGATGGAGGCACCTCGGCCGCGGTCGTGCGCCTGGGCACGGACTTCGCGCGCATCGAGCGCGAAGGGGCGACGCTGCGGGTGGGGGCCGCCGTGCCCGTGCCTGCGCTGCTCGCGGCGTGCGCTGCGTTTGGACTCGCCGGCGTCGAGGGGATTGAAGCGGTCGGTTCGGTGGGCGCGTCGGTGCTATTGGACGGCGGCTGGCTCGCGGCTGGCGCGGTTCGCATGCTGGTGCGCGGCAAGGAGCGCGACGTCGCGCTGGAAGAGGCACGCGCGGTCAAGAACCCGATCGTCACGGGCGTCGTGCTGCACCTCGTACCGGACGCTCCGGACGCGATCGCCGCCCGAACGGGCGCGCGCCGTCCGGCGATGTGGAAGGCGCCCAAACGGGTGTCGCTTCGCGATCTGCTCGACCATTCCCACCTCGGCGGCGTGCGCCTGCGCGACGTTCACATCCCGGCCGTGGCGCCTGAGGTGCTCGTGAACGCGGGCTCTGCGCCGTCGCGCGACCTGCTTCTGCTCCACGCGTGCGCGATGGAGCGTGTCGCCCGAGAAACGGGCGTTGATTTGCGACCGAACCTGCACTTCCTCGGGAGGGCCTGACATGGACAAGGCGAAGACGCGCGTGGGCGTATTGCTAGGTGGGCTCTCCGGGGAGCGGCCGATCTCGCTGAAGAGCGGGGCAGGCGTGGCCGGGGCGCTGCGGGAGCGCGGATGGAACGTCGTCGAGATCGATGTCGGGCGCGACCTCGCGCAGAAGCTCGCCGCCGACCCGATCGACGTCGCGTGGATCGCTTTGCATGGCAAGTACGGCGAAGACGGTTGCGTCCAGGGCCTGCTCGAGATCCTCGGCATCCCGTACACCGGCAGCGGCGTGCGCGCGTCGTCCGTGTGCATGGACAAGATCGCCACGAAGCGCGCGCTGCGCGGTATCCCCGGCGTCGTGCTCGCCGCCGACGCCACGGTGAGGCGAGGCGAGGCGTGGCCTGTGAACGTGCCGCTGCCCGTCGTCGTCAAGCCGCCTACGAGCGGGTCCACGCTCGGAATCTCCAAGGTCAACGTGATGGCCGACGTGCCCGCCGCGCTCGAGGCGGGCTTCGCGCTGGACCCGGAGCTGCTGATCGAGGAGTTCGTCGAAGGCGAAGAGATCACGGTCGCCGTGATCGACGGGCACGCCCTGCCGGTGGTGCGCATCCTGCCGAAGTCCGGATTCTTCGATTTCGCAGCAAAATACACGAAAGGTGAAACGGTCTACGAGTGCCCGGCGAACCTTCCCATCGACGTCACCACGGCCGCCCAGCGCGCCGCCGAGGCGTCGTATGCGGCCCTCGGCTGTCGCGGCCTTTCGCGCGTCGACTTCATCGTGCGCAAGCGCGACGGTGTGCCCGTTTTCCTCGAGGTGAACACGATCCCCGGAATGACGGCCACCAGCCTGTCACCGATGGCGGCGGGGGCAATTGGTGTGACCTATCCGGAGCTTTGCGAACGGGTACTGCTCGGGGCTTCCACCAACGTGTGACGTTCGAGGACGTCGGCGACGGCTTTTGTGAGCGCGGCGCGCGTGAACGGCTTCGCGAGGTGAGCGTGCGGGTGGGTGTGTAGAAACGCCTGTGCGCGGGGCGTGAAGGCGCCTCCGGTCATGAAGACCATGCGCGTTGAAGCCTGCGGGTAGTCCTTCTCGAGCGCGGCCTGGAGGTCCATGCCGGTGAGGTCGGGCATCATCAGGTCGCAGATGATGACGTCGTAGGTGTGCGTCGACACGAGCTGCAGCGCGGCGGCGGCGCTCGTCGCGACGTCGACCTCATGCTGCTGGAGGATCCTCGCGACCGAACGTCCGATGATGGGCTCGTCGTCCACGACGAGTACGCGGGCGCGCCTTGGTGCCAGGGGCATCGCGGTTGGCGCGACGGGCTCCGCGGTGGCCGCGGTGCTCGCGGGCAACGCGACGCGGAACGTCGTCCCGTGGCCCACGGTGCTGTTCACCTCGATGCGGCCGCGGTGTGCGGCCACGATCTTGCGCGAAATCGCGAGGCCGAGGCCGCTGCCCTGTCCGGCAGCCTTGGTGGTGAAGAACGGATCGAAGATGTGGGCGATCGTATCGGCCGGGATCCCGGGCCCCGTGTCGGACACCTCCACGACAGCGTTCCCGTCGTGGGTGTACGTGGACACGGTGATGGTGTTCTCCTCCGCCGTGCCGGCATCGATGGCCTGAGCCGCGTTGACGAGCAGGTTCAACACGACCTGAATCAGCTTTCCGGCGTCGCCGGTGACGCTCGGTACAGCGTCGAGTCGTTGGACAAGGAGGGCGCGATGGCGCACTTCGTGAAGCGCCATTTGAATCGCTGACGTGACGACCGCGTGAACATCCACGGACACGTACGCTTCGTCGCCGCCGCGCGCGAACATTCGCAGATCTCCTACGATGTCGCGCACCCGGCCGGCGCCCGTGGCGGCGTCGCGCAGGGCCGTCAGGGCCTGGTCAATCGTCGCCTCTTGAACGGGTTGCCCCGTTCGCAAGTTCGCCAACAACTGTGTGGCGAAGTCCAGGTTCGTCGTGACGTACGTGAGCGGGTTGTTGATCTCGTGACCTACGCCCGCCGCGAGCGTTCCCACCACGATCGTGCGATCCATCTCCATCATTCGCGCGGTCATCCGATGCCGCTCGGAGACGTCGCGGCCGATCGCCAGGATGGCGGGCTCACCCAAGAAGACGACGGGAAGTGCGATGACCTCTACGATGACGAACCCACCGTCCTTGTTGAGGAATTTCTCCTCTTGTGGCGCTGCGGGCCCGCCGCTCGCTGTCATGGCGCGCACACGCTCGGTCACGCGTTCGCGGTCGTCAGGGTGGACGAGGTCCAGAATGGGCCGGCCGATCAGCTCCTCGGCGGTCGTGTAGCCGAGCATCGTCACGATCCGCTGGTTCACGTAGACGATCACGCCCCGCCGATGGACGACCATCGCGTCCGGCGAGGCCTCGATCAACGAACGGAAGGTCTGCTCGGCCCGTCGGCTGGCGGTAGCGTCGCGGTAGGTGCCTACGTAGTGGGTGATCGTGCCAGAATCGTCGAACACCGGCGCGACGGAAAGGTCCACGCCAAAGTGAGCCCCGTCGCTCGCGCGGTTGACGAGGTGCCCCTGCCACCGCCGTCCTGTGCGAATGGTCGACCACAAGTCGCGGTACACGTCGGGGTCGGTCTGCCCTGCCTTCAGCTTCGTGAAGGTCTGACCGACGAGCTCGTCAAGGCGGTAGCCTGTGGTGGCCTCAAACGCCGCGTTGACGAACGCGATCCGGCCATCTACGCCCGTCACCGCGATCGGGTCAGGGAGCGCGTCGAACATCGCGGCGTAGTTTGGGCGTCCCATGGGTGACATTGGTCGGTCACCCTACCACAGGCCGCCCTCGTCGACGTTCGTTGCTGCAGCTCGCCCGCCCGCTAGGAGCGTGTCGAACATAGCGCCATAGTCGGCGGCACTGATCGAGATCGGCCCGTGGGGAAACTGAGCCTCTGAGCCGATGATCACGAGGGCGATCGACGAAGTTGCCCGCGCCTGATCTACTCGGTGTATGAAAACCTACCGCC
>CANNIZ010000006.1 GCA_947505245.1 Pseudomonadota bacterium | reverse complement strand
GTAGCTGCCGAGCACGTCGGAGGCGCCGCGCGGGATGTTGTAGTGGTTGTCGACCAGCCACCGCTCGAGCCCGTCGGACTGCGTCGCCGACAGGATGAGGATGTCGTATTCACCGACGTCGTAGGACGCTTCGATCTTGACGCCATAGTCGCGGTCCATCTTGGCCTCGGCGGCGCCGGCCATGGACATGCTCGGCGCCATCGACGGGTAATTCTCGCGTGAGCGCTCATAATCCCGCGGATCGGGGCAGGGGTCCTCGTCGTAGTAGGCGGCGAGGCGAGGCTTCGTGTACCCGTCCATTTGATCGATGAGGGCGGACTCCGACACGCGGATCTGCTCCTTCGTGATCACCGTCGGCACGGGGATCACGATCGCGAAGTCCTTCGCGTCGCCCTTGTAGTCGTTCGCCATCGTCATGGTGGTGAGGTTGCCGCGCCGCGCGAGCACCACCTTGGACGCGTTGTTGAACAATTGCGAGGTGTCCGTCGAAACGTAGAAGCCGCAGAAGGCGGCGGCCTGATCGGCCATGGCCGCGAGACCGACCGCGCCGGCGAGGGTGACGACGGTGCGCTGGAGCTTGTTCATTGTTGTTCCCACCAGGATGAAGAGTTGGACGGCGTCGTCGTGGCCGCGGCCTCGTGGCCGGGCACCTTCTTGCGGACCTGATCGGTGGACCAGCCGGTGAGGTTTGCGACGTTGGTGATCTCGGCTTCTTGTTTTGCGTACAGGCCCTTCGCGTAGGTGCGGCCGGCTTCGCAGGTAGACGTGTCCCCGGTGAACGGGTGGTGGATCACGTAGCGGCCCTGGAACGTCGACGAATCCGCCGTCTCCTGGAACGTGAGATCCTCGGGGAAGTGGGCCATGTCGTACCGCACGTGCAGGCGCGTCACGAAGCCGCCGTTTACGCCGCCGTGGTATTCGCTCGCCCACGACGCGCCCATCTTCGTGAGCGTGTCGCCCGACAGGTAGATGCCCGTGCAGGGGTCGCACGAGATCGACAGCGGCCAGGCGTATTCGAGGAACACGGTCTGCATGCCCTGCTTGGCGACCTGCTTCTGGAACAGCGCCTTGTAGAACGCACCGAACTCCTTGGCGACGTATTCGGGCACGTCCTGGTCGGTGGGGATCTTCGTCGTGCGATAGTTCGTCGTCTCGACGCGGCCCTTCTCGGTCAACGCGTAGACCAGCAGATCCTGGGGCCCGTCCGCGTTCACCATTCCGAGCCGGATCGGCAACATGAATTTGGGCGACTCGTATTCGACCTGCAACGGGCGCAGGAACGGTGACGCGCCCTGCTTGTTCAATTCGCCGAGGTCCACCTTGGCGACGAAGAACTTCATGTTCTGTTTGATGTAGCTGCCGAGCACGTCCGACGCGCCGCGCGGGATCTTGTACCCGTTGTCGACGAGCCACCGCTCGAGGCCACCCGAGTCTTCCGCGGAGAGGATGAGGATGTCGTATTCACCGACGTCGTACGACGCTTCGATCGTCACGTGGTAGTCGTCGGGCTTTGCCGCTCCAGACTTCATGCGCGTGGCAGAGGTCGGAACCGCCGAGGCCATGTCGAGCTCGTACATCGGTTGCGGATTGCACGGATCAGGGTCGTAATACTCGGCCATTCGCGGCTTGGTGTACCCGTCGATCTGGTCGATCACGGCGTTGTCGGAGACGCGGATCTGCTCCTTCTTAACGACGGTGGGCACCGGGATCACGATCGCAAATTCCTTTGGCGACCCCTTGTAGTCGTTCGCCATCGTCATCGTGGTCAAATTGCCTCGCCGCGCCAGCACGACGCGCGAGGCGTTGTTGAACAGCGGCGAATCGTCGGTGGCGACGTAGAATCCGCAGAACGCCGCCGCTTGATCGGCGACGGCCGCGAGGGCCACGGCGCTGGCGAGGGAGAGGACGGTCCGTTGCAGCGTGTTCATTGTTGCTCCCACCACGAACCACCCGTCTTCGGGGCGGGCGCGTTCGAATGTCCCGGTACCTTTTTGCGAATCGTCTCTGTCGACCAGCCCGTGAGCGAGGCCACGTTCGTGATCTCGGTCTCCTGGCGCGTGTACAGGTCCTTCTTGTAGGCGCGTCCAGCTTCACACGTGGCGTCACCGGTGAACGGGTGGTGGATGACGTAGCGGCCTTGGAACGTGCTCGCGTCCGCTGTCTCCTGGAAGGTCAGGTCCTCCGGGAAGTGCGCCATGTCGTACCGCACGTGCAGGCGGGTGACGAAGCCGCCGTTCACGCCGCCGTGGTATTCGCTCGCCCAGCCTGCACCCATCTTGGTGAGCGTATCGGCGGAGAGGTAGATGCCGGTGCACGGGTCACACGAGATTGAAAGCGGCCACGCGTACTCGAGGAACACGGTCTGCATTCCCTGTTTGGCGACCTGCTTCTGGAACAGGGCCTTGTAGAACGGACCGAACTCGCCGGCGACGTATTCGGGCACGTCCATGTCGGTGGGGATCTTCGTCGTCCGATAGTTCGTCGTCTCGACGCGGCCCTTCTCGGTGAGCGCGTAAACGACGAGGTCCTGGGGCCCGTTGGAATTGACCATGCCGAGGCGGATCGGCAACATGAATTTCGGCGATTCGTATTCCACCTGGAGCGGGCGCAAGAACGGCTGTTCGAGCTTGTTCTTCTCGGCAAGATCGACCTTGGCGACGAAGAACTTCATGTTCTGTTTGATGTAGCTGCCAAGCACGCCCGAGGCGCCCGCGGGGATGTGGTACCCGTTGTCGGTGAGCCAGCGCTCGAGCCCGCCCGCCTCTTCGGCCGACAGGATGACGATGTCGTATTCGCCGACGTCGTAGGTGGCCTCGATCGTCACCTTGTAGTCGGGCACCTTCGTTGGCGCGGAGCGACCACCGCCGCCGCTGCCGTCGTCCGCCGACATCTCTTCGTCGCCATAGTAAATCGGCGGATTGCAGGGATCTTCGTCCCAGTATTCGGCCATGCGCGGGGCTGTGTAGCCGTCCAACTGGTCGATGAGCGCGTTCTCGGAGATTCGGATCTGGTCCTTCTTCACCACCGTTGGGACCGGGATCACGATCGCGAACTGCTTGGGCTCACCTTTGTAGTCATTCGCCATCGTCATCGTCGTCAGGTTTCCGCGGCGAGCGATCACGACGCGGGACGCGTTGTTGAACAGCGTCGCGTCGGCCTGGGCGACGTAGAAGCCGCAGAACGCGGCGGCCTGGTCAGCGACCCCGGCGAGGGTGACGGCGAGGGCGAGCGAGGCGACCGTCTTGTGGAGCGCGTTCATTTGGCCGCCAGGGCTTCGCCGGTGAGCTGGGGGGCAGACTCGGGGAGCGGCTGTTTCCCGCCCGGCCAGGTGTACTTGGGACCGGGCAGCAGACGGTCGATCAGCGGGACGAGCGGGCTCATCAACACGAGGCCCCAGATCAGGCCCGAGTTCTTGAACAGCTTGAACTGCCAGTAATAGGCGAACGCACACACGAGCGCGGCGAACAGCACGCGTCCGACGCGGTGATCGGGCGTGGTCTTCGGATCGCTGATCATGAAGAACGCGAACAGCAGGATGCTGCCCGACTGCAAGCGGTGGAACGGGATGGTCATCGGCTCGCCGAGCCACATCGAGCGACCGATCACGACGCTGCCCCAGAACAACAGCGTCGCGAACGTGACGTCCATGCGCTCGCTGCGGTGCACGACGAAGCCGCCGAGGCATGCGAACAGGAACGCGAGGGTGGCCTGATTTCCCCACTGGCCGGGCGAGATCCAGGCGTCTCCGGAGAGGGCGACGACGAGCGCGATGCCGAGGTTGGTGGGGTTGAAGACGTGCTTCTGGCCGAGGCGAAACACGAACTTGCTGCCGATGGAGATCACGGCGGCGAGCATCAGCACCGGCACGTGGTTGGCGCGCAGCAGCAGGCACAGCGACAGCGAGGACGTCAAGGCGGAGAGCGGATCGAACGGGATGCCTTTCCAGCGCGACCCGGCGTACTGCGTGAGCTGGGCGGTGGCGAGGATCGCCACGATGCGCAGCGGCGTAACGTCGAACTCGAGGAACGTGACTCCGTACGCGAGCAGCGCAGTCAGGCACGCGATCTGGTAGAAGCGCGGATCCTCGGGCATCGGGACGACGTAGGCTGCAGGCATGGCACGCTCCAGGACATCGGGTCAACGCCCGACCGCCCGAGAGCTTACAGCCGATGACGGATGCGCGCGCGCCTACATCGGTTCGCCGCGTCCATCGAGCTGGATGACGCGGATCTGCGGCGTTGGAGGCGCTGGATTCCTGAGGTCAAGTCGCGCCGGCGCAGGTGAGTCTTCCGCCTTGTCCACGGCGCCGAGCACGATCGCGGCGGCGGACCTGGCGGCCGCTTCGGACGCTTCGGTGATGAGCGCGGTGGCGGGAACATCACCCGCACCAGCGACCTCGGGCAGGAGCGGCAGCGCGAGCACCACCACGCCGGGGGCGGCGACGGGGCCTCGCTTCACGGCCGCACCGTCGATGGTGTACGTCGTCACCCAGCGGACCTCGCGGGTGCCGGTGCCGACGAACGGCTCGGACGCGAGCTCGACGCCATCGGCGCCGTACCAGCGAACGCTCCCGGCGACGCGGGCCTCCTGCGTGCGGACGTTCTCGGTCCAGGTGACGAGCACGTCGGCGTCGCAGACGTAGCCGAATTCGGGTACGAACGCGTCGGAGGAAAGGCTGTCACAGGCCACCTGGGTGAGCCCGGCGGCCGACCGCGTATCCGTCGCGTCCTTCGCGGTGATCGTCTGCTCGGTGACGCGCGTGCGCACGGTGTACCGGCGGCCCACGCTCGGAGGGGGAGGTGCGATCGCGTCGAGCAGGCGGACGTGGGCGCTGCCTTGCCCCCGCAGCTCGGCGCTGAGGCGGTCCGAGAGCAGCCCGGCGACTGAGATGCCGGTCGGGGCGGCGGCGGTGAGGTCTTCCGCGGCGGGTACGACCAGCTCGAGGCGGGCGCATTGCCGGGCGCGCTCGAGGTCGGCCGCAACGGAAGGATCGACGACGAGCGCTACGGTGAGCCGGTCGAACGCGGCGCGGCAGTGACCCGAGGCGAGATCCGCGCGCCCCCACGCGACGCGGATCGCGGTCGACCAGCGCTGCGCGTCGCCGTTGGCCGACAGCTTGTAGGCCTTGTCGTAGTGCTCCAGGGCCGACGCGTAGTTGCCGACCCCGCGGTCGAGGTCACCTTGCGCGGCGTAGGCGCTCGCGATGCGGGTGGTGGTGTCGCGGAACTCTGGCCGGACCGCTCGCGCGGCGTCGTATTCGGTGATCGCGACGTCCCAGCGCGACTCGGCCGCGGCCCGGTTGCCCGCCTCGTAGTGCGTGTCGGCGAGGGCCTCCTCGGACTTTGCGAGCGACTTGCCGACCTCGTCAGCGAAAGGGACCATCGTGGCTTCGACGCCGACCAGACGCTCGCGGAACGCGACGAGGCCGCGCCAGACGGTGACGGCGGCGGCAGCGTCGCCCGCGGCGAGGGCTGCGTCTGCTTTCGCGACCTCGGCGTCCCACGCGCGCCGCTGCACCAACTCCAACCGGTGACGCGCCTGCAGGTCGTCCATGTCGATCTCGAGGTGCGCGACCCAGACGCCGGCGGCGTCGAGCAGCCTTCCTTCGGCCTCGTAGCGTGTTGCGGTCCGCAGGTCGCGCGACGCGCAACCCGCGAGGAGCAGGGCCAGCAGGGCGTATCGGGTCACGCGCGGATGAGCGCCGATTCGTACAAGACTTCCATCGCGGCCATCGTCGCCTTGCCGGCGAGCTCTTCGAGGTGAGGGTCTTCTGTCGTCAGACCCTCGGTGCCTTCGATCGCGAGCTTGCCGTCCGAACAGGCGCGCGCGATCGCCCGTACCATCGCGGCGCCGTCGTGTTCCCCATCGAGCAACGGCAACAGGTACCGGGCGACGTCGGAAAGGCGCGTACCGTCGTGGCGGAGCGTGGGAACCCACGGGCTGTTGGCCGCGTGCCAGCGAGCGAACGCGCTCGCGACCGGGCGGTTGCCGACCTCGGCCGCGAACGCGTCCGGACCCACCCAGGCGTCGAGCACACCCGCAGCAAAGCAGCGGTACAGCTCGTCTCCGAGCCGAGCCGCGTCGTTGGGGTTCGGCTCCTCACCGGTGCGTTCGCGCGCAAACCCGACGAGATCGGCGAACGAGACAGAGCACGGGAACGCGTCGTTCAGCACCGCTACGGCGGCCTTGAGCAGCGCCTGGTCTGTCATGAGCGGCTGCTCGTTCCGACCCGCGTATACGGCGCCGACGCCCTGGGTGAGGTCGATTTCGCTTTCGCTGGTGAACCGTCCCATGAAGGACAGCGCTTCGACGCCATCGGCGCGGGTGCGCCGCGTGGGCACGCCTTTCTTCACGAGCAGGGACTTGCGGAAGCCCATGTTGCGGAAGAAGTCAGCGTGTTGCTCGTCGCCGAGGCGATCGCCCGGGGAGCCGGGGTACGGTTCACCCACCATGTCGAGGTGGAGCTCGGCCTCACCCAGCCACGAGAGACCGGCCTCGTCCGATTGCTTTACGAAGTCGCGGAAGTACACCGGCTCGTTGTGTTCGGCGAGGTACTCGTGAAACAGGTACTCGTCGGGGTACCCGGCGAACCGCTCCTTCATCTTCTGGACGCGCGCGCGCCAGTCGCCCGTGTGCTCGGGGGCGTGTTCGGCAACCGCGTCCACCATCGCTCGGGCGCGTTGCACGCGGGTGAGCGGAGTGCCTTCACCGGCGGCGGCGATCATCATGTCCCGAAACGGCAGGCGCCCATACCAGCCGGGCAGCGTGTTGTAGCTGACGTAGGCGAGGCCCGTGGGCGTAAGGCGCTCGGCGCACACGCGCAGGATCGCCTTCCGAAGCTCGGGAGAGACCCACGACCACACGCCGTGGCAGATGATGAGGTCGAACTCACCGTAGCTCGCGTCGATGTCGTCCACCGACGCCACGCGCAGGTCGACGTTGCTCGCGCCGATGCCGTCCACGACGCGCTTTCCGTGTTCGATCTGCACCGCGCTGGGATCGACGCCCACGCAGCGAAGGCCCGGGCGTGCAGTGGCCATCGCGATCAGGTTGGTGCCATCCGCACAGCCGATCTCCAGCACGCGGGCGGTGGCCGTGTCGTACGGGACGAGCCCGTGCAGCGACGCGACCGCGGCGATGCGCGCGGGGCAGGTGTAGGGCTGGACCCACGCGGTGTACGGCAGCGCGTCGTAAGGGTTCAAGGAGCCTCCGGGTTCGCAGTCGAGCACTGCTTCACGTCCCTGTCAACTGCGATCATTGCGGCGTCAGCCCCCGAAAGCCCCGCGCCGTGCGAGGTCGGCGATAGCGTCGGGCGTGTAGCCGAGCGCATCGAGCACCGCGTCGCGCTGTTGACCGAGCAGCGGCGGCGCATCGTGCTCCTCGCGCGTGGTCAGGGTGGTGAACGCCGGACCGGGGAGCGTGATCGTCCCGAGGGCCGCGTGGGACGTCGCGATCAGCTGGACGGTGGGGTGCGCGAGGGTCTGGTCCATCTTCAGGACCGGTCCGGCGGGGACGTGCGCGGCTGCGAGCCGTTGGTCCGCCTCAGCGACGGTGAGCTGTGCGAGGGCCTCGGTGACCACCGCGTCTACGGCGGAGCGATCGGCGACCCGGCCGGCGTTCGTGCTCCACCGGGGCTCGTCGGGCAGGGCGAGGGCCGGCACGAGGCGCCGCCACATGCCGTCGTTGCCGCAGGCGAGCGCGAGCCAGCCGTCGCTGCAGCGGTACAGGTCGTAAGGGACGAGCCCGCGGTGCGCCGAGCCGCGCTGCTCTTCGATCTCGTGGGCCACGAGCGCGCGGGTCGCGTGGTACGCGAGCGCGTTGGCCTGGGCCTGCATCATGTTCACCGCGATCTTCTGCGTGCGCCCGGTGCGCTCGCGCTCCAGCAGGGCGAACAACACGGCTTGGGTGCACAAGAAGCCGCTGAACAGGTCCGCGATCGACAGGCTGTGTTTGAGGGGCGGGCCGCCGGGGTGGCCGGTGGTCGACGCGCCGCCTCCCATCGCCTGCAGCACTAGATCGTAGCCAGGCCGGGTGGTCCACTCCTCGGGGACCCCGCTGTCGGCGTCGCCGAACGCGCGGATCGCGACGTAGACGAGGCGAGGGTAGCGCGCGTGGAGGTCGGTCCACCCGAACCCGAGCCGCTCAGCGACGCCTGGGCGAAAGTTCTCGACGAGCACGTCCGCGTCGGCGAGCAGCGCGTGCAGCACCTCGCGGCCGGCGTCGGTGCGCAGGTCGAGCACGATGGACCGCTTGTTTCGGTTCGCCGCGAGAAAGTAGGTGCTGTGCCCGTCGACCCAAGGCCCGAACGCGCGCGTCTCGTCGCCGCCCGGAGGCTCGATCTTCACGACGGACGCGCCCTGGTCGGCCAGTTGCTGCACGGCGAGTGGCCCGGCGAGCACCCGCGTGAGGTCGACGATCTTCAGGCCGCGCATCGGGTCCGCCGCCGGTGGATCAATGGATCTTGATCTTCTCGATCTTCTCGGGCGGAGGCGGCTCGTCCGGCTCGAACCGATGGATGACGATCTCTTTTGGCGGCGCCACCGGCTTGCGGTTGTTCGGCAGCAACATCACGCCGCGTCCGGCCCCGTAGGCCTCCCAAACGGCCTGAGGGAGCGGCGGAAACTCGCCCTTTGCGATGGGCTTCTCGAGCAAACGCGGGTCGATGGCCTTGACCGACTCCTTCATCATCGCTTCGATCTTCGGTGCCACATCGGGACGCTCGCGTCGGATGAGCGCACCGATGGGGCCCGCCCAGTACCGCTGCGTCACGTACACGCGGCGTGCCCACCACTGGACCGTCTCCTCGTCCTGGGCTTCCAGGGCGGAAAGACCGCGCGCCGCGTTGGCTTCGACCCACATGTCGCGCATGAGCTGGTCGGCCACGACCTTGCTGCCGTACTTGTCGAGCACGACGTCCGCGAGGCGATCCTTGTCGCCGGACAGGTGGAACTTCTCCATGCGGTATTCGATTCCGCCGAAGGCGTCTTCGGCCCAGGAATTCGGCCCCGGCTTGGCGGGCGTCTCCGTGGGAGCGGCGGTCGGGTCGACCGGAGGTTCCCCTTGAAAGTGCGGCAGCAGGTACTTGAAGGAGGTCAGGTCGGTCGCTTTCGTGTTGAGCAGGGGCTTCTGGTGCTCGTCGTTGAAGCACTTCCACGGATGGGTGTACAACGTGGCGTAGTCGACGCTCTTCTTGATCGCGATCGCCACGACGTCGAGCGAGTGCTCGCAGTCTTTCGTCTCTTTGGCGGCGCTGATCGCTTCGAACTGCTCGGAACCACCGGGAGGTGGGTTCAGGTACTTCACCGCGTGGTGCGACGGGTTCTTCACGTCGGGCAGCGCCTCCGGTGCGAACAACGGCACGGCGGGCGGCGCCGCTTCAACCGGCGTCGTCGCGATCGGCGGTACGGCGGGGTCGGTGGTGCCGACCGGGGTGGGCGTGACGGCCGGGGTGGCGGGATCGATCGACGCGACCGGATCCCCGACGACGACGGGGACTTCGCCGCTCGCGGGACCTTGGGACAGCTTGAAGGCGAGCACGATGCCGCCGAGCGTCAGCAGGCCGACCAGTCCGGCGACGCCGGCGAGGATGAGCGGGAGCTTGCTCTTCGGCTCGGGCTTCTTCTTGGCCTCGGCAGGCTTCGTCTCGGGCTTGTGGTCCGGCTGCTTCTGGCCGAGCCGATCGTGCTTGATCGGCGGCTGCGGCACCTGCGGCGGTGGCGGCGGGAGCGACGGCCGAACGGGGAGTGCAGCGGGTTCGGGAGGGATGTCGACCACGTCGCCGTTCTTGGCGGCAGGAAGTTGGGCTTCGCGCTGAGGGGCCGGCGGCGGCGTGCGCGGGATGTCCATGAACGAGGGCGCTTCCGAGAAGCCGCCGGCTGCCGGCGTCGGCGGGCGCGGTGCGGGGGGCTGGCCGCGCGGGGCTTCAGGCTCGAAGCTGCTCATCGGGTCCGAGATGTCTTCGAGTACGGGCGGCGCCGTCTCGGCGCTCGGCTCACCGTCGAACTCGCCGGTGATGATGCCTACGATCGTCCCGTTGTCTTCCCCGCGACGTGCGCCGAGAAGGCGGATCGCCGTCTGGGCCGCCTCACCCGGATCGCTCCAGTCGATGTTCGCGAGGTCCCCTTCGTTGATGACGGTGTGGGCGCCATCGCTCGTGAGCACGAGGGTGTCTGCGTACTCCAGCGTGAGCGGGGCTTGTACCTCGACTTCGACGGTTCGCTCGACGCCGAGCGACCGCGAAAGGACGTGGGCCTCCGGGTGGCTGGCCGCGTCTTCAGGCGAAAGAAGCTCGGCTTCGACGAACAGGTTGACCATCGTGTGGTCGCGCGTGAGGGACTTCGCCGTCCCCCCTTTGACCATGTACACGCGGGAGTCGCCCACGTGGGCGATGTGCGCGACGTCGTTGGTGATCGCCACCGCCGCGATGGTGGTGCCCATGCCGGCAAGACGGTGGTTTCGCCGCGAGGCGTCGAAGATCGCCGTGTTCGCTCGCTTGATCGACTCGACCAGCGCGTCGCGCGGGGACGTGCCGTTGCCGATGAGCTCCTTCAGGACGTCATGTACGGTTCGAACGGCCAGCGCGGACGCGTGCGTCCCGCCCTGGTTGCCCCCCATCCCGTCGCAGACGAGCGCGACAACCACCTTGCCGAACGTGAACACGCCGTGGCAATCGTGATTGTCTTTGGGTCCCGCTTCGGTTGCGTTTCCCCAACGCTGCTCCACAGTATCCTCCGATCGGCGCAATCGTATCACGGCACGTTAGTGCGCCGGCGGAGTGTCGGACATGCGGTATCGCCAAGGGGTTCCCGGCATCGTCGGGGTTGTAGTTTCAATCGTCGTTCTGGCGGGAGTGGCTCCGCCACCAGTTCGTGGCCACGGCATGGTCGCGGCCGATCAGGTGCTCGCGTCGGCGGCTGGCGCGACGGTGCTCGAACGAGGCGGCAACGCGGTGGACGCGGTCGTAGCGGCCGCTTTGGCTGCCGGCGTGGTGCAGCCGAGCGCGTCGGGGCTGGGCGGCGGTGGGTTCGCGCTGGTCGGGAGGAGTGGTCCTAAAGATGCGGTCGTGCTCGATTTTCGAGAGGTCGCTCCGCGTGGCGCCTCGCGCGACATGTTCAAGCGGGCCGACGGCTCCGTGATCGATCGCGTGGGCGGGATCGCGGTGGCGGTGCCGGCCGAGGCGCGCGGGTTGTGGGAGCTTCACGAGCGCTATGGACGTCTCCCGGCGGCCGAGGTCGCTCGTCCGGCGATCGCGCTCGCAACCGATGGCTTCGCGGTCGGGTCGTTCCTCGCTGGTATGCTCGGACGAACCTCAAAGACCGAGGTGCTCGCGCTGTTCTCGTTCGACGGCCGCGTCGCGACCGAGGGCGAGGTGGTGCGCCGTCAGGCGCTCGGGAAGACGATCGCGCGGTGGGTGAAGTCGAAGGGCGACGTGGTGAACGAAGGCGAGGGCGCGGCGCAGGTAGCGGCCGCGATCGCCGAGACCGGGGGCATCGTCGATGCGGTCGACCTGCACGCGTACCACCCCGTCGATCGCACTCCGATCGTCGGGCAGTACCGCGGCTACACGGTGGTGACGATGCCGCCCCCGTCGTCGGGTGGGTTAGCCCTCGTCGAGATGCTCGGCGTGCTCGAGGGGTACGACGTGAAGTCGCTCGGGCATTCGTCGGCGGATCACCTCCACCTGCTCGCGGAGGTGATGAAGCACGCGTATGCGGATCGCGCGCATCACCTCGGAGACCCCGACTTCGTGACGGTACCGGTCGAACGTCTGTTGTCGCCCGAGCGTCGGCTCGACATCCAGCGCGCGATCTGGCCTGGCCGGACGTTCGCGCCCGACTACTACGGCTCGCTGATCGCGCCGGTCGAAGACCACGGCACCGAGCACATCTCCGTGCTCGACGAAGACGGCATGGCCGTCGCACTCACCACCACGATCAACACGACGTTCGGGTCCGGCGTGGTCGTCGAGCCCCTCGGCATCATCCTGAACGATCAGATGGACGACTTCGCCGTGGCCCCGGGCGTGCCGAACGCGTACGGCCTCGTCGGGAGCGAGGCGAACGCGGTGGCTGCAGGCAAACGTCCGCTCTCGTCCATGACGCCGACGATCCTCTACGGGCCCGATGGAAAGGTCGTGATGGTGGTCGGAGCGTCGGGCGGGTCGCAGATCATCTCGGCGGTGCTGCAGGTCGTCTCGAACGTGGTCGACTTCGGCATGGACGCTTCGGAGGCGGTGTCGGCGCCTCGACTTCACGCGCAATGGCAGCCCGACGGGGTGCTGCTGGATCCAGGCATCCCGAAGGAGGTGATCGCGGGCCTGGAGGCGAGGGGGCACAAGGTGACCGTGCAGGAGAACGCGTCGTGTTCGCAGGTGATCGTGGACGTGGGCGGCGTGCGGCAGGGCGCGTCAGATCCCCGCAAGGGCGGCGCGCCCGTCGGGGTGTGGTAGATGTCTCACATGCGCACCACGCTTCCACTTCAAGGGTCGTTGCTCGTCGCCGGCGCGGCGGCCGCGTCGGGCTGTGGGGTCGAATGTGGGCCGGCGGACGAGATCGCAGGCACGTACGCGGTGTTTGCGAACGTGGTCGAGTACGACGGGTCGAACCTCGAGAACTTCCCGGCCGACACGTCGCCAGCGAACGGCTGGAGCGAGTGGTCGATCCTGGTCGACACCGACAGCGTCACGGTGCTGATCGACGAGGACTCGTTCCCCGCGCGCGCGACGGTGAGCACGGTGGAGTGCGGGAGCTTCGGCCTCGCGTTCGACGGTGCCTACCGCCAGGACGGCGACGTACACGTGCTCTCCGCGACGGGCGACTTCAACGTGTTCGCCGATCACCTCGAAGGCAGCTGGGACTACGAGGAGGAGTGGACGGCTGGCAAGGACTCCGGCACGTTCAACGCGACCGGGAACGTGAGCGGTACGCGGATCGGTGACCCGTTTCAGTGATCGCGCCGGACCAGTGAAAGGAACCCG
The DNA here is from genome assembly GCA_947505245.1 of Pseudomonadota bacterium. GTDB lineage: Bacteria > Myxococcota_A > UBA796 > UBA796 > SYKL01. The sequence continues at coordinate 138,049 of CANNIZ010000006.1, read as the reverse complement.
GGTGTGGGTTCGTTGTCGGGGTGGACGGGACTCGTCCCGGAGGTTCCCATGCAGCGTTGGCATGTCACGGTTGGGCTGGTCGGCCTCGCGCTTACGGCGGCGGTGTTTGCGCCCCGCCTGTTCGGTGGGGCGTTCTCCACACCCCCGGTTCCGCCGGTCGTCTCCGTTCCGCCGGTGCCGCCGCTGGTGGTGATCCCCGAGGTCGCGCCTGTCGCGACGGTCTCCACGTCGGATCACGGCCACCTCAAGCTCGACGCGGGCCTCGATCGAAGCGCGGTGATCGCCGGCGCGACGAGCGAACGTTTCATCGTCATCAACGTCACGGCGCCCGACGACATGGGCACGAGCGTTCGGCGCCCGGTCGACATCGCCGTCGCGATGGACGTGTCCGGGTCGATGACCGGCGAGGGGAAGATCGACTACGCGCGCAGGTCCGCGGGCTACCTCGTCGATCACATGGAGCCGGGCGACAGCTACGCGCTGGTCGCGTTCTCCGACGAAGCGAACGTGAAGATTCCGGCCGGACCTGTGCGCGACGCTCAGTCGCTGCGCGCGCAGATCGACCGCATCTACGAAGGTGGCGGCACCAACATCGGCGACGGCCTCAACACGAGCGCGGCTGAGGCGCTGCGCGCGTCCAACGGCGAGAACGCGCCCCGCGTGGTGCTGCTTTCGGACGGCAACCCGACGGTTGGGGTGCAGGACGCCGACGCGCTCGCGCGGATCGTCGGCGACATCCACGCGAAGGGCGTGACCGTGAGCGTGGTTGGCCTCGGGCTCGACTACAACGAAGACCTCCTCCAGCGGCTCGCGGACGCTGGCGGCGGCAGCTACGACTTCGTGGACGATCCGACGGAGCTGCAGACGGTGTTCAGCGAGGAGCTGCGCAAGTCGCAGTCGGTCGTCGCGCATCGCACCACGGTGTCGGTGGGCTGGGACGGGGCCTCCGGGATCGAGCTGCTCGACGTGGTCGGCTGGGACGAGCGTGGCTGGGTCGCGGACTGCCCCAACACGCTGTGTGAGGTCGGATTCAGCGTGGACATGGGCGACATGTACGCCGGCCAGACGCGAAAGATCGTCGCGCGCGTGCGGGTGTCGGCGCCGCGCGAGGGCGGCGAGCTGAAGCTCGCGAGTGTCAACCTCGGCTACGATGACGTGATCGACGGCGCTCCCGGGAACGCCGCGCGGATCGTGGTGGCGACGGGCACGCAGGACGTCGCCGTCGTCGACAAGTCGCTCGACCGGGATCGCACCAAAGGTGCGGCGATGGCGTGGGGCAACGAGCAGTCGCAGCTCGCCGCGCGGGCCTACGCCGACGGCAATATCGCCGAGGCCGAGGAGTACGCGAAGAAGGGCGAGTCGTGGTTCGGGTACAATGCGACCCTGCTCGGCGGCGACGCCGACCTGCAGATGCGCGCCGAGCGCACCGAGCAGATGCGCAACACGATGCCGACGGTGTCTCCGTCGGCGCCGGCGGCGCGCCGGGTCGTGATGCAGGCGAAGGAAGACTACCTCAACGACGCGCGCTGATCGGGAGTTGTGATGACCGCCCTGGAACCCCGCCCCGCTGGACCGCTCGCCCATCGCTCCGCGATCGCGTTGCTCCCCATGCGGCAGGCGGGCTGGGTGGGCGCGCAGACGGCGACGGCCGCGGGGCTTTCGCTCGCGGGCGTGTGGACGTCGCACCCTGAGCTCGCGATGAGCGTCGCGATGGGCGTGGGCGCGTCGGTCGCGAACCCGCGCAAGGCGTGGGCGATGCCGCTCGTGACGACGGCGACGGTGCTGGGCGGACTCGCCTCGGCCGCGCTGGACCTCTCGCCGGTGTTGGGCGCGGGCGCGGTGGCCGGCTTCGCTGTCGCGTGGCTGCTGCCCGAGCCGGCTGACGGGCTCGACTACGTGAACGCAGCGCTCGGCTCGGCAGCGGGCTCGGCGATCGGCCTGTGGGCGGCCTCAGCGCTGATGCCGGATCTCGTCGGCACCACGCTCGGCGCGGCGCTCGCGGCGGCGATGACGGGCCTCGTCGGCGCCCAGGGCCTGCTCCCGCTCGCGTTCCGGTACGACGCGATCACGGTCCCCGGCAAGGGAACGATCGTGCGCGAGCTCAAGCCCGAGTACCGCCAACCCGCGTTCCAGGCGCTCGAGCTGTACAGCGCGGCGATCAAGCGCGGGCCTGACGATCCGACGAAGCGCGGCCTCGCCGAGGTGTCCACCTGGGTGTTCCGGCTGCAGAAGACGCTGCAGACGCTCGACGGGGACCTGGGCTCGATCGACGTCGCCAAGGTCGAGGCGCGCATCGCCGAGACCGACGCGATGCAAGAGGTGGACACGTTCACGCGCGAGCGCCGCCAGGCAACCGCTGAGCACCTGCGACGGCTGTTGGTGCACCGAAAGACGATGGACACCGAGCGCGGGCGCACCACGGCGCTCGTCGAATACGCGCTCGCGTACCTCGAGGAGGCCCACGCGGGGCTCGCGCTCGGTCAGCAGCTGCCGGGCGAGGCGTCTCCCGAGCGCCTTCCGGACGTGCTGCAGCGCTTGCGTGCCCACGCCGCGGAAGGGGACGCGAGGCGCAAGACCGCGAGGGAGCTTCAATCCTGAGCGGGCGGCTCCGCGGAAGGTTCCGCAGTGATGGGCATGATTCCGTGCCGCCCGACGAGCAGTGCTGTCGCTGCGACGCCCTCGAATAGGGCGAAGGCGCAGAACATCGCGGCCATGACGACCTCGCGCATGGGGCTGTCGAGCAGGTTGCGGATGTCGCGCGATTCGGTGACGGTGAACATCGCGTACATGCCGACAAACGCGGCGCCGGCGATCAGCCCCGCGAGCGCCTGACGAGCGCGCCCGGCGGCGGCGTGCGGCAGCGTGGCGACGGTGACGAGCGCGAACGCGAGCAGGGGAGCGAGCTGACCGCTGTGGTCGGCGATGAGCACAAAGAGCTCTTTGACCCCCTCGATCACGGGCGGGACTCGGTGGTCGACAGCGCCACGATCGCGGCAAACCGTGCCAGGAGCACCGGCGCCACCATGCCGACGAGCATGGCTGCGGCGCGTACAGGGCGATCGTAGTCACCGGTCTGGGTCCACACCACGCCGACCAATACGAAGGGTGTGGCGGCGATCATCACGCCCCATACGACGCCGGCGACCGCCGTGCGCCCGACCCCCGCGCGGCCGGCGAGGGACGCCCGACTGGCGACCGTGGCGGTGACGACGAGCACGGTGATGCCTGTGGCGACATACGTGACGAAGCACGCAGCGGTGGCGACGTACTCGGCGTTCACGTACTGCAGCACGGAGTCAGCGCCCCATGAAAAGGTAGACCGCGCCGTCGCCGTTGAACGCGTCGGGGTCGCCGAACGCGAGGTCGACGCGGCCGTCGCCGTCGAGGTCGCCGGGAATGGCGGCGACGCTGGCGCCGAGCGACGACTCGTCGACGTCGCCCACGAACGAAGCCGGGCCGCTCGTCACGGTCGCCTCACCGCGGAAACCCGACGCGAGGACACGCACCGCGCCGCGACCCTCCGCGGCGAACGCGACGAGCGGCTCCCGGAGGCCGTCTCCGGTGAGGTCGCCCGCCTGGGCGAACCCTGTCGCGTTCTGGCCGCGGGGGCGCACGATGGCCACCGCGTCGGTCTCGAGGTCAGCGCCGAGCCGGAGCGAAGGCCCACCGGACAGGTGATACACGACGCCATCGACGCCGCGTGCGAGCCACAGCTCAGCGCCTCCGTCACCGTCGTCGTCCGGTGTGATGCCGGCTGCGGTCCCGAGGCGCTCTTCCTCGAGGAGGCCTGTCGCGACGACGCTCGCCGTGCCCTCCAGGGAGGCCGCTCCGGAGTACGGGAGGGTGCGCCCCCACAACACCCACACGCGGCCCGTCTGGGTGCCGCCGGCGTCGTCCAACGGGTCGGCGAGGACCACGTCGACGACGCCGTCTCCGTCGAGGTCGCCGGCGGCCCCGAGGTTCGCGAACGTCGGGCTGCCGCCGGGAGCGTCCCAGTACGACGTCAGGCACGTCCGCCCCGTCGCGAGCCCGCACCGATGGGTGAGCGTGGCGTCGACGGCGTCCCAGGCGCGCGGCCCGGTGGCCCCGCCGCCGTACACGATTCCGAGCGTGGTGTACGGCGTGTCGGCGTCGACGCCCGCGGTGACGAGGTCGTCGTTGCCGTCGCCATCGAGATCCGCGTGGGACGCGAAGCCGAGCCCGAGCCGCTGGTCGGCTCGTCCGTACACGGTGACGAGCGCGCGCGCGAGGTCGGTGGACGTGTAGTCGCGGCCGGAGATCACGTAGACCGCGCCGTCGAGGCCGTTGCGGCCGGGGGCGCCGACGGCGAGGTCGGTCCGCCCGTCGCCGTCCCAGTCCCCGACGTCGGCGACTGCGCGGCCGAGCTCGCTCGTGGCCGTCGGACCTTGCCACAGCGCGGCAGCGGTGGCGCGGTCGCTCGTGGACGGCGTGGTGCTCCACACCGCGAGCGCGCCGCGCGCGAGCCCGTCGCCGGCGGGAGGGTTGGTGGCCGGGTTGGTGCGCCACGCGCCCACGACGAGCTCGGGGCGCGAGTCTCCGTCGAAGTCTCCGAGCGCCACCGACGCTCCGAACCGATCGCCCGCGAGTCCGCGGATCCGGGCGTTGGCCTGGCCGACCTTCACGTCGTCGTCGACGTACCCGTCGCAGTCCTGGTCGCGCCCGTCGTACACCTCTGCGGCGTCGGGGAACGTGTTCGCGTCGCCGTCGTCGCAGTCCGAGCCACCGTACGTGGCGCTGCCCCAGCCGTCCCCGTCGCGGTCGAATTCGTCGGCGCCATCGCAATCAGCGTCGATCCCGTCGTACCACGCGTCCGGAGCGCCGGGGTGCATGCCAGGGTTCGTGTCCTGGCAGTCCGCCCCCGTGGTCCTGTCGGGGTCGAACGCGGCGGCGTCGTAGCCGTCCTGATCCTGGTCGAAATCCGAAGCGCCGTCGCAGTCGGCGTCCAAGCCGTCGTACCAGGCGTCTTCTGCGCCGGGGTGGACGTCGTTGTCGTCGTCGTCGCAGTCGTCGCCACCGGCGTCGCGGCTGTCGAACCCGTCCTGATCGTGGTCCGGGAGTACGCGCCCGGAGAAGCCGCACGTGGCGGTGTGCGGCTCGCCGCCGTCCGTCGACCAGCCCACCGAGAGGGCGCCCGTCCAGTCGCCGTAGGTTTCCGGCACGAATCGCACCGAGAATTGTGTGGAGCTGCGCGGCCCGATCGTGAGCGGCGGCGCCGCGGTTTGGGCGAACGGCGCATCGATCGATACGCTCGTGACGGTGACGTCGGTGTCGCCGAGGTTGTTCGCGCGCACCGCGACCGACGCCACGCCGCCGGGGTCCAGCGTACCGAGATCGAACGCGCCGGGCTCACACGGGTCGAGCGCCAACAGGCCCACAGCGACGTCGCTGTCGGTGTCGACGTCCGGCGGCGATCCTGTGCACCCGGCGAGCAGCGAGAGGAGCAGCATCCCGCGCACTGTAGCATGATGGCTCTCGTCGTCGGAGGCCGGTTTGAACACCGCTGAACAGTACAAAGACTCGCTGCGGGCACGGAAGATCGAGTTGTGGATCGACGGGGTGCGCGTCGACGAGCCGCTGGCACACCCGAAGGTGGCGCCGGCGGTCGAGGCCGTCGCGGCGACCTACGCGCTCGCCCACGATCCTGCGCATCACGGGATCGCGACCGCGTTTTCGGACCTGACGAGCCGCCCGGTGAACCGGTTCGTCCACCTGTTCCGCTCCACCGACGACCTCGTCAAGAAGGTGCTCCTGCAGCGCGAGCTCGGGCGCATCACCGGCACGTGTTTTCAGCGCTGTGTCGGCATGGACGCGCTCAACGCGCTGTTTATCGCGACGTTCGAGGCCGGCGACGTGCCTCACGCGAGGTTCGTGCGTTGGTTGCGCGAGGTGCAGCAGCACGACGAGATGGTTTGCGGCGCGATGACCGACGCAAAGGGGGATCGTCGCAAGCGGCCTGCCGAGCAGCCCGAATCGTTCGTGCGCATCGTCGAGCGGCGGCCCGACGGCGTCGTGATCCGCGGCGTGAAGCTGCACCAGACCGGAGCCGCCAACGCGCACCAGATCCTCGTCATGCCGGGGCAGGCGCTGCGGACGGGCGAGGAGGCGTTCGCCATCGCGTGTGCCGTGCCCGTCGATGCGCCTGGCGTGGTGATGATCCTCGGGCGCCAGCCGTCCGATGACCGCAAGGGGACGCCCGACGCGGGAAACGTACGATACTCCGGGCAACAGGTCGTGGTCGCGTTCGACGACGTGTTCGTGCCGAGCGCGAACGTGTTCCTCGACGGTCACCTCGCGGCGGTGAGCGCGATGCTCGATGCGTTCACGGGCTACCACCGCGCGAGCTACGGCGGCTGCAAGCCCGGCAACCTCGACGCGTTGATCGGCGCGGTGGCCGAGGTGGCGCGCTTGAACGGGGTGGAGCGCACGCCCGCCGTGCGGGAGAAGATGATCGAGATGGTTCACCTGACCGAGACCATCCACGGGCTGGGGCTCGCGGCGAGCCACAAATCCACGAGGCACGCGGCGGGTCTGTGGCGGGTGGACGCGCTGCTCGCGAACGTTTGCACCCAGACCGTGTCGCGGCTTCCGTATGAGGTGGTGCGCCTCGCCGAGGACCTCGCGGGCGGGCTCGTGAGCACGATGCCGTCGCTCGCAGACGCCGCGCACCCGCGCTTGGGACCGATCCTCGCGAACGTGATGGGGTCTCCGGAGCGCGGCAGGATGCTTCGGCTCGTCGAGTGGTTCACGTCGGGCGCGGGCTCGGTGCCGCTGCGGATCGAGTGTATGCACGGGGCCGGGTCGCCGATGGCGCAGCGGATCGTGATCGACCGCCACGCCGACTGGGCGGGCAAGGTGCGCGTCGCGAGGCGCCTTGCGGGGCTGCCAGAGGTTTAGGCCGGAACCAGCTGCATGACCCACTTCAACGAGGTGGGCGCCATCGGCGCGCCGAAGAAGTCCGACGACTGCCAGAGGATCTTCAGCCCAGCGTCGCGGATGAACTTCAGGAGCTCGTCCTTCTCGTACATGTGCAGCTTGAGGTCGAGGCTCTCTTCATGCCCGTCAGCGTGCTGGTAGATGTACGTGACGTGGTGGATGCGCTTCTGCTCGTCCCAGAAACCCGTCTCCCACGACATCAGCGTGCCGCCGTCGCGCGGGTCGGTGAACGTACGCTCCTCGTAGCGACCGTGGGGGGTGCGCGCGTACAGCTTGCGATCGGGCAGGTAGCAGTCGAGGTAGATCGTGCCGTCGGGCACGAGCGCGCGCTTCGCGGTGTCCAGGACCTTCACGACGTCCGCGCCGGTGGGGCAGTGGTGCAGGGCGTTGAACGGCCAGATGACCACCTTGTGGACGGGCTCGACCTGCGCGGTGCGGAAGTCGCCGAGCCTCGCGTGAATGCGGTCGCGGATGTGTTCGGGCTCGAGCGCGCGCTTCCGTTCGAGGTCTGCGAGCATCGACGCGGAGGCGTCGACCCCGTCGATGTGGACGCCCGAACGCGCGATCGGCAGCATGAGGCGGCCGTTGCCGCAGCCGAGCTCGAGCACCGGCCCGCCGCTACGCGCCGCTACGGCGACGTAGAACGCGATATCGTCGGCCTGGTGCTGGTACTCGAGGTCGTAGAGCGGGGGGATCGCGTACGGGTCGGCCATGGGTTGCAGTGTAATCCGCTCGACGGCCGGCGCGTTTCGAAAGGGATAGCCAACGGAGCACCATGATTCGCCTGCCTGCAGTTCCAAGACCCCTGGTGTTCCTGTTCCTCGCCGCCTGCTTCCACAAGAAGCTCGCTGACGGCGTGCGCGGCAACCCGAACGATGACGAGGCGTGGGGAGACGCTGGCGATGCGGAAGCGGCGGCGGGGAACACCGCGCAGGCGCTCACGGACTACCTGCGCGCGCTCGCGATCGACCCGCGCGACTCGGAGTGGCAGCGAAAGGTGGGCGAACTCGGTGGTGAGGAGCTGTTTCGGTCGTCGATCGACGGCCTGCTGCCGTACACGCCGGGTGACGATGAGCTGCTGGGAGATCGCGGCGACGCGTTCGCGACCGCGGGGTTCATGGGCGAGGCGTGCGCGCTGTATGGCGAGGCGCAAACCGTAGATCCGCAGGACACAGAGTGGCTTGGGAAGGTGCAGACCTGCGCCACGCCAATCGCGGAGGAGGGTCCCTACGGCGATGCCGTTGAGAACAGCGGCGTGCTCCGGGTGCTCGGCTACCAGGACGGTGTCGAGGGCGGCGTTGAGGGCGGAGTCATCGGCTACAGCGAAGGGTACCCGTACACCGAGGGGTACCCCTACGGCGACGTGACGGTGGGTGACCCGGCGGCCGTCGCGGCTTCGTTGGAACACGCGCGCGCCGGTCACAAGCCGGAGGCGCGCAACGCGCTTTGGGTGGCGCTTCAGGCCGACCCGAACGCCACGGATCTGCGCGCGATGTGGACGATGCTCACCGGCGAGACGTCGCTCGTGCTCCTGCAGAAGCTCGCGGACGCAAGCGCGGAAGATCCGGCGGTGTGGGGCGCGCTCGGGGACGCAAAGCTCGTCGCTGGAAAGCGCGCCGAGGCGATTACGGCGTGGCAGAAGGCTGCGGCCCTGGCGCCGTACGATTTGGCGTGGTCCAATCGCCTTGAGATGGCAAAGAACACGGTGGTCAAGTGACGTCGCGGGCGTCCCTCGTCGGGATGTTGACGTTGGTGTTGGCGCTCGCTTGTGGCGGTGAGACCGTCGTGGAGCCGACGCCGGCGGTGTTTCCGGTCGTTGAACCGCCGCCGCCCGAGCCCGAGGTGGTGGCGAGGGCGCCGCGCAGGGCCTCGGACGTCGTCGTCCCGGACCCGGATTTGACGCCGATCCCCGAGCCGCCGCCGATTCCTACGCTGGAAGCTGTCCCGCCCCCTGAACCGCGAGCGTTCACGACGCCGGTGGGGACGGCGACGATCACCGCGCCTCCCGCGAACGCAGACGCGGCCAAGGTCGTGGCGCGCTTCGCGGGCCAGCTGCGCGCCTGCTACGAGGTCGAGCTGGTCAACAGCCCGACTGCAGCCGGGGTCGTGGTGATCGCGTTCACCGTCGAGGGTGGTCGTGTGACGGACGCGTCGATCAAGAGCGCCGAAAACAAGCCGTCCGCCGCGTTCGAGTCGTGCCTGCTCGGCCGCGCGAAGCGGTGGAGCTTCCCGCTCGAAGTCGACGGCGACCAGACCGTCGGCGTCTCGTTCTCCACACAGGGAACCTGAGTCGACTCAGGGAGCCTGACCGAGCACGAGGCGGAAGTAGGCCTGAACCGCGATGATCGAGCCTGCGATGCCGCAAACCTCGGCGAACAACGCGGCCGGCAGCGTGTGACGGATGCGCTGGATGCCGATCGCGCCGTAATAGACGGACAGGACGTAGAAGGTGGTCTCGGTGGAGCCTTGAATCGTGCTGACGAGGTAGCCCGTGTACGTATCCGGGCCGGTGGCGGGGTTCGTCATCGTCGCGACCATCACCCCCGACGCGCCCGACCCCGACATCGGGCGGATTAGCGCCATCGGCAGCGCTTCCGCCGGCAAGCCGAACTTCGACGTGACGGGCCCGACGATGGCGGAGAACACGTCGAGCGCGCCGCTCGAGGTGAACAGGCCGACCGCGACGAGTACGGCGACGAGGTACGGGATGATGCGCGTCATGACGTCGAATGCCTCCCGCGCGCCTTGGACGAACACCTCGTAGATCGCGACGCCGCGGAGCACGCCGAACCCGAGGAACGACACGATCAGCCCGGGGATGAGCCAGCGGACGAACTCTTGGACGAAGAACGTGCCGAACGCAGCCGCGGTGGTGCCGGGCCACGCGACCGGAAGCAGGAGGCATCCGGGCATGAACACGAGGAAGAAGCCCATGACCGAGCCGATTGCGAGCATCGACACCCACATCGGGTAGCCGTCATCGGCGACCTCGGACGCGGTGGTGTCGATCGGGTTCGTCGCGGGCGGAGGCGGGAAGAACCGGCGCAGAAACAGGCACATGGCGGTGCCGAAGATGGTCGAGCAGGACGTCGCAAACAGCGTCGTGAAGAAGATGATGCCCGGGTCGTGGGAGCCGAGCTCGCGGCGGATCACGAACACGCCGGTTGCGAGGAGCGTGACACCCGACGTGTTGATCGTGAGGAACAGCGCCATCGCGTCCGTAGCGGTGCCCTTGTGAGGATTGAGCTTCTCGAGCTCGTGCATGGCCTTGATGCCGAACGGCGTCGCGGCGTTGCCGAGACCGAGCGCGTTGGCCGCGAGGTTCATGATGATGGCGCCCATCGCGGGGTGGTTGGGCGGCACGTCGGGGAACAACATGACGAGGATCGGGCGGATCAACTTGGCGACGATGGCGAGCCCGCCGCCGGCCTCGACCACCTTCATCAGGCCGAGGAACAACGCGGTGCCGCCGATCAGCTTCAGCACGAGCTCGACGGACTTCTTCGCGTTGTCGAACGCCGCGTTCGTCATCTCGTCCATCGGCGCTACCAGCTTGCCGTCGACGGTGTGAAGGTCGGCGAGCGCCTTCCAGGAGTCGTAGGCCGGACCGTCGGGCAACGCGAACGCGACCTCGCGGAAACCTGCGACGATGAAAGCGGAAAATACGAGAAAGGCGAACACGCGGTTCATGAGGCATTCCTGGCGGCGTTGGCGGGGCGGAGGGCGGGCCACGGAGTCTATCAGACGTTGGCGGGAGCGGCGGCCTTCTGTCCGTTTCCGTCACCGCGGGCGCGGGACGGCCGCGACGATGTTACCTGCTGGACCTCCCTTCGGAGTCCTGATGAACCGTCACGCATTGTTGACCTTGACCCTCCTCGGATGCGTCACCCCGCCGCCCCAGCCGCAGGGTGATGCCCAGGCCGCCACGCCGTCGGCCGTGGCCCCCGAAGGGGCGGTCGTAGCCCCGGCGGCCGCGAGCCCCGGCGGCGACCGCGTCGTCGCGTCGTGGACGGGCGGTACGCTCACGTTTGGGGCCTTGGAAGAGAAGACCAAGGACCAGATGCGTCAGAAGGAGACCGAATTCCTCCTCGAGCAGTACGAGATGCAGTCTCAGGCGCTTGACGGGATCGTCACCGAGGCGCTGCTCAACGCGGAAGCGCAAAAGCAGGGCAAGGCGGACATCGAGACGCTGCTGCGCGGCGAGATCGAAGGCAAGGTGCTCCCGCCGACCGACCAGGAGATCACGGACTTCTACCCCACCGTCGCAAGGCAGCTCGGCGGGGCCACGCTGGAGGAGGCCAAGCCGATGCTCGCGCAGGAGCTCATGCGCCGCAAGCAGCAGGAGGCCTACGGGGTCTACATCGAAGCGTTGAAGTCGCAGGTCGGGCTCGTCACCGATCTTCCGTACCCGGACCTTCCGCGGGTGGACGTGCCCGTCGCCGCGGACGACCCGTTTCTCGGAAACGCGAACGCGCCTGTCACGATCGTTCAATTCGCCGAATACCAGTGCTACTATTGCCAGAAGGTCACCCCCACGCTCGATCGCGTGTTGAAGGACTACGACGGCAAGGTGCGGCTCGTGTTCAAGGATTACCCGCTCCCCATGCACTCCCGCGCCATGCCGGCGTCGGTGGCCACGCACTGCGTAGGCGACCAGGGCAAGTACTGGGAGATGAACCGCCTCGTGTTCGAAAACCAGCAGGCGATCGAAGACGCAGACCTTCGCACGTACGCCCAGAAGGTCGGCGTTGACGTGGTGAAGTATGACGCGTGCCTGACGTCCGGCAAGTTCGACGCCAAGATTCAGGCGAACATCGCTGACGCGCAGAAGGCCGGTGTATCCGCCACGCCGACGTTCTTCGTGAACGGCACGCTGCTCTCGGGCGCTCAGAGCTACGACCGGTTCAAGGCTCTGATCGACCGCGAGCTCGCGCCCAAGTCTGGCGGGTGAACTCCCTGTGACCCCTCCCGCCTCGCCCGTCGCGGATGTCATCGGGCCCTACCGGGTTCTTCGCCCGATCGCGCGCGGAGGTATGGCTGAGGTGTACGAGGTCGAAGACCTCGTATCTGGCGAACGCTTCGCCCTGAAGCTGCTCGTCGTCGAAGGCTCCGCGCTGCCGCGGTTCCAGCGCGAGTACGAGGCGCTGACGCGACTGAACCACCCGAACATCGTGCGGGTGTACCAGTACGGCCTGCACGGCGCGCAGCCGTGGGTGGCGATGGAGTACATCCAGGGCACGCCGCTGCAGGCGTGGGTGAAGAACATCGGCAAGCCCGGTGACGCCGCCCGCACCAAGGAGATCATCCGCACGATGGCGTACGTGGCGGACGCGCTGGACTACATCCACAAGCGCGGCCTCGTTCATCGCGACCTGAAGAGCGACAACGTCCTGATCCTGCCCGATGGGCGCGTGAAGTTGCTCGACTTCGGCGCGGCGCGGTTGATCGACACGGTCGACCCCATCACGAAAGACGGCGAGTTCGTCGGCACGTTCGCCTATGCAGCGCCTGAGCAATTGGCGGGCGCCCAGGTCGATGCCCGCGCCGATCTTTACGCGCTCGGCGTGCTGCTTTACCGCATGTGCACCGGCGCGCGTCCCTACGAGACGAACGACCCGGTCGAGCTCGCGCGCCTGCACGCGAAGAACAAGCCCGTGCCGCCGCGAACGAAGGTGCCCGAGCTTCCCTGGCAGCTCGAGAAGCTGATCTTGCAGCTGATGGAGCGGCGGCCCGAAGCGCGCCCCGAACGCGCAAAGGTGGTTCATCACGCCCTGGTGGAGTTGAACGGGCCGTTGAACCTCGCGCCGCTGTCGGCGATGGCCAACCCCGACCAGGCTGTGGGCCGCGAGACCGAGCTGCGGGAGGTGATCGAGGAGATCCGCTCCGCGGATCCTGGCGGCGCCGTGCTCGTCGAAGGCGGGGACGGCAGCGGTCGCATCCGGTTCACGCGCGCCGTGGCCACGGCCCTGGAAGACCGCGGCACGCTCGTGATGTCGCTGACGCTCGCGGAGGATCGCGCGCTGCCCGAGCTGATCGGGTTGATCGATCAGATCTGCACGCCGCTGCGCGCGGCCGAGAATTCCGAACGGCGCATGGCCGCGGATCTGTTCACGAAGCAGATCTCCCAGGGCGGACTGGACGGGCCCAGGCGGCGCGAGGCGGTGCGGAAGGCCGCGGGAATCGCGCTCGTCGAGCGTGCGCGGCTCGAGAATCGACCCATCCTGCTGGTGTTCCACAACCTCCACGTCGCGCCGCCGGGGGCGCTGGACATCATCGTCGGTCTGCGTCGTGAGGCGTACACCGCGAAGGTGAACGTGAAGTTCCTCGCGTCGTGTCGCGAGGAGTCGGAAGAGCCCGACATCATGGTTCGCCAGCGCTTCCCGGACGCCAAGCGCGTCCGCCTGCACCCGCTGTCGCCGCGCGGCGTCGGCCTGACGGTGGGCACGATGTTGCACCGCCTGCCGCCGTCTCCGGCGCTTGCGCGAGCGATTCATGCAGCCAGCGGTGGTCAGCCGGCGTACGTCGAGGAGGTCGTTCGCGAGCTGGTCAATCGGCACGAGATCGAGGCCGCGGGCCTGGGCGGCAACCGGCTCGAGTGGGTCAGCCGCTCCTCCGGCATGCTCCCGCTGGCGCCATCGGCGCGGGAGGCCACCGACCGCTCGCTGCGCCGGCTGGCGGCGATTCATCGGCGCGCGCTCGAGACCCTGACGGTCGCCGGAGACGAGCTGCCGATCGTAGCGCTCGCGGCGGGCATGGGCCTGACCGAGCGCGAGGTCGAGCCCGTGATCGACCGCCTGTCGGACGACGCCTGGATCGTGATCGACGAGGACAACCAGACCGTCCGCTGGGACGACATCGTCGCCAAGTTCGTTCTCGAGGCGCAGCTCAACGCGTGCCGCCGGGACGTGATTCGACGCCTGTTGTTGGTCGCCCTCAAGGACCTCCCGCCGTCGGCGGTTCGGGTGCGGCTGCTGCTCGAGATCGAGCGCGTCGAAGAAGCCGCCACGGTGGTGATCGTGGCCTCGGAACACCTGCTTCAGGCAGGTCGTGTCGGGCTCGCCGCCGACCTCCTCGATCAGGTCGTGCGCCGGCTCACGATGTCGGCCGGGCAGGCCACCATCACCCCGAACCTGCACAAGACGCCGCCCGATCTGTTCCTGCAGCACGCGCGCGCGCTGTTGCTCGTCCGCCCCACCGACCCGCTCACGGGACGCTCGATCACCAAGGCGTTGGAGCTCGCAAAAGACGACCGGCAGCGCGGACTCGCCCTCTACTACCGGGCTCGGATGCAGTCGGCGATCGGCCACTATCCGAACTACCGCAAGTTCTTGCAGGAGGGCTACGACCACGCCGTCCGCGCGAATGAGCCCCGCCTGCAGTCGTCGATCGCGGCCCACCTCGGGCAGATCTACGGGTGGATCGGGCAGCCGAAGAGCTGTGAGGACTGGCTCGACAAGGCGCAGAGCACCGCGAAGGCGGCCCACAACCGGGCTGCCGAGGCCTACGGTGACGCCGCGCTCGCGGCGACCAAGTATGCGCGCGGAGAGCTCGTCGAGGCCGAGCGTCTCGCGGCGACCTCGATGGATCGCATGAAGGCGATCGACCACCCGCGGGGCGTGTGGGGCGCGCTCCCGACCTGGGCGAATTCGCTGCGGGAGCAGGGGCGGTTCTCGGAGAGCCTGAGCTCGCTGACGCAGGCGCTCGTCGTGGTTCGCGAGTCCGAGAGCCCCTCCCATTACGTGGCCCTGTTGCTGTGTGCGGCCCGGCAGGAGATCGATCTGGCGCGCCTCGGCAAGGCGCAGGAGCTGGTGGACGAGCTCGAGTCCGCGATCCGGCCCGGTGAGCATCTGCACCTGCGGCTCGAGACGCGGCTGCTGCGCGGGCGGATCCTCGTCGCTTCCGGCGTGTACCACGAGGCCGTCGGGGTGCTCACGGACGTGCACCAGCGGGCAAAGGCCGCGGAGCTGGTCGGTCTCGCCGAGATCGCACGCGCGCTTCGCGGGGAGGCCCAGTGGTCCACGGGCGCCCGGGACGACGCGCTCACCTCGTTCCGCGACTCGACGCTCGGACTGCTCGGCTCCGGCGACCTTATGTCGCTCTGCGAGGCGATTACGGTTCGCGCCCGCGCGGTCTGCGAGTTCGAAGACCCCGAGCCGCTGTTCCAGCCGGTCAAGGCGCTGCTCGAGAGCCAGCCATTGCATCGCGTCAAGATGGAGGTCCTGATCGCTCGCGCACGGCACCTCCAGTCCAAGAACGATGTCGTGCCGGCCTTCCACGCGTGGCGTGACGCCGCGACGTTGCTCAACAAGGTCGCCGGGAACCTCGGCGACATCGAACGCTCGGCGCTTCGCGTCCACCCATGGTCCCGCGCGGTCCGGCGGGGGCTCAAGCGGTGAACTCGGACGCGCCAGCCGTCATCGGTCCGTACCGGGTGCTGCGGCCGTTGGCGCGCGGGGGAAACGCCGAAGTCTATGTCGTCGAAGACCCCCGCTCTGGCGAGCACCTCGCGTTGAAGCTGTTGATCTCTGGCGGAACTGCAAGGCAACGGTTCGATCGCGAATACGAGGCGATGATTCGCTTGAATCATCCGAACATCGTTCGGGTGTACGCGTACGGGCTCCATGAGAACATGCCGTGGATGACGATGGAGCTGCTGGGCGGTAGTCCCGTGCAGGCCTACGCCCGCGACATGGGCAAGATCGGGTCCCCGCGGCGCAACGAACAATGCGTCCGCGTCGGCGCCGACCTCGCGCGCGCGCTCGATCACATCCACCGGCGCGGCCTCGTCCACCGCGACCTCAAGTCGGCCAACGTCCTGGTGCTGCCCGACGGTCGCGTCAAGCTGATCGACTTCGGCACGGCAAAGGTGGCGGACGCGGTCGAGCAGATCACGAAGGCGAACGAGTTCATCGGTACGTTCGCGTATGCGAGCCCCGAGCAGATCCAGGGCAAGGCGTTCGACCATCGCGCCGACCTGTACTCGTTGGGCGTGCTGCTCTACCGGCTGTTCTCCGGGGTGCTTCCGTTCGACAGCAAGGATCCCCAGGTGGTCGCGCGCATGCAGATCACCACGGCGGCGCGGCCGCTGCACGAGTTCCAGAAGACGCTGCCGGAGCCGATCGCCGACGTGATCATGCAGCTGCTGTCGAAGATCCCCGAGATGCGGCCGAACCGCGGCGCCGAAGTGGCCGATCGGCTCGAGCACGGCTTCGGAAAGCCGCTCACGCCGCCGAATTCGATCGATATCAATAGCGCCAAGGTGATCGGACGGGACGACGCCATCGCTGAGCTGCGCGAGCTGCTGGACGCACCGCGGCCTGGTGGGATCGCTCTGCTCGTCGGTCAGTCCGGGAGTGGCCGGGAGGCCGTGATGGGCGCGGTCGTCGAGGACGCCAAGGCGCGAGGCTGGCCCACGTTCCAGCTCGCGTTCGGCCCGAACCCATCGCTCGACGCGATCCGCTTTCTGCGCGAGCGGTGCGACGGCATCGAAGGTGCAAAGACCTGGGCCGACGCGGTGAGGTCGCTCGATCCGACGGTGGCCGGGCCGAAGGTGCGCGACATGCTCCGCGCGGCCGGTGCGCCGTTGCTCGCGGAGCACGCAAAAGCCGGGCACCCCGTGCTCGTCGTGGCGCCCGACCTGCACCTCGCGCCCGTCGAGGCGTCGGATCTCCTCGTGGTGTGGTCGAACGCGTGCGCGCGTGCGGGCGCGGCGGTGATGTTCGTCGGCGGTACGAGCGAGGGGGCCGACGACGAGGGGGGGCTCGTACGCCAGGCGATGCCGGGCGCCCGTCGCATCGTGCTCAAACCGCTCGACGTGCCCCACACCGGACAGATCGTGGGCGCCATGCTGTTTCGTCGTCCGCCGCCCGCCGCAATCGCGCGGCGCATCCAGGCAGCGAGCGGCGGTCAGCCGCTTTACGTCGAGGACGTCGTCCGACGGATGGTCGCCGACGGCCTGCTGAAGACGCAGGGGCGCGACGGAAATCGAATCGAGTGGGCCGCGCGCGAGGGGCTCGAGATCCCGATCGCGCAGGGCGCTCGGGACGCAGCGCTGGACGCCCTCACGCAGCTACCCGGAGATCGGCGCCGCATCGTGGAGGCGCTCGCGCTCATCGGTCGCGACGCCACGGTCGCCGAGATCGCGTGGTACCTGGACCGCGAGCCGCAGGATCTCGGCCCGGCGTTGGCGGACTCGCGCTTGCGCGAATTGGTCGCCGTGGAGCCCGACGGCGAGCACGTGTGGGTGCGGTGGCGGCAGCGCCTCGCCGAAGCCACGGTGCTCGAGCAGGTCCACCCCTGTCGGGCCGGCATCATCCGGCGGCGCATCGCGGGCATCGTCGGCGTAGACACGCCGATCACGCCCGAGCAGATCCGAACGCTCGTGGAGGTCGGCCAGCTCGGTGACGCGGTATTGCGTGCACGAATCTGGGGTGACACGCACCTCGCGCGCGAGCAGCCGGTGACCGCGCTCGCCGGGATGGAGCCTGTGATCGGTCGGGCAGACGACGCCGACGTCGACCGGCAGGAGCTCGCGTGGCTGTACCTGATGCACGCGAGGGCGCTGCTCGAGGTGCGCCCGACGGACGCGCAGACCGGAAAGAGCCTGGCGCGTGCGCAGGCGCTCGGGGAGGGGGAGCGTTTCCTCGCGGAGCTCAAGCTGCTGCGGGCGCGTGTGCAACGCGTGATCGGGCACTACGGGAATTATCGGACGTTCCTGATGGAGGCCTGGCAGCACGTCCAGCACATCCAAGGCCGCTTCGATCCGGCGGTGGCGTCCCTGGGCGCTACGATCGCGCAGGAGACGAGCGACAATTTCCTGCTCTCGGGCGAGCTCGCCGAGGCCACGCGGTGGGCGACCGAGAGCCGCGCGATGGCGCTGCGAGCGGCGGCCCCTCACCAACACGCGCTCGCGGACGCGGCCCAGGCCGAGCTGTTGATGGCGCGGGGAAAGATCGGTGAAGCCGAGCGGGCATGCAGCAAGCTGCTCCGGTTCGTCGATCAACACGAAGACGCGGACGTGCTGGCGAAGGTGCTCCCGCCGTGGTCGCACGCGTTGCGTCTGCAGGGGCGGTGGTCTGAGGCCCTGGAGCGCCTGGACGTGAGCGTCCCTACGTACCGGTCGGCGGAGTCGCCGTCGACGTACGTGCGCCTGCTCGTGACGTCGGCGTGGTGTGAGATCGACCTTTGCCGGCTCGGTCGCGCTCAGGAGCTGGTGGACGAGCTGTTCGCCACGCTGCGTCGGGGCGAGCACCTTCACCTGCGGCTCGAGGCCGATCTCGTGTCGGGCCGAATCCTGCTCGCGTCGGGGAACCTCGTCGAGGCCTCAGCCGCGTTCCAATCGGTATACTCGCGCGCAAGCACGGCGGGCCTCGTCCCGCTCGCGCAGCACGCGCGCGCGCTCGAGGCCGAGGTGATGTGGGCGCTCGGCTCTTATGAGGGGTCCGAAAAGCAGTTCGCCGCCGCTGTGGAGCAGGTGGAGGCGACGTCCGACGTCCTCACGTTGATCGACGTGTGTCTGGCTCGCGTGCGCGCGATGTCGGGATCGGTGAACCCGAACGACCTCATGAAGCCGATCAAGGCGTTTGTCGAAGCCGAGCCGGCTTACCTGGTGCGGCTCGAATGGCTGTTCGGCACGGCGCGCTTCCAGCGTGCTTCGGGGCAGGATCCAAACGCCACGCTCGACCGCGCCGTGACCATGCTCGAGAAGGTGTCACTGCGGCTTGATCCGACGGCGCAGGCCGCGCTTCGCGTACACCCGTGGAGCCGCGAGCTCCGATCGGGCAGGACGGTCGCCGCGTGAGCGAGGTCGTCGCACCGGTCGTCGAACCCGTCGCGGACGCGCTCGGCGCGGACCTGATCGGCCTGCCGGGACGCGCCCGGTGGCTGTTTCACTTGCGGGCGCTGTCGCGCCTCGTGTTCGGGTGGTCGCCGTTCACCTTCGTGGTCGGTGCGGTGTTGGCCTCCCAGGTCGGTTGGGAGTGGGGCGTCGGGGTCGCGGCGGGTGCGTGGGTGCTGGGCTTCTTGTGGAGCGTGTGGATGCCTTCGCTCGCGTTCGAACGCTGGGGTTACCGCGTTGGTGAACGCGAGGTCACCGTGGTCAACGGCGTGCTCGTGCGAACGGTGTCGGCCATTCCCCTCGGTCGCGTGCAGTTCGTAGACGTCCGGCAGGGGTTGCTCGACCAGCTGTTTGGCCTGGCGACGCTGCGCATCCACACCGCGAGCGGCCTCGGGGTGGACGCTGCGATTCCCGGTCTGGACGCGGCCGAGGCGGATCGGCTGAAGCAGGACCTCGTCGCCCGCGCGAGGGGCGACGACGGCGTCTGACCCGCGTGCAGGCGACGTCGCAGCGGCATAGGGCATTGAATGTTTCGTCGGCTGCGGATCCCGTTCACGTTGCTCGCCTTGGCGCTGGTCGTGGGCGTGCTGGGCTACCGCCTGATCGAGGGTTGGTCGTGGCTCGACGCGGTGTGGATGGTGGTGATCACGTTCACCAGCATCGGGTACGGCGAGGTGCACCCGCTGTCGCCGGCTGGTCGCGTATTCACGCTGGCGTTGATCATCGGCGGCTTGTCGATCGTGAGCTACAGCGTGACCAAGCTCACGCAGGCCGCACTCGAAGGCGACCTGATGCGCGAGTGGCGCGAAGCGCGGAGGAGGCGACAGGTGGACGCGTTCAAGGACCATTTCGTCGTCGCGGGGTACGGTCGGCTCGGCCGCGAGGTCGCGGAGGAGCTCGCCCACGCCGGGAAGTCCGTCGTCGTCATCGATACGGTGTTCGAGTCCATCGAGGAGATCGAACACGGGGGGATCGTCGCGGTGCTCGGCGATGCCGGGTCGGACGACGTGCTGCGCAAGGCCGGCATCCTGCGCGCAAAGGGGCTCGCCGTCGCGACGCCGTCCGGCGCGACGAACATCCTCGTCACCCTCTCCGCGCGCAAGCTCAACCCGAACCTGCGCATCATGACGCGCGTTGAACGCGACGAGCTCGCGCAGAAGGCGATCCACGCCGGTGCGGACGGCGTGCTCAACCCGTACAGCCATGGCGGTACGCAGATGGCGCACGGGCTCGTGAAACCTCACGTGCGGAGCTTCCTCGAGCTCGCGCTGGCCCGGTCCTATGAAGACTTCGGCATCGAGGACGTCGCGATCGGCGCTGGCAAGATCCTCGGCAGCATCGGGTCGCTCGGCCTGCGCGACCGGTGCAAGGTGCTGATCGTGGCGGTGCGAAAGCCGCACGGTCCGCTCATCACGGTCCCCGGGCCCGAGGTCTCGCTCGAGGTCGGTGACATCGTCGTGGTCATGGGGGATCCGCGCGACATCGACCTGTTCCGCGCCCTCGCGTCAGGGGCCTGATGGTCGACGCCGACTGGAAACGCCTGCACCCGGGCTCCATCGCGGTGAACCTGATCCCACGCACCTGGCTCGCGTTGCGCGGACTGTGGCCGCTGTTGCTCGCGGCGGTGCTGGGTCGGCGGACCACGCCGAACCACCTGATGGACGCGGTGATCATCGGGATGCTGCTCGTGAGTACGGTCGGCAACACCGTGTTTCACTGGGCCACGTTGCGATACCGCGTCCACGACGGCCGGCTCGAGATCCAGTCGGGCCTGATCTCGCGGCAGATGCGCAGCATCGACGTCAGCCGGGTGCAGAACGTCGAGATCGTGCGCAACGTGTTCCAGCGCATGGCTGGCCTCGCCGAGGTGCGGGTGGAGACCGCGTCGGGTCGTGAGGTCGAGGGGCAGCTTTCGGCGCTTTCGACCGCCGAAGCGCAGGCCCTCGTGGAGTCGCTCGGCGGGTCGCGCGCTGCGGTGGCCGGCGTGGACACGTCCGAGACGGTGGTGCAGAACGATCTCACCGATCTGCTGAAGTACGGCGCCACCGGGACGCGGTTCGCTCAGGCCGCGATCGGGCTGTCGCTCGCGCTGGAGGCGGTTCAGTGGGTGACGGCGGACGTGCGCATCGTGCCGCCGCGGGCGTTCATCGCGCTGCTCCCGCTCGCCGGCCTCGGCGCGTGGCTCGCCGGCACGGTCGGCGCGGTGGTGGCCTACCAGGGGTACGTGCTGCTGCGGCGGTCTGACGGGCGCCTCGCGGTGGACGGCGGGCTGTTCACGAGGCGGCGCGTCGAGTGGCGCACGAACAAGGTCCAGGCCGTGATGATCGACGAGCCCTGGCTGCGCCGCCTGGCGGGCCTCGCCAGCGTGCGCGTCGAGACGGCCGCGGTGACGCGCGGAGAAGGCGGCACCGCGACCGCCGAGGCGCTTGTACCGGCCGTCGCTTCCGAGCGCATCGCGTTCGTGGTGAACGCCGTGAGCGCGCTGTCGGCGGACCCGGAGACGACGGTGTGGAAGCCGGCCCACCCGCTCGCCATTCTGCGCGCGATCGTTTTTGCCGCGATTCGCGGTTTGGTGCTGACGAGCCTTGCGACGTGGTTCCTGTGGCCCTGGGGCGCGCTGGTCGGGCTGGTGATCCCGCTGTTCCTGGCGCTCGCGTGGGCGGACTCCCGCGCGCTCGCCTGGGCCCTCACCGACGAGGCCCTCCTCGTGCGGGGGGGCTACTTCCGCCGCGAGACCTCGATCATCCCGCGGGCAAAGGTTCAGTCGGCGACGATCCTTCAGCCCCTGTGGTGGAGGCGGAGACGGGTGGCTCGGCTCGCTGTGAGCGCGGCGGGCGTGCAGATCGCTGTGCCTCCGATGGACGAGGACGACGCGAACGCGTTGTTGACGGCCCTCGTCCCGAGGTAGCTTCCTGGCCGGTCGTCGCGCGTCTATCGCCCGGGCGGCGCGAGACCGGCGACGAGGCGCACCTGAACCATGCCGCCGCCGTGCAGGTCGCCGCCGTCGGTCCACCACAGCGGTGCGCCCGTCACGGACATGCGCACAAAGCCCGCGGCCGGGGGCAGCCACAACACGGACGCGACCGCAGCGGGAACGAGGGTGGGGGCGAGGAGCGGCTCGTCACCGCCGCGCGACAAGAAGCCGCCTTCCAGGCCCGCGCCGGCGCGGAGCTGGACGGCACCTGGGCGGAGGATCCGCTCCGCTGCGAGGCCGCCCATCACGCTCGTATACGGCCACGCGACGACGAAGCCGCCGTGCGCTGTCGCGTCCCACCCCACCGGGAGCAGCCGCGGGGCGTGCAGCTCGGCCTCGAGCGTGGGGCCGCCGATCCCCGCGGTGTCGCCGAGGTACCCGACGCCCACCCCGAGGCGGCCGAGGTCCCGCCGCATCAGGGCCTGCACGTCGATCTGGGAACCGGCGCGGGCGGTGATGTGCTGGCGAGCGACGAGCCCGCCGTCCGGACGTCGGACCTCGATCGCATGGGGACCGGGCGCGATCGCGCTGACGCCGGGGAGCGCGCCCTTCGACACGCCGTCGACCGCGAGCTCGTAGGCGGTGAGGGGACGGGACCAGCTCCCGATCGTCGCGGATTCGGCGGGCCCGCGTTGCCCGGACAACACGATGGGATCGGCACCGAGGACGTTCATCACCGCTTGGGGTCGCTGCGCCCCAGCCGTGAACTCCCAGGTCGCGCGGCGGGCCGTCTCGTGCGCCTCGCTCGCGGTGACCGCGCCGTCGCCGTCGAGATCGCCGGTGATCAGGGCGTCGAGCAGGAACGCGGTGTACACGTCGTGGCCGAGCTCGGCGCTCTCGCGGGCGGTCTCGGACCAGGCGCAGGCCGACAACACCATCGTCGCCTCGGACACCTCTTCCAGCGTCGGCGGGCCCTTGATCGACGCGAGGGCCTCGGTGACGCCGGGCGTCAACGCGCTCTTGCCGCTGCCCGAGTGGCAGGTCGCGAGCACGAGCAGCTTGCGGCGCGACGGCAAGGCGTCCATCCACCGCGTCACCTCGGCGACCTCGAGCCCGGTCTGACGCGCGGCCGCGAGCCGGGTGTCCGAGAGCACGAGCTCCTGGAACAGGTGTCCACCTTCGTCGACGAGCGTGCCGTGGGTCGAAAAGTAGACCACGACGGTGTCGTCGCGCGACAGGGTCTGCGCGCCGAGCTCCGCCATCGCCGCGCGCACCCCCGCGACGGTCGTGTCCGGGCGCTCGGTGAGCGTCCACACCTCGTCGAACCGGCCGAGGTCGGGATCGGAGAGGGTCTGCGCGAGCTCGAGCGCGTCGTCGTCGGTGAACCGCAGCGGCACGAACGCGGGGTCGTCGAACGCGGAGGGCCCGACGAGCAACGCGAGGCGTCGTCCGGTGAGGGCTCGGGCCGCCGACACCTCGTCCACCGCGTCGCGCGGCAGGATCACCGGCCCCGCGAGGGCGGTGGCGACGAGCCAGATCACGGCTTCATCGCGATGGTAAACGACGTGACGGACACGCCCGGCAGCCCGCGGTCTGCGGCCACCAGCGCGTCTTTGGAGTCGAGCGGGACCTTGGACGCTGCGGCCCACACCTGCACGGTCGCGGACGTGACATCGGAGAGGTCGTACGCGACCTCGCCCGCGGTGGTCGTCGCGCGCCGGGTGCCCTTCGGCTCGACCGGCGCCACCCCACCACCTTCAGGGGTGAGGAACACGGGCGCGCCGTCGCCCTCGACGACCCACAGGACCCGCGCTGCGGGCGCGTCGGTCGACACCTGAAACAGCAGCAGCTGGCCGCGCGACACGGGCCCGTCGGCGCCCACGCGACCGTCCACCACGATCTTTCCGCCCTCGGCATGCCCGGCGAGGACTTCGAGCTCGAGCGACGGCGCGACGAGGTCGCCCTTCTCGATCAGATCGGGTCCCGGCGTCGTCGGGGACTCGGGAAGGTCGACGAGCACGACGGCCAGCGCGGCAGCGGCGACGAGCGCGAGGCCCGTCCAGGCGGCCCACGCGCGGTTGGCGGGAACGACGGGGAGCACAGCTGCGGCAACACGCGCCCGCGTCGCTGGATCGGGGGCGACCGGCGCGGCGAGTTCGGCGTGCAGCAGGCGCGCGAGGACGTCGAGGTCGGGTCCATCGACGCAGGCCCGCTCGCATTCCGCGCAGCCGGCGGCGAGGTGGGCGCGCCACGCGTCCTGTTCGGCGCGAGAGAGACGTCCATCGAGGATGTCTTCGATCACGCGCTCATCGAGGTGTTTCATGGGGTCCCCATCGCGTCGAGCAGCCGCGCCACGAGGTGAACGCGAGCCCACGCCCGGAAGCGGCCGAGCCGCGTCGTCACCGCGGTCTGCGAGATCCCGAGCCGATCGCCGATCTCGGTCGTTGTGGCCGGGGGATCCCCGTAGAACAGCTGGGCGGTGACGCGCAGCGCGTCGTCGGGGCAGGTGGCGATCAAGGAGGGCACGAGGGCCACCATCGGCTCGGGGAACGGCGGCTCGCTCGCGGGCTCGCGCGCGCTCGCGTCGGCGGCTCGCGACTCGGCGCGCTGCCGCTCCGCGCTTCGGATGCAAGCCCGTCGGGTGATGGTGCGCAGCCATCCGGGGAACGCGGCGGGTTCTTGAAGCTCTCGGAGCCGTCGGAAAGCGATCTCGAACGCCTCCTGGCAGAGGTCGGCCGCGCCGTCACGATCACCGCGCGAAAACGCGAGGCAGTAGCCGAAGGTCGCGTCGATATGGGCCTCGTAGAGTGTCCGGAACGCAGCTCCGTCACCCCGTTGCGCGCTTCGGACGTCGTCGGCCACTGCCCCCAATCAGGCACCCCACGCGAGAACTTGCCACATCCGGGGCTCGTCCGCGACGGCTGATGGACGAATGGTGGCGGCCGGGGGGCGCTCACATGCGCACCGCGAGGCCCCCGCCGATCTCGAGCGGCCCGCCGTCCTGCGCGAGCGTCTTGTCGGCGCGGACGACGAACGACACCCCCCAGAACGCGAGCCACGAGACCTGGCCACCGACCTGCAGCGCGGGCGCGATCGAATGCCCCGGCTGCGCGACCACGCCGGGCAGGACGTGCAGGCCGACGCGCCACCAGTCGCTGTCGACCACGTCAAAGCGCGGACCGACCGCGACCGACGGCCCCCGCGGACCGAGCGAGCCCTGGCCGCCGAGCGCCAGGTGCCGGATCACCCCGTAGTCGACGGCGCCGTGCAACTGCGGTCCGGGTGCTGAGACCGCGGCCGTCGCCCACCCCGTCGCGGTCACGCGGCCGGGTTCTGCAAGCGCGAGCACCGAGAACAGCGCGATCATGGGAGCACTCCATTGTACACAGGGGGTCTTGTGAGGGACAGGCCGCAGCGCGGGCCGAGCACGGCGTCGGGTCGGTTGTGGCGGCAATAGACGTGGGGGCAGGCGACGCGGGGGGCCGCGCGCGCCTCGGCTTCGGTGGGCGCCGCGAGCAGGTACGCGACCACGGCGGCACATCCGGAGGACAACAGGCCGCGGCGCGTCATGGGGTCACCTCCCGGGATCGGTACAGGAACCGAAAGAACGGCTTGGCCATTCCCACCTGTTCGAGGAACGCGGGCCCGGCGAACGGCACGCCGTCGACGGTGCCGAGCGCGAGGGCGGGCCCGACGTGGACGGGCGTTGGGAAGGCCCACAGCTCCTGATCGCGCGCGAGCGGGGTGACGATCAGGTCGACGCCGGGCGCCACGAGGTGCAGCGACGCGGGCCAGCGCGCGCCCGAGCGCGGCGAGCGCCACCACGTCGTCGGCGTGAGGGTCCACCCGTCGATCGGGTGGGTTCCTTCGGGTGAAGACGCGAAGGCGATCGAGCCGGGTTGGTTCCAGCGGTCGTCGACGACGAGCGAGGCGAACGACAGGGAGCGCGTGTCGGGAAGATCGAGCGACACCCACGAGAACCCGTCCACCAGGGCGTCATAGAGCCTCCCCCACTGGTGCTTGTAGAAGCCGGTGCCTTCGACGAACCGCGTCTTGCCGTGGTCCTTCCACCGGCCGCGCGCGGACAGCTGCTCGCGTTGGATCCAATGGTGCGGGCTGTCGGACCGCAACGTCACCAGCCCGTCGGCGCCGGGCAGTGTAGCGGGACGCGTCTCGGTGAACACGACGTCGATCGCGTCGGGTCCGGCCCCGACCGAGAGGACCAGTGCGCCTTGATCCCACGCGAGCCGCCAGTCGCCGTGGCGCACCTCGAGCGGTCGCTCGCCATCGAGGTCGCGCTCCGACGCGGTCCACACGTCAGGGAACGCGTGCCGGTCGGCGGACCACGCGCCGTCGTCGGTCTGGAGCTGCACGAGCGCCGTGTGAAACCGCGGCGCCACCATCGACACGGGGATGCCCGCGATCGACTCACCTTTGGTGCGTTCGACGATGAACGCGGCGAACACGTGCAGCTCGCGCGGGTCGGCCGAGCCCGTCTCGACGAGGTCGGCGTGCACGTGCCACCACTCGGTCTGGGCGTCCGCGTGGGGCGCCTCGTCGATGAGGCCGATCATGCAGCCCTCCCCGAGCGCGTCGCGCGTCGCGCGTCGAGCAGGGCCAGCACCTCGCGGGCCGCCTGCCGACCCGAGCGCACCGCGGCCTCCATACACGGGAAGTCGAGCTCGTTGCGCACCCAGTCACCGGCCAGGAACAGGCCTTCGATCGGCGTCTTGCAGTGCGGCTTGAACTGGAGCGAGCCGGGTTCGGCGTTGAAGTAGCGCTTGTGCGGCGCGCGGTTCCGGATCACCTTGAAGTCGAGCACGCCCTCCCGGTCCATGCCCTCGAAGCCGGGCACCTTTCGCGCCGACGCCAGCGAGCGCACGAGCATCTCCTCGTCGGTGAGGTCCTCGTACCCGCTCTCCTGGCCGACGAAGTGCAGGCACGCGCCGTAGCGGTCGTCGTCGCGGTATTGGGCGTAGATCGGCTTGTTGTCGAGCACGAACGCGAGCGGCGGGAGCAGCCCGAACACCACCGTCTGGTGCCGCACGGTGACCGCGTTCTTGTGCCACACGTGCATTCCGAGCGGGGCGATCGACGTGATCTGCGGCACGCCCGCGAACGCTGCCAGGCCCGCGAGCTCGGGGTCGGCCGCGAGGATGCCGCCGAACACGCCCGGCGGCACCGCGAGGATCGCGGCGTCGACCGGTACATCTTCCACCTCGGCTGCGAGCGGCGGGTAGATGTTTGTCCACGGGTGCGCCGGATCGTGCGGCAGGGGCGCGCGAAACGTGAGCCCGCGCAGCGTGTCGCCGTCGCGTCGCACGCCATCCACCGCAGACCAGCGGCGCAGCGTGCCGCCAAGCGCCTCGATGCGCGCGACGATCGGCTCCCAGAAGATCTCCGACATGCCGCCCGCCGGGAACAGCGCCTCGGAGGTCGCGTAGTCGCGGCCCGCCGCGCGCACGGCGCGGAGCTGCGCGTACGCCGAGATCTCGCCGGGCCAGTTGAGCTGGGCCTCGCGGCTTGCGCGAAACGCGTTGGTGGCCGCACACGACGCCGGCATCCCGTGGCCGAGGCACCACGCGGTGAGGCACACGTCGTCGAGCGATTCGGGCACGCCGGCGATGACCTCCGGCATTCCGCGCACGAACATCTCGGCGAAGCCGGCCTTCTCGGCCGCCGTCCAACCGCTGTACGCGAGGCCGTCCGCGAGCGAGCGCAGCGACGACGAGCCGAAGTGCATGGTGTGCGCGGCCTCATCGCGGTCCTCCCAGCAGATCAACCGACCGCGGTTCGAGAACGTCGCGGTAGCTTCGTCCACCCCCGAGCGCGCGAGCAGGGCGCGCATCTCGGCGTAGAACCCGAGCACGACGTGTTGACCGTGCTCCTCGGTGCGCCCGTCCGGCAGGCGCCACGAGCACGCGCGCCCACCGACGATGTGTCCGAGGGTCCGAATCTCGACCTTGAGCGTCGGATCTTCCGACAACAGCGCCTCTGCGGCGGCGAGGCCCGCGGGACCGGCGCCTGCGATGACCACCTTCATGTCTCCTCCAGCGTTCGTGGAGAGGAGGGGTGAGGCCACCGGATGTCACCAGAATTTTTCGGGCGCGGGTGATTCTGCTACCGTGGCCCGATGACCATCACGCGACGCGATCTGCTGAACGGCGCGCTGATCACCGGGGTCGGGCAGGTGCTCCCTGGCTGGCCGGACGCGCTCGCGTCGGAGTCGCCGCCCTATCCCCCGGGGCTGCAGGGCCTGCGCGGCAGCACAGCCGGCACGTTCGAGGTCGCTCACGGGCTCGCGCTGCTGGGGCAGACGTTCGAGCCATCCGAACACGAGAGCTCCCCGTACGACGTCGTCGTCGTCGGCGCGGGGATCAGCGGCCTGTCGGCGGCGTACTTCTACCGCCAGCGGGTGAACCCGAACGCGCGCATCCTGATCCTCGACAACCACGACGACTTCGGCGGGCACGCCCGGCGAAACGAGTTCGACATCGATGGCGCCCTTCGCCTCGGCTACGGCGGCACGCAGAGCCTGGACACCCCGGTGGACTTCGAGGGCGCCTCAGCGCGGCTGCTCGTGGAGCTTGGGATCACCACGTCCCTGTGGGACGACGGCGCGTACGACGTGGGCTTCGCCGAGCGCCACGGGCTGTCGGTGGGCACGTTCTTCGAGGGGCCCTGGTATACGCGCGCCGCGATGACCCGCTCGGGCCTGGCGCTCACGGACGACCCCGACGAGGTGAACCGCTACGCGTTCGCGGGCGCCGTTCGCGGAGACGCGCCGCTCGTCGACCGGATCGACGACCTCCCGCTCTCCGACGATGGACGCACCCAGTTGCGCGCGCTGCTCGCGTCGGAGTCCCCCGGGTTCCCCGACCGCGGTGATGCCGGCGTGCTCACCTGGCTCGAGACCGCCACCTACAACGACCACCTGCGCTCACGAGGGGTCACCGATCCCGGCCTGCTCGCGCTGCTGTCCACGCCCCAGGTCGACGACATGGGCTACGGCGGCGACGCCACCACGCTGTTCGACGCGTACGAGTCCGGCCTGCTCGGCCTGCCGCGCGCGGGGCGCGTGTCGTGGCGACTCGCCGCGTACCTGCGGCGCGAGAGCGGCGGACCATCCTATATTTATCACTTCCCCGACGGCAACGCGACGGTCGCGCGCCTGCTCGTGCAGCGGCTCATCCCCGCCGTCAGCGACGCGTCCACCGTCGAAGCCGTGCTCACGGCGCGCTTCGACTATGAAGCCCTCGATCGCGGGGACGCGCCGGTGCGGCTTCGCCTGTCGAGCACGGTCGTCCACGCCGAGAACACCGCCGATGGCGTGCAGATCGACTACGTACGCGGCTCGCTATGCACCCGCGTCGTCGCTCGCCATGCCGTGTTCGCGTGCAACCACAACGCGCTCGCGCACGCGATCCCGAGCCTTCCGGACGCGCAGAAGGCGGCGATGCGCGCCAACCTTCGGGTCCCGCTCGTCTACGCGCAGGTCGCGCTGCGCAATTGGCGCGCGATCGCGGCCGCTGGCAACGGCTACGTCCATTGTCCCGGCAGCTTCTTCCAGTTCTTCGCGCTGGACTTCCCCGTCAACTACGGCGACTACCGGTTCGACCGCTCCCCCGATCACCCGATCGTCGCGTTGCTCGGGCGGGTTCCGTCGCCCACGTTCGGCGTATCGGATCCCTCCGCCGCGTTCCGTCTCGGGCGCGGCGCGCTGATGGGCACCTCGTTCGCGAAGTTCGAAGTTGAGGTCCGCGCCCAACTCGGCGCGATGTTCGGTCCTACCGGCTTTGTCGAGGACGACATCGCCGGCCTCACCGTGAACCGCTGGCCGCACGGCTACACCTGGTGGGCAAACCGCGCCCCCGGCGAGGACGCGCTCGTGTACAAAGCCTCCTCCCGCCGTTTTGGGAACATGACCTTCGCGAGCACCGACGCCACCGGTGATCCGTACACCCAGGCCGCCGTCGACAACGCGTGGGCCGCGGTCGGCGAGCTCCGAACCTGACCGGGTGGATCGGGGTACACTGTTCACCATCGTGGGGTCTGCCGTGCGTTCAAGTGCCGTGGTGCTCGCCCTGTTCGTGGTCGCCTGTCAGCCCGCCGCCGACGTGGGCCTTGGAGACGGTGAACTCACCTCCGCGCGCGTGCTCGTGGACGGCACCCCCGAGGCCGCCGGCGTGCTCGCGATGTTGAACGCGCGCACCACCACGATGACCGTGCTCGACGTCGACGCCGGCCTCGACAAGCGCGCGGCGAAGAACCTGATCGCGCATCGCGACGGTGGCTCGGGCGCCGCGGACGACAACAACTTCGACTCGATCGACGAGGTCGACGCCGTCGCCTATGTGGGCGACGCCGCACTTTCCGCGCTGCTGGCGTACGCGACAGACGAGGGGTGGATCCCCGTCGACGACGACTACTACGGCACGATCGAGACCGTGTCGTTTACCAAGGCCGAGGCGGCGGGCGTCGTAGCGCTTGCGAACACGTTGACCTTCACCCAGCTCGACGTCGACGTCGGCCTCGATTCGCGCGCGGCCACCGGCATCGTCGCGGGTCGACCGTACACCACGCTCGAGGCTGTCGCTGCCGTGCCGTACGTGGGCGCCGGCGCGCTGAACGACCTGAAGGCCGCGGTCGGCGCTCCGACAGTGTTCGGCACGGACGCGGCGGTCGGCGCGCTCACGCCGGCGGTCGATGGGCTTTGGTTCTCGTCGGAAGGCGACTTCCCGATGGTCCCGTTCGCCGTGCACGCCCCCACGTCGACGGCGCTGACGTCGGTGAACGTGAAGACGGTGGTCGGCGCCTCGTACGTCGCCCGGCCCGACCGCGACCCGCTCGCGGCGCGCTCTGTCGAGGCGAGCTCGGTCGCGTGGGTGTTCGACTCGCGCACCGTCGCGCAGGACTGGTGGGACGACACGCAGCGGGCCGATCAGCCGCGCTGGCAGGCCGTGCGCGACGTGTTCGAACAGCACCTTTCGAACGTGACGGTGTGGCGGTTCGGCCGCCGCGACTCGTCGGGTCAACTCGTCGGCGACATCGACGTGCTCGTGGTTGGCGTGAGCGCCGACGGCGACCTCGTCGGGTTCTGGACCGTCTCGATCGAGACGTGATGGCGACCCTCGTTGCGTTGCTGTTGTTCGCGTGCAGGCCGCCGGGGCCGCCCCCCGACTACGTCCGCTACGAGGTGGCTCCGATGACCACCGAGGAGCAGCGCGCGTCCGTCACCGGAGCGCTCGACGAGCTTCGCGCGGCCCAGCTGAGCCTGTCGGACGCCCGGCATCGCGATCCGATGTGCATGCACAAGCACTTGGACGCCGTGACGGCGTTGGTCGAAGCCAGCGCCGCCGCTCAGCAGCGGTTCGAGAGGGCGGTCGCGGTGCTGGATACGACTGGGGCGGCGTCCGAGGTTCACGACGTCGCACGGGCGCTTTCGGAGGCCCGCACGGTCGTGGCGGACGCGAAGGGGTGCGGCTGGCTCGACCCTGCCCCCCAGCCGTCGATCGACGGCTCGGGGAAACTTTGACACGGCCTTCACGCACCGTTCGCGTGCTGTAAGGTCCACCCGTCCGAACCCGTTCCTGGTGCGCATGTTTTCCCTCCTGCCCTTCCTCGCGCTTTGTTTCGACGCTCAGGCGTCGACGGTCGTGCTCGACGGCGGCCGGTATTTCGAGTTGCGCGACCCGGAGCCCGAGAAGGACGACAGCAAGCCCCCCACGCCGTGGGCGGCGAATCGGATCGTGACGGTCACGCCGGAAGAAGGCGGGCTGCGGATCCACGCGACGTGGACGATCGACGCCCCCGCGAAGGGCTGGCTCGACGACTTCGTCGCCGGACCGTCGGTGCGGGTGGACTCGCTCACCGTCGACGGGCGACCCGCCGCGATCGGCTCGGGGCCCAGCGGGACGAGGCTTACGGCCGAGGTTTCGGGCCAGGCGACGGTGGTCCTCGACGGATTCGTCGACGGCGACCCTGCAGCCGGGCAGTCGTTCGCGTTGATGCCTGCCGTGCGCGGGACGATCGCTGCGGCCGGTACAAAGCTGGAGCTGCACGTCGAAGACGGCGCCCGAGCGGCGATCGCGTCGCGCGAGGGCCTGCTCGCGTCCGCGCGCGACCTGTCGGTCGTGTTGTCGGACCCGGCCCCGCTGTCCGACAAGCCGCCGCTGTTCGTCGCTGAGGTCGCGGAGGGGCTCACGGTGCGCGACGGCGACGTGGAAGGGCACGCGCAGGTGCGCTGGCTCGTGCGCCAGGGCGAGCTCGCCTCGGCCGGCGGCGCGTTGCCGCTCGTGGTGCGCGGCGCCGGTCGCGACGTGACCGTCTCGGGCGAGAACGTGCGCAGCTACTCGTGGAGCGGAGACACGCTGCTGATCGAGCCGACGCGGCCCGTGTACGACGTGTTCACGGTCGACCTCGCGTGGTCCGTCCCCGTCGCGGCCGGGGACACAGCGACCGTCGCGGTGCCGGACATCGCCCCGACCGGCGCTTTCCGCGTCGACGCGTCGCTGTTGATCGCGCGCGACGACGCGATCGAGGTGCTTCCCGAGCTTCCCCGGTTCGTGCCGGTGCCCACGTCCGACCTGCCGTCGGTGACCACAGGCCTGATCACAGGCACCCCGACGTCGGCCTGGCGAGGGCAGGGCGGCGGCACCTTGTCGCTCATGCGCGTGGTCCCGATCGAACAGCCCGCCGTGCTGGTGGACGTCGCGTCGCTCACGATCGCCACCAACGATGAGGGCCGCGTCATGATGCGCGGCTACTACACGGTGCGGAACGAGCGCGCCGCGGCGTTGCGCATCGTGGCTCCGGCGGGCGTGGCGATCCTCGGCGTGCAGGTGTCGGGCAAACCCGTCACGCCGGGCAAGGACGACGGCGAGGGTTGGCTCATCCCGTTGCCGCGCTCGCTCGAGACGGTGGACGGCCTGCTGTCGTTCCCGATCGAGGTGATCGCGTTTGGCACGACGGAGACGTGGAGCAAGCGCGAACAGCGCGCGGTGCCGCTGCTCCGCGTGGACGCGCCGGTCGGCGTGCAGCGCGTCACGTTGCACCTTCCACCCGGGTACGCGCTGCAGAACAAGACCGGCGAAGACAGCGTGGTGGACGACTTCACCGAGGGCGAGACGCTGTCGTACGGCCTCGCGGTCGGAGACGTGGCGGCTGCGGAGGTGGACGCGCGCTTCCAGGAGGCGCTCGACGCCTGGATGGTGAACGACTTCGAGGTCGCGCAGCAGAAGCTCGACGAGCTGAAGGCGCTGGGCGGCGAGTCCGAGAACGTGCGCAAGCTCCAGGGAAACCTCGACGTCGTCGACGTGGACGAGGAGATCGGCGTCGCAGACGCGATGGAGGACACCACGGTCGCGCGGCGCGTGAAGGACATGGCTCGCGCGCGGGCCACGGAAGACGTCGCGAAGCGTGAGGAGCTGATCGTGGCGGCCAAGGAGGCCGAGCGTTCGGGCGACTACAAGACCGCGTCGGAGAGCTACAGCTCGGCGTACGCGATCGGCGAGAAGCTGTCGGGCCTCGAGCAGACGGAGTCAGCGTCGTTCCGCGGCAGCAACAGCAGCGTGCAGCTGGAGCTCGAAGAGGTCGCGAAGAAGCAGGCCGACAAGGAAGTTGCGAGCGGCAAGTCCAAGGCCAAGCCGGACGCGAAGCCGACCGGGAAGCTCGTGTTCAAGGACGAGTTCGTCATCGAAGGTGAGCCCGAGCCGCGCGCGTACGACTTCGAGAGCGTCGACATCGACGGTGACCTCAGCGGAGCGTACCCGTCGATGCCGGTCACCACGCCGACGACGCGCTCGTTCCACAGCACGGTCGACGGCCCCTATCGTGTCCCGCTCGTTGTTCTCGGAGACGGGGATGGCGTCACGGATCAGACCGATGCGCTCCAGGCGGGCGCGAATGGGATCGCGGTGGCGACGCCGCCCGCCGACGCGGGTGTGGACTTCCTCGCTGCAGATCCGAGCTACGTCCTCGGGCTGCTCGACAATGGGTCCGAGGAGTACGGCAGCATTGGCGTCAGCGGGTCCGGCATGGGCGGCGGAGGCGTCGGGTACGGGTATGGCTACGGCAGCGTCGGTGGCGTCGTCGGCGGTTCCGCCGGCACTGTGTCGTACGGCGACGGTGTCGTAGAGCCGATGGGGTCGGTTCGGACCACGTCCAACGCCGTCCAGCGCATGCCCGGCAGCTCGCGCAACGGCGGCGGCGGGCGCGGCGGCGTGGGCCTTAGGATGGCCAAACGTGCCCCCTCTGCAGGTCCGGGCGAGGGGTACGGCCGTGACGGCGGCCCGCCCGAGAAGCCGATGGAGTTCTCGATCGGGGGTGACGAGCCCGATGAGCCCGTCGTCACCGCGCAGTCGCTCTCCCTCATCGTCCCCGATCTCGGCGAGACCGTGTTGTTTCAGTCCGTGTTGTTGCCCAAGGACGCGGCTCCGGCCGTGCTCGTGAAGGCGAAGAAAACCAAGAAAGCCACGAACCCTTCGGAGTAAGCCATGTCCCGTCTTGTGCCCGCAGTGCTGCTAATCGCGATGGTCGCGCCCGGAATCGCCGCGGCGGCCGATGTCCCGAACAGTGTGGACATGGACCTCGCCGAGTTCCTGCGCCTGTACGAGCAGGCGAAGATCCGCCCCGACAAGCCGACCACGTCGCCCAACGCGTACGCGATCGGCTCGGCCCGCTACAGCGGCGAGGTGCTGTTGGACAACGGCGAGCCCACGTCCGCTGTGTTCACGGGCAAGCTGCACGTCGAGGTCCTCGACGACAAGAACTGGGTGAAGATCCCCCTGCTGCCGGTATCCACGGCGCTTCGCTCGGCGAAGATCGGCGCGGCCGAGGCGAGCGTCGTCGCTGAGAGCGGCTGGTACTGGCTCGTCACCAATAAGAAGGGCGCGTTCGACATCGACCTGTCGTTCGCCGCGGCCGTCGAGACCTACGTCGGCGCGTCCGGAATCGCGTTCGAACTCACGCCGAGCGGCGCCACCGAATTCACGCTCGCGGTGCCGTCGTCGGACGCGCTGGACTTCAAGGTCGCGAACGCGAAGGTGAAGACGGACCGCACGGAGGGTGGCAAGCGCATCGTCACGGCGTCCATCCCGTCGACGTCCGCGCTCTCCATCACCTGGCAGCGCGAGGTCAAGACGGCAGACGCGCAGGCGTCGCGCGTCTACGCGCAGGTCTACACGCTCGTCGGCATCGGCGACGGGGTCGTGCAGTCCACCACCACGATCGATCACACCATCCTGTTCGCGGGCGTGCAGTCGCTCAAGGCCAAGATCCCCGAGGGCAGCACCCTGCTCGACGTGAAGGGCACGGGCATCCGCGATTGGAGTCTCGCCGACGACAAGACGCTCACCGTCGACCTGAACTACGCGGCGGAAGGCAGCTATCAACTGACGCTGGAGATGGAGCGCGTGATCGGCAGCGGCGACGCGAAGGTGGATGCGCCCCTCGTGGTGCCGCTCGGCGTCGAGCGCAGCAAGGGCTGGGTTGGCGTCGAGGCGCGCGGCAACCTCGAGATCGGCGGCGGAACCCCAAAGAACGCCACGCCGGTCGACGTCCGCACGCTTCCCGCCGCGATCGTCGGCATCACCGCGAACCCCGTGCTGCTCGGGTACAAGTACCTCGGCACCGACGCGCAGATCCCGCTCGAGGTCCAGCAGCACGAGAACGTCGACGTCCTCGTCACCATCATCGACCAGGCGCGCGCGACGACGATGTTCACGCACGACGGTCGCCGGCTTACGAGCGTGCAGTACGACGTGCGCAACAACCGCACGCAGTTCTTGAAGCTCGGCCTGCCCGCGGGCGCCGAATTGTGGAGCGCCTCGGTCGCCGGAAAGGCCGTTCAGCCCGCGAAGGGCAGCGACGGTCGCGTGCTGCTCCCGCTCGTGCGCTCGTCGCAGGCGGGCGGCGCGCTCGCAGGCTTCCAGGTCGAGGTCGTGTATGTCGAGAACGGCGAGGCGCCGTCCGCGGCGGGCACGGGCACGTTCCGCGCTGAGCTGCCAAAAACCGACGTCCCCAACACCTACCTGGGCTGGACCGTGTACGCTCCGGCCGACGCGAAGGTGAAGCTCAAGAGCATGGAGGGAACCGTTCGCGACGTGGACTACCTGTCGTTCCCGCTCGGCGCGAGCAACGTCACCACCATCGACGCGTACGCGCAGGACGTGCAGGCTTCGACGGGCAACCAGTTCGCTGGCGGCTCGTTGGGCCAGGGGGCCGCGCCGGTGCAGGTCCGCCTGCCGCTCGAGGGCTACCCATACGCGTTCGAGAAGGTGCTCGTGCTCGACGAAGACCTGTGGGTCAGCTTCACGTACAAGGGCCTCAAAGACTGAGCGCCGGCGTTTCGCGCGTCAATGACCCCTGGATCCGTGCGACGCGCGGTCAATGCGCGTCGAGTCCGCGGATTGCCGCGCGTCGTGTGAACCCGACGAGCGATCATCGGCGTTCGTTCGTGAGGCGGGCGCCGCTTTTCGGCCGCCGCGTGGACTCGTGCGCCATTGACCGAGCAGCGCGTGGATTGAACCCGCATTGACGGCTGCGGGCCTAGCCCAGCCGCACCCACGCCTGCGCGAGCCGCCGGGTGTTGATCACGCCGGTGAGGTCATCGTCCGACAGGCGCTCGTGCAGCGCCTTGAGCTTGCCCTCGATCAACGCGCGCACCCGCACGCGCCGTTCGGGCGTGAGCGACACGCGAGACACGACCTTGTCGGCCGGCCTGGCGACCCGCGCGATCACGGTGCCGCCGCGGTTCGGGTGGGCGATGATGAGCCGCAACCCATCCGCGCGATCGAACAACAGCTCCGTCCCGTTGTTGCCCCAGGTGTAGCCGGACCACTCGACCTCGGACTCGATGATGTCCAGCGGATCGTCGTCGGGGAGGTCGTCGACGGTGTACCCGGTGGCCGGGTACCAGAGCAGCGGCTCATCGGGCCAGCCGCCGTCGGGGACCCAGGTTCCGACGTACACGTCGCGCTTGTACAGGCCGGGGTTGGCGGCGCCGCACATCGGGCAGTCCCACCACCAGCGCTGGTCATCGAGCCGCGTGAGGCCGTACGCGTGGGTGACGCCGCACTGCTTGCACGCCGGCGGGCTCGCGTCCTGCGGGGCCGCGCCGGTGCGAGGTGCGATCATCCAACACACGGTGCACACGTCGAGCGGGCCGTGTTTTCCGAAGTGACCGACGTAGACGAGCGCGCCCATCGGGCACTCTGCGTGGCGTCTGCCGCCGGTGAAGAAGCCGTTCGGACCCATCAGAACGGGGCCTTGCCCTCGTCCTCTTCTTTGACGCCGAACCGGCCCGACACCACGACGCCGATGCGATCGATGCTGCCCGAGTACTGCCCGTTCATCTGCGGGTAGAAGTAACGGTCTTCGTTGCGGTTTTCCTGGTCCAGCGTGACGGCGAAGCCGTTGTCGTCCACGTCGCGCGCGGTGAAGAAGCTGTGCCCGTACGAGGCCCCGATGCGGACCTTGTTCTTGATGTCCACCGTGACGGACGGCGCCAACGAGAACACGTCGGTGTCAACATTGTTCGGCGACAGCGCTACGTTCGGCACGCCGTGGTGGTCGTAGATCACGCGCGCGCCGAGGATGACGATGTCCTTGATGCGGAACTTCCCGTCGACGCCGAGCCAGTACGTGTCGACGTTGTCGCGCGCCCAGAACCGGTGCTGGTTGAGCAGCGGCGCGGCCGCGGGGTTCTGGAGGTCGTTCAGGTTCTCGACGTCCTTCACGGTGATGTCGAAGTCCTTGTAGGCGCTCCAGAACACGTAGGCGCCCATAAACTGCAGCGCCGTGTCGTCATTCGGGGCGAAGCCCAGCGCGCCCTGCAGGCGGCCCGGCAGCTTGTACGCGACGACGGCGTGAGCCGCCATGGTCGCGTAGCACAGGCCGTACGCTTCCGCGCCGAAGCGGCCGAGCGTGTCGGTCGTGGGTGGGCAGTTGAGGTTCATCGTCACGTCGCCCGCGTTCTGCAGGCTCGTCCCGTGTACGTACGCGAGCGCGAGCTTGAACGGCTCGAGATCGGCGTGGATGCCGGCCGAGAACGTGAACGTGTTGTCCGACAGCTTTCCGAAATCAAGGTTGGCGGCGTAATCCTGATTCTCGATCTGCGCGTCGGTGTAGCCGGAGTCCTGCCCAAGGGCCGCGATCTGGGAGTCGAGCGACGTGGTGAGCTCGGTGTCGAGGTTCGCGGTCCACTCGCTGTGTACGAACTGACCGGAGATCCCGAGCGCGACCGGCACCCCTTCGGGCTGGTACCCGACGGCGAGGGCGCCGTTGATCGTGCGCACGTCGGCCCGGTTCATGGCGAAGCTGGCCGGACCCGCCGCTGCGCTCTCGGCTTCGCCGCCGCGCACGAACGGGACGATCAGCGCCGCACCGACGCCTAAGCCCTTGACGCCGAAGTCCGAGGAGATGCCCGCGAACGGCAACACGCCCTGCAGCCGGAACGTGTCGGTGCCGGGGTTGTACGGGTCTTCGCGCACGTAGGTGACGTGACCCAGGGTGGGCGCGCCTTCGATGAGCACCTGCGTGCCGTGGGCCTGCGAGAGCCCCGCCGGGTTCCACCAGATGGCGGTGGGGTTCTCGGCGAGCGGGGTGCCCCACACGCCGCCGACCTCGACGTTGTCGAGCGAAGCCGCAGAGGCTGCGGCGACGAGCGTGATGATCACTGCAGATCCACCGTCACGTTCGTGTGCACGTCGCCGTCGCGCGTGGCCTCGCCCTGGGCGATCGAGATGCCCGGCAGCGCGGGGAGCGGGAAGGTGAAGTCGCCAAACATCCGCAGCATCGTGTCGATCGGCAGCATCTCTTCGAGCAGGTTCGTGACCGTCTCGTTTTCGGCGCCCCAGTCGGAGTCGCGCACGGTGACGGTGAGCACGGGCGTGCCGAGCGCGAGCGCGAGCACGTCGTTCTCGACGTTGACCTCGAGCGGCGCGAACACCGTGATGCTCGCGACCAGGTGGTGGCCGAGCTCGCCGTCCGGCGTGTCGATCGTGACCATGAGCTCGCCGATCTGCGCTTCGAGCTCGCCGTCCGCGTTCTTGACGACCACGGGCGGCAGCTGGCCTTCCATCGTGATGGTGCCCTCGGTCGCGTGCAGCGGGGCGAGCATCAGCGGCGAAAGCGAGCCGTCTTCTGATGACAGCGTCAGGTTCAGCAGGCCGGCCGACCAGACCTCGAACATCACGCGGTTGAGCAGGTCGTCGTACAGGGACATGGAGAGGTCGGACGCGTGGGACGGATCGGGCTCTTCGCCGAACGCGTCGCCCGTGAGGTAGCCTTCGTACGGCAGATCGCCGTTGCCCGGCATGTCCACGTCGAGGTCGACGTCGAGGATGATCCCGTCATCGTCGACGTTTGCATAGCTGAACGCCGCGTCGATCGCGAGCGGTTGGCCCATGAGCTCCGTCTCGAACGAGGGGTCGAGCGCGTCGAGCTTGCTCTGGACGAGGCCCGGCAACATGTCCGTGAGCATGCCGGGGACGGTGTCTTCGAGGTAGCTCTCGACGAAGTCCGACAGCAACCAGCCTTCGACCTCGCTCGGGATGAGCGACAGGTCGAACCAGAAGTCGTCGATCCGCGTGGTGGGCGTGTTCATGCCGACCGTGAGCCGGTGGTTCGGCGCGCCGACGGTGAGCGGAAGGTCCATGACGATGCGGGAGGCGGCCACATCGGCGGTGCCCGGCTCGATCGTCCACAGGCCGAGGATATCGGCCGTTACGTACACCTGGGCGTAGAGGTTCGGCAGCTCGCCGTGGACCTTGAGCACGCCCGGCGTCGGGTCGGCCGAGAGCTGTGGGGGGTCGTACCAGATCTGCGTAAGGTAAGCGTCCACCTGCAGGAGCTCGAAGCCGAACCCGAAGATCTCGATGTCGTACGAGTCCGAGTAGATGGGGTTGCTGATCAGCGGCGCGACGGCGTACACGTCGAGCATCGGGGCCGCGGTGTCCAGGATCGCGTCGATTCCGCCCTGGTTGACGCGGATGCGCCCAGCCTGCGCGACGGCGCCTTGCGGCTCCTTGAATTCACCGGCGAGGACGCCGTGGCGGACGAACTTCGGGTCGCCGTGCATGTCGATGCCGGACGCCTCGACGAGGTTCACGCCGCGCTTGAGATCGACGTCCGCCTGGAACCGACCCTCTTCGGGGGACGCGGCCGCATCGTTCACCTTGACCTGCTCGAGGTGCTCGGCGATGCCGCGCGCCTTCACCGTTCCGAGCGGGGCCCACTCCGCGGCCGCCGGGTATTCGAGGACCAGGTTCGGGTCCTGGTACACTTCGGGCGTCAGGTTGTTTTCGGGCTTGCAAGCCGAAAGGGCTGCGAGAAGAATCAGGGATTTGCGCATAGAAGCTCCGCCATTCGGGGCCAGGATAGCGTCATTCCGCCCACCGATCTAGGATGTTCGGCATGAAGACGTACAACCCGCCGCCAGGCTGGTCCGAGGTCCCGTCCCGGCTGCCCGGCATCGCGATCTACGCGCCGCCCCCGCAGAAGGACGACGTTCCCGACGGGCCCGTGTCGACGAAGTGCAAGAACTGCGGCTCGTCGATGGCGTTCGACCCGGTGCGGCAGGTCGTGGCGTGTGGGGCGTGTGGCACCGAGCAGGAGAAGGTGAAGGCGGTGGGCGCGCTCGCGGGGGCCGAAGGCAACGAGTTCACGCTCGAGGCGCTGCGGCGGGGCGCAAAAGGCTGGGGCGTGGAGCGCAAGACGCTGCATTGCGGCCAGTGCGGCAGCGACCTGGTGGTGGAGCCGGGCGCGCTCGCCACGTCGTGTCCGTTCTGCGCGAGCAACCAGGTCGAGCTCGTGGCGGGCGACAAAGACGCCGTGCGGCCCGGCTACGTGCTGCCGTTCAAGCTCAAGTCGGCGGACCTCGAGAAGAACGTGAAGGGCTGGCTCGACAAGGGCTGGATGCACCCTGGCTCGCTGAAACAGGTCGCGCGAATTGACAAGTTCGTCGGCGTGTACTTGCCGTACTGGATCTTCGACGCGCGCACACGAGCGTCGTACGAGTGCGAGGTCGGCACCGATCGGCAGGTCACGAGGCGCGACAGCGACGGGCGCACGCACACCGAGACGGTGACGGACTGGGAGTGGAAGAAGGGCAACATCGACCGCGCGTGGACGGGCGTAAAGATCCCGGGCACCACTAAGCTTTCGCAGGTGCTGCTCGGCCGCACCCACGAGAAGTTCGACACGGGCGGCTGTGTGCCGTACGACGCCGGCGTGCTCGCGGGCTTCCAGGCCCAGTCGTACGACCTCGCGTTGCCTGAGGCGTGGGAGAAGGGCCGCGCGTCCATCCGCGAGCTCGCGAAGGGCGCCTGCGAGCAGCACGCGAAGGGCTCGCGCGGCGACCACGTCCGCAACCTGACGATGAACGCGTCGATGGACGACGAGGTGTGGCGGTACGTGATGATGCCCGTCTATGTGTCGGCCTACAAGTTCGATAATCGGACGTGGCAGGTGATGGTGAACGGCCAGACCGGCGAGATCAACGGCCAGAAGCCCGTCGTGTGGTGGCGCATCTACGCGTTGATCGCGCTGATGCTGTCGCCGGCGGTGTGTTCCGGCGTGCTCGGCATCCCGCTCACGTTCTTCGCGGTGGGCGTTCCGCTGCTGGTCATCGCGTTGGTGCTGCTGGTCTTCGCGATCGTGGGCTCGGTGTACCTGTGGAAGTCGGCCACCGCGGCGGAGGCTGCATGAGCCGCAAGAACACCGCGGTCGAACGTGTGTCCGAGGGCGCCGATCGCCTCGGACGGCACCCCGTCGGCTGCCCCAAGTGCAAGCGCGCGTTCCTCGTGCCGCAGGGTGCTGTCGGCAAGCCGTGCCCGATCTGCGCCGAGGCCGCGCTATCGCCCCAGAACGTGGTGATGCGCGACGCCGAGCCCGAGCAGGTGGTGCCGTTCGGCGCCTCTCGGCAGGATCTGAAGCCGAAGCTCGCCGAGTTCGCGTCGGTGCGGTTCGTCACCGGCGACCTCACCGCCGATAACCTCGTCGAACGGGCGGTCCCTGTCTGGTGGCCGGTCTGGCTCGTGGACGCGACCTGTGAGGGCTCGTTCAAGGCGGAGGTGGGCTTCGACTACGAGGTGAAGTCCACGGAGGAGGTGCTGGATGGCGGCACGTGGCGCAGCAGAGAGGTGATGCGCGACAAGATCCGCTGGGAGCCGCGGCAGGGCGCGGTGAGCCGGCGGTACGACAACGTCCCGGCCGAGGCGCTCACCGAACACGACGCGCGAAAGAAGGCGATCGGCGGGTACGACTATCGGAAGGCCGTGGACTACACCCAGGACAAGCTCGCCGACGCGTGGGTGCAGCTGCCGGACGTGCCTCCCGACGAAGCCTGGCCAGACGCCGAGGCGGGCATCGCGAAGAAGGTCGGGCAGGACGTGCGGCAGGCGATCGACGTGCGCCACGTGCGCGGCGTCACCGTGTCCGCCGACTACCCCGACGTGAACTACACGTGGATGCTGCTGCCGATGTACGCGTCGTGGTACGTCGACAGCGGCGGCGTGCGGCGCCCCGTGCTGTTTCATGGCGAGACGGGTCAGGTGTACGGCAAGCGCATGGCGTCCGTCACCAAGGGCCTGGTGTGGGGCGCCGTGATCGGCACCTTCGCCACGGGCCTGCTGTTGTTGGCGGGGTTCGTGGGCCTGGTCGGCATCGTGCTGCTGCCGTTGCTCGCGGTGGCGGCGGTCCTCGGCGCGCTGTCCCTGCCGTTCTTCGCGCTGGCGTTGTGGCCGCCATTGTCGGCATGGTCCCACAACCGTCGCGAGACGGCGTCGCCCTGAGCGATTGGCAGTGCGCATCGGGCCGGAGATGTTGTATCTTCGCGCCATGACACCCTTCGCACTTCTTTTCCTGGTCGCTACGAGCCTCGCTGCGCCCTGTGCGGCGCCATCGACGTCGGCGGACGTCTCGGCCTCCCTGACCGAAGCCGAAGCCAAGTTCGCCGAGCTCGACGTGGACGGCTTCAACGCCGCGTCCGACCGCGCGTTTGCTGCGTTGCCGTGTGTCTCCGACAAGATGACCCGCGCGCTCGCCGCCCAGGTGCATCGGTTCAAGGGGCTCCGCGCGATGATCGACCGGGACCCGTCGCTCGCGCGTCAGGCGTTCGCAGCGTCCCGCACGCTCGAGCCGGGGTATTCGTTCCCCGCCACGCTCGTCGCCGAAGACAACCCGATCCGCACCGAATATGCCGCGCTGGACCCCGCCGCCGGCACGCTGGACAACGTCCCCGAGCCCGCTGAAGGGGCGCTTACGTTCGATGGGCGCGACACGGGCAACCGCCGCCCCGTCACGTACCCCACCGTCGTGCAGTACGTGGACGCCGCGGGTGTCGTGGTTCACACGGCGTACTTGATGCCCGGGCAGCAGATGATCGACTACCCGGCGCGCACGTTGCCCGCGGTCTCCGCGGTGGACCCTTTGCCGCCCGAGAAGCCGAAGCGCGGTCTGAACGTGCCTTTGCTCGGCGGCGCGGGTGTGCTCGCGATCGCGAGCGGCGTGATGTGGGGCGTCGCGGGGTCATCGTATGGCCGGTATTGGGACGAGGCGGACCCGATCACGGACCCGGCCGAGCTGAAGTCGCTGCGCGGCACCACCAACGCGATGATGATCGGCGCGCTGGGGGCTGCAGGCGGCGCGGTCGGCCTCGGCGTCGGGTCGGTCGTGGTGTCCGCCCGATGGTAGCTTCGATCGAGCCCGGCCAACGGGTCGACCGCTACGTGGTGGAGCGCGTACTCGGTGAAGGCGGCATGGCGGTGGTGTACCGCGTACGCCACGAGACGCTCGGCACTGCGCACGCGCTCAAGGTGCTCACGATCGGCAACAAGCAGATTCAGGCCCGCCTCGTGCAGGAAGGGCGCGTCCAGGCGACGTTGCGCCACACGAACATCGTGGCCGTCACGGACGTGCTGCTGCATGAAGGTGCACCCGCGCTGCTGATGGAATTCATCGAAGGGCCGTCGATGGATCAGCTGATCCAGCAGTACCGGCCTACGCTTCCGGAGTCGATCGCACTGTTCCGGGCGGTGGTGGCGGGTGTGCGGCACGCGCACAACAAGGGGCTGATCCACCGCGATCTCAAGCCTGCGAACGTGATGCTCGACCTTACGGACGGTGTGACGCCGAAGGTCACGGACTTCGGTCTCGCGAAGGCCACCGAAGGGGACGGCGGGCAGAGCTACCAGAAGACCCGAGCCGGCACCACGATGGGTACCCCCGCGTACATGCCGCCGGAGCAGATCCGCGACGCGTCGAGCGTGGACAAGCGCGCGGACGTGTACTCGCTCGGCGCGATCCTGTTCGAGCTCGTGTGCGGCCGCCCGGCGTTTGTCGCGGACGACATCATCACGCTGATGACAGACGTCGCCGCCGGCAAGCGCGCCGACGCGAACCTGCTCGCGCCGGGCCTTCCGGCGTCGGTGCTCGCCACCATCGAGCGGAGCATGAACCCGGTGGCCGCGGAGCGCCTCGCCGATTGTGACGCCCTCCTGGAGATGCTCGACGCAGACCCCGCGCTGCCGCGGAGCGCCGACCTTGGCCTGCTCGCATCGGGGACGGCGGTGGCCTCGGCGGCGCGCGGGCTCGGCTCGAACACGCCTGCCCCCGCGCAAGCGCGAAGCCACCCGACCTGGGCGGGAGCGTCGGGAGGGCCTGCCGCTGCAGAGGCCCCGAAGCAGGCGCCCCCGGCGGATGTCGCGCGAAGGCCGACGCCTGCGCTCACGATGGTGGCACCGCCACCCGACGCCGAGGTCGCTTCACAGCCGCCCGTGAACCCGTCGATCACCTCGTTGTCGCCGATGTCGACGTCGATGCCGCCGGAGACGGCTTCGGGCTCGAACCGCGGCGTGCTCGCGGTCGCCGGCGTCGTCGTCGTGCTCGCGCTGGCGTTCGCTGCGGTGGCGGGCGTC
Source organism: Pseudomonadota bacterium (assembly GCA_947505245.1). Taxonomy (GTDB): domain Bacteria; phylum Myxococcota_A; class UBA796; order UBA796; genus SYKL01. The sequence goes on along the minus strand of CANNIZ010000006.1, from coordinate 93,429 downwards.
GGTGCGTTGGCCGTGGCGTTGTCCGCTGGGGGAGCGGGCACGACGGTGGCGCAAGTGCCGCCCGAACCGCCGGTCGACGTGCCTCCGGTGGTGCCGCCGATCGACGTGAAGCCGGTGGACGTGAAGCCGGTGGACGTGCCTCCGGTGGTCGCACCGGTCGACGTGCCTCCGGTGGTCGCGCCGGTGGACGTGAAGCCGGTCGTCATCAAGCCGGTCGTCATCAAGCCGGTCGACGTGAAGCCTGTCGACGTGAAACCCGTCGTCGTCGCGGCGGTGGCGACGGGCACGGTCACCGTCGCGGGAGACGCGCAGAAGGTGCGGTTGACCGACGGCACCCGCGAGTTGTCGCCGGATCAGCCGATCCCGGTCGGCACCTGGCAGGTCAAGGCGTGGTTCGACGGCCCCACGCCGGTGAGCGCGGGCAAGGTGGTGGTCACCGCGGAGAAGCCGATGACGATCAAGTGCAACGCGTCGCTCCTGCAGTGCCGGAGCTTCTGACCGCTCGGCTTGCCTGACGAACCTACGCGAGCCACGCGGCGGTGGTCTGCAAGGCGACTCGGCGACAGGGGCGAGCGGCTGTGCCTCGATCGCGGTAGGGTCGCGCCATGGCAAACCGCAGGCTGATTTTGGGTTCGATCGTATTGGCCTCGCTTTTCTCGTCGCCGGCGTGGGCCGACCAGGAGGTCGCGCTCCAGCTGCCGGGCCTGAAGGTCGTGGTCCCGGACGGCTGGGTGTACGAGGTCGGCGAGGGTGCTGAGGTGTTCAAGGACGCCGGCGGCACCGTCATCGGCAAGATCGTGGTCGCGCCTGAGCCCTGCTCCGACGCGACGGCGCGGATCGCTTTCAAGGACGCCCTCAAGATCGTCGATCCGATCGTCGACCCGCTCCAGGGGTGGTCCGGCTGGAACTACGTGAAGGACGGCGCGCCGATCGCGATCCAGTGCCGGGCGGCCGAAATCATGGGCGTCCCGCTGCAATTCCTCCTGGTTGGCTACAGCCCGGACAGCGGCACCTTGCTGCGCGCCTTCCACGCCGGGCTCGATGCCCGCGTGGACGTGCAGAAGGCACCCGAGGCGGTCGCGACCCCGCGCGACCCCACGACGCTCGACGGCGTCGCGACCCACGAGGTCCAGCTGGCTACGCTGGAGACCCGGATCCTGGTCCCTGCCGACTGGAACGCTGGGTACAGCGAATACTACGACTGGATTACGCGCGCCGACGGCACCCTCGTCGCGAAGGTCGGCGACTGGGGAGTAGGCTGCGCGGAAAGGATCGCCACGGCGGGGAATACGGCCGTGACTCCGTCAGTCGAACCTTCACCTGGTTGGACGGCCTTCGAGGACGGCGGTAGACGCGCGTATTGTCGCGACTTCGTGGTGCGCGGCAAGCCGTGGTCGGCGTACGTCCAGGTCGACCCGGGGGTGGCCAGTTGGCTCGTCCCCGCCGTCGACGAGGCCCTCACGCGATACGTAAAGGACCAGATCCCGACCCTGTTCGAACGCTTCGGCCCGACGCGCTCCGAATTCGGCTTTGCCAGGTTCGACGAGGACCCCCACAACCTGTTCGCAGAGGCGAGATGGGGCGCGTCGGTCGCGATCGGTCGCATGCCGTTTCACCAACTACCAGGCCTGACCTGGAGCTACCAGGCGCGCCTGGCCGCGACCCCCGCCGGCTTTCCCGGGTCTGCGGAGGTCGGGGGCGGGCTCAACCTGCAGGTCATCGCGTTGCAGGCGATCGCCGGGTTGGGCGGTGCTGGAGGCCCCGCGCCGCTCGGGGTCCACGCGGGTGGCCAGTTCGATCTGCTGTTCCTCAAGCGGAGCATGTTTGACGGGGGCGGTGGTTTTGACTTCTCCGTCAGCCGCGTCTGGCGCACCGGCGGCACCGCCACCCGCATGCAGGGTGGCTTCGTCGTCAGCATGAAACGGACCGGGCTGTCGCTGTGTATGGGCTGGGAGTCGCGTATGGGAACACAGCTGATCACGATCAACGCCGCCTTCCTGACGCTGCCCGAGCTCTAAGGGCTGCCGCCCGCGAGCGCCCAGATCTCGCCGGCCCCCGGAGCCAGCGTACGTGTCTGCGGCCCGGCGGAGTAACCTCCGGAGAACAACTCCTGACCGGGCGGAGCGTCCACGGTGATGGGCGCGTCGCCGAGGTTGAGCAGCACGACGTGGTGGTCGAGCAGCCACACGGGCGGCACCTGATCGTTCGGCGAGATCTTCTCGGCGAGCGGGCTCGCGTCGAACCCCGACGGGTACGAGAGCGGGTCGACCGGCCTCGCCGACGAGCCGCGGGTCGCGACCGCGCCGGGCGCGAACAACACCTCGGCGTCGACTTCTGCGAGGGCGTCGCCGAGCTGCCACGTGCCGCCGGAGGCCGCGTTTGCAGCGACCGCGCCGGTGGGATCGGTGAGCCCGCGAACGAGGATCTGGTCCGCGTCGGACCACCACCAGCGGCCGTTCGTGAACGACCGCGCCGCCGTTTGGCGTGCCTGCCAGCGCACGAACGCGGGGTCGGCGTCGGGCGACAATTCGAACGCGATGTCGGCGCCGGTGCGGAAGCCCTCGGCGAAGCCGACGCTCGGCAGCAGCGGAGCGCCGCACGCGAGGATGTAGGTGTCTTCGCCCGCCGCGTCGCGGAGGATTTCGAGGCCGCGGTGGTAGGCCTCCATCCCGGTGATTGGCTCGGCGCGCAGGCCCTCCTGGGCGCCGGCGTACAGGAAGTCGAGCTTCAGGTAGGTGTACCCCTCGGCCACACGTCCCGCGATCGCGTCGCGCAGGAACGCGGCTGCGTCGGGCTGGGTGACGTCGAGGATCGCGTAGTCTCCGCTGCCGACGTTGGTGAACCGGATCTCGTCGCCGTCGAGGTCGCGCACCCACCAGTCGTCGTGCGCCGCGTAGGTGGCCGAGTCGCGCGAAACGTAGAACGGCGCCATCCACAGCCCGGGGCGCAGGCCGGCCGCCGTGATGTCTGCGGCGAGGGGCCCCATGCCGCTCGGGAAGTCCGTGTCCGCCGTCCAGTCGCCCCAGCGCACCTGCCAGCCGTCGTCGAGTTGGAACACGTCGAGGCCGAGGTCCATGGCGAGCGGGAGGTTGTCGCGCACGTCCTGCTCGGACACGCCGCTGTAGTACGTGGACCACGTCGCCCAGCCGGTGGGCGGCACGTCGGGCAGCGGGCGCGGCGGGTTGCGGGCCGCCACAGCGTCGGCCCAGGTCGCGTAGAGCAGTCCGGGATCAGCGCCAGTGACAGCGATCAGCGGGTCGAGCGCGAGCGTGCCGCCGGCGGGGATCTCGATGGCTTCGCCGCGACCGCCATAGACGGCCCAGGCGCGGTCTTCGCTGAACGCGGTGTAGAACTTGGTGTGCGTGGAGCCGAGCACGCCGAGCAGCGCGGACATGCCGCCGGGCCGGCCGACGAGGCCCGCCCACCACGACGTGTACGGCGTCTCCTGCGCGAGCGACATCGCGTCGCCGTCGCCGTCCGCGAGCGGGAGTCCGTCGATGTCGAGCTCGGGCATCGATGCCTCGACGACGCCCGACCACGCCCACGACTGGTAGCCCTGGCGCCAGACGCGGACCGGTCCGTCGCCGGGGAGGTCGACGTCGCCGCGAAACACGAGCGCGCGAAACGTGCCGCCCGCTTCGGAATGGATCGTAGGGACGACGGTGCCGGCGACGAGATCGAGCGAAAGCGTGAGGTCGCCGTCGCCGACGACCGTGGCCTCGAGGTCAAGCCGCCCGCAATCGGCGCCCGAGAGGATGAAGCCGTCGGCGCGCACCGCGAGCGAGGCGGTGTCGCAGAGGCCGGGGAGGACGTCCCGCTGCGGGGCAGGTGGACAGCCGATCAACGCGAGCCACAACATCACGACGACGCCCCATGGACGCCGAGCACGGAGCGTCCGCTCGGGTCCGCGTTGTTCGCGAACGCGGCGTCCCACAGGATCGCCGTCGGGGTGCTGCACGCGATCGACGGTCCGCCTGGGACGCAGCGCGCGGACGCGTCGCTCGGGAAATGCGCGGAGAACAGCGTCCGGTACAGGTACGCCTCCTTGGTCGCTGGCGGATTGTACGGGAACCGGAATTTCGCTTCGGCGAGCTCAGCGTCCGTGACGCGGCGCTCGGCGTGCGCCTTCAACGAGTCGATCCACGAATAGCCGACCCCGTCGCTGAATTGCTCCTTCTGTCGCCAGAGGATCTCGGGAGGCAGCGCCCCCTCGAAAGCCGTGCGGAGCGGGAACTTCTCCATGCGGCCCTTGCCGACCATCTTCGCGGACGGTGAGAACGCCATCGCGACGTCGAGGAATTCGCGATCGAGGAACGGGACGCGCGCCTCGATGCCCCACGCGGCCATGGACTTGTTCGCGCGCAGGCAGTCGTACTTGTGCAGCATGTCGAGCTTGCGCACCGTCTCTTCGTGGAAATCGCGCGCGCTCGGGGCCTTGTGGAAGTACAGGTAGCCGCCGAACACCTCGTCCGCGCCTTCGCCAGACAGCACCATCTTGATGCCCATGGCCTTGATTCGACGAGCCATCAAGTACATTGGCGTGGACGCGCGAATCGAGGTGACGTCGTAGGTCTCGATGTGCCGGATGACGTCGGGCAGCGCGTCGATTCCCTCCTGCACGGTGAAGTGAATCGCGTGGTGCACGGTGCCGAGTGAATCGGCGACCTTCTTTGCGGCGGCGAGGTCCGGCGACCCCGTCAGCCCGATCGAGAACGAGTGCAGGCGCGGCCACCACGCGCGCGTCCGGCCCTCGTCTTCGACGCGGTTCTCGGCGAATTTCTGGGTGATGGCGGCGATAAGCGACGAGTCGAGTCCACCCGAGAGCAGGACGCCATACGGGACGTCGCACATCAATTGCCGACGAACCGCAGATTCGAGCGCGTCGCGCAGCACGGCGAGGTCGAGCGGGTTGTCCTTGACGGCGTCGTAGTCGCGCCAGGCGGGCTGGTAGTAGCGTACGGGAGCGGCGTCGCGGTTCGTGCACGTGTGACCGGGCGGGAACTCCTCGATTGTGACGCAGTCCGCCACGAGCGCCTTCATCTCCGACGCCACCCACACATTCCCCTGGGCGTCGCGTCCCCAATACAGCGGGCAAACCCCGATCGGGTCGCGCGCGACGAGCCAGTCGCCGGTGCGGCGGTCGTACAATACGAACGCGAAGATGCCCGACAGGAGGTTGGCGACGCCGGCGCCGTGGGCAGCGTACAGCGGGAGGATGACCTCGCAGTCCGACTGGGTTCGGAACGGGTAGGGGCTCGTGAGGCCGCTCTGCAGCTCTTTGTGGTTGTAGATCTCGCCGTTGACGGCGAGGGCGACGTCGCCGGTTGTGTCGAGTAACGGCTGCGCGCCGTTGTCGACGTCGACGATCGCCAGGCGCTCGTGTGCCAGAACGCAGCGCTCATCCATCCACACGCCGCTCCAGTCAGGGCCGCGGTGGCGGATGGTGCGGGCGGCGGCGAGCGCCTTCTCGCGCAGGTCCGACGCGCCGCGCTTGATCTCGAGGACGGCTACGATTCCGCACATCGATTACTCCGAGGCAAACTTCTTGATCGTGCTCGCGCGCCGCATCAGCAGGGGCAGCAGCGTAAAGATGGCCCCGAGCGCGCCGAGGGCCTTCTTCGACGCGGCGTCCATGAACGCGTCCAAATTGGCGTCGGCGGGGAACCACCACGCGTCGGGCCCGCTGTTCTTGTCGACCAGCAAGGTGCGCCTCCGCACGAACACGCCGTACGCGTGAGCCGACATCGCGACGCCGTGCCCCGTGCCCCGAACACCCGACCAGGGCGTCTCGTGCATGGTTCCCGTGAACGCGTGGTTGTTGACCATCGCGACGCCGACGTTGAGCCGCCTCGCGAGCGCCTCGCCTTTTGTGGTGTCTGTGGTCCAAACGGATCCGCACAGGCCATAGTCGCTGTCGTTCGCGAGGCGAATCGCTTCTTCTGCGTCGGCGACGCGCTGAATCGCCACCACGGGGCCGAACGTCTCCTCGCGCATGACGCGCATTTCGGCCGTGCAACCGTCCAGCACGGTGGCCTGGAAGCCGAGGCCCGTCCCCGTGCGCTGGCCGCCGACGAGCAACTTCGCGCCCTTGGCGACCGCGTCTGCGATGTGCGCCTCGACGATCGCCACCTGCGCGGGCGTCTGCAGCGGCCCCATCTCGGCATGGCCCGTCGCTTCGGTCGCGGTGCGCACCTTGGCGGCCGTCTTGGCGACTGCGGCGATGAATTTGTCGGCAATGGCGTTCTCGACGTACACGCGCTCGACCGAGGCGCAGTCCTGGCCGGCGTTGTGAAGCGACCAGTGAACAATTCCCGCGACCGTGCGGTCGAAGTTGCAGTCGGCGAGCACGATGGCGGCGTCTTTGCCACCGAGCTCCACCGAGCACGGCACGAGCAGCCCGCCGGCCCGCTCGGCGATCTTGCGACCGGTGGCGAGGGACCCGGTGAACACGAGCCCGTCGACCCCCGGCATCAACGCCGCGCCGACGTCGCCGGCCCCCTGAACGAGCTGCACGCACCCGGAGGGGACGTACTTCCGAACGGCCTCAGCGAGCCAGGCGCCGGTGCGGGGCGTGAACTCCGACGGCTTCATGACCACCGCATTTCCGGCGAGCAGCGCGGGCCAAAGGCTCTTGTAGAAATTCGCGAGCGGATAGTTCCACGGGGCGATGATGCCGATCACGCCTCGTGGGACGGCCTCAACGACGATCTTCTTGCCGGGAAAGTCGAGCGCGGAGAGGCGGACCTTTTCGGTCGCGAGCGCCTTCTCGGCGACACGAATCGCGCCCTCGATGTTGTCCATCACGAACACCATCTCGCTCGCGATGCAGTCCGTGGGCGTGCGACCCGTCTCCGAGGACATGATCGCGGCGATCTCGGCGCGCCGCTCGAGGATCTCGCGGGCGACGGCGCGCAGGGCGTCGTTCCGCTCGCGTTGCGGTCGGGCTGCCCAGGCGGGCTGAGCGTCGCGAGCGGCGACGATCGTAGCGGCAACCTCGGCGGCGGGCGTCCAGGTGACGGGCTCGAGCGGCGAGCCGTCCCTCGGGTTGGTGCTTCCTGGCGCTGCGTCCACGCGGGCTCCCTGCCGTGACCGCTCGGGTCAAGCGACGCGGCGACGTAACCCGGCGCGCCGAACGATCACGACTTTGCGTCGATCACGAACGTGAGGGAATCCTGGTTGCGGAGTGTGCCACCGGCTGCCGAGAATGGCGACATGCCGAAGTCCGAGCCACGGATCGTGAACTTGCCGGACGCGCTGAAGCTCGTGCCGTCGGTCTTGATCGCCATGGGGATGACGATCTTCCGGGTCGTCCCGCGCAGCGTCAGGTCGCCTTCGATCATGAACGCGGTGCCGCCGCCCTTGCAGGCCGTGCTTTTGAACGAAATGTTCGGGTAGGTCTTTGCGTCGAGCTGGCGAGGTCCGCTGAAGTTCACCTTGATCTTCGCCTTGTCCTCGGCGCTGACCTCGCGTCCGTCGAGCCCGGCCCTCTCGCGGTAACCGTCGGGGTCGACCTCGAGGCCGCTCACGGGGACGGCGATTTCAATGCTGCACGTGGCGCCCGCGTCCGTCGGCCACGTGACGTTGCCCGTCCAGCCGGTGGCTCCAATCGCGTGATCGTGCGCGAACCCCGAGAGCATGGAGCTCGGATCGTTCTTCACGATGACGAACAACACGCTCTTCTTGGTGTCGAGCGCGTAGGTCTTGCTCGCGGCGGCAACCGGCGGCGCCACCACCGGTGTCAAAGGAGGCGTCACCTTGACGGGGTCAGCGGCGCTGGCGTCGGCGATTGACATCATCGCCAACAATCCGGCCATCAGAACTGCGCGCATCGTGCCTCCGAAGTGTGGTTGCGGCGGCATCATGCCACGCATGTGCCGACCGCGTACTCCGAACTGCAACCCGCTGGGGCCGCGTCTAATCCAGCGCGTCGCCTACCCAGCTGAGCCCGACGACCTCGGCGCCAAGAGCGCCAGCGGACTGGGAGGCCAACGCGGCCGCGTCCGCCAGGGAGTTTGCGAACGTGTACCGCTGGATGACCTCGCGACCCGTACGGAGCTCGACGCGCCAGGCGGCGCGGCCGACCGATGGCCGCTTTGCGATCGCCAGAGGCGCCGGGGCAGCCTTTGGTGCCGGGGCGGCCTTTGCTGCCGGAGCGGCCTTTGCTGCGGGAGCGGCCTTCGCTGCCGGAGCGGCCTTCGCTGCGGGAGCGGCCTTCGCCGGCGCGGGGGCCTTGGCGATTGGAGCGGGGCTGCCGCCGCGTCGTTTGGGACCGGCGTACCCGGCGATGCCGTTCTTCTTGCGGTAGTACTGAATCGTGCGAGCGGGAACACCCGTGCGTTCGGCCGCGACGTCGTCCGGTACGGTGCCGAGCAGGGCGCGGTGCTTGTCCAGAATCGCGGCCTGTGGCGCGCGGCCCTTTCCGCCCTTGGGACGACCACGCGCGGGCTTCTCGGCCTTGGCGGGCTTGGCCGCGACGGGCGCCTTCTTTGCCTTGGCGACCGGCTTGGCGACCTTCTTCGGCGCCGCAGCCTTCTTTGCGCCCTTGGGTGCCTTCGTGGAGGACTTGGCCTTGACCGAACCGGCTTCCGGCGGGAGCGTTTCGGGCATGGTCGCCCCGGCGTTCACGAACCAACGCGTGCCGCGCGTGCGACCGGTCCGGTGCGTGGCGCCCTGCAATTCCCAGTCCTGCAACGCCTCGCGGATATCAAGCTGTTCGGCGCCAAGGAGCTTGTCGAGCTCGGACGTCTTCAGACCTGGATTTGTGATCAGCGCTTGGAACAGCTTGGCGCGATCGAGCGGCGAAGTCTTGACGATTGTCTTCTTGCCCTTGGGCATGGCACAAACTCCGGGTAATTGGCGAGGCCGACTATATGGCCGCAGCGCCTGCCCCGCAACCCGCTATTTGACCCACAACGCCCGGCGCGTATCGTAGTCGAGCTTGTTGCGCTCAAACCGTTTTTTGGCGCGCGGCATCCACTCCTTCATGTGTGCCTGCCGGTCATCGTTGGAAGGGTGCGTAGAAATCCACGACGGCACTTCGGGGCCCTTCGAAAGGGCGGACATGCGGTCCCACAACGTGATTCCTTCGCCGGGAGGGTAGCCCGCTCCGGCCGCGAACATCATTCCGATCACGTCCGCTTCGGATTCGTGGGCGCGAGAGAACGGGAGCAGGATTCCGACCTCGGCGCCAATGCCAAGGGCTCCAAATACGATAGCCTTCTGCTTTCCGTCCATGTCGACCTGGCTGTCGGCCAACGCGACCAGGCCCGCGACCCCGCCGAGGACGACGATCTGCTGCGAAAGGCGCTCGGAGCCGTGGTGGGCGACGGCGTGGCCGATCTCGTGGCCCATCACGAACGCCATGCCGGCTTCATTTTCCATCGCGGGGAGGATGCCGGTGAAAACGCCGATGTAGCCGCCCGGCAGGCACCAGGCGTTGAGCGTCTTGTCACGGATGAGCGCGTAGCTCCAATCAAAATCGGGCTGGTCGGCCACGACGGCGATGCGCTTGCCGACTTTGCGCATCAGCTCCGCGTCTTCGCCTTCCTTGATGATGTTCTTCTCGGAGAGGGTCTGGCGGTAGCTCGTCTTGCCGATCTTGTTCATGACGCCGTTTGGAATCACGTTGAACTGGCGGCGTCCGGTGACGGGTACCTTCGCGCAGGCAGCGGCGAACAGCGACAACGCGGTGGCGGTGAGGACCAATCGTGCGAGAGTCTTCATGGGTTCTCCTGGACGCGTCAGTGTAACGCGGTGAGACGCAACGTTGAGGGGGCCTATTCGAAACGGGTGCGCTACAAGGCGTGCCATGTCCGAACGGTCGCGCGGAATTGCATTCGTATTGCTGGCGGCCTTGCTCTGGAGCACCGGAGGGCTCGGCATCAAGCTCGCGGAAGGCGGCCCGATGGCGATCGGCGGGGTCCGCAGCCTGTTCGCGCTGCCGGTGTTGATCTGGGCGTTCCGGAGTTCGTTTGCGAGTGCCGGGCCTACGCTGCGGCGGCCCGGGGTGTGGGCTGCCGCTGTGTCCTACGCCGTTTGTGTGACGACGTTCGCCGCGTCGACTCGCCTGACGACCTCTGCGAACGCGATCGTGTTGCAGTACACCGGCCCCATCTACGTCGCCCTCCTATCGGGTCCGTTCCTCGGCGAGCGGCCGCGGACGCCCGACTACGTCGCGCTCGGCGGCTGCCTTGTCGGAATGCTGCTGTTTTCGCGCGAGGACCTTAGCGCGACGGGCAGCACGGGAATCGCCCTCGCCCTCGTGTCCGGCGTGGCCTTCGGGCTGTTGCCGCTGTTCCTGCGCCGCGAGATCGCGTCGGGCGCGCCTTTGGAAGCTCAGGTGCTCGCGATCCTTCTCGGCAACGTGCTCGCGGTGGTCGGCACGCTCCCGTTCATCATTCTGTCGCCGCCTGTCGGGCTTCAATCCTGGGTGTCGTTGGCGCTGCTCGGGACGTTCCAGATCGCCTGCGCGTACCTCGCGTTCGCGCGCGGCCTCCGCTATCTGCGCGCCGTGGAGGCGAGCGTCGTTCAAACCGTCGAACCCGTCTTGAACCCGGTGTGGGTGTGGCTCGGCGTCGGCGAGGTGCCCGGACCGTGGGCCGTCGGAGGTGGGCTTGTCGTGGTCGCGAGCGTGCTCGCGCGTTCAATCTGGCCCGCACCGGCTACAATCCGCGAATGAGCACCAAAGACTCGAAGCCCGTGGCGGCTGTGATCGCGACCCGCACCTCGGCGATCGCCGGACTGAAGGCTCCAAGTCGCAGCGGGCGCACCGCGGTGCTCGTCTCCTGCGCGGGCCTCGTGTTGTTGGTCGGTTCGTTTGGGGCGCTTTGTACCGGTCTCAACATCCTCGCCGCCACCGTGTACGACCCGGTGGTGGCGTTCGTCGCCGCCTCGGCGGCGATCGGCTGCGCCCTCCCGTATTTCTTCGCGATTCGGTGGATCGACCGCAACGATCCCGAGCCGATCGTGTTGGCGTTGTCAGCGGTGGCCTGGGGTGCCGTCCTTGCCACGGGCCTGTCACTCATGGCCAACGAGCTGTTCGGCGCCGTGGCGCTGGCCGCGGTGGGCGACGCCGCGCTCGCGGAACAATTGACGGCGAGCATCTCGGCGCCGCTCGTCGAGGAGAGCACGAAGGGGTTCGCGCTCGTCGTGTTGTACCTGTTCTTCTGGCGCGACTTTGACAACGTCCTTGACGGCGTCGTCTACGGGGCCCTGGTAGGGCTCGGATTCGCCGCCTGCGAGAACTTTACGTACTACGCCGGCACCGAATCGGTCGGCGGCGTCGTGGTGATGACGATGGTGCGGGGGATTGTGATCGCCGTCGGCCTTCATCCCGCGTTTACCGCCATCACCGGGGCGTCGGTGGGCGCGTTTCGGGTGATGCGTCGTGGATTCCTCCGCTGGTTGATTCCCCCTGTTGGACTCGGGTTTGCGATGTTCGCGCACTTTGCGTGGAACACCTTCTACTCGTCGTTCTCCTGGAACGACGAGGACCCGCTCGCGGTGCTGGCGTCCTTGCCTTTCGCCGTCACCTTTCTTCAGGTGCCGTTCATGGCGATGGTGTTGCTCGCGGCGGCGTTCTCGCTGCGTCATGAGGACGCGATGATCCTCACCTACCTCGCCACGGAGAAGGCCCCCGTCGTGCAGGACGGTGAGGTCCGCCACCTCGTGCCCGCGTATCGGCGGTTCTGGCACGGCGTCGGGCTGTTGTGGCGAGGCGACGTGGCGGGCTGGTGGAGGGCGCGCCAGCGCAACGGCAAGCTGGTACGGCTCGCTTTCGAGAAGTGGCACATGGACAAGGAAGCCGAGGGTGGGGATCTCGCAGAGGGGCGGGATCACGCGCTCGCGGTGCGCGACCTCCGCAAGGAGCTTTCGGAGCTCACATAGCGGAGGCCGCGGACGCGGTTGGACTACCGGTGGGCGGCCGCGAAGCGTTCGGCGACGTCGGCCCAGTTGATCAGGTTGGCCGTGAAGGCCTCCACCCAGGCGGCGCGCTTGTTCTGGTACTTCAGGTAGTACGCGTGCTCCCACACGTCACAAACGAGGATCGGCGTGGTGGCCCACTGCGCGAGGTCCTGGTGGTTCATGGCGGTGAGGATCTGGAGCGCGCCGAAGTTCGCGTTCCACGCGAGCACGCCCCAACCGGAGCCTTCGACCGCGGCGGACGCGGCCTTGAACTGGGCGAGGAAACCCTCGAACGAGCCGAAGTCCTTGTCGATCTGGGCTGCGAGCTCGCCTTCGGGCTTGCCGCCGCCGGCCGGCTTCATGTTCGTCCAGAACACGCTGTGCAGCTGATGGCCCGCGCCGTGAAACGCGATCTGGCGCGACAGGGCCTGGACGGCCGCGAAGTCATTTCCCTTGCGCGCGGCGGCGAGCTTGTCTTCGGCGGCGTTCAAGCCGGTGACGTAGGCCGCGTGGTGCATGTCGTGATGCAGGCGCACGGTCTCTTTGTCGTAGTGCGGTTCGAGGGCGTCATAGGCGTAGGGGAGCGCGGGAAGAACGTGCGGCATGTGACCTCCAGCACCGTCGAGGGACGGCGGACCGATTCAGGTAATCACCCCGCGTCGGGCGTCGAGGGTGATGTTCGGCACGGCCCATGCACTGGAGGCACGCGAGGTGTTTCATGCCGCGTCGTATCGCTGTCCTGCTGGCTCTGCTGGGTTCGTTCGCCCTCACTACCGCTGCTGTGGCGGATCCAGACGACCTGCGGTCGCTGTTGCAGCGGCCCGCCCGCGCCAACGGCGTGGTCGTCGTGCCGGATCGGTTCGTGCGCTCGTGGGACCCGATCACGGTGTTCTTCCAGGCGCCGACGGGGCCTGCGAAGGGTGGACCCGAGGATCGTCCTGAGCGCGTCGTGCAGATCAAGCCGTCGCAACCGGGCGCGTGGACCTGGCTCGACGACCGCACGCTCCAGTTCGTGCCGGGCGAGCCGTGGCCCCCGCTCGGCACGCTGACCGTTGAAGTTGGCGGTCGCACGACGGAATTGCTGGCGCGGCTGTCACCGCCGGTCGAGTCCGTTCCGTACGATGGCGCCGAGGAGCTCGAGCCGCTGCGGTCGATGGTGGTGGCGTTCCGCGATCCGCTGCCTGCGGACGTGCTCCGCCGGATGACGACCGTGGAGCTGCGCCCGCTGCCGGGGCTCGGGGACGGCGTCGCGACCGTGATCGGGCCGGCGGAGCTCGACGTGAAGGAGCTCCCGGTCGTGGCGGACGGATCCGAAGGGGAGGGCCTTCACCGGTTCGAGATCCGCCTGCGGACGGAGATCCCGGCGGGTGAGCGCGTGACGGTGCGCTTCCGCCTGGCGGACGATCCGTCCGAGCAGGCGACGACTTCGATCGCGTTCGCGACGAAGGAGCCGTTCCGCGTGACGCGGGCGGGCTGTTCGAACGAGACCGTGCCGGTGCCGCGGAACGGGGCGAAGTTCGCGCCGGAGGAGGCGATCGAGTGCACGGATGGACGCGCGGTGATCGTGGACTTCTCGGCGGCGCCGCGGGCGCTCGGTCCGGTCGAGGCCCGCAACCTGGTGCGCTTCGAACCGTCCGTACCCGATCTCCAATTCGCATCCTACGGTACACGATTGGAGGTGCGCGGACGGTTCGCGCCCGACACCGCGTACACGGTTCGCATCGAGCCGTCACCAATCGTAGATGACGCCGGGCGACCTCTGGACCTGCACGGGCCGACGGCGTTCGACGTGTGGTTCCCGGCCGCGGAAGACGTTCTTGCGCTGGACGTCGGCAACGCGCTCGTCGAGTCGCGCGGTCCGAAGACGATCCCGATGCGGGCGCGCGGCTTCGAACGCGCCGACGTGCGGCTGTACCGCGTGGACGCGCTGGACCGGTCGTTCTGGCCGTTCCCGGACGAGCCGCTGATGGTGGACGAGGACACGCGTCCGCCCGGTCCTGGCGAGCAGCCGGCGCCGTGGAGCGAGGTGTGGAGCGGCCCCGACACTGGGATGATGGAGACGTACGCGCGCCTGCTGGGCTCGCCAGCGGTGTCGCGCATCGTCGACCTGCCGGCTGGCGCGAAGGACGGCGCTTCGTTCGGGCTCGACCTGCAGCCGCTGCTCGCCGAGGTGGGCAGCGAGAACAAGCCCGGCGTGTGGCTGGTGGGCGTTCGGGCCGAGGACGGCGTGGGGCCGCGGCGGTTCACCCGCGTGCAGATCACGGACCTTTCGCTCACCACCGTCGAGGAGGAAGGCGGGGTGCGGTTCCTCGTCACCTCGCTCGCGAGCGGCGCGCCGGTGAGCGGCGCGGAGATCCACATCGACGGCTCGTCGTCGCGCGCAGAGGTGGCGACGTTCGGCACGCTCGCGAAGGGCACGACCGGTGTGGACGGCGTGTTCGCCTGGAAGGCGCCGGGCAATGACGGGCGCAACGCGACGCCGACGCGGGTGACGGTGACGCGCGGCGACGACGTGCTCGTGCTCGACGCGAACCGCCCGCCGGACAGCTTTCAGGACGAACACTGGGGCGACTACGGGGGCGACTGGCTTGGGTGGGCGTTCAACAACCTCCTGGTCCGCCGACCCTCCGCGGATCGGTTGTGCCACATGTTCACCGAGCGGCCCGTGTACCGGCCCGGCGAGGAGGTGCACCTGGAGGGCTTCCTGCGCGACCGGCTGCGGGGGCACCTCGCGCCGGTGGGCGGCCTCGCGGGCCATGTCACGGTGCGTGGCCCGGGCGACGTTACCGTGACCGAGGCCGTGACGACGCGCGCTTCCGGCGGATTCTATTGGAAGTGGAAGCCCGAGGACCCGCCCACGGGCGAGTGGCTCGCGGACTTCGAGGACGCGTCGGGGTCGCAGTGCGAGGTGCAATTCAAGATCGACGCGTACCGCGTGCCCACTGTGCAGGCCGAGCTCGACGCGCCCGACAAGGTTGGCCTGGACCGGCCGTTCGAGGTCGCGCTGTCGGCGGATCACTACTCGGGCGGGCCGGTCGTGAAACGTCCCGTGCGCTGGCGCGTGAGCCAATACCCGCTGTCGTTCGCGCCGAAGGTCCCCGAGGGCTTTGTCACGTCGTCCGACGGCCGGTATTCCGGGGTTCGTCGGTTCGACAGCACCGCCGCGTACGAGCAGGACGGCCTCACGGACGATTCGGGCCACGCGCATTTGTCGCTCGACCCGACGATCGAGCCCACGGCGCAGCCGCGCACGTACGTGATCGAGGCGACCGTCACCGGTGACGACGATCAGACCGTGACCGCCGTCCAGAAGGTGCAGGCCGTTCCCGCGTTCGCGGTCGCGCTGAAGGTGCCGCGGTACGTCGAGCACGCCACGGTCGTGGTCCCCGAGATCCTGGTCGTGGGTCCCGATGGCAAGTTCCTCGCGGATCAGGCCGTGACGGTGCGGCTGCTGCACCGCGAGTGGCACAGCCGTTTGCAGGCCTCGGACTTCTCGGACGGGAACGCCCGTTATACGACCGACACGGTCGACGTCGTCGAGACCGAGGTCGACGTGCGCAGCGCGGCGGCGGCGCTGCCCGTGACGCTCGCGACGAAGGAGCCTGGCGTCTACGTCGTCGAGGTCGAGTCGCGCGATCGGCTCGGCCGCGCGCAGGTGGTGCAGGTCGACCTCTACGTCGCGGGCGACGGCGCGGTGGCGTGGCCGAAGCCCGAGGCGGGCACGTTCGAATTGGCGCCGGACGCGAAGAGCTACGACCCCGGACAGACCGCGAACATCGTCGTGAAGTCGCCTTGGCAGGACGCCGATGGGCTGCTCGTGATCGAGGCACCTGACCGGAACCGGTACGAACGCTTCGTCGTGAAGGACGGCCAGGCCGTGGTGAAGGTGCCGGTGGAGGCCGCGTTCGTGCCGCGGTTGCCGGTGCATGTGGTGTTGATGCGCGGCCGGTTGGAAGGCGCCGGTCGCGGTCGCGGGGACACGGACCTCGGCAAGCCTGCGACGCTCGCGTCGACGGTGTGGGTGCAGGTGAACCCCAAGGAGAACACGGTCGCGGTTAAGCTCGACGTGCCGAAGAAGGCGTCGCCGGGCGAGTCGGTGAAGGTGACCATGCACCTGCGTGACGACGACGGCAGGCCCGTGTCCGGCGAGGTGGCGTTGTGGCTTGTGGACCAGGCGGTGCTCGCGCTGGGCACCGAGAAGCGCCTCGATCCGCTGCCGGACTTCATCACCGACGTGTCGACGCGCGTGTCGATCTTCGACTCGCGAAACCTCGTGCAGGGGCGGCTGCCGTTCGCCGTGATGCCCGGCGGCGACGCGCCCGCGGAAGACGACGGCAACATCCCGCCGCCCACCGTTCGGCGCGACTTTCGCAGCGTGCCCTACTACGAGCCGTTCCTCACGGTCCCTCTCACCGGCGATCTGACCGTGGACGTCAAGCTCCCCGACAACCTCACCGTGTTCGCGGTGCGCGCGAAGGCGACGAGCGGCGCGGAGCGGTTCGGAGCTGGAAAGTCGGAGATCGAGGTGCGGCTGCCCGTGGTGATCGAGCCCGTGTTGCCGCGGTTCGTGCGGCCGGGTGATGCGTTCATCGCAGGCGCCACCGGGCGCGTGATCGAGGGCGACGGTGGCGCCGGTCAGGTGAAGCTCGAGGCGCCGGGCCTCGTGGTGGCCGGCGACACGCGGCAGACGATGACGTGGGACCTCAAGGAGACCGCGCGCATCGGGTTCCCCGTGGTGGTGCCGATCGCCGGCGCGCCCGAGGTCGCGAAGATCAAGCTGTCGGCGACGCGGACGGTGGACGGCGTCGGCGACGCGTTCGAGCTCGTGTTGCCCGTGATCGACGGTCAACACGTCCACGCGGTGGCCGTGCTCGGCGACGTCACGCGGGACAAGGACCTCGTCATCCCCGCGCTGGACGAGCCCGCGCGCTCAGGCAGCGTGAAGCGGAGCTGGGTGGTGTCCGATCGCGGCGACATCCTGCGTATGGCGGGCGCGTTGTCATGGTTCGAGCGCTACCCGTACGGCAGCACCGAGCAGCGCGTGAGCACGGCGCGCGCGTACCTGGGCGTTGGCGAATTGTTCGAGGCGCTCGATCGCGGCGAGGCGAAGCCGCGCACCGACGCGGCCGTGAAGAGCACGCTCGACTGGCTCCCCCGCGTGGTCGACACGCGCGGGCTGGTGGCGGACTGGCCGGGCACGGCGGGCAGCGTCACCCGCACGGCGTGGACGTTGTCGTTCCTCGCGGAGGCGAAGGAGGCCGGCTACCCCGTCGACAAGCGGCTCGAACAGACCCTCGCCGACGCGCTCAAGCTCGCGCTGCGAAGCGACTACGATCGGTTCGTGGACGGGGAGTCGTGGTCGGAGCGGGTGTTCGCGCTCCAGGCGTTGACGGACTCGGGTCGCTACGACGCCGCGTACTTCTCAGAATTGGCGCGCCAGGCTCGGTACGTGGACCCCGAAGGGCTCGCGGGAATCGTGCTCGCCGGGACGCGCGGGGGAGGTTTGCCCGAACAGCCCACGCTCGCGAACCTCGCGGTGCGACTGCACGACGCGGTGACCGTGCGCCTGTGGCAGGGGCGCGAGGTGTACGGCGGCATCGCGGGGACGTGGCGCAGCCCGCTCGTGTTGCCGTCGGAGACGCGCACGGCGGCGCGTATGGATCGCGCGCTGTCGCGGGTGCGGCCCGACGACGAGCGCCTCGCGCTGCTCGATGAGGCGCTCGTGACGCTGGGCGGCGCCGACGGCTGGGGGAGCACGAACGCGAACGCCGAGGCGCTGCTGGCGCTGGCCGAGCGGCTACGGTCGGCGCCGAAGGGCGGCGGATTCGCGGTGTCGGTCGCGGACGGGACGGCGACGGGCACGGCCGCGGCGAAGGATTCGCACGTCGTAGTGATGAACACGGCGATCGGTGGCGCGGGCCTGCTGAAGCTGACGGACGGGAAGACCGCGTCCGCGCGGGTGGAGACGCAGTACATCCCGGCCGGGGACGGCTCGACCGTCGCGCCGGTGGCGAACGGGCTCGTCGTGGAGCGCGAGTGGCTGCTGGTGAACGGCAAGGCGCCGCTCGTGCAGACACCGATCACCGCCGGGACGAGCGTGCGAGTAAAGGTGGGACAGGTCGTCGAGGAGCACGTCCGGATCGTGGTTCCGGAGGATCGCTACTATGTGGCGGTCACCGTGCCGCTCGCCGCCGGCATGGAGCCGCTCAACCCGACGCTGCGCACGGCCCCGCCGGAGGCGACGGCGCGAGGACGCGACACGGCGGCGCCGACCTATGTTTCCTGGCGCGATGATCACGTGCAATACGTGTTCGAGTCGCTTCCGAAGGGGACGTACGACCTCTACTTCCGCGAGCGGGCGGCGAGCGTCGGCTCGTTCGTGGAGCCCGCGGCGGACGCGGCGACCCAGTACGACCTCGCGGTGTGGGGCCGGTCCGCGGGCGCCCGCGTCGTGGTGGAGAAGTGAATCCGCGACTCAAGGCGGGCGTTGGCACCGCGATGGTGCTCACGTGCGTGTGGCTGGCGTTCGCCGCGTCGAGGGTCCGCCTCGATCACCCCGCGCCGACCGTGGTGATGTCCGATCGCAACGGCGCGTTCCTCGCCGAGATCGAGACCGGTGACTCGGAGGGTTCGGGCTACTGGCCGATCGAGCCGCTGCCCTGGCGCGTGGTGGCGTGCACGGTCGCGCTCGAGGACGAGCGGTTCGCCGATCACCCGGGTGTGGACGCGATCGGCGTCGCCCGCGCGGTGGTGCAGAACGCGCGGTCGGGGAAGGTCGTGAGCGGCGCATCGACGATCGCGATGCAGGTCGCGCGCATGCAGGACCCCGGGTCGCGCACGTTCGCGAACAAGGCGCTCGAGGCCACCGTCGCAGTGATGCTCGTGAGCTGGTACGGGCACGACGCCGTGCTCGCGCAGTACCTCACGCTCGCGCCTTACGGGAACGGCACCCACGGCATCGCGTTTGCGGCCTGGCGGTACTTCGACAAGCCCGTGGCGGACCTGTCGTGGGCCGAGACGGCCCTGCTCGTCGCGTTGCCGCAGTCGCCGTCGCGCATGGATCTGTACCACCCCGAGGGGCGGCTGCGCGCGATCGCACGGGGCGCGCGAATCCTCGGTCTTGCCCGCGAACAGGGGCTGCTCGACGAGGCCGAGTACGCCCTCGCGGTCGATCAGATCGACGACGTGTGGCCGGTGCCGAAGCGATCGCGCCCGTCGGAGGTGATCCACGTGATCCTCGACGAGCAGGCGCGGCTCGAGGCGAGCGACGGTCCGCTGCCGCAACACGTGCGCAGCGCGCTCGACGTCGAGGTGCAGGCGCTCGCGTACGCGGCCGTGCGCGACGAGGTGAAGTCGCTCGACGATCAGGGCGCGAACAACGGCGCGGCGATCGTGCTCGACGTGCACACGGGCGAGGTGCTCGCGCTCGTCGGGTCCACCGACTACTTCGACCGCGCGCGGTCCGGCGCGATCGACTACACGGCGATCCGCCGCTCCCCGGGCAGCGCGCTCAAGCCGTTCCTGTATGCGAAGGCGCTCGACGAGGGCGTGATCGCGCCGAACACGATCCTGGACGATCTCGCACGCGCCCACGACGGCACAGCCAACGCGGACGATCGGTTCCTCGGGCCGATGCTGCCGCGCGTGGCGCTCGGAAACTCGCGCAACGTGCCCGCCGCCGCGCTCGTCGAAGGCATCGGCGTGGACGAGAGCTACGCGACCTACCGGAGCCTCGGCCTCACGGAGGGCACGGGGCGCGCGCGGACGTACGGGCTCGGACTGGCGGTGGGCGCGATGCCGGTGACGATGCGCGACCTCGCGGGAGCGTACCTCACCCTCGCCGGTGACGGCCGCGTGCGGGAGCCCGTGTGGCAGGCGGGGGAACAGGCCATGTCCGGTTCGCGCGTGTTCACGCAGGACGCCGCGCTCACCGTCACGTCGTGGCTGCAGGACCCGCTCGCGCGGCTGCCGTCGTTTCCACGGCGGGGCGCGCTCGAGTACCCATTCCCGGTCGCGGTAAAGACGGGAACGTCGGAGGACTCGCGGGACGCGTGGGTGGCGGCGTGGTCCGAGCGGTACCTCGTGCTCGCGTGGGTCGGCGACCCCCACGCGCAGTCGATGGTGGACGTGAGCGGGGCCTCGAGCGCTGCACGCATCGCGCGCGACGTGTTGATCGGGCTTCATGGGCACGACGCGGACGGCCTCGCGGACTTCGGGTCTGCGGTCCCCGCTGGCGAGGAGGTTCGGATCTGCGCGCTGACTGGCGCGCGCGCGACGGCCGCGTGTGATCACGTCGTCTCCGAGAGACTCGACGCGGAGCACGTCCCCGCGGCCTGCAAGGCCCATCAGCACGTGGTGGTAGACGGCCAGCGGCGCACGTACGTGGACCTCGGGCCGAAGTACGCGGCCTGGCAGGCGCATGCGGGCCTCGCCCGCCCGCCTGGGAGCGCGCCGATCGACGTCGCATCGGCCGTCGCGGTGTCGTCGCCGCGCCGTGGCGATCACTTCCTGCGCGACCCCGCGGTGCCGGCTTCCGCCGCGACGATCGGCCTGTCTGTCACCGTCGATCCACCAGTGCCGCAGGTGGTGTGGTACGTGGATGGCGAGCCGTTCGCGACCGTGGACTACCCCTACGAGACGCGCTGGCCGCTGGTCCCTGGCGAGCACCGGTTCGAGGCGCGGGTGCCTTTCACCGACACGGGCAGCGCGAGCGTGCGCGTCACCGTGCAGTGATCAGCCGAATTCCGCCGCGATCTCGTCGGCTGCGCGCAGCCCCGTCTCGACCGCGCCGTGAACGGTCGCGAAGTGTCCGGCGGTGTGTGTGGCCTCGCCCGCAAAGAACACGCGCCCGCTGAGGGGCGCCGCGAGCATCTCGCGGGCCTCGGCCGAACCTGGGGAGGGGAAGCTGTACGCCCCGCCGATGAACGGCTCGTCGGTCCAGTCCATCACGATGGCGTCGTCGAAGGCGATTGAAGCGGCGCCGTCATAGAGCAGATCGAGGTCGGCGAGGACGTCGCCGACGAGGTCGTTTGACGCACGCAAGGACTCGGCGTCGGCACCCATCACGAACGCGGTGAGCACGGGTGTGGTGCCGCGGCCCTCAGCGGTGGCCCAGAACTCCGCGACGGTGGGCCCGCCGTAGATCGAGCCGACTCCCGCGCCCCAGAACGCAGTCGTGAATCTCAGGAGCACCTTCATGCCAGGTCCCATGCCGATCGTCTCGATCGCGGCGACCTTGTCTGCGGGGAGCACCATCGTGATTGCGCCCGATTTGAGGATTGTGAGCGGCACCGCGATCACCACGGCGTCTCCGCGCTCCTCGGTGCCATCGCTCAGGCGCACGACCACTTCGGTCGCGTCCCATTCGATCGACGCGACGGGGCTGTTGGTGCGCGCGATCGCGACGGCGTCCGCGAACGAGGCCCGCAACACGTCTTCGTAGCTGTTCGACAGCAGGAAATTGTCGTCGCCCGACGACCACTGGTTGTCTGAGATGGCGAGGCTGGCGGCTCCGATGCGATCGTTGCTCGTGCCGTATTCGTAGCCGAGCCACGCATCCATCGTCCGCCAGGTGCGCGGGGGCACATTCGAATTCGCGAGCACCTCGTCCATCGGGGTCTCGCCCCCTTCCCAGTCGCCCAGGGCGTCGATGAACGCCTGCGCCTCGTCGAAGTCCGCGTCCCAGACCTCGTCCTCGGAGCCAAGCGCGTCGTCTACGAAATAGAAATCCGTGGTGGCGTCGGTGACGAATTGCGCGCCGTTCGCGGAGGCGCGATCAAACCACGGCGACTGCCGGCCGTGGATCTCCTCGGCGCCGAGCTCGATCGGGAAGTCCGCGAAGGTGGTGAGCGTGCGCACGCGCCCTCCGACACGGTCGCTCGCCTCGAGCAGGACGACGTCCGCGCCGGAGTCGAGCAGCGCCTGAGCGGCCGCGAGCCCGGCTGCACCCGCCCCGACGACGATCACCCGGAGGCCGGTGAGGTCGGGTGGGACACACGAGGACGCTGGGAGGACGAGCCCGGCAGCGAGTGCCTGGACCATGGTGCGGCGGGTTGTGTTCATCCCGACAGAATAGCGGATATCGGAGCGGAGGAGGAGACATGTCCCTTTCCCCGGCGACGCTCGACGCCTACCTCGCTCGCATCGGCTACGACGGCCCGCGCGACACCTCGCTCGCGACGCTGAACGGCCTGATCGTCGCGCACGTGCAGACGATCCCGTTCGAGAACCTCGACGTCCTGCTCGGGCGGCCGATCGTGCTCGACCTCGACGCCGTCGCGCAGAAGCTTGTTGCCGACCAGCGCGGAGGCTACTGCTTCGAGCACAACGGGCTGTTCCTCGAGGTGTTGCGTGCGATGGGCTTCACCGTGCGGCCCATCTCTGCGCGGGTCCGCCTGCAGCGCCCGCGCGACTTCACGCCGCCGCGCACGCACATGTTCGTACAGGTCGAATTGCGCGAGGGCTCGTACCTCGCGGACGTCGGCGTCGGAGCGCTGTCTCCCACGGCCGCGCTCAGGCTCGTGCTCGACGAGGAGCAGGTGACGCCGCACGAGACGCGGCGGCTGGTGTTCGAAGACGGCCGATACTTCCACCAGGCGCGGCTCATGGACATGTGGTCCGACGTGTGCGAGTTCACGCTCGAAGAGATGCCGCCGATCGATCGCGAGGTCGCGAACTGGTTCACGAGCGCGCACCCGGCGTCGCACTTCAAGAGCCGCCTCGTGATCTCGCGCGCTGAGGCTGGCGGGGTGCGGCACACGATCCTCAACCGCGATTACACGCGGCGAGGGGCTGACGGACGCGCGGAGACGACGGCGATCGCGTCGCCCGAGGCGCTGCTCGCGTTGCTCGACGACACGTTCGGGTTGCGGTTTCCCGAAGGGACGCGGTTCGCGTGCCCCGCGCTCGACTGGCCATCTTCGCCAGGGTGATGCGAGCTTCCATGGGTAGAGGCTGCCTGAAGGTCGCGTCCCGACGGTAGAGGCGTCTCGAATGTTGCATGACTGCGGTTGGGAGCCGGGGCAGTGACCGAAATGAGGCGTTGCCTCGTGGGTTGATTGTCTGGGGCGCCTCCGGGAGCACATTGGAGGCGCCTCTACGCAGAGAGACGTACTTTCGGCGGGGCTCTACGCGCCCATCAAACCGGCGCGCGCCGGCGCGTCGCGGCCATTCCAAGCAGCGCGAGCCCGAACAACGGCGGCACCAAGGCGGTCGTGGCGCAGCAGCCCGACGACTTTGCGGGGGCGCACCACACCTCGTCACCTTTCCACGACGTGCAGGACTGCGTCCATCCGTCGGCGGCGAGCAGCTTTCCACATTCAGGCTGGTCACTCGGGCAGACCGACCCATCGTTGCTGCAAAGATCGCGCGGTGGCCGATCGCAGAAGTCGATGTTGGGGACGTCGGCGAGCGCGGTGACGACGAACAACAGCCACACGGCGGCACCCCCTGCGGACATGATACTCCTGGAGCATGTCGTCGCCATCCGAACCTGAGCTGTCCCCGAAGGGCCCGATCGTGCGCGAGCCGTGGTGGAAGAACGTCGGGCGCCAGATCGGGGTGTGGGTCGGCTCGATCGCGGCTGCGTTCGTGCTGTTCATGGCGATTCAGTGGGTGCGGCCCGATCCCGCAGTGCACACCGCCGCGGACGGCACCGCCCCGGATTTCGCGCTCGTCGCGACCGACGGCTCCACGGTGCATCTCTCCGATCTGCGCGGAAAGAAGGTGATCCTCAACTTCTGGGCGACGTGGTGCGGGCCGTGTCGCCTGGAGATGCCGGGCCTGCGGTCGTTCGCGCGGTCCCACCCCGACGTGGTGCTGCTCGGCATCGCCGTGGACTCGGGCACGCGCGCGAAGCTCGCGAAGGACAAGGAGGTGATGGATCTGCCCTACCCCATCCTCGTCGGGGATGCGGCGACGAGCAAGGCGTACGCGGTGTCTTCACTTCCGACGACGTTCGTGGTGGACGAGACCGGCCACATCACCAGCGCCCAGGTCGGGCCGATCTTCGGCTGGCAGCTCGCGCTCGCGACGCGCTGATCGGGCTCAGGCCCGGCTGACGGCGCCGGGAAGGACCTCGTCGTTGCGCACGCCGCCGGCGGTGTCTGTGCCGTCGATGCGCACGATCGGGGCCCGCGTGGTGGTGCCGCACACGTCGATCGGGCCGCGTACGCGCCCGCGAACGAACTTGACGGTGGCGCCCTCGCGGATGCGGACGCCACTGTTCACGACGCAATCGACGAGCTCGACGGTACACGCGCCGGTGAGCAGCAGGTCATCGTCAGGGCCGAACGTGCAGCGCTCGAACGTGACGGTGCCGGCGCACACGCCCGCGCCGTTCGCACCGCCTTCGGTCGCGTGGTTGCCCTCGAACGTGCAGTCGGCGACGAGCACCTTCGACCAGCCATCCACGCGCAGCCCGGCGCCGAGCTCGCCGTGGCCGCCGGTGAACGTGAACGAGCGCAGCACCACCTCGACCTGATCGGCCACCACGAACGCGGCGTGGCCGCGACCGTTCGCGTCGATCACGACGCCTTCGCCGTTTCCGACGAACGGGCCTTCAATCCAGAGCGGCGCTGTGACGACGCGTTCAGCCACCGACCTTGTCCTTCGGGACCTGGTTGGTCGCGAGGCTGTCGAAGCTCGCGAGGAATTCCGCCGCCGTGATGGGCTTCGGCTGGTAGCTTCCCCACGGGTTGTAGAACTGCAGCAGGCCGTCCGGCGTGACCGACGAGAACGAGTACGCGTGGTTGCCGATCAGCAGCTTGGCGAGGTTCACGACGCCGTGAGTCTCCCAGTTCACCTCGAGGTCAGCGGCCTTGTCGGGCTTCTTCCCCTTGTTGAACTGCACCTCGAGCTTGCTGTCCTTGTACTCGACCTTGCCCGACTTCGTGTCGCGGCCGCGGAGCGAGCCTTCCTTCGCGGTGTTCTTCGTGTCCGTCATCGAGCCGACCTTGTTGCCTTTGTCGGTGATGTTGACGCTGCCGGTCTGGACCTCGTTCCACTTGTGCGGCTGGGTGAGCGTGCCGGTGTACGGCCCCTCGCCGGTGCCGCTGAACGGGGTCTGCTTGTCGGCCTTCACGCTGTCGCGCACACCGCCGTAGATGGCGAGGCCGTTCTTCTGCGCGTTCTGGAAGAACGGGACGACGTCCGCTTCTTTCATCGCGCTGGGGCTCTTCGCGGTCGAGCGCTGGCCCGTCATCTCGGCCATCGCCGTGGCGCCGCTGCCGCCTTCGATCGCCCCGTAGCCGCCCTTCCACTTCGCGTAGGCCTTCTCGACGATGGCTCCCCACAGGGCCTCGGTGCCGCCAACGTCACCGGCGTAGGCCGGGTCGCTGGGATCGCCCTTCTTGGTGGGCAGGTAGCCGTCCACCTCGATCTTGACGGGCGTCATCGGGCCGTAGCCGCCGGCCGAGTAGAACGTGACGGTGTACTTCTTCTTCTTCTTGTCGTACGTGACCATGCGCTTCGCGAAGTCCGGGTTCGCGAAGTGGATGGAGGCCATGGACGCGATGAGGTAGCAGTCGCCGAGGCCGCCCTGGGTGGTGGGCGTGTTCTTCTCGGGCGCGCCGGCGGCGGACAGGTCGCCTTCGAACTTGTTGTACTCGAGGTCCTGCTTCATTCCTGGCGCGTCTTCGTCTTCCGCGAGGCTCGGCTGTTCGCTGAACAGCGTGTTCTTGGCCCAGCCGGTGACCTCCTTCTCGCCCACGCGCGCGGTGACCTTCATGTAGGTCTCGGCGACCTCCTTGACCTGGACGGGCTGACCGTCCGGGACGGTAGCGACGACCGCGCCCTTGCCGGGCTCGGCGGTGAGCGGCACGTCCTTTCCGCGACCGATCAGCGCGCCCCACGCGTTGCTCGAGGGCGGCGTCTTTGTGCCGGTGGTGCCGAACTTGTCCGGCATGTGCTGCAGATCGCTGTCCTCGGTGAGCAGCGACGACTCATCGGAGGCGGGCGCGGGGAGCGACTGCTGCAGCGCCGAGTTGCCGACGGAGGCCTGTTCGGGTGTGGCGCTCTTGGCGGCGGTCTCGGCGCCCGAGGACGTGGTGGTCGCAGCCTTGGGTGCGGTCGACTGTTGCTTCTGCATCGGTCACCTCGCGAGGAGGCCCCCAGTGTACCTCATGCGGGGACGGCCGGCGTAGCCGATGGTTGCGATGGGGCCTTCGCGGGCGGGGAAGCGGCGAACACCTCGGACCACTTCACGCGGCCTGTGAGTTGCATGAGCGCGAACAGCGTCGCGGTGCCGAGGATCGTCACGGCGAGCCCTGTGAAGCCATCGAAGAAGTGCGCGAGCGAGAACCCGACCAGGTACACGATCTGCGCGATTCCGGCCTCACGGACGGCGAACTTGGGCCCGACGGCGAGGCGGAGGTAGCTCACGACAAGGAACACGCTCACCACGCTCGAAAGGCCGAACGCCCACTCCACGGGCAGGTGATCGGCGGTGTACCCGAACAGCAGGTGGAACGCGAAGAACGCGCCCGCGATGAACAGGTGGTTCATCGGGTGGATGTCGAGCTTCTTCAGCAGGCCGATGACGTAGATCCACATCATGAACAGGGCGAGCGAGATCGGCGCGGAGGCGCTCATCTCCGCGGCGAGCGGGCCTGGCTGGATGCGCTGCGGCATCTCCATGCCCATCCCGCTCCCGGTCACGAGCCGGCGAAACGCCCAGTCGAGCTTCCAGCCCTTTCCGGACTCCTTTCGCTCCGACGGCGACATCGTGTAGGTGGGGAAGTCGATCGCCGCGAAGTCCGTCGTCATGGCGAGGGTGAAATTGTCGACTTGATCGACCTGCCCGCGCGGGACCGGCAGGTACGCGAACCGGTCCATGCCGCGGGACACGTAGTGCACGCTGAAGGTGTGCGAGTCGCCGGGTGCGACTTCCAGGGGCACGCGCACCAGGCTGCCGACGGGGACGACGTTCGCGGGCTCCTTGCCGTCCACGGTGACGCGGAAGTCGTCATACATGCCGTCGGCCGCCGGGAACGTGAAGTCGAAGTACATCGTCCCGGCCTCGTCTCCGGCGTGAGCGACGGTCCACGTGCCGTCGAACGTCACGTCGTACAGGCTGAACCACATCAGGCCCTTTCGCCGCTGGTCGAGGGTGAGATCGACGGTGAGCGCGGTGCTCGACAGGCGCTCGTTGGCGTCGCGCTGTACGTGATCGACGACCGTGTGCAGCAGGGGCTGGCCGTTCTTGTCGCGCTCGGCCTTTCCGTCGGCGTCGCGCACGACCTCGTCGTGCTTGAACTCCTCGACCCAGTGGAACGTCGACGTCGGGGCCGCCTGCTCGAGCGGCGTTCCCCACAGGTCCGCCACGCGACCGCGCAGACCGTCCTCCTGCGACGACGTCCGCGCCGTCATCACCCCGGCGAGCACGAGCCAGGCGACGCTCGCGGTGCAGAACACGAGCCCGAGCGCCATCAACCTGCCGATCTCCTTCATGTCGACCTCCTGGACACAGCTTCACGCGTGGCCGAGGAGGGTCGTGGGAGGGGGGCCGGGGATTGTGCGGAGGGCTCGTGCAGGCGCCGTGCAGGCGCGACCCGCGCGCGGATTACAGGCCTGGCGGAGCGTTCGTCGGGTCTGGGACGCGTCGGAACCGGCCGCAGGTCGGGTCGAACTCGAGTGCGAACGCGCCGCCGGGTCCGAGCCGGTCGCGGAGCACGCACAGCGTCGCATGGTGCGATTGCCGATCGACGGCCAGCCCGAGGATGCGCGACGCCTCGCGCGCGACCGGTCCGGACGGCACCGACACGGCTGCGCGATCGTCGGCGTTGGCCTTCAGCAGGCGTTTCGCGGTCGGCCAGACGCCAGGCGGGCGATCGAGCGCAAGGACCTCTGCGCCCGGCCATTCGGGGTCGAGCGTCCCGGGGCGCATGACGTCGAAAATCGCGGCCGCAAGGCTGCTCTCCGGCAGGTCCCACGATTCGATGGCGTCGATCACGATGAGCGGCGCTCTACCCTCCGAGAAGTCCGACGCCGCCTTTGCGACGCGCCCGAGGTGCGCGGCGTCGCGCTCCTCGACCCCGGGCGTCCATAGCGCGAGCCCGGGGAGGTCGCGCTCGAGCGACTCGAGCACCTCGGCGAGGTCGCTCGTCTTGCAGGCGCCTGACAGCACGTCCTCGGCGCAGGTTCCGGGGCCGGCCCGCCAGGCCGCGAGCCGCGCGACAGCCTCGTCCATGGTCATTCGCGCGGAGACGAACAGCACGGGCTGACCGCTCCGGGCGGTGTTTGCGGCAACTTCGAGCGCGAAACACGCGCGGCCCGAGTTTGCGGGCCCGACCAGGACCGAGAGACGACCGGGCCGAGGCGCGCCACCGAGGCCACCGACGTCATCGGGTAGATCGGTGAGTCGGAGCGAGACCGAGCGATGGGCCGCCAGCGCGGGGAAGTCGGCTCCGGGACGCGCGGTGAGACGTCGAGCGAACGCCAGGATCGCGGGACCGAGCACACCTTTTCCGAGCACCCGCTCCGCGTCGGCGCGCCGGTCGGCGTCGCGCCACTCCGCCAGCTGCTGCACCGCGCGTTTGGGATCGATCGCGGCCCCTGCGAGGGCGGTGCCGTGGAACCCGCCGGGGTTCATGGAGGCGCGCGCGACGACGCGCCAGAGGCGCTCGCTCGAGGCTGCGATGGTCCCTTTTCCGTTGCGCGGGTGACGCGCCCAACGCACGAGGTCGATGCCGATTTCGAGGGAGACGGGCCTTTGCAGCGGAATGATCGCGACCCAGTGCGGTCCGGGGGGGCGATCGCGCCACGGTCGCTGGTGGTTGGCCGTCGTGTACGCGATCATCGTGTAGCCAGCCCACCAGCGCGCAAGGGTGGCCTCGTCGGCAGCAGGCTCGTCGTCGTAGTCGAGCACCAGGGCGGTGATTCCGTCCACCCGACCGCGGTTCTCGGCGTCAGCGATCTCGAGGTTGTCATGCACGATGCGGGCGTCGTCGCGGAACAACGCGCCCGACCAACCCGGCAGGCTCGACTCCGCTTTGGACGGTTCGATGTCGCCGGGCCACAGCTCGGGCGCCTTTAGCGAGGCTTCGAGGTCGGCAAACTGCCACTCACAGCGACCTCCGCGCGTCGCCCATGCGAAAGGCGCGTCGAACGACGTCAGGACGAGCCGCCGAGACACGGCCTAGAACACCCGCTTGTGGCTCTCTACCTGCTCGGCTTCGGTCTTGCAGTCGATGCAAAGCGTCGCCACGGGCCGCGCCATCAGTCGCTTGAACGAGATGGCCTGGCCGCAGGACTCGCAGGCGCCGTATTCGCCAGCCTGCATGCGCTCGAGCGCGTGCTTGATCTTGCTGACGAGGCGACGCTCGCGGTCTGCGAGGCGCAACGTCCACTCGCGGTTGGACTCGCTCACCGCGAGATCGAGCGGATCCGCGTCCTGGGTGCGAACCTCGACGACCTCGTGCAAGGCCGCTCGGGACAGCACCATCATCTCCTTCAACTGCTCGTCGAGGATGCCTCGGAGCTGCTTGAGCTCCGTGTCGCTCAGGTACTCGTCACTCATGACATCCTCCGGTAACCGTACGGGTGTGAAGGGTAAGCCCCGGCGCGGCTGCATTCAAGGGGTGTGCGCGTTACGGTGCGCTGTCGCAGGGAGACACATGCTCAAGCGCGCGATCGTCGTAGGAGCCTCGAGCGGAATTGGGGAGGCGCTGGTGCGTCGCCTTTGCCGCGAGGGCTACCTCGTGGCGGGCGTCGCCCGTCGGAAGGAGGCGCTCGATCACCTCGCCGCCGAGATCAACCGACCTGGGGAGGCGCGGTTCTTCGTGTACCCGCACGACGTGATCGAAACGGCGAACGCGAAGGGCGTGTTCGACAGGATCGTCACCGAACTCGACGGGTTGGACGTGGTCATCTACGCGGCCGGCGTCATGCCGCGCGTCGGTGAGGATCAGTTCGACGGTGCGATCGATCGGCAGATCTTCGAGGTCAACGTGATCGGCGCGATGGCGTGGCTCGATCTCGCGGCGGAGCGGTTTCAGGCCCAGCACGGCGGCATGATCGTGGGTCTTGGCAGCGTGGCCGGAGATCGCGGTCGGCGCGGCCAACCTGCGTACTGTGCGTCCAAGGCGGCGCTGCACACGTACCTGGAGGCGCTGCGCAACCGGTTGTCGCGGTTCGGGGTGCACGTGCTCACGGTCAAGCCCGGCCCGGTGCATACGCCGATGACGAAGGGACTCGACAAGCTGCCGATGGCGATCGAGGCGGACGCTGCGGCGGAGGGTATCCTTCGCGCGATGAACCGCCGCGCGGACGTCGCGTATGTGCCGTTTCAGTGGGGGATCATCATGCCCATCATCCAGTCGATCCCATCGCTCATCTTCCGCAGGATGAGCCTGTGAGCGGCGGTCCCGTCGCTCCGGCGTCGCCCGAGCGCGAGGCGCTGTCGTTCGAGCGCCGCGAAGGCTGGGGCATGAGCGTCGAGTCCATCGCGCGCGTGTTCCACCCGGTCAACGAGCGGGACGTCGCGGACGCGCTCGCGTATGCCCGGACCAAGGGCTGGAAAGTGATCTGTTGGGGAAATGGCCGATCGTACGGTGACGCGGCGTTGAACGACGGCAACCTCATCATCGATCTGTCGCGCATGGACCGCATCATCGAGTGGGACCGCGGCACCGGTCGCGTGGTCGTCGAGCCCGGCGTAACGCTCGAGAAGCTGTGGAAGAGCTGCCTGCCGGACGGCTGGTGGCCACCGGTGGTGTCCGGCACCATGTTCACGACGCTCGGCGGGCTGCTGTCGGCCAACGCGCACGGCAAGAACAACTGGAAACACGGCACCATCGGGGACCACGTCGAGAGCTTCGACCTCGCGCTGGTCGACGGCACCTCCGTCACGGTCACGCCGGAGTCCGATCCGGATCTGTTCTGCGCGGTGATCGGCGGGTTCGGCCTGCTCGGCGTCGTCACGAAGATCGTCCTGCGCATGAAGAAGGTCCACTCGGGTCGCATCGCGGTCGAGCCGTTCTGCTGCGAAGACCTCGACGAGATGTTTCGGGGGTTCGAGCGCTGCGCCCAGGAGGAGTACGACTACGTCGTCGGCTGGATGGACGCGTTTGGAACGGGCGCTGGGCTCGGTCGCGGGCAGATCCACGCGGCTCGCTACGTCGCTGCGGGCGATGACCCCGAGGGCCAGGCGATGTACCACCTGTCCGAACAGGAGCTTCCGGAGCGCGTCCTCGGCGTGTTCCCGAAGGCGTGGATCGGGACGCTCGCGCGCCCGTTCGCGTTCCGCCTCGGGATGCGGCTGATAAATTCGGCTCGTTTCACCTGGATGAACCGGCCCTCTCACCAGCACGCGAAGTTCCTCGAGCCCCACGCGCAGTTCAATTTCCTGCTCGACTTCGTGCCGAACTGGAAGAACTTCTACAAGCCCGGGGGGCTGATCCAGTACCAGCTGTTCCTGCCAAAAGACCGCGCGCGCGACGTGATGCGGCGCGTGCTCGAATTGGGTCAGCAGGCCCGCCTCGAGCCGTGGCTCGTGGTGATGAAGCGCCACCGCCCCGACAAGTTCTGGCTCACCCACGCGGTGGATGGCTACAGCTTCGCGCTCGACTTCCCCGTCACGGACGCGCGCCGCGAGGATCTCTGGCGGCTCACCCGCCTGATGAACGAGATGGTCGTCGAGTGCGGCGGCCGGTTCTACTTCGCGAAGGATCAGGTCGTGCCGCCCGACGCGGTGAAGCGCTCGTTCGGCCCGGAGACGCTCGCGAAGTTCTTTGCCCTCAAGCACAAGGTCGACCCCGACGAGGTGCTGCAGGGCAACCTGTGGCGGCGCGTGTTCAAGCCGATCAAGACGCAGATGCAACTGCTCCCCGAGCCCGAGCTGGTCGTGGCCGTCGCGGCCTCGCCGACGCCTGTGCGGATGGAGATGAACAACGCGCCGTCGTCCGACGACGTGGGGTAGAATTCGGCCATGCAGACCGCGGAGAAGCGCTATTCGGAGAAGGAGTACCTCGCGCGCGAGCGCGTACGCGACGTCCGCCACGAGTTCGTCGAGGGCGTGGAGTATGCGATGGCGGGTGCTTCGCGGGCGCACTCGGACCTGCAGCAAAACCTCGTGGTGCTGCTGCGCGCGGCGGTGCGCTCTTCGGGGTGCAACGTCGGTGGCCCCGATCAGCGCGTGCAACCAGGTGCGCGCTACTACTACCCGGACCTCGTCGGGTACTGCGGTTCCGGCAACGACGACGGATTCCACACGCTGCGGGACGCTCGCTTGATCATCGAGGTGCTGTCTGCGGGAACCGAAGCGGCCGACCGCGGGGAGAAATTCGAGGCCTACGCGAGTCTGCAGTCCCTCGTCGAGTACGTGCTGGTCGATTCGCGTCGCATGCGGGTGGAGCGGTTCCTTCGCCAGCCCGACGGGTCTTGGAGACTGGACGCGTTCGGTCCGGGCGCTTCCGTCCATCTCACGGCGTTTGACGTCGAATTGTCAATCGACGCGCTCTACGAGGGGGTCACGCTCGAGCCGGCGTTGCGCCTGTTGTGACGCGCAAGCCCGACCGGTGCGCCGCGGCGGCCGCCGACCCTTCCGTGCGAAGCTCTTAGGCTGGCTTCGGCACGAAGTCCTTTCCGACGCGTTCGCCGGTGGAGACGTGGTGATCGAGCCCCGCGAGGACCTTGGCGGTCATCTGGGTGAGCTGCCGGCGAACCGCTGTGGCGCCCATGATCTGGCCCAAGATGCCCCACTTCATGACGTACGAGATCTCGAAGGTGACGTCGGTCGTGTCGCCCGCGCCGGGTACGAGTCGCAGCTCGGCCTCCAGCTGCTTCATCGGAACCGAGAACTCGGACAGGGCCAGGCGGATGCGCTTGCCACCGTCGAGATCGACGACCTCTTCGCGGACGTTGGTGCCGTCGTAGAAGTTGCACCGGCGGGTGGCGCCGAGACCCGTGGGCTGCGCGCTGAGCAGATCGGCGCGCTCGACGCTGGGGTGGTATCGGTCGATGGTGGTGACGTCGGAGATGAGGGCCCAGATCTTTTCGGGCGGGGCGTGAACGGCTCGGGTGCTGCTGGCGTGTTGCATGGTGCGGGGTCCTCGCGGGGATGATAACCAAACGTTCGGTTGGTTTCAAGATTGGAGGGTCGGATGGGCCGACACAAGACCTACGATCGCGAGCAGGTGCTGCAGAAGGCCATGCGCTTGTTCTGGATGCAGGGGTTCCACGGGACGTCCACGCGCGACCTCGCGGAGGCCATGGGGGTGAACGCCTACAGCCTGTACGCGGAATTCGAGAGCAAG
The DNA here is from genome assembly GCA_947505245.1 of Pseudomonadota bacterium. Classification (GTDB taxonomy): domain Bacteria; phylum Myxococcota_A; class UBA796; order UBA796; genus SYKL01. Next base: position 60,274 of record CANNIZ010000006.1, on the reverse strand, counting down.
GAGGCCTTGTACGAGGCTGCCTTGCAGCGCTACGACGACACCGTGGTGACGCGGCATTTCGGGGTTCTGGAGGCTCCGGGGGCGGGACTGGACGCGGTGCGCCAGGTGGTGCGGTTCTTCGGCGGCGCGGCGCGCGACAACAACCCGAAGCTCGGTTGCCTGATGTGCAACGCGATCACCGAGCACGCCCCGACCGAGGCGACGAGCGCGCGAACGGGGGCCACCTACGTGCATCGTCTGACGCGCGCGTTCGAACACGCGTTGTCGAATGCCCGTGAGCGGGGCGAGCTTGTGCCCGAGTCCCCTGTCGCCGAGCTCGCGAACTTCCTCGCGGTCGCGCTCATCGGTGTGTTCGTGATGCTGCGGGCTGGCGTGGACCCTCACGTGATGCACGACACCGCGGAGCAGACGCTCGCGCGCGTCGAAGGGTTCGTTACGCCTGCAGCGTTGCCGCGCGCTACCCGACCGTGATCCGCCAGGCGCCGCTGTCCTCGACGAGCGCGATCGGCACGTCGAGGAACCGCTGAATCACGTCGACGTGGGTGCGCGTGTGCAGGGTCGGCGCGCTCGTACGAAACGACCCGCGACCGGCGAGCGCGAGCGGCAGCAGCAGCTGATCGGCGGTGTGTTCGGCGACGGGGACGTTCGCCGCCAGCCAGTGTTTGACCTCGACAGCGCAGCGCTCGGCGACCTGATCGGACGACACGCGCTTCTCGCCGAACGCGGTGAACAGCTCCGTGGCGTGCTCGCAGACGACCTTGATCCACAGCGCGTTGCCGGGCCCGCCGCCGACGGAGAGCACGCGTCCGTCGTCGCGATCGCGGCCCAGCAGATGGACGGCCGCGGCGACCTCGCGGAGACCGATCTTCTCCGGGAGGCCGGCCACGACCGCGCGGATCTGCACCTCGCGCACGTCACCGCGCTCGAGCAGGTCGAAGCCGGTGAGGTGTTCGACAGGCTTGATGTCGGCGACGAACCGCCCACCACCGGCCGGGTAGAAGCCCCACCGCTCGAGCGTGAGCCCGAGCGTCAGCCCCATCTTCGCGAGCAGCGGCGCGTACACGGCCTCCAGGTAGTGGAACGGCGGTGACGTTGGGTTGTGCGTGCCGCCCTCGAGCGCGAGGCGGCTCGGGCCCTTCGCGAGCGCGAGCGGCAGCAACACCGTCTGCAGCACGAGGTTCGCGCTTCCGGCGGTGCCGACGGCGAACGTGTAGTCGCCGGGCACCACGGCGCGCGGCTTGAACACGACCTCCGTCGAGCCGAGCACGGCGCCGTCGACGTCCGCGTTGCAGATCGCCGTGATCGCGTTCAGGCCGGTGAGGTGCTGCCGCAGCAGGCCGGAGCGTTCCCGGCCCGCGCGGATCTTGTGGATGCGGAACGGCGTGCCGGTGACGGCGGACAGGGCCAACGCCGAGCGCAGGACCTGACCGCCGCCTTCACCTTCTGAACCGTCGATCGTCAGCATGTCATCTCCCTTCCTTGCACTTCGCTCGGCTGCGCCTCGCTCAACCCTTGACGCACACGACCTGCCGCAACGTGTGGACGATGTCGACCAGGTCCTCCTGCGCCGCCATCACCGCGTCGATCGACTTGTACGCCATGGGCGTCTCGTCGATCACGTCCTTGTCCTTGCGGCACTCGACGCCCGCCGTGGCGCGGACGTGGTCCTCGACCGTGTACCGCTTCTTCGCCGCCGTGCGGGACATCGCGCGTCCTGCGCCGTGGCTGCACGAGTCGAACGACTCGGGGTTGCCCTTTCCGCGCACGATGAAGGACTTTGCCCCCATCGACCCGGGGATGATGCCGAGCTCGCCGACGCGCGCTCGCACCGCTCCCTTGCGGGTGACCCACACGTTCTCGCCGTAGTGCTTCTCACACGACACGTAGTTGTGGTGGCAGTTCACGGCCGCCTCGCCCGTCTGGAACGGGCCCAATTCCGCGATCATGGCCTTGAGCACCGCGGCCATCATCAGCTCGCGGTTGGTGCGCGCGTACTCCTGCGCCCACGCGACGGCGTGAACGTAGTCGTCGAAGTGATCGGTCCCTTGCGGGAAGTACGCGAGGTCCTTGTCCGGCAGGGTGACGAAGTACTTCTCCATGTCGCGCTTCGCGAGGTCGATGAAGTACGTCCCGATGCGGTTGCCGACGCCGCGCGAGCCCGAGTGCAACATCACCCACACGCGGCCCTCCTCGTCGAGGCAGACCTCGATGAAGTGGTTGCCCGTGCCGAGCGTGCCGAGGTGGTTGACGTCGTTGCCCGAGCCGAGGCGCGGGTGGCGCGCCTTCACGTGGTCGTAGCCTGCAACGATGTTGCCCCAGGCCGCTACGACGGGCTCGGGGAGGTCGTGCCAGGAGCCGCGGTCGACGCGCGCCTTGCCGTTCGCCGTCCGCCCGTGCGGGACCGCGCGCTCGATCGCCGTACGCACCGCCGCGAGCGAGTCCGGGAGGTGCTCGGCGCGCAGCGTCGTCTGCACGGCCATCATTCCGCAGCCGATGTCCACGCCCACCGCGGCCGGGATGATCGCCTTGAGCGTAGGCACAACCGAGCCGACCGTGGCGCCGATGCCGAGGTGCACGTCGGGCATCACGGCCACCCAGCGGTGCACGAACGGCATGCTCGCGATGTTCCGGAGCTGCTTCTTCGCCTCGTCTTCGACCGGGACGCCCACCGTCCATGCCTTGATGAGCCCGCTTTCCGACGGAATGATCTCGTGTCCCATGGCTGCCTCCGCCCTGTCCTTTCGCACGACGCGTGCCAGCCCGCGGCGGGTCGGCGATTGCAGCGTAGCTGACGGGACGATCGCGCGCCGGGTGGGGCGGGGTCAGCTGACAAGATGGAGAATAGTGGCTATGATGTTATACAAATGGATAAGGCGATCGACAACCGGCCGGTGGTGGTGATCGGCATGGTCGGAACCACGCTCGACGCGGGTCACGGCCCGCGCCGGTGGGAGCGGTGGCGCCCGACCGTGGCGCTGTTTCAGCGGGAGGACACCGCTGTCGCGCGGATCGAGCTGTTGCACGGGCATCGCTACACCGCGCTCGCGAAGCACCTCGCCGAGGACATCGCCGCCGTGTCGCCCGAGACCGAGGTGGTGCTGCATCGGATCGACGATCGCGATCCGTGGGACCTCGAGAGCGTCTACGGCACGCTGCTCGACTTCCTCTCCGCGTACACGTTCCGCGACGACGAGCAGTACTGGGCGCACATCACGACAGGCACGCACGTCGCGCAGATCTGTATGTTCCTGCTCGTCGAGGCCGGCTTCCTGCCGGGCAAGCTCGTGCAGACGTCGCCTGCGCGTGGGGCCTCGAAGGAGCCCGGGCTGCAGATCATCGACCTGCACCTCGAACGGTACGACGCGATCGCGCGTCGGTTCGCGGCCCGTCGCGACGCGGCCGTCGGGTTCCTGAAGGGCGGCATCGCGACCCGGAACGCCGCGTTCAACGCGTTGATCGATCGCATCGAGCGTGTAGCGCTCGCGTCCACCGCGCCCATCCTGCTGACCGGTCCCACAGGCGCGGGCAAGTCGCGGCTCGCCCGGCGCGTTTACGAGCTGAAGAAGGCGCGGCGGCAGGTGGAGGGGCCGTTCGTAGACGTGAACTGCGCGACGATCCGCGGGGACGGCGCGATGTCGGCGCTGTTCGGGCACGTGCGCGGCGCGTTCACCGGCGCAGAGGCGGCCCGTAAGGGGCTGTTGCTTTCCGCCGACAAGGGGCTCCTGTTCCTCGACGAGGTCGGTGAGCTTGGCCTCGACGAGCAGGCGATGCTGCTGCGCGCGATCGAGGAGAAGCGGTTCCTGCCGTTCGGGAGCGACCGCGAGGTGGCGTCGGACTTTCAGCTCATGGCGGGGACGAACCGCGATCTGCGCGCAGCTGTCGCGAGAGGCGCGTTCCGAGACGACCTGCTCGCGCGCCTCGACCTGTGGACGTTTCGCATGCCCGGCCTCGCGGAGCGTCCCGAAGACGTCGAGCCGAACCTGGACTGGGAGCTCGACGAGGTCGCGCGAAAGACGGGCCGCCGCGTGCGGCTCAACAAGGAGGCTCGGGAGGGCTTCCTCGCGTTCGCGAGGCGGGCGCCGTGGCCGGCGAATTTCCGCGACCTTTCGGCGGCCGTCACACGTATGGCGACGCTGTGCGACGGCGGACGCATCGACGTCGACGGCGTCGAAGACGAGCTCGCGCGGCTGTCTGCGCAATGGGAGGTCCCGCGTACGGCCTCGCGCGTGGACGCGGTCCTTGGCGCGGCCGCGGCCGAGCTCGATCGGTTCGAGCGGGTGCAGCTCGAGGACGTGCTCGCGGTTTGCTGCACGTCGAAGACCCTGTCGGACGCGGGACGAACGCTGTTCGCGGCGTCGCGGGAGAAGAAGACGTCCAGCAACGACGCCGACCGCCTGCGCAAATACCTCGCGAAGTTCGACCTTAGCTGGGCGCAGGTCTCGGCGCCTTAGGGCAGGTGCGTCACCGTCGGCCCCGTCGTGGTCCAGCGAAGGGCGTCGGTCCCGGCGGCGTTCGACCAGGCCACCATGGTGTAGCCGCCCAGCCGCAGCGCGACCGGCTTCGCCGCCGTCGCGGGAGCGGTCCGCACCCACGCCCACACGCGCCCGGTGGACATCTGCCACACGATAACAGCGGGGCGCTTCTCGAACTTCGCGTCGGCGAACACCTCGATCACGCCGTCGCTATCGAGATCGATCGTGTTCGCGACGGTGACGCCGAGCGTCGCGGGGTCGAGCCCGACGCCCAGCATCGCCTGCTTGAACGAGCCGAGGTCTCCGCGCCCGACGGTGAGCGGTACGGCATCGGACGGCGCGGGGCCGGCTCCCCAGCCGAACAGCAGCGGCGGAGCCTCGGGCAGGAGCCGCGCGTCAAACCCGAGGAACCGGTGCACGATCGGCGCCACGGGCGCGCGGCCGCCTTCATCGGGTGGGGCGGCGAGGCCGGACAGGATCGGCACCCCTGTCGGCGAGGGGCCGACCTCCAGCCACGGCTCGCCCCCGTCGAAGCCCTGGACCGTGTGAGCGGTCGCGGTCGGCGTGACGATGCGCCCGTTCGACACCACCGAGGGCCCCGTTGGCGCGACGAGGGCGCGGCCGTCCGCCCAACCGTCGGTGCGGGTACCGCTCGCTCCGGTGACGAGCCGCACGTGGTGGGTGCCGCCGGTGGTGAGCTCGACGACCTGCCCGGCGGTGACCACGAGCCAGAGGGGGGAGGCATCGGGGCCACAGCCGAGCGCCCACGGGGCGGGAAGGAACGCCGTTCCGGCCGCCGCCGACAGGACGACGCCGGGCGTGACGTCGGGCGTCTGCGGGTCGTAGCACAACGGGAACGACGGGCCGGTCGCCGACTCGGCGGGCCATTGGCTCACGAGTTCGGGCTGGATTCCATAGCGCGACAGCCGGGCGGCGACGTGATCGGTCCACGACGTCAGCGGCGCGTCGGGGGCACGCGCGGCCCAGTTGACGCGGATGTCCTTCACGTCGAGCAGCGGGGAGAGCGATCGCACGTCCGACACCCGCGTCGCGGAGACGGTGGCCGACACGAACGCCGACAAGCGCGTACGGAGCAGCAGCTCCGCCTGCTCGGGGTACCGCTCGGCCACCCCCCGCGCGTCGGCGTCCGACGTGATCGCCGCGAGTGCGACGGCGCTCGCTTGGGTGTAGGCGCGCTTCCCCGCGTCGGTGGCGGAGTAGCGACCGAACAGGTCGAGGTACGCGGCCTCGGTTGCGGTCGCTCCGAGCGCGGCGAGCGCGAAGTCCGCCTCATGGCCGAACGCCTCGTCGGCGAAGCGCGTGTCGGACCAGGCCCCGCGAAACGCGACCCAGCCGTCGAAGGTGTCGGTCTTCTTTGCGTCATCGAGCCACACCTGCGCGCACGCCTCGCGCAGTCGCGGATCGGCGCCTGCGACGTTGCCTTCCCACGCGATGCACTTCTTTCGGGCCGTCTCGAGCTCGCCCGCGTCGATGAACGCCTGCGCTTTCGCGGGCAGATCCGCGCCCCACGCGGCGAGCGACAGCGTCAACAGGCCGAGCGGCATTTGACCTCCCTGCGCAGCCTAGCCGATGCCGGAGCCGCGCTCACGCGTAGCGGTTGAACCGGCCGTCGCGTACAAAACCGTAAAGCGCCATTCCCGACGCAGCGGCGAGGTCCACGGCCATCGTGGAGGGCGCGCCGACCGCCACGATGATCGGTATTCCGGCGACGAGGGCCTTCTGGACGATCTCGAAGCCGACGCGACCGCTAACGACCAGCCCGCGATCGGTGACCGGCGTCGTGTCGGCGCGGAGCCGCACCCCGAGCACCTTGTCGACGGCGTTGTGCCGCCCGACATCTTCGCGGCAGCTGTCCAACGTCCCGTCGGGCGCGAACAGGCCCGCGCCGTGGAGCCCACCGGAGAGCGCGAACGACACCTGCGCGGTTCGGAGTCGGTCGGGGAGCGCGATGACTACACGCTCATCGACCCTCATCGGCGTCACGCGGCGGTTCGCCAGCAAGAGCCGATCGATCGACGCCTTGCCGCAGATCCCGCACGCGGAGCTCGCGTACGTCTCACGCGTCGCACGGTCGATACGCGCGCGATGCGCCTCGACCCCGCCCGCGAGCCGCACGTCCACCGTGTTTCCGCGCGGGTCTCCGGGATCGTCCACGTGGGCCATCGCGACGAGGTCGTCCGCGCCGTCGATCACCTGCTCGGTGAACAGGAAACCGGCGACGAGGTCGAGGTCGTGCCCCGGCGTGCGCATCGTCACCGCGAGCGTCTTGCCCTCGACGCGGATCTCGAGCGGCTCCTCGACGACGACGTGATCTTCGAGCGGTCCGGCGAGGCGGTGAATCGTGCGGAGCGAGGTCATCCCGAGGTCAGCTGACCTCACGCGCGCCCGAGGATCTGCAGGACCTCGTCGCGTCGGTCCTTTCCGCGCTGCTTCTCGAGCAGGTCCATGAAGAAGTCGAGCTCGCCAACCTCGTCCATGCACACCGCCATGACGAGGTTGGTGAGCCTGCGGAAGTCGGGCAGCTGCAGGAACTGGTTCTCGGACTTCACGAGCGACTTCTGGATGGCGATCGCCGACGCATGGTTGCCGCAGTTCACCACGTAGAACGTCTTCGCCTTGGCCTGCAGACGCGTGAGCTGCTCGCGCGCGTCGACCTCGTCGGGGCAGCCCGCGTCCCCTTCGCCGGACATTCCGTGCGGGACGGAGTCGGTGATCAACACGACGATGGTGGGCCTGTCCCAGGGCCACATCGGGTTCTCTACGAGGTCCTTGAAAAGGCACTCGAAGGCCTCGGGATAGTCGCCGCCGGACGTGCTGCGCACGTCGTGGATCGCCTGCTGCATCACAGCGAGATCGCTCGTGAGCGGGAACCGCTGCAGCAGGAACGGGCCGTCGCAGTGGTCGCCGACGCCGACCAGCGCGATGCGGATGTCCATCAGCTTGTACAGGCCCTGGCAGAGGTAGTCGATCTTCTCGCGCACGTTCTGGACGTACGGTCGCATCGAGCCCGTCGTGTCGAACGCGAGGATCAGGTCGAGCGGCTTGTTGCTCCGCGCGACGTCACCGAGGCCCTCGTCTTCCTTCGGTGGCGCGCCGGGCGTCGCCGGGGCGACCGTGAACGACGACGTGTCCGAGCCGCTCGGCGCGTCGTCCCAATCGGAGCTTCCAGCATAGCTGCCCATCTATTCCTCCCCAGGAGCGAGGATGCGGATGGCTCCTCTCGCTCCGGCGCGTACGGTGCACACGTCGTTCCAATCGGCGCCCTGGCCCCCGGGCCCCTGGTGACCGAGCGAGCGGTCGAGGATGCCGTAGAACGTTCGCGTGCGCTGTTTTGGCTCACCTTCGTCGGTGATCACGCGCACCGTCCACTCGCTGCGGCCGATGCCGCGGTCGCCGTAGTAGTGCACGCGCACGCCGTAGTCGCCGGCGTTTGTGTTGGTGGAGCTGATACTGTAGTTCTCCGGGCCGTAGCCGCCGGTGCGGTCGACATCGAGCGTGCCCTTTGCGGCCTTGCTTCCGTACCAGACGCTCGCCTCCGATGGCTCTTTCACGTACAGATCGAGGTCGGTGGTGTTCGTGTCCCACACCAGCGTCGCAAGGATCTTCGCGGGTTCGAACGCGCCCTGAACGATCCGCGTCGTATAGAACTCGCCGATCTGCACGGCGAGGTGGTTCGCGCCGGGACGCAGCACGACGGCTTCCGCGAATCGACCCGCCGGCGACGGTACGGCGAATTGCTGCAGGAAGCCGTTGACCGAGATCACGCCGGCGGGGCACGAAGCGCCGTCGTACGCGCCCTCGAACGCGGTGGCGCGGGTGGTGATCGCGGGTTGGCCGGGCGACGTGATCGCCACGCCCCGCGAGGGCGGTAGCGTGACGGTGCAGCGCGCCTCCGCCTGGCCGACCTTGGCGTGGATCTCGTTCGCGCCCTCGACGAGCGTGACGTTCACCTTCACCTCGCCGGAGCTCTCTTCGAGCTCTACGACAAACAACGTATGCCCGACCGTGAGCACGAGCGACTTTGCCCGGACTCCCGCGTAGCGAAGTTTGACCACCGCGAGCGGGGAGGACACGACGGCGCCGTCGCGCGGACTGACGATCTCGACCTTGGACATTCCCCCCCTCCAAGACGGTTCGGGGGGCATCATACGCCTCGAAATGACGTGCCGGATGCCCGGGTGGGTTATCGAGTTGCGTCATGAGTTTGAGGCCCCTCGATCGGCTGTTGGAAGCGATGGCGGACCGCCGGACGGGGCGGCTCGTGCACCGCGGCTCAGGTGTCATTGTGCACCTGTACGACGGCAACATCATCGCCGCGGACACGGATGCGGACGCCCAGGCCGTGATCGCTGCGCTTCGGACCGAGCCGCTGGTGCAGAAGTACGTGCTCGACGCAGCCGAGGCGCGCATCGCGGGCGGAGCCGATTGGCTGCTCGTGCTGAACGACGCGATCGACGCGCCCCCCCTCGAGGCGGCGCTGGTCGAGCGGTTCAAGCACAACCTGAAGTCGTTCGTCGCCGCGCAGGGGCCGCTGGACGTCGAGCGTGATCGCACGGGAATGCCCGCCAATCTCCAACAAGGCGTCGACACGACGGACATCGTCGGCGAGCCCCCGCCGCGTCCGCGCGACGCGTCCAAGCAGTCGATGACACCGCCCCCCGTGCCGCGCTCGCTGCGAGGCGCCATCCCGCGTGTGCAGCCGGCCGTGGTGGCAGCACCCGCACCCGCCCCGATCCCGCCAGCGCCGTCGTTTGCGCGGGGGTTGCTGTTGTCTCCGACCACCCTCGCGCTGCTCGTGTTGCCGTTGGGCCTCATGGTCGTGTTCGCAGGTTCGTTGCTGCTCAATGCGCTGTATGGGCCGCGTCCGCACCTCACAGACAAGCCGGCCGCGCAGCCCATCGTCGAACCGATCGAGGTCGTGGTTCCGACAACGATCGTCCCGGAGCCGCCTGTAGCGGTAGATCCACCCATCGCGGTGGATCCACCCATCGCGATGGATCCTCCCGTCGTTCCTGCGGTCGTCGTCCCGCCAATCGCGGTCGCGCCGCCCATTGCGGTCGTGCCGCCTGTCGCGGTCGCGCCGCCCGTGACGCGGCCCAACGTCAAGCCGCCCCCGAAGCCGACCGTCCCCGATCTGCCCGTGTCGCAATTTCTCGGGGAGTGGCGCGGGACCGTGTCGGGCAAGACGTCGGCCGTCGTCGTTCAGGTCGGCGAAGGGCACGGCCTGAACGGGGTGTTCTGGACGTCGGACGACAGCGGACGCCACGACATGCCGATCGTCGGCGTGATTCAGGGCAACTCGGTCACTTTCGTCGGGTCGGGCCTGCAGCTCGAGATGGCGGTCGAGGGCTGGCAGCTGGTGGGGCGGTGCATGACGCCCGGCGACGCAGCCTCTTCGGCGTGCCTGCTGGTCAAGAAGTAGGCGCCACTGCCGTTTCGGCGCGCGGCGCCACGTCCGCGAGCGGAGGCAGCTCGGCCGGGTCCTTGCCGAGCAACACGAGCTGCTTCACGAGCCAGTCGCGCACCTGCTCGCGGTTGATCGGCGTGGGCGAAAGCTGGGGCAGGGGGTCGAACGCAGCGGCCACGAAGTCGTCCTCGGCGGCGCCGAGCTTCTGCCGCGCGTCAGCCAGGAACTTGTCCTTGTCGCGCGGGCGCAGCACGTCGATCTTGTTCACGACCGCGAGCACGGGCTTGCCCGAAGCGACGCACCGCGCGTAGTCGGCCTTCTCGCGCGCCTGCACGCCGCCCTCCGCGTTGATGAGGTACACGTAGACGTCGATGTGATCGAGCACCTGGCGCGCCTCTTCGGTGACCCGCTCGACGACGTCTCCCATCCCCGGCGTGTTGACGAGGTACAGCGCGGTCGACCCCGGCGCGCGCTGGATCGCGACCTCCTTCGTGCTGCCCGCGATGGGCGAGACGTTGCCGGTGTCGAGCCCGAACAGCGCTTTGATCGCGGCGTCTTTGCCCGTGCTCGGGCTCCCGACGACGCCGATCGTCACGCGGTGGAGCACGGATTGCCGCAGCCGTGCGATCTGGAGCGCGCCCTCGATCGTGACGCGTTGGTCGGGCTTGAGGAACCAGTACAGCAGCAGCGGCGCCACGAACGGTCGGAGCAGGCACCCGAACGGCGACAGCGCGGCGATCAACGCGGCCGAGCCGAGGTTGACGCCGGCTTTGGAGAGCCGCGTGAGGACGTAGCCGACGCCTCGTTTTGGGGACGCGTCAATCTGCGCCATCGCCTCGGGCGCGGTCGCCGGCGGCACGCCCTCGAGCCCGACGTCCTTCCACGCGATCTGGCGCGCCTCCGGTGTGAGGCCTTCCCAGCCCTTTCGCACGCAATCGCGCACGACCGCGAGCTCCATCTCCTCCTCGGTGCCCGTCGCGAGCTTCCGCGCCTTTGCGAGGTCGCGCAGGATCTCGTCATAGGTCTTTGGCTGGCCGTCACGCGTCACCGTGTCGAAGCCGTGCGTCGCCTTGCGCCGGTACGCGATCGCGCATTGCTTCGCGAGCGTGCTGAGCCCGAGGTCGACCTTTACGCCGACGAGCTCCGCGAGGGGGATGAGCTCGTCGCGGTGGCACTTGTTCAACAGCGCGGCGAGCGGGTCGTTCGCAGGTCCCGGCAGCTCTTTGGTCACGGCGTGGCGGCGCCTGCAGCGTTCCGACGTTTCCAGTCGAACGCGGCGGCGTTGAACAGCAGCCGCAGATCGTTGCCGTCGAGCTTCTTCCCGGACTGGAAGTACGCCACCGCGGCCTTGCCGACGCCGTACGTCGTGGCGCCTGCGACCACCGCGCTGATCGCGAGGATGGCGCCTTCGGCGAGCTGCGTGCCGGGGATCCAGCCCGCCGCCTTCAGCGCCTGCATGCCCCAGCGCACGAAGCCGCGCATCGAGCCCGCCATGACCTCGCCGATGATGAACATCGCGACGTCTTTGTCGACGGGGACGCCGAACACGACGGCGATGTCGCGGATCATCTTCACCTGGACCGCCGTGACAGCGGCGAGATCGGCGCCCGGGATGGGGATGGCGCCCGCGATGGACGCGTGGCGGCTCGCGGCCTGAATCAACGGCTCACACGCCTGCACCTTGTTGCGCAGGTGCTTCGCGAACAGCAGCTCCTTGCCGCTCGCTTCGAGCTGTTTGCTGATCCAGTCGATCACGTACGGCACGCCGATCGGCTCCTTGGACAGCTGCGGGAGCGGGTCGAACGCGCACACCACCGACTGCTTGTGGTCGATTCCGAGCTGCGCGAGCGTGGCGCGGATGAAGTCTTCGCGCTGGTGCGCGCGGATGAGGTCGATCTTGTTCAGGCACACCAGCACGGGCTTCCCGTGGGCGCGGATCAGGTCGAGGTCGTTCTTCTCGTCGATCGTCGCGCCGCCTTCGCAGTTCACGACGTACACGATGATGTCGAGGGAGTCCATCGCGTCGCGCGCCTTCTTGTCGACGTCCTTGCGGATGTCTCCGAAGCCGGGCGCGTTGACGATCAGCACCTGACCGAGTTCGTCGAGCGGGGCCACCTTGATGCGGTCCGTGCTGCCCGGGATGGGTGACACGTCGCCGAAGTCGATGTCGAACAACGCGCGGATCGCCGAGTCTTTTCCGGCCGACGCGGAACCGAGGAACGCGACGGTGAGGTGCTTCGCGAGCGCGCTCTGCAGCTGCGCCTCGGTCGCCGACCACGCAGTGATGCCGTGCTTCTCGAGCGCGGGCATCAGGTCCTGCTTTGCACGAACGATAAGTTCGGCGGAAACAGGCTCTTCGACGGGAACTTCGGGTTCGGGATCGGGCACGTGGACTCCGGGGTACCGAGTGTACGCTACACTGCTGGCCCCTGTTGCGGAGCCCCCATGAAGGTCGCCGAATTCGTCGCCCGCTCCCTCTCGTCGCGTGGCGTGGTCGCTGCCTGGGGCCTGCCCGGCGCCGAGTCCAACGCGGTCACCGCGGCGCTCAAGGGCGCCGAGATCCGCTACGTCCAGATGCGGTCGGACGCTGCCGCGCTGTTCGCGGCGGAGGCCTCGGCGCAGCTCTCCGGCGGCCCCGGCCTCGCTGTTGGCCCGAAAGGCAGACTGGTAGCGGGGCTTTCGAGCGGCATCGTCGACCGCGCCGCGGTGTTCGGCTGGTGCACGGACGACGTTCGCGACACGCCCTGGCCGGTGTACCGCCCGTGGCCGACCGAGGTTCGCCCTGTGCTTCGGACGGCGCTCGCCGCGCAACGGATGGGCCGCGCGTCCCCGGTCGCGCTTGCACTCCCGATCGATGTCTCCGAGGGCGAGATCCTCGACTCGGGCGACATCGTCGACATCGTCGCCGGCAGCGTCGCGATCGAGAAGATGCTCGTCGAGAAGGTTCGCCGGTTCAAGCGACCGATGATCGTGGTGGGGTTCGCGGGGCGCCGCTCGGGCGTGGGCAAGCTCGCCGACGTGCTCCAGGCGCCGGTGTTCACCACCGCGCGCGCGAAGGGCGCCGTACCGGAAGAGACCGGCCTGTCGGCTGGTGCTGTCGGCACCCACGCCGCGGTCGACGCGCTGCATCGGGCGTTCTTGGGCCGCGCGGACGGGCTGATCTTCGTCGGCTTCGACCCGTCCGAGGTCGCGTCGCACTTCCGCAACGCGTTCGACCCGACGAGCGAGGTCATCGTGCTCGACGAGGTCGTCCCGACCGACCTCGGCGTGCGCATCGACAACCTCGTGATCGGCCCGCTGCCGGCGCTGATGGCGTCGCTGTTGGACGGCCTGAACAGCGGCCCCGTGCCGGGTGGCGCGTCCGAGTGGCGCGCCGAAGACGCCGCCGGACACCGCAAACGGTGGCAATCGCTGCTCGAAGAGAAGGGGTTCGGCGTGTTGCAGGCCGTCAAGGCCGTGCGGTTCAGCGTCGGCGGCGGCGACGCCGGGTCGATCGACCTTCCCGCGCGCGGCGCGGCCACCCACGTGTGGCGCTGCGACAGGCCCGATCGCCTGCTGCAAAGCGACGCCCGCGTGCCGGGGTACGGCATCCCGTCCGCGCTCGCCGTCGTCACCGCCGCGCGCCGGTGCGTCGCCGTCCTCGACGAGCGCACCGCGCAGCAGCAGATCGGCGAGCTCGCGACCAGCATCGAGGCGAACCTGCCCATCGTCGTGGTCGTGCTCGTGGACTCCGAGAAGCCGCTCGTCGACTGGCCCGCTGTGGGGCGCGCGTTCGGCGGCGAAGGCGTCACGGCAACCACCTCGTACGAGGTCTCGCAGGCCGTGCGCGACGGGCTGTACGCGGAAGAGCCCAAGACGCGGGTCATCGCGGTTCGCATGGACCACAAGTCCGAACGCCGGGTCTGACGGGCGCGTCCCTCGCGGGCGCTCGGGTCGGCGTCCTGCGGGGCTCGCCTTCGGCTCGGCCTCGCGGCTCCCTGCGCCGGCTGCGCCGCCGCAGGGCCCGCGGGTCTGCGCTTCGCGCACCCCTCCGGCCGCCTCGCGCGGCCACCGGTCGGTCGAAGGTCGACCTTCCAGCGGGAGTTGGCCACGTTCGCGGCCAACTCGCCGACGAAGGTCCGACCTTCCCCTCCGTGTTGGCCGCGTTTGGGGCGTCGCCGGGCCCCGGAGCGGCCACCGGTCGGTCGAAGGTCGACCTTCCCCTCCGTGTTGGCCGCGTTTGGGCCGTCGCCGGGCCCCGGAGCGGCCGGCGCCGCGGTGAAGGTCGACCTTCCCGGCCGCGGTGACCGGATTCGTTGCCTACCAGGGTGGTCGGCAAGGGCCACCGCAGGCCGCTCAGGGACGAGTCCCCCCGGGAACTTCACTGCCCGAGTGGCCTCCCCCTGCGTAGGCGGGAGGCATGCAACCCTGGCACCTCACCTTCGTCGCCCGCGGGCGGCGCACCCTGTTCTCCGACCCCGTCGCGCTCACGCGAGCCGTGCGGGTGTTGGGCCGCCTCGGCGTGGGCCGAATCCTAACGTTCTGCATCGTGGACGATCACGCGCACGTCGTGCTCAACGCAGCCTCCCGCGCGAGCGCCGGGTACGCGGGCAGCGGCCTCGCCCGCGCGCTGATGGCCGTCGGCGCCCCGCAGCTCGAGCCGACCCATGTGCGCGAAGTTGAAGGGCGCGCGCACCTCGAATCGCTGGTCGCCTACCTCGTTCGCCAGCCCGTGAAACACGGCCTTCGCGAGCACCCGGCCACCTATGTCGGGAGCGCGGCGGTCGACCTGCTCGGCGCCCGGCGGCTCCCCGGCTTCGAACCCGGCCTGCTTGCCGCAGCGCTGCCGCGCCTCGACGTCGCCGCGCTGGTGGCGCGCGTCTGCGGTCTTCCGGCGCCCCCGATTCCTTCGGGGACGCTCAGCTGGTCCTTGGCGCTGGCAGCGACGGCCGTCGTCGAGGAGGACCGCGATCCCCACGCGCTCGCGTTGCGCGCTGCCTGGTGCGCGCTCGTCGCTGTGCCAGACCCGCTGCCGCCGCGAACGTGGCGTCGCTTGCGCACCCGCGCGGTCGACGTACAGCTGGCAGAGACCCTGCTCCGCCGGGCAGCGCTGGAGGCCACCGTGAGCGGAAGCTATTCCTCGAGCGCCACCTTTACGATCCGCTCGGCGAGCGCCGCGAGCTCCTGATCGGTGCGCGCCTTCGCGCCGGTGGCGGGCCGCGTGCGGTCCTTCGCCCACGCCCGCAGCGCCGCGATCTTCTCGTCCATCAACACCGAGAGCGGCACCGTGTCCGCGCACGCTTTGACGAGGTCTTCGGTGGTGAGCTCGCGCTCGGCTTCGTAGGCGAGGAACATCCCGTCGATCACGGCCTGCTCGATCTCCGCCCCCGAGAACCCGCGCGCCGCCTTCACGAGCGCGCGCACGTCGAATTGTGCGGCGTCCCGGTTTCGACGCTTGAGGTGGATGGTGAAGATCGTCCGCCGTTCGGACTCGTTGGGCAGGTCGACGAAGAAGATCTCGTCGAAACGGCCCTTGCGGAGCAGCTCTGGCGGCATCGCGGCGATGTCGTTGCTCGTCGCGATCACGAACACGGGCGCGCTCTTCTCCTGCATCCACGTCAGGAACGTGCCAATCACCCGAGCGGTGGTTCCACCGTCGCTCACGTTGCTCGAGCCGAGCCCGGAGAAGCCCTTCTCGATCTCGTCGATCCACAACACGCAGGGCGCCACGGCCTCAGCGAGCTTGAGCGCGTCGCGCATCTTCTGCTCGGACGCGCCGACGAGACCGGCGAACAGGCGCCCGGCGTCGAGCTTCACGAGCGGCAGGCGCCATTGCGCGGCGACGGCCTTCGCGGACAGGCTCTTTCCGCACCCCTGCACGCCGACGATCAGCGCGCCGCGGGGGAACGGCAGGCCGAAGCGACGGGCATCGTCGGAGAACGCCTTTCCGCGCGACGCGAGCCACGCTTTCAACGACTCGAGCCCGCCCACCGCGTCCATCCCGTCCGCGGCGGCCGTGTACTCGAGCACCCCGGACTTGCGCACGATCTGGCGCTTCTCGGCGTTCACGACGTCGATCGCGTCGCGGTCGATGCGACCTGAGGTGACCACGGCCTTCGCGAGCGCGTTGGCGAACTCCTTGGTGGTCAGGCCCTGGGCGGTGCGGATCAGCGTCTCGACGTCGCGCGCGGAGAGCGTCGTGCGCGCGCCGGCCGGCAGCGACGCGGCCAGGGCCTCGAACGCAGCGCGCAGCAGCGCGGGGGAGGGCAGGGCGACGTCGACGACGACGATGTCCTTCTGCAATTCGACGGGCAGTACCAGCACGGGAGACACGAACACGACGGTGCGGTGGCTCGACTCGAGCGCCGTGGCGAGCTCGCGCGCGCGCCGCACCACGCCGGCGTCCTCGAGGAACGGGTGGAAGTCGAGCAGCGCGATGATCGTGTTGTCAGGCAACGAAGGTATGGCTTCGAGCGCGCCGACCGGGTCGTTCTTGGCGCCGCCTGCGCTGGTGTTGCCGAGTCCGGGTCCGTGAAAGCCCTGCGGGTGCGACCACAACACGAGCTTCTTCTTGTGGTCGCGGGCGAGAGCGGTCAGGTCCTTCACGACGCGCTCTTCCTCGGCGGTGAGCAGCCAGATCAGCGTGTACCGCGCGCGAATGTAGGTGAGCAGTTCGTCGATCATCCCTTCTTCACCGACTGCGTGGAGGACTGCGTCTGGTAGTACGACGCCTTGAGGTCGCGCTTGTTCACGACGCCGAGCGCGTCTTCGAAAGGCTTCGTGAGGTCCAGGCAGTGTTTGCCCTCCGCCCCACCGACGTCGAGCGACACGCTGCCATCCGGCCCGATCACGACCTCGATCTCGACCGCTTTTGCCATTTACGCGAACCTCCGCAACAACATGCGGACCGAGCCGTCCGCCTGGCGCTCTTCTTTGGCGATCACGTAGCCCTGGCGCTTCGCCTGCTCGCGGACCCGCACCTGGCCGTACGCCTGGGCGAGCGTGTTCGTGAACGTGGTCGCGTCCTGGTGCGCCATCAACCAGTCGGCCACCAGCGTGCAGGCGTCGTTTCCGCGAACGACTCCGACGTCGTACCCGTTGCCGAGCGCGATCGCGAGGTCGGCTTCGGTGGTCTGATCGTTCCAACCCGCGACGCTCACCCGCTCACCCTGCTGGACGGTGTACCCGAGCAACTCGGCGGCGTGCTTGATCGTGTCGATGTCGACGAGCCTGGTCGCTACGTGTACGAAGCAGGACACGGAGACCTCCGCGCCGAGTCTACCTCGAAAACACCCGGTGACCCCGCACCCATGTGGCGCGAGGTGAGGGGAGATCGCCGTCGAACAGGAGGGCGCCGAGGACGGCCTCGGCGGTCTCGGCCCACGGCGGCACTTCCCACAGCACCATGTCCGCTTCGTAGCCGGGAGCGAGCATTCCGACGCTCTCGAAGCCCAGCGCGCGCGCGCCGCCGCACGTTCCCCACCACAAGAGCTCGGTCGTCATCGTCGGCCGACCCGTCGCCAGGGCGTTGTCGTACGCGTGGGAGAGCGTGCGCGCGACGCGGAAGCTGCGACCGGCGGCCACGTCGGTGCCGACCGTGAGCGGGATGCCGCGCTCGAGCACGGTCGCGAGCGGCAGGTTGCCGCTGCCGAGGAACGCGTTGCTGTCGGGGCAGTGGGCGACGACCGCGTCGGCGGTGGCGAACCGCTCCCACTCCGAGTCCGAGAGGTGCAGGCAGTGGGCGAACAGGCTCTTCGATTCGAGCAGACCGGCGTCTTCGTAGACGCGCAGGTAGTCATCGGTGCCGAACATCGCGGTTGTCGCCGCGCACTCGGCGAGGTTCTCGGACAGGTGGGTGGAGACCCACAGGTCGCGGCGGCGCGCGAGATCGGCCGCGCCCCGCATGATCGCGGGCGTGCACGACAGCGCGAACCGCGGGATCGCCGCCACGAACAGCCGGTCTTCGTGCCCGTGCCACTTGGCGGCGAGCTCGTCGAGCGCCTCGAGCGCGACGGTCCCTGGCACGACGAGGTCGGGCGGGCAGTTCGTGTCCATCAGCACCGGGCCCACGATCGCGCGCTGGCCGGTGCGCGCGAATTCGGTGAGCAGGGCGTCGGTTGCGCCGGCGAACACGGGCCCGTAGGCGAACGCGAGCGTCGTGCCGGACGCTGCGAGCTTGGCCGCGAACACGCGCGCGACCTGCTCAGCGTGGGCGAGGTCGGCGAAACGGGCCTCCTCTGGGAACGTGGATTTTGCGAGCCAGTCGAGCAGCGGGCCGGACGCCGCGCCGACGATGCGCGTCTGTGGGTAGTGGACGTGCGAATCGACGAACCCGGGCGTGAGCACGCCGGGACGCAGGTCCTCGTCGATCGGTCGCCCGTCGAACGGCCCGACGTGGGTGATCCGACCGTGTTCGACGACGACGATGGCGTCTTCGAACCAGTGAACGACGGTGGGGCTCTCGGGAGTCAGCACACGGGCGCGAAGGACGGTCATCGGACCTCCGCCGCCGTGTTATCACGGCTGGATGGACCGCAAGCTGATCCTCGGCATGGTGCAGGACTGGGGCATAGCCCTCGTCATCGTGGTGGGCGTGCTGGTCGTGTGGGGCGCGCTCAATCCGTCGTCGCCGCGCAGCGGGCCGGCGCCTGACTTTGTCGTGTCGGACATGGCCGGGCAGCCCGCTCAACTCGCGGATCTCAAAGGCGACGTCGTCGTCCTGAATTTCTGGGCGACCTGGTGCGGTCCGTGTCGGGCCGAAATTCCGGAGCTTTCGGCGTTCTCCGAAGCCCACCGCGACGTGGTCGTGGCCGGCATCTCCACCGACGACGCGATGAGCGTCAAGCGGCTCGCGGTCATGGCGGGCAAGTACGGCGTGACGTACCCCATCTACCTCGACGATCAGCACGTCGCGGCCGGAGCGTACGGCGTCAGCGGTATCCCGGTCACATTCGTGCTCGACAAGGATCGGCAGATCGTCAGGGTCATCCAGGGCTCCACCACCAAGGAGGTCCTGGAAGCGGCGGTCGAGTTGGCCCGCAAATGACCTGGGCCATGTTCATGGACGCGGCCTCGGCCGTGAGCGGTGCCCGTGATTTCGTCGGCGTGACCGCGGCCGTCCTGCTCGTCGCGTTGCTGGTGAACGTGTTCGCGCGCCATCGGCGCCGGGAGCTCCGGCGCGCCGTCATCTTGTACCTCGTGTACGCGCTCGGCATCGTATTGCAGGTCGTGGCCGCGCGGTTCGGCCCTGCGGGCGGCACCCAGTGGCTCGGGATCCTCACGGACATTGTGCTCGGGCTCGCGCTGGTGCACCTCACCGCGATCGTCGTGATCGATCTCGCGTTCGTCGCGGTCGCGATCGAGCTCCCCACGCTGATCGTCGACGTGCTGGTCGGCATCGCCTACTGCATCGCCACCGGCACCGTGTTGTCGATGCACGGGGTCGACCTCACCTCGTTCGTCGCTGTGTCCACCGTCGCCGCCGCCGTGTTGACGCTCGGCCTCCAGAACACCGTTGGCAACGTGATCGGTGGGCTCGCTCTGCAGTTTGACGGCTCGATCGAGCCGAACCAGTGGGTGCAGCTCGACAACGGAAAGCAGGGGAAGGTGAAGGTGGTGCGCTGGCGGCACACGCTGCTCGAGACGCGCGACGGGGACACGCTCGTCGTGCCGAACGCGACGCTCTTGCAGAGCAACATCCTGGTGTTGGGGAAACGCGACGGCAAGCAGGGACCGCACCGGATGTGGGTGAGCTTCCAGGTCGACTTTCGCTTCGCTCCTACGCGGGTGATCGGCGTCGTCGAGGAGGCGCTGCGCAACCAGGCCATCCCGAACATCGCCACCGATCCGCCGCTCGACTGCATCTGCATGGACTTCGCGCGCGACGGACACGAGAGCTACGTGATCTACTCGATCCGCTACTGGCTCGTGGATCTCGCCAAGGACGATCCGACGAGCTCGCGCGTGCGGGAGCGGCTGTACGCCGCAATGACGCGCGCCGAGATCCCGTTCGCGATCCCGATGTATCGAACGCAGGTGATCGCCGACTCCCAGGACGCGCGCCGCGAATCGCGCGTGGCGAAGGCTCGGCAAGCGATGGACAGCGTCGAACTTTTCCGCCCGATGACGCCCGACGAACGCCAGTCGATCGCCGAGTGCCTGGTCCCCGCCTGGTTTGCGCCTGGCGAGGTGATGACGCGGCAGGGCGCCGTCGCGCATTGGTTGTACGTGCTGGCGTCGGGCAAGGCCGAGATTCGCGTCCAGTCGGAGGGCGGCTCGGAGCGCCTCGTCACCACGATCGAGGGCCCCGGATTCTTCGGCGAGATGGGCCTGATGACCGGCGAGTCGCGCACGGCGAGCGTCGTCGCGGTCACCGCGTGCGATTGTTATCGGCTCGACCGCGGCACGTTCGAGCAGGTCATCAAGCAGCGGCCGGAGATCGCGCAGGAAGTGGCTACCGTGCTCGCCGAGCGACGCGTTCGGCTCGGCCTCGTCGCCAAGCGCCAATCGATCGCGCCCGGCATGGAAGACGCCGAAGCGCGCGAACTCCTCAAGCGCGTGCGGTCGTTCTTCGGATTGTGATGCCGCGCGGAGCGCCTTGGAATACCCGTAGCGGCCGGAGGATGGATGTTCCTGTTGTGGTTGCTCGCGTGTGCGGACGATGTCGTTCAAATCGCCGGGGTCGGGGCTGTGTATTCGACGCGTTGCGCCGCGCAGATGGAGGCCAAGGGCCCGGAGTGGTTCGCGCGCTGCACGCCGCCGGCTTGTGAGGAGCACTTCCGCTCCGTCGCCGTCGGCAACGTGGTCGTGTCGGTCGATCCCGCCGGGCTGGTGGCCGGGTACGCCGAGCGCTCGTGCGTGCAGGACCTGTCTACCGCCAGCGCTCTGTTTCAGCCGGTGATCGAGCCTGAGCCCACCCCGGTCGAAGCGCCTGCGACGGCTCCCGCGGACCCGCCAGCGGCGCCCGCCGCACCCGCTCCCCAGTGAGTGACGTCGCGTGACATTGGCGTAAGGAACCCATCCGGCTTCGAGGCGTCGTAAGATGCGCCCCTCGGAGGTCCAAATGGACGCGACACGCAAACGCCTGGCTTTGATCCTCGGTCCGCTGGGCGTCGCGGGGCTCGCCTGCCTCGGCTGCATCGGGATGTGTGTTGGCGTTCCGTGTTTCTCGACAGGGCTCCGGTACGGCGTGTGGCTCGATGACTGCCCCGTCGGGGACCTCCGCCTGACCGCCGACGTCAGCGCCTCCAACCTCGTGCGCGGCGCGGACCAGGGGTGGGTCTGGGTGAACCCGGCCATTCGCTACCTCGAAGGCGAAGGCTCGGGAGCGTGGGCAGCGACGACACCGATGTGGCGGGGGCGAGAGATCACGTTGTCGCTGCTCGATCCGGACGGGAACGCCGTCGCGATCGAGGTGCCCGAGATCCTGGATCAAGGCTCCGGCGTCGGCTTTCGCACAAAGATCCCCGCGCTCCCCGACGGCGACTACACGCTTCGCGCCCACGTCGTGAGCGGGTTCGAGACGATCGACATCGACTCGCCGCTGGCGTTTTATGCGCCGGCCGTCATTCACACGATGTCCGACCGACCGCTGTACAAGCCCGGTCAAGACGTGCTGCTGCGCAGCGTGATGTTCCGGCGCACGGATCTTACGCCGCTCGAGTCGAGGCCCGGGCGGTGGCGGATCGTGTCGCCGTCGGGCGACGAGATGCTCGTCGAGAAGGACAAGAGCGGCGTCTACGGGGTCTCGGACACGAGCTTCCCGCTCGACGCGCGCGCCGAGGTGGGCGTGTGGACCGCGACGTTCCTGTCAGGCGCCGAGTCCGATTCCGCATCTTTTGATGTGCGTCCGTTCCGGCTGCCGCGGTTCACCGTCACGGCGACGCCGAAGGCGACCTGGTACAAGAAGGGCGACCTGATCGTGGTCGAGGGCACCGCGAAATACGCGTCGGGGGCGCCCGTCGCCGACGCGCCCGTCGAGGTCAACGTTTCGGTCGCGACGGGGCGCTGGCCGATGCCGCTGAACTGGGAGGAGCCGTTCGCCGCGAAGACCGACGCGTGGGGTCGGTTCACGGTCACGATCGGCGAGGTTCCGCGCGATTTGATCGAGAAGAACGCGCTCAGCGTGGATGTCGCCGTCACCGAGGCGGCCGGTGAGACGCTCCACGGAGGCACGAGCGTCGTGTTGTCCGAACATCCGCTCATCGCCGAGGCGGTCACTGAGCTGGGCGATGGGCTCGTCGGCGGGTTCAACAACCGCGCGTACCTCCGCGTCACCACGCCGGACGGCGCCCCGGTGCGCGACACGGAGATGCGCGTCACGCCCTGGTGGGACCCCAACGCCGAAGGCCAGGTCGGGAAGACCGACGTGGACGGCGTCCTGGCGATTCAGCTCGATCCGGGCGACCCCGTCACGGTGGTGACGGAGGCCCCGCCGTGGCGCCCGCGCCCGGTCGAGCCCGAAGATGCGAGCCTGAACAGCGCGTCGGAGGCGCTCGACGGGCGGGATCCCGATCTGGACGAGCGCCGCTCGATCGACCGCGTCGTCGCGCAGATCGGGAGCTGCGGAGACTTCGCCCCGGGTGGCGCGTCGTCCGAGGTCGCGGTGCGGGTCGACGGCTCGGGCGCCGTGCGGCGCGTGTTCGGCGGCGAGGCGCCGGTGGACCGCTGCGTGATGGACGTGATGCGCGGCGTTCGATTCCCCGCGGGGGACGAGCGCACGTTCGTGCTCAACTGGAACGTACCGGACTCGCTGCGACCGTCGCTGTCGGGTAGCTCGAGCACGGCGTACGGCTCGGATCCAGGGGTGTCCGACCTGTTCGACGCAGCGGCGGCCCGCGCTCGCCGGTGCATACCGTTGAACGTCGGCATCGACGCAAGCGAGGTCCTGGAGTTGCACTGGTCCGTGGACGCGGGCGGTCGCGACGTCGCCGTGTCGCAGGGGAGCGTGGACGCATCGGCCAGCGAGGACGAAGGTGGGCTGTTGTACGGCGGCGGCCTGTCGCCTTCCGTGCTGTCGTGTGTTCGCGCGGCGTTCAACGGGCTGCGCCTCGACGAAGACGCCGACGAAGACGCGGTCGGCACGGCGACGTATTCGCTCTCGGTGCCCGACCTTTCGGGCCAGGGCAAGCCCGTCGCCACCACCTCCACCGGCTACGATCTGCGGATTCGCGGGCCCGTCGGTGACGCCGAGGCCCAGGGGCGGCTGGTGCTCGGGGTCGGCTCCGTGCCGTGGCTGCGAATCCGCGCGTCAGAGACGCTGCTCCACCCGGGTGAGGACGTCACGTTCGAGCTCATCCGCGGCCCCGGCTTCTCGGGCGATCTTCCCGAGTACATGTGGCTGAACGAGGGGAGCGTCGCCCTTCAGAAGGAGAAGGTCGACAAAGACGCGCGCAAGGTGACGTTCAAGATCCCGTCCGATCGCGACGGTTTCCTGTACACCGAGTTTAACGGCACGCGATCGATCGTGTGGGTGGAGCCGAAGGAGAAGCTCGACGTCGCGCTGTCCACCGATCAGGACGTCTACAAGCCCGGCGCCGAGGCGAAGCTCACCGTCACCACCACGGCGGGCGGCAAGCCCATCGCCGCGGGCGTCGGTCTCGTTGGGGTGGACAGTACCCTCGCGGAGCTCGCGCCGCTGCCCGGGCCAGACGCCTATGGTCGCGTCACCGTGCGCGAGACGGCCGATCGCCCCGCGTTCGGCAGCTTCGATCCGCGCGCGCTCGTGCTCGGCGCGGTGCACGGCGAGAACGCCGCGAAGGCCGCAGTCCTGCGCATCACCAACCTGCCGATGGACGCGGCGGGAGACGCCTCCCTGAGTACCTACCAGCACTACGCCGACCACGACGTCGACGAGCTGACGATCAATTTCTACCGCGCCCTCGTCCGGGTCTCGGACCTCGAACACGACTGGGAGAAGGGCGCCCCCGAGGGCGAGCTGCTCACGAACGAGCGCATGCGCGACCTCTGGGTCAAGGCGCTCGACCAGCAGGAGGCGGATGGAAAGCCCGTCACCGACGCGTTCGGTCGCCGCCTGTCGCTGAACCTGCTGCCGTACGATCTGGTCGCGCAGGTCGATCCGCGCAACCTGGCATCGGACGCGACCCGGCTGCCCGAGGACGTGATCGATTGGTCCGGCTGGGTGCAGTCGGAGGTGCGGTGATGGACCGCAAGCAGGCCGGGAACGTGCTGTTGTACGGGCTCTCCGCCTGGGGCGCGGTCACCAGCGTGGGGCTGCTCGGACTCGTCGTGTTGGCGGTGCCGATGACGATGATGGGGAGCCGGTCCATGAGCAAGGGGAGCTTCGATGACCTCGAGGATAAAGAGGAGCGGGGTCGGTATGACGAGGCCGAGGTATCGACGAGCAAGAGCGTGATGGCGAAGCCCAAGCCGACTGACGCGCCTTCGCGCTCCCGCGGCCCCGGCGCCGTGGGCGGCAAGGACGCAAACGAGGTCATGGCCGAGGGGATCGTGATGTTCGCGCCCGCCGTGACGGCGATGCCGTCATCCCCTCCGCCGCCGCCCGAGGAGCCCGCAGACGCGGGCGGTGGGGAGCGCCTCCGGCAGTGGTTCCCGGAGGCCTTCCTGTGGCGTCCGCTCGTGGAGACGGATGCGTCCGGCGTCACGGTCGTGCCCGTGCGCGTGCCCGATCAGCTCACCACCTGGCGCGTGCTCGCGCTCGCCCATACCCGCGGCGGCTCGCAGGCTGGAGATGTCGCCACGTTCGACTCGCGGCTCGACCTGTACGTCGACCCCGTCGTACCGGCCTTCCTCTACGCCGGTGATCGCGTGGAGTTGCCGATTCAGGTGATGAACACCACGAGCCGCGACGTGCGCACGGGAATCTCCGTGTCTTCGGACGGGGCGCTCACCGGGCAGGCGGCGGGCACCGTCACGCTCGCCGCAGGAGGCAGCGCCGTGCAGCGCGTCACCCTGTTCGCAGAGGGCGCTGGTCTTTCCCACGTGACCGCGGTGCTCGAGGGCGCCGACGCGGCGCAGCGGGAGATCCCGGTGCTGCCTCGCGGGCGACCCGAGCAGAAGGCGCGCGGCGGCACGGTCTCCGACCACGCCACGTTCGCGATCTCCGGGCCCGCAGGCGCCGACCTGTCCACCCAGGAGCTCGAGGTTCGCGTGTTCCCCGGCCCCCTCGCGGTGCTGACGAGCGAGGTCGAGCGCGGCGGCAGCGGCGCGACGCCAGCGGCTTCGGCCTACGGCTTCGCGATCGCCACGCACCTCACCGAGCTCGCTGCGCGCGCGTCGATCGAGGTCGACGCCGACCAGGTCCGCCGGCTGAAGATCCTCGCGTGGCAGCGCGTCGTGTTCCACGCCCGCTCCCCGGACACGGGCACCGCCTCGGATCTGCTCGCGGCCGTGCGCGGGACCACCGGCTACCCGCAGGCCGAAGAGCTCGCGGCGCGCCTCGAGCGCGCGGTGATTCAGGGGCAGCGCGCGGACGGCACGTGGTCCCGCACCGGCAGCGGCTCGATCAACCGGGTGTTGACGGACACCGCGTTCTCGGCGCGTACGTTGTCGGCCGACGCGACGGGCGCGCGCACGAAGGCGAAGGGCGCCCTGTTGCGCAACGCGCGGCACGTGGAGGACGCGTACACGGCGGCTGTCGTGCTCGCGTCGGGCCTGCTCGACGGGGACGACTCTGCGCGGCTGCGGAAGCTCGTGGACGACGCCGCGGTGGACGCCGGGGACGGGCGCAAGACGGTGGCCGTGCCTGGCGGCGCCGTGAACGTGTGGGGGCAGACGCCGTCGCGCGCCGAGATGCTCGCGTGGACGGTGCTCGCGTTGCCGGCGGACGCCGCCTGGCGCGGTGACCTCGTCGCCGAGCTGATGAGCGGGTACAACGCGACGTGGGGCTTCGGAGCCGGTTCGGCCGACGTGCTCGCGCTCGAGGCGGTGTCGAACGCGCTGCCCGGCCTCGACAAGCCCGTCGACGTGGTGTTGACGGTGGACGGCGTCGAGGTCGACCGCAAGAAGCTCGATCCCTCGCAGCCAAAGCTGCCCGCTGTGCTCGACGCGAAGGGCGCCGTGGGCACGATCGACGTCACCGTCTCGCCGCCCGTCCCGGGGCTCGCGTACGTCGCCACGCTGCGGTCGTGGGTCCCGTGGAGCGGCTCCGAGCGTGCTCCGGGTGTCGACGTCGAGGTCGTCGCGGCGCCGATGGCGGTCGGCCAGGACAGCGCGATCACGCTGACGCTCGCGGCCCCGTCGGGGGTTTCGTTGGAGATCGAGCAGGGGCTCGCCGCGGGTGCGACGGTCGATGAGGCCGGCCTCGACGCGATCTCCGACCGGATCACGTCCTACGACGTTTTGAGCGATCGCGTTCACCTTGTCACGCGTGCGTTCCAGGCCGGAGAGATCATGAACGTCCCGATCCTCGTGCGGCCTGCGTTTGCGGGCGACCTCACCACCGTGCCGCTCGCGATCGAGACCGGTGGAGACGCCGATCAACGCGTCGAAATTGCGCCGATCGCCTGGGTGGTGTCGCCATGAACCGGGAGCGTTTCGGCTCGTTTGTGCTGTACGCGCTCGCGTCGTACGGCTTCATCGCGGCGTTCGGCACGGCGATGATCTTTGGGGCAGTGCTGGTCGGAGGGTTCGCCTCGCTCTCCATGGTGGGCGGCTCGGCGGCCCCGGAGTCGGCGAACTGGCAGATGTCCGCGCCGTCGGCCGTCGCCGATCGCGCGTACGAGATGGACGCCGAGCCTGCGCCGATGGAGGAGGGCCTGATGGGCGGGCGGGGCTCCGGAGAGGGCGGCGGCGGCTTTGGCGGCGGCCTCGGCGGCCTCGGCGCTGCGTCCATGCCGTCCGGGTCGATCTCGTACGCGAAGAAGGCCGACTTCAAAGAGAAGGACGCCGAGCAGGACAAGAAGCCGACCGACGGCGACGACGGAAAGTCCGGTGGCGAGCGGCTTCGCCAGTGGTTCCCGGAGGCGTTCCTGTGGCGTCCGCTCGTGGAGACCGACGCGAGCGGCGTGGCGACCGTTCCGGTGCGCGTCCCCGATCAGCTCACGACCTGGCGCGTGCTCGCGCTCGCCCACACGCGAACGGGCTCCCAGGCGGGCGATGTGCTCACGTTCGACTCGCGGATGGACGTGTACGTCGAGCCCGTCGTGCCCGCGTTCCTGTACGCGGGGGATCGGGTCGAGTTGCCGATTCAGGTCACGAACACGACCGACCACGCCCTCTCCACCGCGATCGACGTCACGTCCGACGGCGCGCTCACCGGTCGCGCGGCGGGCAGCGTGAACCTGCCTGCCGGCGGCAGCGCCGTCCAGCGCGTGGAGCTGCAGGCATCGGGCGCCGGACCGTCGCACGTCACCGCCGTGCTCGCGGGTGCGGACGCGGCCGTGCGGGAGATCCCCGTGTCGCCGCGCGGTCGTCCCGTGGAGAAGAGCCGCGGCGGCACCGTGGCCGACCACGTCGCGTTTTCGCTGGCTGCGCCGCCGGAGGCCGACCCGACCACGCAGGAGCTGCAGGTCCGCGTGTTCGCCGGCCCGCTCGCCGTTCTCCAGGCCGAGATCGAGCGCGGGGGCTCGAGCAGCAACGCGTGGGACGCCGCGTACGGCTTCGCCCTCGCGCAGCAGATGATGGACCTTTCGCAGCGCACCAAGGTGGAGCTCGACGAAGACGCCGTCCGGCGGCTTCGAATCCTCGCGTGGCAGCGCGTCGTTCGCTTCGCGCGCGCGCCCGCCCCCGGCACCGCGGCCGACATCCTCGCGGCGCTCCGCGGCACGACGGGTCACCCGCAGGCCGAAGAGCTCGCGCAGCGGATGGAACGCACCGTCGTTCAGGGCCAACGGGCCGACGGCACCTGGTCGCATGTGGGCGGCGGGTCGATCCGCGCGGTGCTCGTCGAAACCGCCTTCTCTGCGCGCACGTTGTCGCCCGACCAGACGGGCGCGCGCACCCGTGCGAAGGGCGCCATCACGCGCAACCTGCGCCACATCGACGACCCGTACACGGCGGCCGTCGTGTTGGCGTCGGGGCTCCTGGATGGCGATGATGCCGCCGCGTTGAAGAAGATCGTCGTCGACGCGGCGGTCGACGCTGGAGACGGGCGCAAGACGGTGGTGGTGCCGCCGAACGCGATCAACGCGTGGGGCTGGGTGCCGGCGAAGGCCGAGATGCTCGCGTGGACGGTGCTCGCGCTGCCGGCGGACGTGCCCTGGCGCGCCGACCTCGTGGGCGAGCTGATGAGCGGGTACGACGCGTCCTGGGGCTTCCGCGCGGGGCCGGCCGACGTGGTGGTGCTCAACGCGATAACCGCTGCGCTGCCCGGGCTCGATCAGCCGGTGGACGTGATCCTGACCGTCGACGGCCGCGAGGTCGCGCGCAAGAAGCTCGACCCGACGCAGCCGAAGTTGCCCGCGGTGCTGAACACGACGGGCCTCGTCGGGTCGATTGAGCTCTCCGTTTCCCCGCCGGTCCCTGGGCTCGCGTACGCGGCCACGCTGCGCTCATGGGTGCCGTGGACCGGTACCGAGCGCCTGCCCGGCGTCGACGTCGAGCTCGTGTCGAGCGCCATGCGCGTGGGCGAAGACGCCACGCTCACGTTCACGCTCGCGGCCCCGTCGGGTACGTCGTTGGCGCTCGAGCAGGGGCTCGCAGCCGGCGCGTCGGTGGACGAGGAGGCGCTCGCCGCGTTGTCGGATCGCGTCGTCTCCTACGAGGTAAAGACCGACCGCGTGCGGCTCGTCACGCGCGACTTCCAGGCCGGCGAGATCATGACCGTGCCGCTCGTGGTTCGGCCCGCGTTCGCGGGCACGCTCACCACATCGCCGCTCCTGGTCGAGCCGGACGGGGACGCGGACAATGGCGTCGCGCTCGCGCCGCTCACCTGGACCGTCGCGCCGTAGAGGGTCCGCAAATGAGCTACCCGTGGGATGCCCAGGACCTGTGGCGCGTGGAGGACCCGAACACGCCAGGCGCCATCGCGACCTCCGCCACGGGCGCGGTCGTCGTCGGAGAGCCGGTCGGGGTGCCGCACTCCCGTGAGCCCGTCCCGGAGCCCGCCGACGCGTTCTCCGCGATCGAAGGCGTCGGGGCGATGGGCGCGGACGGCTGGCACGACCGCGGGTTCACCGGCGCCGGCGTGCGCGTCGCGGTGCTCGACGTCCAGTGGTACGGCGCCGAGGCCGATCCCGAACAGCTCGGCGACGTCACCACGCACGACTGCTGGTTCACGCCGTCGTGTGACGCGCCGATGGACACGAACCGGGCGCGGTTCGGCTTCGAAGATGGCGTCCACGGAGTCGGGTGCGCTGAGGTCGTGCGCGGCGTGGCCCCCGACGTCGAGCTCCACCTGGTGCGCACCAACGGCATGACCACGCTCGAGAACGCGTTCGACTGGGCGATCCGCGAGGACATCGACGTGTTGTCGCTCTCGATCGCGTACTTCAACACGTCCTACTACGACGGCACCGGGCCCGTGAACCAGCTCGTGGAGCGGCTCCGTGCGGCGGACGTCCTGCTCGTCGTCGCAGGCGGAAACTACGCGCGGGGACACTGGGAGGGCGCGTTCACCGACGGCGACGGCGACGGTCGCATGGACTTCGACGGCCACAACGGCCTGTGGATGCAGCTCTCCGGCGGTGGGCCGTACGTGAGCTGGGACCAGTTCCGCGCCTGCGGCCTGACCGACCTCGACGCTGTGTTGTACGACGCCAACGGGGACATCGTCGCCCGCGGCGACGCCGTCCAAGATGCCTTCGGCGAAAGCTGCTCGCCGCTCGAGCGGCTCGGATCGGTGCCCGAAGACGGGTGGTACTTCCTCGAGGTGCGCGACGTGCGCGGCTCGACGGTTGGCCTGCGCGTGAACGTGCTCGCGACGAGCGGGCGCATCGAAGGCGGCGACGCGCACGGGAGCGTGGCCGATCCGGGCTCGGCCGCGGACGCGCTCACGGTCGGTGCGGTGCGTGCGCAGGGCTACCTGCAGAACGACGTCGAGTCGTTCTCGTCGCAGGGGCCGACGGCGGACGGCCGCGCAAAACCCGATCTCGTCGGTCCGGACGGGCTCACCGTCGCGCCGTACGGCGCCGAGGGGTTCTTCGGTACCTCGGCGGCGACGCCGGCCGTCGCGGGCGCGGTCGCCCTCGTCATGTCGGAAGACCCGTCGCTCGGCCCCTACGAGGCGGCCGACAGGCTGCGCGGGTGGGCGTGGGGTGACGGCGCGTCGTTCGAGAGCCCCGATCCTGCGTTCGGCGCCGGCCGGGTGCGCCTGCCCGCGCCGGAGACCCCCTCGCCATGCGGCCATCGGCCGCTCGTGATGCCACTCCTGTTGTTCCCATGGTTCGGCCGTCGGGCACGTCGATTGCAAACACCCACGGCGTGAGGTCCGCCGTGAAACGCGTCGTCGCTGTGGTCGGGTTCACCGTTCTCGTAGTGCTCGCGTCGGCACAGGGGAGTGCACCCGTGCACGCCGACGAACGTCCGAGGCTGCTGGTCGAGGCGCGCGACGCGGTCATCGCTGGCGACCTCGCTGCAGCGCGGACGGCCGGCGCGGCGCTGGCCTGGGAGATCGACCGCAAGGGCCGCGCCCGGTACCACCAGGACGACGCGCCCATCGTCGCCGCAGCCACCCGCGTGGCAGACTCGACGAACCTCGACGCTGCCGCGCGGGGCGTGGCCGACGTCGTCGTCGCGTGCGCGGCCTGCCACGAGGCGCGTGGGGGCCTCGTCGTCCCCGAGCCCGAACTGCCGCCCGAAGGGGACGCGTTGCGTGTCGAGATGGAGCGCCACGCAGGTGCGATGGACGAGCTGTGGGCGGGCCTGGTCACGCCGTCGCGCCCTGCACTGCAGACGGCCGCGGAGCTGTTCGCGTCGAGCACGTTGGCCCCGCCGGGTCCTTTGCGCGAACACGCGCGCGCCGCGGACGAACGCGTCAATCGGGCCGCGAAGGTGTTGGCCAAGGTGCCCGAGGGGGAGGAGCGCGCCGCCGCGTTCGCGGACCTGATGCTCGCGTGTGCCGCGTGTCATGTCGCGCGCCCGGACGGCGTCTCCATCGAACCCGAGTAGTCAGCGCTGGTTCCGCGCCGCCTCGGCCTCGAGCACGATTCCCGTGGTCCGCAGCACGGCGTCGGGCGACAGCGAGATCGAGTCGATGCCGTGCTCGACGAGGAACCGTGCGAAGTCGGGGTGATCGCTCGGCGCCTGGCCGCAGATGCCGATCTTTCGCCCGGCCTTGTGCGCGCCCTCGATCGCGCGGGCGATCATCCACAACACCGCGGGGTCGCGCTCGTCGAACAGCGGAGCCACCACCTCGGAGTCCCGGTCCACGCCGAGGACAAGCTGGGTGAGGTCGTTGCTGCCGATCGAGAACCCGTCGAACACCTCACCGAACTGCTCGGCAAGGATCGCGTTGCTCGGGATCTCGCACATCACCAGCACCTCCAACCCGTTTTTTCCTCGCTCGAGGCCGCTCTTCGCCATCTCGGCGAGCACCGCATGCCCCTCGGCCACGGTGCGGCAGAACGGCACCATGAGCTGTACGTTCGTGAGGCCCATCTCGTCGCGCACGCGGGCGAGGGCCCGGCACTCGAGCGCGAACACCTCGGCCTGATCGGGGTGGTGGTACCGCGAGGCGCCGCGGAAGCCGATCATCGGGTTCTCTTCGTACGGCTCGTACGGCGCTCCACCGACGAGGTGCGCGTACTCGTTGGTCTTGAAGTCCGACAGGCGCACGACCACGTCTTTCGGCCAGAAGGCTGCCGCGATCGTGCCGACGCCCTGCGACAGGCGCTCGATGTAGAACTGGCGTTTGTCGGCGTACCCCTGGGTTCGCCGATCGATCTCGGCGCGAACATCGGTGGGCAACTTGGGCCAGGCGCACAGCGCGCGCGGGTGGATACCGATCGACGACGAGACGATGAACTCCTCGCGGGCGAGGCCGACGCCGTCGTTGGGGATCGCCGAAAGCGCGAACGCCTGGGCTGGATCTCCCACGTTCATTTTGATGTGGGTGATCGGGCGCGGCCCCGTGAACGCCTCGATGACCTCGACGCGGAACGGCAGCAGCCCCTCATAGACCTTTCCAACCTCACCGTCCGCACACGTCACCGTGTACGGCGCGTCGATGGTGAGTCGCGTCGTCGCGTCTCCAGTGCCAACCAGCGCGGGGACGCCGATCTCGCGGCTCACGATCGCTGCGTGGCACGTGCGGCCTCCGTGATCGGTGACGATCGCCGCAGCGCGCCTCATCACGGGCTCCCAGTCGGGGTCCGTACGCTCGGCCACCAGGATCTCGCCGTCCTGGAACGTGGACAATTCGCTCACATCCCTGAGGATGCGTACCTTTCCGGTGGCGACCCGCTGTCCCACGGCGATGCCGGTCAGGATGGGCGCCGCCTTCGTCTCGAGCACGTACCGCTCAGCGACCGAACCGAGCCGCGATTGAACCGTCTCCGGGCGCGCCTGTACGATGAACAATTCACCCGTGCGGCCGTCTTTGGCCCACTCGATGTCCATCGGCGTCGGGTGGCCGCTTCGCTCCGAATAGTGCTCCTCGATCCGGATCGCCTGGCGCGCGAGCTCGAGCACCTCGTCGTCGGTGAGGCAGAACCGCGTGCGTTGTTCATCCGCGACGCGCTCGTTGCGCGTGAGCTTGCCCCCGCCTGTGTCGTACACGAGGCGCATCTCCTTCGCGCCCAGCGTCTTCTTCAGGATCGGCCGGAAGCCCCGCGCGAGCGTGGGCTTGAACACGAGGAATTCGTCCGGCACCACGGCGCCCTGCACGACGTTCTCGCCGAGCCCCCACGAGCCCGTGATCAGCACCACGTCGCGGAACCCGGACTCCGTGTCGATCGTGAAGATCACGCCGGCGGAGGCGAGGTCGGACCGCACCATGCGCTGAACGCCGACGGACAGCGCGACGACGAGATGATCGTAGCTGCGTTCGGCGCGGTAGGTGATCGCCCGGTCGGTGAACAGCGACGCGAAACATCGCCGCACGGCGTCGAGCAGCGCGGGCTCGCCGCGCACGTTCAGGTAGGTCTCCTGCTGACCTGCGAAGCTCGCCTCGGGCAGGTCCTCGGCCGTGGCGCTCGAACGAACTGCGACGTCCACCCCGTCGGTGTCCGCTCCAGACAGCTGTTTGTAGGCGGTGAGAAGCTCGGTGTTCAGAGCGTCGGGCAGGCGGGCTTGGAGGATCGCCGCGCGGATCCGTTGCCCGCAAGATTGGAGAGCCGCGACGTCGTGTACGTCGAGCCCGGCCAGCGTCTCGCGGATCAGCACGTCCAAGCGGTTCGCAGCCACGAATTCGCGCCAGGCGTCCGCCGTCGTCGCGAACCCGTCGGGCACGTGTACCCCCCTGGCCGACAGCGACGACACCATCTCGCCGAGGGAAGCGTTCTTTCCGCCGACCTTCGCCACGTCGCCGAGCCCGAGCGTCTTGAACCATCGGATGCGTTCCATCGCGTCCCCCTGCGAACTGCCTCGCAGGGTTCGTGCCATGCTGCGTGGCGCCCTTGGTCCTTCCGGGTCGGTTTGGAGTAGAGTTCCGCCATGCCGGACCCGACCCCTGAGCTCGACCCCCGAATCATCCCGTCGATCGACCACCTTCATTGGGGTTCGGCCGCCGATCGCATCGAAGACTTCTTCGTCATGTCGCCGTCTTCGGGGTCGTGGGTCATTCAGTACGTGCCGATCCTCCGTACAGCCGAAGAAGGCGCCATGGAAGACGCCGCCTTCATGCTCTACCCGGGCGTTCACGAGAACCTCGCGCCGCGCATCGTCCACGATCGCATGATGCTCGCGCTCGCGCGGTCCCTCGAGGAGAAGCAGGGGTGGATCGCGGCCGGCATGTACGCCTCGCTCGTCGAAGACCCGCGGTTGGTCGAGCGCGGCAATCAGCTGGCTCGCCGCCTGCAAGGAAAACCGGAAGACATCCCCATAAAGTTCGCGGAGGCGCTCGCCGCCCGCGCCCAGGCGCGGCTCGAAGCCAACCCGTCCGACAGCGTCGCGCTCGAGTGGCAGGCCTGGGCGCTGCTCACGTCCGACCCGGACACCGCGTTCCAAACCGCCGAACGCGCGGTCGCGCTCGACCCGACGATTAAGCGCGCGTGGATGGTGCTCGCCGAGATCGGACGCAAGGCGGGCCGCAGCGACAAGGCGGTCGAGGTCGTGTTTCGAAAGGCGGCGGACGCGAACCCGGGCGCGGCGTGGCCGTTCCTCGCGCTCGCGAAGCCGATCGCCGATACCGACTTCGAGCTCGGGCTGACGTACGCGGACCGCGCGCTCCAGTCCGATCCACAGGACTGGGAGGCGTGCGAGCTTCGTCGTCGCATGTTGCGCAAGCTCGAGCGCTGGGCAGAGCTCGCCGAGCAGCTCCAGTACATGACGAACCTCACCTCCGAAGCCGCGAAGCT
Source organism: Pseudomonadota bacterium (assembly GCA_947505245.1). GTDB lineage: Bacteria > Myxococcota_A > UBA796 > UBA796 > SYKL01. The sequence continues at coordinate 26,021 of CANNIZ010000006.1, read as the reverse complement.
GGCCGAGGTGTACGACGAGTGGGCGCGCACCACGTCCGACCCGCTGCGCGACCCGCTCGGCGCGGTCGAGCTGCAACAACAGGCGGACTTCTTTCGCGACCCGGTTCAGGTGTCTGAATTCTATTGGAAGAACCTGGCGGAGCACGACAAAGACAAGCGCGTTTGGGACGAGGTCGACGACTTCTTCCGGCAGAACCGCATGTGGACCGACCTCGGGAAGCTGCTGGTGATGCGGCTCGAGCGCGCGGTGGGCGATGACCGGCTGGTGTACGTCGACCAGCTGCGCATCGCGTGGGCGATGGTGCCGGAGCGCGGCGACCCCGCGTGGATCGACGTCGTGCAGCTCGAGATCGAGCGAGCCTCCAAGGATGCGGAGCTCCAGAAGGCCTTGGAGGAGCGCCTCGTCGGCGTTGACGTCCCTCCGCCAGAAGCGCCCCCCACTGACATCGCCGGCTACGTGATGATCGCCGCCGGCGTCCTGGTGGTCGTGATCGTCATCCTGGTCGCCGTGTTGCTGATGCCGTTCTTCGTTCAGTAAATGCCGCGCGGGGGCCTCGTGATTCTTCTTTCGTTGTTGGCCTGCAAACACGAGCCCGCGCCCCTCGGGATGACGCTCGAGAAGGGCGATCAGGTCTACGCCGGCGCCGCAGCTATTGATCTCACGCCCGACATCCTCGAGACGTTCACCGATCTCAACGGCAACCACGACTTCGACGGCTGTCTCGATCGGCCCGATGGCACGGACTGCACAGCCGGCAACGAGCCGTTCGACGACGTCGACAGCGACGGCTGGTTCGACGCCACCTTCATCGGCGGGTACGGGCCGATGAGGCCCGCAAACGGCGTGCACGACCCGATCTGGGCGCGCTGCGTCGTGCTGTCGCAGGACGAGCAGTACGTCGCGTTCGTCGGCCTCGACCTCGTCGGCCTCGGTTGGCCGCGCATCCACGAAGCCCGCGACGCGCTCGTCGCCGACGGCTTCGACGGCAGCCGCCTCGTCGTGTCGTCCACCCACAACCACCAGGGGCCCGACACGATGGGCCTGTGGGGCAACCCGTACGACTTCGCGCATCCGATCTCCGGCACCAACCCGGACTTCCAGCAGCGCGTCGCGGACACCATCCAGCAGGCCGTGCGCGAGGCCGCCGGGAACATGCAGCCCGTCGAGCTCACCGTCGGCGCCGTGAACATGCGCGACCGCGGCCCGTGGTTCAACGGCCCCGCGTTCGGCGGCAAGAACCCCGACAGCCACATGTACGGCATGATCCACGACGGCCGCGATCCCGTCGTGATCTCCGACCAGGTCCTGGTCGTGCAGGGCAACGCGCCCGACGGCGCCACCGTGTTCACCTTCACGAACTGGTCCGGCCACCCCGAGGTGCGCGGCAGCGGCAACAACGAGATCTCGTCGGACTGGGTCGGCGCGATGCGCACCGTGCTCGAGGCCGAATACGGCGGCGTCGCGCTGCACATGCCCGAGAGCCTCGGCGGCATGCAGTCGGCGCTCAACGGCGATCTGCCGCGCGTCACCGAGTCCGGCGAGCACGTGCTGTCCGGCGTGACCGACGCCGACGGCGATGAGGTGCCTGTGTGGGCCGAGCAGGACAGCTGGGACTTCGTGACGTCGCACGGCTGGCACATCGCTGAGGCCGCGATGGACGCGCTCGCCGCCGGCGAGACCATGAAGGCGGCCCCGATCCGCGTCGAGGTCGAGCCGATCTACGTCCCGATCGAGAACATCGCGTACAACCTCCTCGGGCCGAGCGGCATCTTCGACCTGGGCTTCGACCAGCTCGTCACCGACCCGGCGCTCTGCCCCGAGGTCGGCGTCAGCACGGACTCCGGCTGCATCCCGACGCAGACGTCGCGCGTGCAGGTGGGCCCGATTCAGTGGCTCGCCGTCCCCGGGGAGCTGCTCCCCGAGCTCGCCTACGGCTTCCCGGAAGACGATCCGCAGTGGACCGCCGAGGTGGGCACCCTCACCAACCGCGGCGCCGGCGCGCGCTTCTTCCCGCAGCACCCCCGCACCTGCGACGACGTCGTGTACGAAGATTGCATCCCCACCGACGCCGTCGACGACTGCGACTGTACGCACATGCACGCGTCGCCCTACGTGCTCTCCTACGACGCCGCCCAACAGCCGATGTTCGCCGCCGTCGACAGCCCCTACAAGGCCGTGTTCAGCATGGCCGACAACTACATGAGCTACATCATCCCCGAGCCGGACTTCAACCGGCACGTCAGCCTGCTCACCGACGACGGCGACCACTACGAGGACACCGTCTCGCCCGCGCACAACTTCGGCACCAAGGTGCTCGAAGGGCAGGCGCGCATCGCCGCCCGCTGGGGAAATTAGGGGTCAGGAATTGACGATTGCTGATTAATCTGGAGCTAGGCTGTCAGCGGGCCGGCTCCTTCCGGGAGCCAGGAGCGGCCAATTTCGCGATCGCGGGCGCCAGCCACCTCGAGTTTCGCGAGGGGACCGATTTCGGGTCCCGGCCGCCATCGACAGCCGGCTGCGTCACGGGCAAACGCCGATTCTTCGGGTTCGTGACTTCCTGGTGCGAAAGTCGAGCAGGCTGGCCCGGCGAATCGCGAAATCCGAGGGTGCTGGCTCGCCAGCCTATTGAGCGTCCGGGAACAGGCAATCGCTCTGGCAGCGCCCGAGCTCGGCCATCGCGTCGGCGTCGGAGCCGTCGAAAGCGCCACACGGGACCCCGCGGAAGCACGGAGTGAGGCAGCTCGCGATCACTGCGGCTTCCTCGGTGCATTCGGCTTCCACATCGGTATCGCCGATCACCGCCTGGCCGCATCGTTCGGCCCCCGCGATCACGACGTCGCGCTCGCGGTCGCACGGCGTCCCGCACGCGGCCAGCCCGAGCGTCAGCGCGATCAGAATACGCGTCACGGAAACGCCGGGATCTGCACGCCGCGCGCACCATTGCCGTCGATCGCAGCAGCCTCCACGGTGCCGTCGGGCGACAGGTTCACGAGCACCACGCCCGGACCGCACCGATCGGGCGCCGTGTTCCTCCAGGTGTCGATGAGCGCCTTGCACGTCATCGCGACCTCGTCCGCGCGGCGACCGCGCTTGATGGCGCGCGCGATCGCGTCGGCCTTGTCGTGGATTCGCTCGCCGCCTTCACCGAGGCCGCCGATCGTGACGCTGAATGGCCGGTCCGACGCTCGGCCGACATGTTTGTAGTCGCCGCCGTACGTCGCGAACTGCAGCGACACGCCGTATTCATCGGTCACGACGTCCTCGTCGTGTTCCCAGTTCGTGATCGTGTAGCGGAACGCGACGTCGCCGTAGTCGGGCTTCTTGCCCCAGCCGCTGAACAGCAGCGTCGCCGGTGTGCCGGCTTCCAGGCCTTCGTCCGCGCGCAGGTTGTCCCACCGGCGGCTCATCACGTCGCGCAGGGTCTCGGCGAACCCTGGCGGCGGAAGCGTCGCTTGGAAGCGCGCGGCGTCGAGGCTCGCGAGAATGTCGGCCCGGCCGTTCGCGTCGAGCAGGCCGGTGACGCGCTCGGTGCGTACGAGGCGCACGGGGATGGCGCCGTCCGGCCACAGGTCGAGCACGTGGAGGCAGAACTCCGGCGTGACGACGCTGATGCGCGGGCCGCTCATTGCTGCGCCTGGGGCGCGCAGTCGAACATGCACTGGAGCAGCTCGGTCGCGGCGCCCATGTCGGTGCCGTCGAAGGCCCCGCAGGGGGCGCTGCGGTAGCAGGGGACCATACAGTCGGCGAACTGCGCGTCTTCGTCGGTGCACTCGAGTTCGTCGGTGCCGGTGTCCTGCTGGACTTCGGCCCCGCACTCGCGCGCTTTGGACTCGGCGACGCCTTGCAGGCGCTCGCAGGGGTTGTTGCAGGCGAGCAACACGAACGGCATCGCGACAATCCAGCGCATGGGACCTCCGGGGCGCGCGATTAACTGCGTTACGCTGCGCGTGCATGATTCCCCTGTTGATCGCCGCGGCGGCTGCCGCAGAACCTGTGTCCATCAAAGAGGTCGAGCCCCGGTTCGACGCGATCACGGCCCTGCACCGCAAAGGTGTGGTCGCTCTGGCGTCCACCGACGCGTCGCGACGTGACGCGCTCGACGTCGTCGGCAAGCTCGTGCACGAGGAGCGGACCGAGGCGTCCGAGGTGCTTGAGAGCGCGCTGATCGACGAGCTCCGTGCGTCGGCGTCGAGCGACTTCAAGCCTCCGCCGAAGCGCCTGACGACGTTCCTCGACGTGCTCGAGTCGCGCTCGGATCTGCACGACGGCGACAAGGTCGCGTTCCAGAACACGCTCCACCACCTGGTCGCGGCGCTCGCGTCCACGAGCGGCGACGGTCCGCGTCGGGAGGCTTTGCGCGAGCGGCTGGTCGCCGATCAGGTCGTGATCGACGGCATCGCCGACCGGTACCGGGCGGAAGCGAAGGCGCTCCTCGACCGCACACGCGGCATGGTGGTCACGCGCGAGGCGTGGGACGACTACGTCGCGTTCGTGCGCACGGTGTACTCGGAAGACCGCGTGCTGGCGGACTACGCGGACGAGACGTCGGTGATGACCGAGGGCAGCCGCGGAGCGCGTCGCACCGACGGAATCGACGCGATCTACGGCTTTGATCTGCCGGATCGCACCTTCGTGCTCACGTTCGATGACGGGCCTTCCGCATCGCTCACGCCGCAAGTGCTCGACATCCTCGCGCGGTACAACACCCACGCGGTGTTCTTCGCGCTCGGCAAGAACGCGACGGGCAACGATCCCGTCGTGAAGCGCATGCTCGCCGACGGGCACCTGCTCGGCAACCACACGATGGACCACAAGAACCTTCCGAAGCTCACCGACGAGGCGATCGCACAGCAGATCGATGACAGCGATGCGATCCTGGAGGCGGAGTCCGGCGTCGACGTGACGTTGATCCGCCCGCCGTACGGAGCCCGCGACGATCGCGTCACCAAGGATATCCTCGACCGCGGCACGCGCGCGTACCTGTGGAACGTGGACTCGCGCGACTGGGCCGATCCGGTGCCCGAGTCGATCGCATCGAGCGTGCTCACCCAGGTCGACGCGATGCACCGCGGCGTGATCCTGTTCCACGACATCCACGAGCAGACGATCGCCGCGATCCCCCTGGTGCTCGATGGCCTTAAAGAGCGCGGGATCGACCTCGTCTTGTGGGACGGCACCACCGTGATCGGTGAGCCGGCCGTCGCGGCCATCGATCCCGTGGTCGCGCCAGTCGTCGCTGCGCCGACCGTGGCCGCACCGGTCAAGTCGTCGACCTACACCGACTCGTGGGCCGTGGTGATCGGCATCGACGCCTACCAGCACTGGCCGAAGCTCGCGTACGCCGGCGCCGACGCGCACGGCGTGAGCGACGCGCTCGTGTCGAAGTTCGGCTTCGCGCCCGACCACGTCATCGGCCTGTACGACCAGGACGCCACGCGCGCGCGCATCCTGCAGGTCCTCGGCGACGAGCTGCCCGGGAAGGTCGGTCCCGAGGACCGCGTGTTCGTGTTCTACAGCGGCCACGGGGCCACGCGCGAGCTGCCGGGCGGCGCCCAGCGGGGGTACATCATCCCCGTCGACGCGGGCCTCGAGAACCTGCAGAGCGAGGCGATCTCGATGTCCGAGCTGCACGATGTGCAGGAGGGGCTCCCCAGCAAACACGTGTTCTACGTGATGGACGCGTGCTACGGCGGCCTCGCGCTCACCCGCGGCGGAGCCTCTCCGGGAGGCGATCCACGCCGCTACCTCGCCGAGATCACCCGCAGGCCCGCGCGCCAGATCCTCACCGCAGGCGGCGCCGACGAGCAGGTCGCCGACTACGGGCCCGGTCACCACTCGATCTTCACCTGGACCCTGCTCCAGGGCTTGGACGGCCAGGCCGATCTGAACGGCGACGGCGTGATCACCGCGTCCGAGCTCGGCTCGTTCGTGGCCCCACGCGTGTCCGCGCAGTCGCGCCAGACACCCGCGTTCGGCAACCTCGTCGGCTCGGGAGGTGGGGAGTTCGTGTTCGAGCTCGCGGCAGGGTCCGAGCTGCTCTCCGAGGTCACGCAGACCGACGGCGACGGCACCGAGAAGGTCGCGCTCGAGAGGCAGCTCGCCGAGCTCCAGGCGCGGCTCGCAGCGTTCGAGCAGACGCGCGGCGGCGACCCCAAGGTCGAGGCCGCCCGGTACCACGGCATCGGCATCGAGTTCTTCCGCAAGGGCGACTACGGTCGCGCACGGGACGCTTTCGCAAAGGCCGTCGAGCTCGATCCCTCCGACGTCCGCGCGATCAACAACCTCGGGTACACGGACTTCCAGCTCGCCCGCTACGACGACGCGATCGCCGAGATCAAGCGCGCGCTCGCGCTCGACTCCGATCGCGCGGTCGCCTGGCTGAACCTGGGCGACGCCCTGGCCGCCAAGGGTGACATGCCCGCCGCGACCGAGGCGTGGTCGAAGTACCTCGCCAAGGTTCCGGACTCGCCCGAAGCCGCGCGGATCGCGGCCGCGATGGCCTCGCCGGTGGCGGCGTGAACGAGGGAATCGCGACCGCGATCGACGCGTTCGGCCGCCGCTGGAACGGGTACGAGACGCGCGGGACCGAACACCTGCCGCCGGCCGGCTCCGGCGGCCTGATCGTCTTTTACCACGGCTTTCTTCCGCTGGATGCGTGGTATTTCGGGACGCGGTACTACCTCGAGACCGGGCGGATCGTGCACGGCCTCGGCGATCGCTGGCTGTTCAAGGTGCCGGGTCTTTCGCAGCTGGTGACGAGCATGGGCTCCGCCGAAGGCACCCGTGAGAACGCCGTGAATTGGCTGCAGAGCGGCGAGCTCGTCGGCGTGTCACCCGGTGGCACCCGCGAGGCGATCAAAGGCCGCCGCGAGCACTACACGCTCAAGTGGGGGCATCGCCTTGGCTTCGTCGAGGTCGCGATGGAGGCGGGTGTACCGATGTTCCCCGCGTTCACCGAGAACGTCGAGGAGCTCTACCGATCGCCCCTCGTCGGCAGTCGACCGATCCAGGCCCTGTACGAGCGCACCCGTTGGCCGATCGTACCGGTCGTCGGCCTGGGGCCGCTGCCCTTGCCCGTCAAGCTCACGAGCCACATCGGCCCGGGCGTTGTCGCCCGCCCCGGTGAGTCCGCAGCCGATGTTCGCCAGCGCGTCGCGGACGGCATTCGCGCCTTGATCGCCGCCCACCAGTCCAGTCGCCCGCGCATTCCTCGCGCCCTGCTGCAGCGGTTCCGCGCAGGGTCCGATTCCGTGGGCTAAGGTCTCGGGATGCTCGAAGCGGCTCCTGAAGATCTGTCCGTTGGCACCCTCGCGCGCCGCCTCGTCCTGGGCCTTGGCGCGTTCACGGCCGGGATGACCGGGCTTTCCTGGATGTTCTCGTCCTACATCGAGGCGGGTTCGGAGTGGTTCGTCGATCAGTTCGGCCTGCTCGGGATCTTCTTCGGTGTGGCGCTGATCGACTCGTTTCCAGGCACGTTCAACGAGCCGTTCCTGGTCATGGGCTACACCAGCGGGGCGGGCTTCTGGCGCGTCTGGTTTGTCTCCTCGCTCGGCTCGTTCGTCTCGGCCTTCACGGGGTATGGCATCGGCTACCTCGTCGCGCACCGGCCCGGAATTCAGGCCCTGTTTGAGCGGTTCCGCGTCGCCGCCTTCATGAAGAAGTACGGGCCTGTCGCGCTCATCGTCGCTGCCGTCACGCCGTTGCCGTTCGCGCTGTTCACGTGGAGCGCGGGAGCGACGGGACTGCCGTTGAGGTACATCTTCGTGAGCGGACTTTTCCGCTTCGTGAAGATCGGCTTTTACATGGCGCTCATCGCGGCCGGCTGGGCCGCGGCGACCTGACCCGTACGTGGCGCCGCGCTTTCGGAGCGAGCGGACCGAGCGGACCGAGCGGACCGAGCGGACCGAGCGGCTAATACGTGAAGGTGCCCATCAGGTTGACGCGAACGTCGTCATACGCGACGCGAAGGTCTGTCGAGGATCGCTCGACCCACTGGGCGCCGAGCGAGACCGAGGCGTAGTCTTGTGCGTAGTAGGTGGCGGCGCCTTTCGCGTCCAGCACGAGGTCGGTGCGTTCGACCTGACCTTTGAAGGCCTCGCCGCGCACGTTGAACTCGCCGTTGAGGCCGAACCGGTCCGTGAACCGGGCGTCTGCGGTGACGAAACCCTTGTTCGTTGCCATGAACGCCGTGAAATAGCTCGGATTGACGTCCCGCTGGAAGCCCACCGCAAAGCGATCGTCGTCCGACAACTCGTAGCGCCACACGAGGTCGACCAGCAGCTTCTGCAGGCCAGTGGCGTTGGGCGCGAAGGTGGGGTCGCTGACCGAGGTGGCGTCGAACGCGGCGGTGCCGTAGCCTGCTGATAGCGCGACGGTCAGCTTGTCCGTAACGCGCCCGCGCATGCCGCCGGTGACGCGCAGGTAGGAGCTCGACGGGTACTCGACGTTCTGGGTGGGCGAGACCAGGACCTGGTTCGACCAGCTCTGGAGCTTGTACTCGGCGTCGACCGCCAGCGCCGTCTTTGGGAGGAACTTCCACGCCAGCCCGCCGCGGGGGCCGTAGCCGAGGCGGGTGTTGAACGTGCGGTTGCCCGCCGTGGTGCCACCAGGCACGAACGCGTAGTCGTCGACCTCGAACAGGCCGCCAGCGTTCAGCTCGAAGGCGGGACCGGGACGGACGACGACGGCGCCGGTGGTCTGGTTGCGCGTCTGCGTCAGGAACGGGTTGTCTGAGCCGGCGGCGTCTGCTGGCTGGTTCTTGAGGCCGGCGCCTTCGTGCAAACGCAGGCCGACGACGCCCTGCTTGTTGGCGTTCAGGTCGGCTTTGATCGAGAAGTCCGAGAAGCGATCGAGGCCCTTGTCCTGATCACCGACGAACTTGCGCAGGTCGTACAGGCCGCCGAAGTCGAAGTCGACGTCTTCGCCGCCGAGGCGGATGTCCAGCCCGGGGGAGAGGTTCAGGCCGGTGGCGGACGAACCCGGGCCGGTGGCTTCCGAGTGGTACGGGTTCGTGTAGTACTCGAGGCCGAGCGACACATGCGGCGTGATGACCGCGTCACCCGTGCGGATGTGCTCGCCGGGCGCGGCCAACGAGAGTCCTGGCACGAGCAGTGTCGTGAGGAGGCCCAGGCTGGCGATGTTCACGACCCGTGGGGCCGCGAGGGGGAGGGGGTTCAAGCGTACCTTCACATAAACGGGCTGGATTGCGGCGGGTCCTGCCCGACATCGAACGTGAAATCATCGACGTGGTAGGTTTCGTCGCCGTTGGTGACGGCGCCGTCGTACTGAACGTCCCGGACGGTGTCGTCGCCGAGCGACGTATCACCCGACGTGCAACGCTCGGACTCTGCGAGCAGCGTCCGCGTCGTGGACAGCGCGATGCCGATCTTCCGGAATTCCGAGTCCGCGCGGCTCTGGTTGCCTTCGGAGATCCATCGCGTCATGTTCGTCTGGGCGATCTCGCTGACGGCTACGAGCGAGCTCATCAACGGCAGGCGCTCGGTGACGCACTCGGGCGCTGTCTCTTCGATGCGCTGCATCCGAATGAGCGATCCGCGCATCTCATCCAGCGCTTCGGCCGCGTATTTCTGCTGCTCGGCCGGGGTGGCGGTGGACAGGCGCTCGATCGAGCCTGAGACGCCGGTGTCCTGCGCGACGCCGCTCGTCGATGCAAACAGCATGGCGGCGATGGGCAGTGCGTAAAGCCACGAGCGCATGGATCCTCCCTTCGGCGAATATAGTCGACCAAACGATCATGGTCAACCGAACTGGCGACCCCGTCGGGTCGTCGTTGGAGGGCGGCGGCGCCCAGTGGTTTCACGGTAGCTGCGCGCGGCCCTTCACCGCAACACAATCCTCGTCGGACGTTCGAGACCTCAGTTGAGTTCCAGGGTGAACGCGGCGCCGTCGTCCGAACACACGCCGTCGATGGCGGTTCCACCAACGGCTTCGCCGCTGCAGGTGGTCCAGTACGGGTCGCTGCCCGTGAGGGTGACCGTGTCGCCGTCGATGGTGCCGCCGTCGGGCAAGGTCCCCATGATCATGCTCCAATTGGTGAGCGTGAACGCGCAGGTGCTCGCGTCCAACGTGAGCGTGACGCCCATGGCCATGCCGAACGCTGCCCCATCCGCGACCCAGACCCCCTCCGTCAGCGCCTGGCAGGTGGGCGTGGTGTCCGTCTCCACCGTGTCCGTGGAGGTATCGGCGGCGGGGGAACAGCCCGTCGCGACCAGGCAAAGGATCGCCGCCAATCGCATGTTCTCTCTCCCGAGTTTCCTCCCTATCACATCGATACGCCCCATCCGCCCGTCGCACCCTGGTCGCCGTGCTGCAAGATGCGGCAGGTCACAGGGGACCAACGGCTAACGGTCGCCGTCGCGAAATCCAGCTGCCTCAACCCCATGTTTCTTGAGGAGACGATGCAGCGTCTCGCGCTCCACACCCGCTTCCTCGGCCGCGTGGGTGACGTTTCCGCGGTGGCGGCGCAGCAGGTCGATCAGGTAGTCGCGGGCGGCACGATCGTGGACGCGCTCCATGGCCTCGTGAAATCGTGGCATCGCGGGCGACCGCGCGGAGCGCAGGGCCTCGGGGAGGTCGGACAGCGCGATGACTTCGCCGCGGCCGAGCACGGCGGCGCTCTCGAGCGCGTGGCGAAGCTCGCGCACGTTGCCTGGCCAGCTGTGGCCTTCGAGCGCGGCGAGCGCGTCGGGATGTAGCGAACGGGCGCCGGTGCCGAAGCGCGTGGCTGCCATGGTGAGGAATCGGGCCGCGAGCAGCGCGATGTCGCCCGGACGTTCGCGCAGGGGCGGCATCCGGATCTCCACCACCCGCAGGCGATAATACAGGTCCGCGCGAAACATCCCCTGCGTGACCATCGCCTCGAGGTTGCGGTGGGTGGCGGATACCAGCCGTACGTCGACCGTTCGGGCCTCGGTCTCGCCGACGCGCCGAATCTCGCCTTCCTCGATCGCGCGGTTGATCTTGACCTGCAGCGGCAGAGGGAGGTCGCCGATCTCGTCGAGGAACAGCGTGCCGCCATGCGCGGCCTCGAACAGTCCGGGACGGTCGCGGGTGGCGCCCGTGTAGCTTCCTTTGGCGACCCCGAACAGCTCGGCTTCGAGCAGGTTCTCCGGGATCGCGCCGCAGTTGATCGCCACCCACGGACCCTTGCCCCGGATTCGGTGGAGTTCGCGGGCTGCGACCTCCTTTCCGGTGCCGCTCTCGCCGGTCAACAACACGGGAACGCTGATGGGACCGACGCGACTGATGAGCTCGCGCGCGACGACCACGCCAGCTGAGGTGCCGATCAGCGCGGCGCCTTCTTGCGAGTCGAGCGCGGCCTCGAGCTCCCGCGCGCGGTTGACGAGCGCGAACCGCTCGGCGGCGCGCTGCACGATGCGCACGATGTCTTCGGGCTGGAACGGCTTGGCGACGTAGTCGTAGGCGCCGGCCCGGAGCGCGTTCACGGCCGCCGGGAGGTCCGCGTACGCGGTCATCAACACGACCTCGGGCGGCGTCGGGACCGATCGCGCCGCGGCGAGCACGTCGTTGCCCGACCCTCCGGGCAGCTTCACATCTGACAGCACCACCGCGAACCGACCCGCTGGCAGGCGCTCGATCGCCTGCTCCGCGTTCGGCGCGCTTTCGACCTCGAACGCCGCCCCGAGCGTGCGCACCAGCATGGCGCGCAGGTTGTCGCGGTCTTCGACGATCAACACGCGGTCAGCCACGGGACTTCTCCAACGTCCAGGTCGCGACCGTTCCACCGCCCGGGCGATCGGTGTGTTCGATGACCGTACCGCACGAGCGCGCGATGCGCTGGCAGACCGCGAGGCCGAGGCCCGTACCGCGAGCCTTCCCCGTGACGAACGGCTCGTACATGCGCTTCCTGACGGCAGGCGCGATGCCCTCGCCGCGGTCGCGAACCTCGACCCGTCGAGGTGACCCGCACATGGCGACCTCGATGACGACGTCGTCGGGGCACGCCTCGATCGCGTTGCTGAGCAGATTGTCGAGGATCTGGCGAACGCCCGAGGGGGACGCGAGCAGCGTGGCGGGCATGGACTCGACGAGCTTGACGGTGATTCCGCGCGCGTCCGCCGCGAACACGGATCGGTCGATCGCCTCGGTCACGGCGTTGACGACGTCGACCTGCGTGGCCTCCTGCTCGATCGGGCGGGCAAAGCCGAGCAGCCCGGTGATGATCCGCCGCGCATGTTCCGCTTCGGCGCGGACGACTGGGACGCCGTCGCCCTCGAGGCGAGGCAGGTGGCCGAGGATGACGGCGAGCGGGTTCATCAGCTCGTGGGCGACCACGGCGCTCATCTCGCCGAGGGCGACGAGCCGCGCCGAGTCGAGCCGCTGCGCTTCGGACTCGCCGAGCTTGGCGACGATCGCCTCGAACGCGCCCGCGAGCTCGCCGAGCTCGTCCGCGTCGTGGGTCGGGGCGCCGGGGCGCCACGCGGAGGCCGCCGCGCGGATCGCCTCGACGGGCGCCAGCACGGCGTTTGCGAGGCTGCGGCCGATGAACAGCACGACGACGAGCCCGAAGGCCGCCACCCCGAGCGTGGCGGCGACGGCCAACGTGGTGACGCGGCCCGAACGCACCTGCTCGGCGGCGCTGGCCGCGTCGAGGTGCGCGAGGAGCGCGTCGACGCTGGCGGTGGTCTCCGCCGTGAGGCGCTCGGTCTCGGCGTGCAGCGTTGCTGCCTGGACACGATCGAGCGCGCCTACCTCGGCGAGCGGCGCGACGCGCTCGTCGAACCACGACTCGAGCGCTGCCTGGTTCCTTCGGACCGTGGCGAGCAGCGCGCGGTCGTCTTCGGGGACACCGATCCGATCGAGGTGATCGAGGCGGTCGTGCACGGCGGTGGCAGCCTCGCCGCCGTGGTGAAGGTGGCCGGGGCCGCCCTCGATGTACGTGTGCGCCTGGTGGACGTACTGCTCGCGCACCGCGGACCCGAGCCCTGCGACCTCGACGCGCGTCTCGGCGAGCGCCTGCTGGCGATCGACCGACCACAGCGCTGTGCGCCAGCTCCCCAGCGCGAGGCCCGACGTGACGAGCTGGCTGACGAACAGCGCGCCCGTGGCGAGCAGGAACCGGCGTCTTAGGGACAGCGGCGCAGGCGTCACGCGGGGACCTCGGTAGGGACGTGGGTGGCGCGAAATCTACCACCGCGCCGATCAAACATCATCGGCCCGCGAGGCTGCGGAGCGTCTCTGTTCCGTGAACTACGACTCGCTCACCCGGGGCGAGGCCGTCGAGGATTTCGCGCTGATCGCCCGCGCGCGCGCCGAGATGGACCGCGCGGGCGGCGAAGTACTCGGGTGCCAACTTCACGAACACCAGCGACTCGCCGCCGCTGGCGATCACGGCCACCTCGGGCACGACGTTCGTGCCTTGCGCGACGGTGGACTTTGCGGTGCGCAAGTCGGCCTGGAACTGGACGTCGAGCGGGAGGAACAGGCCGTCGCTGATCGCGACTGGAGCGTCGGGAGCGTCATGGTCTTCCCCGCCGTGCGCGTACCCATTTTTGGCGGCGACGATGCCGAACGCGACCGCGGCGGTGAGGACCGCCGTCTTACTGCGGCCGCCGAACCCGAGCGCGACCGCGAACGCGAGCCCGCCGAGCACCCCGCAGGCGCCGCCTCCGAGGAGCGTCGTCCAGGTGAACCCGGTGGGCTCCTGGGCGTCGTGATCACCGACGGTGAACTCGGGCAGGCCGAGCAGATCGGAACGATCGCGGGTGATGATCGTGAGGCTTCCGGCGTACGTGCCCTCGGTTTGTAAGGTGAGGTGTCCCGGCCAGGTCCCGGCGGGACTGCCCGGCGTGAGCCTGGTCTGGACCTGAGCGGGCCCGTGCAGCTTCACGTCGACGGTGCCGGTTGCGATCGGCGCGCTCGTGGCGAAGTCGGCGAGGAGCAGCGTCGCGTCGACGGCTGGCCCCCTTCGGGCGTCGGGCACGACGAGCACGGCCTCGAACTCGGTTGACCAGGTGGGCAGGCGCAGGTCGTCGTCGTTGGCGAGGGTGCGCGAGATCGCGAGGAGAGCGACGATCAACAGGCCTCCAGCGAGCAGGTCAGGGAGGTGCGGTCGGCGCCCCGAAGCTTGCGCGAATGTACGCGAGCACGTCGCGCTGCTGACCTTCGTTGATCACAGGACCCCACGGAGGCATAACCCCGACCGTGCCGGTCATGCCCTCGCGGATCGTCTTGAGCAGGACCTCGTCGGACTTGGCGAGGCGAGTGGGATCAGCGACGAAGTTCGCGCCGATCGGTCCCTTCCCATCGACTCCGTGGCAGGCAAAGCAGAACATCCCGTACACGACGGCGCCTCGCGCGACGGCCTCGTCGGGCGCGGCCGTGGCTGCGGCGACGACGGGCACGTCGACGGACGCTGTGCCCTCGGTCTGCCCGGCGTAGGGCGGCGAGGCGTCGCGCGCGAGGGACTGCACGTACCGGACGAGATCCCAGGTGTCGTCGTCGGTGACGGTGCCGTCGAACCCGGGCATCGGGGTGCCCTCGATGCCTGCGCGCACAGCGACGAACACGTCTTCAGGCGCGTTCCCACGCTTGGGGCGTCCCGTGGTCATGTCGTACGGCCGCACGGGGCGCCCGCTCGTGTCCTTGAGGGCCGCTCCGGCGGGGCCGTCGCCGCGACCGGTTTCGCCGTGACAGGTGTTGCAGGTCAGGCGCTCGTAGACGAGCCGCCCGCGCGCGATGGCGTCAGAGGTGACCGGCGGCGCGGGTGGGATCGCGATCGACGCGGGCTCGTCGCCTGCGAACCGAGGGGAGAGCGACTGGAGGTAGTCGACGAGGGCCCAGCGATCGGCCGACGGGAGGCCGCTCCACGCCGGCATCGCTGTTCCGTTCATTCCGCGGGAGATCGTGCGGTACAGATCGGCGCCGGTGGCCGGTTGACCGGGCGGCGTCGAGCGGATGCGGTACTGGCCGGTCGTGAAGTCGCGCGGTCGCGGCTCGAGGGACGAGGCGACAGGCCCCTTTCCGTCGCCGTGCACCCCATGGCACACGGCGCAGCGGCTCTGGTACAGCGCGTGGCCGCGAGCGGGGTCGGCGGCGGGTCGGGCGACCGCGCCCTCCGCGAGCGCTTGACCGGCGAACGCGAGGACGAACAGGGCTGCGATGGCGGTAAAGGAAGTCTGGCGGCTACGGTCCATGGCTGTGCCCCGCGGCGACGGCGCCGGTCTCGGTGAATTCGAACTCGCCGGCGAGCACCATCGTCGCCGTTTCGGCCGTCGGTGCGTCGCTCGATGACACGACGATCAACGTCGTCCGGAGCGCCGCCAGCTCGTATGGCGCCGTGTCCGACGCGAGGAACAACAGGCTCGTGTGGCCGTCCTCTTCGCGGCGCAGGGGACCGATCACCGCGTCCCACGCGAAGCCTGGCGGGCCTGGGTCGAACTCCTCGTGGTCGTGGACGAGCTCGTCGCGTGGGTCTTCGGCGAAGCCGAGCACGCCGTAGTACGACAGGCCGTCCGGTGGCACGGGGAGGCCGGCGCCTTCGATGAAGCCGTCGTCGTAGATCGCCTGCGCTTCGATGCGCCCCGTGGACACCGCGATCGCGCCGACGTCGAGCTCGACGAGCTCCTCGGGCAGGTCTTCGGGCAGCGCGGGCACGAGGTCGATGCCGACGGTGCGCACGCCCGGGTTGTCGAGCGGGGAGCAGGCTGCGAGGAGCGCTGGGAGGAGGATTGTGATTCGCATGGGTTCCGCCTAAAACGCGACGTCGAGCGCGACGACGGCCGAGCTCTTCGAGAACGAGGACAGGTCCTGCCGCCAGCCCGCGAGGACGAGTGCGTTCGGTGCCGCCGCGAACGCGGCGTGCGCGGACAGCTGCTGCGCACCGAGCTCTGGGAGGTCGGCCGAGGCGACGCCTTCGTAACGAACCGAACCCGACCACTTGGGCGTGAGCGCGAGGACGCACTCCCCGCGCCACGCTTCGAACTGCGCGGGAGCGCCGTCGAGCTCCGCGTCGCTGTGGCGGCTCACGTAGAACAGGCCGTTGATGTCGACTCGACCGAGGTCGAGCTCCGCGTCGCCGCCGGCGAGCCAGAACACGTCGCGCTGGGCGAGGACGAGGTTGTCGGTGGTGGTGATGATGTCCGACCGTCCGCGGTAGCCGAACAGCGCGCCGTTCAGCTCGTGATCGGTGTGTTGGAAGAGCGTGACCGACGTGCGCGCGAACACGTCCTTGCCGTCGTCGCGGTCGGGTTTGCCTGCCATGTCGCCTGCGACGACCGCCACCTCGTAGTGGAACGGCCCGAAGTTTGGGCGCCCGTACACCTGCACCCCGAGGTTCGCTTCGTCGAGGTTGAAGGTGTTCCGCCCGACCGCCGTCGTCATCGACACGGCGGGGCTCGGGAACAGATCGCGGTGTCCAGGCCGCCCGAAGTCCATCAGGAACAGCGAACCTGCGCGGAGGTTCAGCGTGCCTTGACCGAGCTTGTCGGCGAACACGTTGTTCACGCCCACGTGGGCGTGGTGGAGCATCGGCGTCGGGAACAGCGAGCCGCTGAACACGTACGACACGTTCGGTGCGATCGTGCCGCCGCCCATCACGTACGAGCCGAGGCTCATCTGCAGCGACGAGGTGTCCTCGTCCGACGCATCGACCGGCGCGAGCGCGAACACCTGGCCGCGCACGGAAACGGGGACCGACGATGCGAGTCCGGCGGGCGTATCAGCGCGTGCACGGACGGGGCTGTCGGCGCCGTCGGGAAGCTGGTAGCCGTTCTCCTGGTATTGGCGTCCGAACGCGTTCAGGCGCGGGTAGTGGGCCTGGTGGCAGGTGCCGCAGGCGAGGTCCTCCCGTCGAGCGAACGCCGGCATCGCCGACGCCGGGCCGGATGACAACGCCGCGAAGATGCCGAATCCGATCGTGACGCCGAGGACGCCGAGGTTCCGCGGCCGCGTGGTGACGTAGACCACGGGTCACATGTCCATGCCGCCGCCGGAGCAGTGCATGTTCGTTCGCCACTCCTCGCCGTGGGCGGCCATCGAGGTGGTGCGGGCGCTCATGTCGGTCGTCAGCGCGTCTTCGTCGGCGGTGCA
Source organism: Pseudomonadota bacterium (assembly GCA_947505245.1). Taxonomy (GTDB): domain Bacteria; phylum Myxococcota_A; class UBA796; order UBA796; genus SYKL01. Next base: position 8,950 of record CANNIZ010000006.1, on the reverse strand, counting down.
CTGGGTGAGTTCGGTGTGGGTCGCGTGGGCGGCGACGTGGTCCGCGACCATGCCGTCCATGTCGGCCATCATCGCGGTGACGTCGTCCATCGCGCCCATGTCGGCATCGCTCATTTCGCAGCCTTCGATGAAGGCCATGTGCTCGCCCATGCGCGCGCTCACGGCGTCCCAGTCGGTCTGGTAGCTGACCTCGAGGGCGTTCACGGCCTCGACCGAGGCGGCGCCTTGGACCGCCGTGCCGTGGCTCGCGACGAGCGACGTCAGGTCCGTGACGATGACCTGGTAGTCGTCGACGGCCTGGTCGGTGGCGCCCGAGGAGCAGGCGACGAGCAGCAGGACGGGCAGGATGCGGAACATGAGTCCTCCGAGAGGGTTGGTCGACGGGCGTCTCGTCGCGTGCGGCCGATGCAGCTGTCGTGCCACGGAGCGCTTCCCTGTGCGGGTCCGTCAAACGTCGTACGCGCGGCGGGAGGGACCTGCGGCGAATGTCGGCGGACCAAGGGGAAATCTGCGCGAACCACGGGTTGGGCCGGCGGCGCGCGCGGGCGACCGCCTGTGACCATTCAGGTCACGCCTGCCGAACTACGGCGTCACACCTTCGACGGCACGTTTGGAGCACGTTGAATGACGGAGAGGCACTCGACCGATTCTGGGGTACGTTGAGTGGACCATGATCGCACTGTTCGCACTGAGCCTCGCCCTCGGGGCCGATGCAGCGCCTCCGCCCGAGCTCGTCGCCTACGAGCACGTTCGGGTCGCGCTGGTGACGGACGATCTCGCGCTTGCGAAGGCCGCGCTTCCGGAGCTTCTCTCCACGCTCCAGAGCGACGCCGCCGCGCAAAAGGCGGCGGGTGCGATCGGCGGCGCTTCGGACCTCCCGGCGGCCCGGCTCGCGTTCGGTGAGCTGTCCAAGGCGTTGATCGCCAACTACGCGACCGTGGGTGCGCCCGATGGTGTCCACGTATACTACTGCCCGATGACGACCACGTTCCCGTACTGGCTCCAGACAGAGTCCGGTTTGAAGAACCCGTACATGGGCACGATGATGCCGATTTGCGGGGAAGGCGTCGCGTTCAAGGCGGCCGCGAAGGCCGCGACCAGCCCGTGATCGCGTTCGTCGTCAGCGCCGCGTTGGCGCAGTCTTGCTCGTGCAGCGTGGGCGGCGGCGGCGGCGCGCTCCCGTCGGCCTCGGTGGTGATGCCGGGCATGGTCGTCGCGAGCGTGGAGACGTCGATGGGCGTCGTTGGGGGAGACGGTTGGCGGGGGTTCGAGTGGACCGACCGCCTCGGCAACAGCATGCCGACGATGGCGATGCCAGGGCACCGCTCGCAGACCGCGACGACCACGCTGCTATACGGGCTGCCGAAGGGCTTCGCGCTGAGCGCGGGGATCCCGCTCATTCACGCCGTCCCGTTGTTTCCGTCCGACATGCGCGGGGACGTCGAGCGCACGTTCCTCGGGGACACGTCGGTCATGGGGCGTTGGGTCCAGTTTCGCGATCAATTCGGCACGGCCCTGGCGCTCGGCGCCACGCTGCCGACGGGGAAGGTCGTGCCTGGGAATGGGGTCCGCGGCGGCCGCGGCGTCGTGGGCGTCACCCTGGGGGCGCACGCGGCGTACGAGGTGTCGCCGTACGCCACGTTGGGCCTGGCCACGACGTTCGTGAGCGATCTGCGCACGCCGAAAGACGGTTACCGCGTCGCCGACACCGCCGGCGCCACGCTCGGCGCCCGGTTCACCCCGCGCGAGCGCGGAAAGATCGGCCTGCTCGCGTACGGTCTGTTTCGGTGGGAGGGGCACGATCGCTCCGGGACGTACGTGCTGGACGAGACGGGCTACGTGGCGATCGACGCGCTCACGGGCTTCCAGTGGCGGTTCTGGGCGCACCGGATGCAGTCCATGACGTGGACAACCCGCGCGCAGGTGCCGCTGTGGCAGGTGGTCGGCGACCCGTGGATCGCGCAGAACTATTCGGTGACGACGGGCCTCGCGCTGGCGTTTGGGACGTCGCCGACGCCTTGATGATGGGGGCGACGCCGTGCGGTCGGCCCACTCGGCCTCGGTCACGACGTCCTCGCGGCAGGTCGCGCGGCAGGCGGAACGGGATCTTCCTCAGGGCTCCGATTTGACGACCGAAGGGTCTCGCGAGCGTCGCACCTGGTCGATTGCAACCAGGAGCAACGTCGTGACGAGCCAGACCCATGGCGCGCCGTGAAATGCGAGATCGGCCCAGTCCAAGGGCGCCATACCGTTCGCGCCGCCGGCGACCCAGCGGAGCTTCCCCACGATGTGCGGTTCGGGGAGGAACGGCGCGAGGCCGAGGGACAGCGACGCGAGTAGCGGCGGTCCGAGGCGGGTTGCGGGGCTGGTCGCGGGTGTGGTGGGCGTCGGCACTTCTGGCCTCCTGGGGGTAAGAGCCGAGCCCCGCACAAAAGGGTTCACGCCTGGCGTGCGAGCTCGCGTTCGGCGCGGAGCCAGTTGTCGAAGGCCTTGCCGCCGTTCGTGACGTAGAGCTCGTATGCGCGGTGGCGGATGCGGTCGGGGGTGGACACCTGGACGACGGCCACGTCGACCGACATCGAGGGGCGCTCTGCGGCGGGCGCGACTTCGACGATCGGCGCGACTTCGGCGATCGGTGCTACCGCCACCGGGCTCGTGACGAGGTCGATCGCTGCGACGCCCTTCGCCTTGCGGGACTTCTTGGAGGTTTTGAGGGGCTTGGTGGGGTTGGAATCGTTCGTGGACATGTTCGCTCCGTGGTTGGTTAGGTCGTCGACGAGCCGGAAAGGCCCCACCTCGGCGCCTGACATGAGCCGGGCGACGTGGAGGACCGTGATGCCCGCAGGACCGGGGAAAGCGTGGAGTGGTTGGAGGCGGCGTAGGGGTCGAAGGCGAGGGTGGGTCGGGAGCGCCTCTGTAACCTGCACGGACTCCCGGCGGCACGGACCTTGCAAAAGTCGCACGTGTCGAGGTGAGCGATGAGCGTCTCCGTCCCGCGTTTGTACGAGCCCGTGGGCGCCCCATGTCCGGTCTAGCGCGTGGCGGGGTCGTCCCGATCGACGTCGCGCGCAAGCTGCACGCCGAGCGCGATCAGGCGTTGGCGCACCTCGACCGCGCCCGGCACGAGGCGTTGACGCTCCGTCGGGCGCTCGCGCAACGCGAGGCCGCCATCGAGGACTGCTCGGCGCTGCAGGCCGACCTCGACGCCGCGCGGGCCCGGTTGACGGTGCTCGAAGCGGAGCACGACGCGGCGATGGCGCAGCTTGGCGACCTCCACGCGTCCGAGCCCGACGGCGCTCGCGTGCAGGAGCTGTTGGGGGACCTCGCGAACCTTCGTCGCCGACGGGACCTCGACGTCGCCGCCGTCGTGCGCGCGGAGCAGATCCGTCTTTTGGGGCGCCTCGCGGAGGTGCGCGACACCGTCTACTGGGCGCTCGCCGCCAGCCCGGACCCGAGCAGCCCGTGGTACGCCGGGCTGACCGGCATCCGCGAGCAGATCGACCAGCAGCTGCGCGCCGAGGGTGCGTCCGTGTTCGGTGCCGCGGGTGAGGTGTTCGATCCGCGCGTTCACGAGGCCGTCGGCATGGCCCCAGGGGCCAATCCCGGTCGAATCCTGCGCGTCGAGTCGCCCGGGGTCGCCCTCGAGGACGGCACCGTGGTGCGGCCTGCGCGCGTGCTGGTGTCGTCATGAGCAAGGAACGCAAGCGCTACGACGTGCTCGGCGTCTCGCCGGACGCGACCGAGGCCGACATCAAGAAGGCCTACCGGAAGCTCGCCCGCAAGTACCACCCCGACGTGAACCCGGGCGACAAGGCGTCGGAGGCGAAGTTCAAGGAGGTGAGCGCTGCGAACGACATCCTCTCGGACCCCGAGAAGCGCAAGCTCTACGACGAGTTCGGCGACGACGCGACGCGGCTCGGCTTTGATCCAAACGAGGCGCGCGCCCATCAGCAGTGGCAGCAGCGGGCCGCGTGGGCGAACCAGTTCGGGCGCCGTGAGCGTTTGCGGCCGGGCCGGGACATCCACGCTGAGCTGCACACGGACCTCCGCACGGCGGCGCTCGGTGGGGAGCGCGAGCTTCGCTTCGACGACGGGCGCACGCTCACGGTGCGCGTGCCGCCGGGCGTCGACGATGGCGGCACGATCCGCCTCCGCGGCCAGGGCGAGCCGGGCGCGGGCGGCTCCGGAGACCTGCTGATCACCCTGCGGGTGGCGGACGATCCGGTGTTCCGGCGGGAAGGCATGGACCTTCACGTCGACGTCCCCGTCACCGTCGGCGAGGCCCTGCGCGGGGCGAAGGTGCCGGTGCCGACGCTGGACGGGCAGGTGAGCGTCACGGTCCCAGCAGGGATGCTGACGGGACGCACGTTGCGCGTTCGCGGCAAGGGGATCGCGCGGCGCGGACAGGAGCCCGGCGATCTGTTCGCGCACCTCGCGCTCCACCTGCCACCGGGGCTCGATGCCTCCGTGATCGACGCGATTGAAGCGGCCTACCCGGATGATGTGCGAAAGGGGGTGCGGTCATGACGCTCGAGGACCTTGTCGCCGGCCTCGGCTGTCCGGTCGAGTTCGTCGCGTCGCTCGAGTCCGAGCGGATTATCGTCGTCCACGACGGCGTCTACGAGGCGGCCACCATCGAGCGCATCCGCGTGTGCTGGGGGCTGCACGACGACCTCGGCGTGAACCTCGCGGGCCTGGAGGTGGCGCTGCACCTGCTCGAACAGCTCGACGATGAGCGTCGGCTGCACCTCGAGACGCTGCGCGAATTGCGCGCGCTCGAGCCGTGACGGTGCGCGGCTAAGGCTCGACGAGGCGCCCGAGGAACAGGATCGTGCCGGTGAGATCGTCGCGGATCGCGAACAGGAACGGGCGGTCGGCGACGAACGGTGGCGTGTAGGAAAACAACTGCCTGTGGCCGTGGACGCCCGACGCGGCGCTCGCCTCGGTGCCGTGTTCGTCGACCGACACGAACGCCTCGTGGAAGACCTCGGCGATCGCGAAGTCCTCCGTGGTCGCAGAAAGCGGGGAGAAGTCGGCGAGCGCGAAGTCGAACGCGTCGGTCATCCCGAGCGACTTCAGCGCGGGCGCGAGCTCCAGCTGGGTGCGCAGCTCGAACCGCGGGAGCTGCACGGTCGTTTGGTACGCGGGCTGGAGAGCGTCGACGAGCGCCTGCAGGCGGGCGGCGTCGAGGGTGGGCTCGAGGTCCGCGAGAGGGGTCGCGGGGTCCGTGGGGAGGATCAGCAACATCGACAATTCGTCGCTCTGGTAGGGCAGGCGGATCATCGAGAAGTCGTCGTTGATCGTGGCGAGCAGGGGCTCGTCCCCGGCCGGGTTGCCCAACATCATCGGCACGGTGCGGTCGCCCGAAGGCGCGTGGAAGAGCTGGTCGGTCGTGGACGAGGGCTCGAACGCCTGGGTCCAGTCGCCGAGGAAGTAGATCGCGTTCGCGAGCACGATGCGCGAGTCGGAGGTGATCGACCCGGCCGGCAGCAACGCGTCGATCGTGCCGCGCGTCTGGTCCGACACCCAGCCGTTCACGGCGGCCCGCGCCCCGTCGGGATCACCGACGAAGTCGACCGGAGCGACGGGAGCCCCGTAGGTGTCGGTCGTGAGCGTCACGAATGCCGGCTGCAACGGGAAGCTCTGGTCGACGAACAGCCGGTTGGCGACGTCCAACGTGTAGGCGCGCTCGTGTTCCCCGCCGACGTCGTGCACGTACGCGCCGAGCGTCTCGTGGAACGCGGCGTCGTCGAGGCCGACGTGCAGCACGTCGTGGAGCTGCTGCGCGGTGTCGCCGCCGGCGCCGCCGTACGTCATGCCGAGGGCGCTCGAGATGCTGAACGGCGAGAAGAACAGGTTGTCGGGAACGTCCGCGCGGGTGGCCTGCAGGACGTCGAACGCGAAGTCGTTGTTCGCGTCGGCGATCGCTGCGATGCGGGCGGTGCGTTCGGTGAACTCGCGAGGGTCGCCCGGGGTCTCGTCTTTGCAGGCGAGCAGGGTCAGGAAGGGGATCATCGGGGCACCAGGGAAGCGGTCGCGAGGGATGCTGCGTAGTTGCACACGCGGTGGTGGGCGTACTGCGCGTCGAAGTCCAGGGCGGCCGCGTCGTTGTAGCGCGACAGGAACACGCGCACGGTGGCCTGTTCGTCGGCGTCCTCGGGGCAATGGTCCTGCTGCTCCACCGCGGCCGCGTCCACCAGGGCCTGTGGGACGATGCCGTCGAGCGGGGACTCCGACAACACGCTCCAACCGACCGCGGCGTCCGTCAGCGCGCTCGCGTAGATCTCCAGCTCGCCCTCGACGTCGAGCGTCCCGTCGGCGGACGCGACGCGCACGTCGGCGGTGACGTACAGGGTCGGCGGCGTACAGGTCCACTCGCGCACCAGCGGTCGTCCGCGGCGGTCGCCGATGGTCACCGTGAGGGAACCGTCAACACCGATCGGACGGTCGGCCTCGGGCCACGGAGCGGTGTCGTAGACGTGCTCGGCGCCGACGAACGCCAGCAGCTCGTTCGCGCTGAATCCGTCGGGTCCAGCGGCGTCGGGCCCGAGGTGGTGCTCGTCCACGATCGGGCACACATCCTGGTACGAGCAGCCTGAGAGAAACCCAAACAGGGGGAGGCGGCTCATGGCTGGAACGCCCCCTCGACGACCTGCGACGCGTCGCCGCAGGCGTCTTCCACGCGCAGGTGCCACGTCACCTCGTCGTTGTCGACGGTGCCGATCACGAAGCCCATCTCGCCCTCGCAGGGCAGATTCGAACACACCGACGCGGCCGAATCCATCGACGTCATCGGCGACACCATGCCGAACGACGACCCGCCGCAGCCGAGGTTGCACTCCGCGTCTGCGTACGGGATGTGCACCACGACGTGATCCCCCGGTTGTACGACCTCGGACGTGACGCCGTTCACGACGAGGTAGGCCTCACCGAGCGTCGGCGCGGTGTTGCCCGCGCAGTCGGTCGGGCAGCTCTCCTCCTCGTACAGGCACTCGAACTCGGAGCCGTCGTCCGTCAACACCGCGCGGTAGCCGGCCTCCCCGTTGTTGTAGGGCACGTCCTGCGGGTCCACGTCCAGGCAATAGCACTGCTTGCAGCCCGCGAGGGTGGCCACAACAGGGAAGAACCTGCGAATGTTCATGAGTCACCGTCGCCGTGCAGGTGGATCGTACCACGTGCGGACCTACTGGCAGTTCGTTGGGCGGTCGCACTCGAGGCGCTCCACCCGGTTGGTCTCGTTGCAGGCGTCCTGGCACCCGTAGTTGCCGCTGCAGCTCGACCAGCAGGTGCGGCTGCGATCGTCGGACTTCGCCTTGCACTTGTAGGTGACGTCGTAGCAGCTCGGCAGGCCGCCGCCGCTCGAGGCCCCCGCGGGTTTTGGGGTCTTCGCTACGTACGTCGTCGGCACGGCCTTCCACGTGCCCTTGTCGCCTTCCATCTTCCACGTGCCCGTGATCAACAGGCCGTCCTCGGAGAGTTCGCCGTCGTAGAAGATAAAGTCGTCCCAGTCGAGGTGGAACTTCCGGCCGTCGGCCTTCCATTTGCCCATGACCTTGCTCTTCTTCGCGAGGTTGCCGACGGTGCCGTCGGCGTTCAGCACGATGTGATCGGTGCTCTCGGAGCGGTCCGTCCAGCTGAGATCCCACTGGGTGTCGACGAACAGCGGCTTGGGCGCTTCCACGACCGGCGCGGGCGCTGCGACCGACGAGGGCGCGTCGGGGCTGGTGCTGCTGGTGCCCCCGCTGCCACCACAGGCGAGAGCGAAGGCGAGGGCTACGGCGAAGGGTACGCGGGTGACTGCCAGGCGCATAGGTTGGACTCCGGCGGCACTGTACCGCACACCGCGTCCGCTCGTCGGACGGGGCCAACGTGGCTACGGTGCCTCGACCTTGGCCCCGTCGTCCGCAAGATGGGCGGCGCCCACCCGCACGCGGGCCTCGAGACCGTGACGCTGTTCCTCGAGGGCAACGTCGCCGACAAGGACGACACCACGCCCGGTGACGCGCAGTGGATGACCGCGGGGCGTGGCGTCATCTACAGCGAGAACATCCTGGCGGCCGGCCGCTCACGGATTCTCCAGCTTTGGATTCGCCTGCCGAAGGCGGATCGGTCCGTGCCGCCGCGCGTCCAGCTGCTACGAAAGGCGACGTTGCCGATCCGTCGCGAGCCTGGCGCGGAGGTGCGGCTCTACAGCGGCAGCCTCGCGATTGGGCGCAGACGCGACACCGGTGGCGACGGGCCAGGTCGGTGGCTCGATCGGCCTGTAGGCAACGGCGCGAGCGCGCTTCGGTGGGACGGCGGTGAGCGCGGGGCGCGCGTCGTGTTGTATGCCGGACAGCCGCAGCGGGAGCCGCTGATCCACCACGGGCCGTTCGTGGCGGCGGCGGAGTCGGAGCTGGTCCGTTTGTTCACGGAGTACCGCGCGGGTCGCTTTCAGCGGCTGAGCCAGCTGACGTCGACGGTCGCATGATTCGAGCCGGGCTGCCCCCTGTTTCACCGAGGCGCGGAGCCAGCGTCTTTGAATTTCGCGATCCGCGGAGCCAGCCGGTTGGAATTTCGCAAATGAATCGATGGCACGCTCGTTGGTGGTCCTGGTCAACGAGCGAACGCCGCAAAGTTCTTGCGACACGCGCAGAGCTGAGGCGAAAACGAAGTTCGACGGGGCTGGCTCTGTCGATGGCGAAAATCACGACGGCTCGGTCGGTCGACCACGGCCCGCTGAGACGCCGCTCCCCCTTTTCTCCACTCGGGAGAAAAGGGGGTTCGGGGGGAAAAGTGGGTGGGGGTGCGCCAGCCAAACTGGCGCGGAGGAGCAGATGAGAGAGCTGTACGACGAAGGACTAGGAGCGTGTCGAACATAGCGCCATAGTCGGCGGCACTGATCGAGATCGGCCCGTGGGGAAACTGAGCCTCTGAGCCGATGATCACGAGGGCGATCGACGAAGTTGCC
>CANNIZ010000005.1 GCA_947505245.1 Pseudomonadota bacterium | reverse complement strand
GTGCCTCAGCGTCCACGCCGCACCCTCCGTCAGCGGCCCACGAGGCTTGCCCGCGCCGAGGTACACGCCAGGGACCACGCGTTCGACGGTTCCCTCACCCTCGGCGCGCACCATCGCCGCGGCCGACACGCCCAGCGCATCGGCCGTGAGCAGGCGATCGCGCCGCGCAGCGCGTCGGATCGTATCGGCCTCGGTCAGCGCGGGTCGCACAATAGTTGTCTACCCCTTGGCCTGGAGTAGACAACTTTATCGCACCGCGGTCCAGCGTGGGAACCGTTTGGCCCTTCCCGAAACCAGAAGATTACGTCAAGTTCACCGGGTCGGTGCCCGCCGCGCCGACCGAGGAACACGACCATGGCGAGCATCGAACGACGCAATGACGGCTGGCGCGTGCGCTGGCGCGACCCCGACGAGACGCCGCGCAGCCGGCAGTGCCCGACCCAGGCCACCGCGAAGACCCTCGCCCGCGAGGTCGAAGACGCCTCCGCGCTCGGCCGGCGCTGGGAGCCGCGCGACGCGCGCGAGCAGGCGGATCTCCGCGTCCTGTTCAAGGACTACATCGAAGAGTGCGTCCGCGTGCTGAAGCCCGCCACAGCCGGCCGCTACGCCCTCGCGCTCGACCTGTTCCTCCGTTTCTGCGACGACACGTTCGGCAAGGGCAAGCCGCTCCCGCCGTCGATCCTGACGCGCCGCCTGCTCGCCGACGATCGCGCCGACGTGGGCCGAGATGGACGCCTGCATCGCGGCGCTCGACGGCTGGCACCGCGATCTGGCCGTCGCCTTGCGGTTCACCGGCCTGCGCGCGCAGAGGCGATGTCGCTCACCTGGGACGATCTGGACCTGTCGAACGCGCGCCTGCGCATCCGCATCGTGCCGGTGTCCCCTCAACTCCTCCGTCGACTCACTGCGACCCCGCACGAGGACCGCTTCGTCGTGCCCTGCAACCGTCAGCCGGGCCCGCGCCAGCGCGCCAGCGCCCGACACCGAGCGCGGCTGGAAGCGCGCCGAGGTCCGCCCTGAGGCCTGGGAGGGCGGCCCGCACCACGCTTTTCGAAAGGGCTTCGTCTCCGAGCTGAGGCGATCGCGCGCCACAGGACCGCTCCGCGAGATCACGCTCTCAGACCGTCCCGAGGGCCCTCTCAGGAGTCCGTGTTCGCTACGTGTCCCGACCGTGCGCGAGCCAAGCGCAACGGCGTCGTGCGCTTCGACTTCTTCGGGAGGGTGCAAGCCCGCAGGGCGCGCAGCGAGGCGCAGCCGAGCGAAGTCTTGGTTGGGGGCGGTGGGAATCGAACCCACAAGAGGTTGCCCTCGGGGGATTTTGAGTCCCCTGCGTCTGCCAGTTCCGCCACGCCCCCGGCGCACTCCGATTAGCCAGCCGCCCGCGCGCCGGCAATGTCCGCCGTGCGCTCAGGCGCAAACGTCGCCCCGTCCCACACGAATCGCTGCGCGGAAACCGAGCCTCCATCGAGCGTGTAGACGTTGTACGCGGCCGCCCGCCCGTGCGCGGGATCAAACGCCCACCCGCCGCTGCCGGGGTCGTACTGGGGGATCGCGCGCGAGCCGGCGGCGATCGTGGCGTGGTAGGCGTGGTGTTTGTGGCCATGCAGCACGGCGACCGGCGCGTGGCGCGCGTTCGCGAGCACGTCGATCAGCGCGCGCGCGTTGCGAAGCCCGTGGTACCAGCCGTCGTACGGACTGCTGGAGGGCCCGACCACGGGGTAGTGAAGCGCGAGCAGCACCGAGCGACCGTCGAGATCGTCGCCGTCCAGCGCCGCCTTCAGCGCGTCGAGTTGGGCTGGCGGAACCTCGCCCGAGGCGTCGATCGTGGTCGCGCGGTTCGGATCGAGCCCCAGCACCGTCAACGAGCCCACGTCCAGGCGCGCGAGTCCGACGTCCCCGCCGTGCATCCACGACCCGAACGACTTCGCGAGGAAGTGCCCGCGCTGCGCCTCGCCGACGTACACGTCGTGGTTTCCGTTCTGGACCAGCGTCGGGACCCTGTCCAGCAACGGCGCGAGCGCTGCGCGCGCCTTTTCGAACTCGGCGGGCAGGGCCTGAGCGGTGAGGTCACCGGTGATCACCACGGCCGTAGGCTGGGCCTCAACGACGCTCGCGACCAGCGCCGCCTGCGCGCGCTCATCGAACTCCGCCGCGCGACCGCGCAGGTACAGGTTGGCGCTGCCGAGGAGGCGCTTGTTCAGCAGATCGGACCACGCGGGGGCCACCTGCCAGTGGACGTCCGAGAAGTGGGCGACGCGGATCATGGCCGCGCTCCCCAGATCGCCGAACCCGTCGCGACCAGCGCGAGCAGGCCGAGGAGCGTGATCGTCTCGACGGGAGCTGCACCTTCGACGCGCACCGGGAACGAGCCTCCCGACGTGGATAGCGCGACGATGCCGCTCGCGTCGGGCGTCCAACGCACGCGGCCGAGGCTGTCGGTCACCCCGAGCGTCTGCTCGCGCGACGCGGGGAGGCCGGGCCGCCAGGACGCCATCACGGTCGCGCCCACCACGGGACGACCGAGATCATCGGTCACCGTAACGAAAGCCGGTACCTCGATCGTGGGCGCAGGGTCGACCGCGATCACGTCGGCGGCGAGCCCGTTTGCGACGATGAGCAGGCCGATCATGATGCGCTCCGATGGGAAGCGATCCCTGCGATCCAAACGGCGATCACGAGCGTCCCCGCCGCAGATGCCGCGCCGGCCTGGGTGACGGCGCTCGGAAAGGCGACCACCGCAGCCGTACCGATCCCAACCAGGCCCACCGCAGCAGCCACGCGGGCGCCCCCGCGAAGTCGGATCGCCGCCCGCAACGCGGCGAGGCCCGGCGCGACCGCCGCCCCGGAGTGCGTCCAAACACCCACCGCCGCCGCCGCCGGCCACGCGAACCACATCGCGCCGGCGAGGCCCGCGATCAGCGGCGCAGTCGGCAACGCGGTGGCCGCCGCGAACAACACGAGCAGGCGCACCACGCCCGACACGATCAGCTCGCCTCCCGTCTCGTAGCGCCCGCTGACGCCCACCGACGCCGCGAGCGCGCCCATCAGCACGAGCCCGTACGTGAGCCACGGCGCGCGGCGTGCACCGGGCGACGCGCCTTCGGCCGACCACACGCCGAACCCCGGCGCCGCGAGGCCCGCTCCCAGCACGATCGCGCGCGCCGCGACCCGACCCGACTCCGCCCACGCGGGCCACAGCGCGGTCCACGGGCCGGTCGCGAGCCCGAAGGCGCCCCACAGCAGCAACGCGAGCAGCGCGACGATCATCGTCGGCGCGACGATCGCCGGACCGAGGCGCCGCCGCAGGACTGGACCGAGGAGCACGACGATCGCCACCAGCGCGCCCTCGAGCGGACGGGCCGGAAGCGGGCCTGCGAGCGCGCCGATCGTCAGGGCTCCGGCCGTCAGACCCAGCGCGTCGAGGGCCACGTCAAAGCGACCCGGCGCGGCGCCGTTCCCCGACCACTCGGCAAAAGCGAGCGGCACCGACACGGCGGCGCCCGCGACCGCGACGAGCAGCACGGCCAACAGCCCGCCCTCGAGGAGGACGCCAGGGAGCGCGACCACGATGACCGCGAGCCCGAGTCCGACAGGCACCACGCCGGGCCACCCGCGCCACGGACCTGGACGAATCACCGGGACAGGAAGAACGCGCCGCCGAGTGCCGCAACCAGGAGCAGCGCGCCGCCGCCGAGCACGACGAGCAGCACCACCACTCCCCCCACGATCATCATCGTGTTGCTGCCGCCCGCTGCAGGTGCGGCCGGTGGCCCACCGCGCGTGGCTCCCGCTCCGAAGACACCCGTGGGCGGAGGGACACCTGCGCTCTTGTCGCGCTCCATCGAGTACGTCTCGGGCGCGCCGTCGGCCCCCGGGTACGTGTCCTCCGAGGGATCGGGCTTGGGCGGACGGAAGTGCGCGTCGTAGTCGGCTGCGCGCTCGCCAGCGAGCACCACCGCGACCGTGACGTTGTCGTGCCCGCCGCGTTCACACGCGAGCTCGACCAGGGCTTCGGCCGCCTCTTCGGGCGTGCGCCCCCCGACGAGCCGGCAGACCTCCCAATCTTCGAGCAGATCGTGCAGACCGTCCGAGCACAACACGAGCGCGTCATCGGGCTCGAGGTGCAACGGCTCACCGATCACGTCGGGAACGAGGGGCCGACCGTCCGCCATGCGCCCGTGCCCGAGCGCGCGGGTGAGCATGCCGGCTTCGGGGTGGACGCGTGCCGCGTCTTCGTCGATCTCGCCGCTGTCGACGAGCATCTGGACGCGCGTGTGGTCCGTCGTCCGCCACACCATCTGGCCCTTGCGGATCTGGTAGCAGCGGGAATCGCCCACGAGCGCGACCGTGACCTCCGAGCCGCGCGTCAGCGTGACGATCGACGTCGTGCCCATGCCGGCCTTGCCGGAACGTCGCCCCTCCTCGAGGATGGCCTCGTTCGCCTCGAGCAGCGCGTTGTACAGGCGATCACGCGGATCGCCGCGAGGGTCACGCGTCATGAACTCTTCGACGACCTGCACGGCGAGGCCAGACGCGACCTCACCGGCCTCGTGGCCGCCCATGCCGTCCGCGACCATGCAGAACAGCGAGCCGTCTTCGAGGAACACCCCGCCGTTGCTGTCCTCGTTGTTCGTGCGCACGCGTCCAACGTCCGTCTTGATGGCGAAGGACAGCGGGAATCCGTAGCTCTGGTGGACTTCGGCCATGGTGCCTTGAAAACAGGGTCAGAGGGTGGGGACGAGCCTAGCAGGGACGACCGGTGTGCGCAGCCGCCAAGGTGACGACAGGCGGAATCAGACTTCGAGAATCAATCTTTGAACAAGGAGTCGAGGAAACTCAACCCGTTCTCGTTCAGCCCCACCATCTGCCCGCTCGCGAGCTTCTGGCCGAGCAAGTAGATGTCGTACGCGGCGACAGCCGGCGGAAGCCAACCGAGCGCGCCGAAGCTGACGAAGCTCAGCATGAACGTGGCGATCGCGAACGCGAACGCCTTCTTCGTCTGCCCGATCATTACGTATCCAACGGGCAGACCGCACACGAAGAAGTTGAGCAACGCGTAGACGATCGGGTTCGCATCTGGCTTGCTGATCATGTCGCCCATTTAACGGGGCCTCCGCGCGCGTCGGCTGACTTCGGTTTGTCCGATGTGCGCGAGCGTAGGTCAAACCGTCATGCGGAGCAAGGGCCGCGCTGGAAAAGCGCGTCCGTGGCGCTCAGAAGGGGAATTCAACCCACACGGGCTCGCGGGGCACGACGGCGACGGCAGCGTCGGGCATGAAGAGGTCGTAGGACGTCTCCACCGTTGTATTGACGAACGCCGAGTACGACACGGTCAGCTTCCACGCGCCAGGGGGCACGCCAAAGATCGCGAATCGCCCGGTATCGCCCGTGACGAGCGCGGCGGGGTCGTACCCCCCACCAGCGTCGTCCAGGTAGCAGGCCGACAACTCCACTTCATTCTCGCCCACCAGCAGCGCCTGGGCGGTGGTGACGAGCGGCTCCTGGTCGGTGACCGGGTCGACGATCCCGATCACGCGAACGTCGCCGAACACGATTCCACCTTCGGTATCGGCACCGGGGCAGCCATCGAAGTCGGCGTGCAGCGCTTGGACGTCGGTCATCGGCACGCCGTACAGGGGCGAGTCCTGGTGTTCGTCGAGCCTCACGACGAGCGCCCCGGAGTTGGCGGCTCCCGTGACGCCGGTAAACGAGCTCGTCGCCAAATCTGCGCCATCGACGGTCGCAAAGATGGTCTCACTCGCGGGCCCGACGGTGTGGAAGCTTCCCAACAGATCGGTGGTGGTGCTCGCGTATTCCACCCCCTCCTTGTCGAAGATCGTGATCGTGCCCTCCGGGAGTGGCCAGAACACGTCAGGGCGGCCCCGCGCCATCTCCGCGCGGCCGCGGATCGGCGTCTCCTGCGCCTTACAGGCCACCAGGAACAGGCTCGCCGCTACAAAACCGTGTATGCCTGCCTTCAAGGGGAGCTCCGCTGGTTCACGTAGCGCGAGGAGCACGCCCGATCGACTCGATCACCGACCGCGCCTTGGGGGCACCATAGTGATGCCAGCGAGCAAAATCGGCGAGGAGCCATGGCGATGACGCGGCTCCGATACCTTCGGACGACGCGAGCGGCGTCCGCCGAAGGGCGTCGAGCCTGGCCCCGCTCGCAGCGTCGAAGGCCGCCCCACCGCCGCATCGGGTGTGCAACGCGCCTCCGGCGTCAGGGTCGAACACACAGGGGTCTACAAGCGGATCCTGGCATCGCGCACACCGAACCAACGCCGGAGCGAGGCCCGCGAACGTGAGCGCCTTCGCCTCGAGCGCCTGCCGCGTGGCGTCCCCCGGAGCCGGGTCGACCTCGAGCCGATCGACGAACACGGCGAGCAACCCGTGTAACTTTTCCGCTTCGTGGTGCTCCGGCGCCAACGCGGCGCAAAACTCGCAGCCGTAGCCGAGCAGCAGCAGTCGATCGAGATCGGCGCGCGCCCGCCTCGGCGCCGAGATCACGTCCACGCCGCGCAGGTAGGCCAGCTCCCCTCGCCCGCGGACCAACGTCACGGAGAGCCGCGTGCCAGGCTCGAGTGCGGAGGCGAGCTTGCTCGACGCCCCCCGCGCGCCGTTCGCGATCGCAGACACGCGCCCACCCTCGGGGGTGAGGAGCCGCACGATCCGGCTCGACTCCCCGACGTCCACCGTGCCCGTCACGATCGCGTCGGTCTTCGAGGTCACGACCCGACGTCGTCGACGAACACGAGCTTGCGCGGCTCGTCCTGGCGCCCCTGAGGCGCGATGGTCTCGCCGTTGTATTCGACCTTCGCGGCCTCGACCGCGGGCAGATCCACCTCTACGCGATCGCGCCCGCGCACGTCGAACGACTCGCCGTTCGCGAGCACGCGCTCGAACGCAGGCTCGTCATCGACCTTCACGCGAACGCGAACCTGCCTCAACGCCTGAATGACGACGTGCTGATCGGCCACGCTGACCATGGGGGGCGCCGGCGGCGACAGCCGGTTGCGCGCCTGGTATCCGAGCACGATCAGCAGCGACACGAGCAGACCAAACGCGAGGCCGCGAACCGCCCACAACGGCATACGCCCAGGCGCGTCGACGGGGCGCTCGTGCACCTCGTCGCGTACCGCCCGCTCAGGCTCCTGAGCGTCGTCCGGCCCTTTCGCGGGACCCGCCATCACGCCGACCGGGCGATCACGGTAGGTACTTGCGCACGAGCAGGTCGAGCGCCTCACGACGCGCAGCCGGGATCGCGTGGGGGGCCGTCATGATCGCGTGCTGAAGGGCGCCCGACATCGGCGCCGGGCCTTCGTGCGCGACGATGCGCGGCACCACCGCCTTCACGACGCGGCGCGCGAGCGCGACGTTCGCGTTGATCACCGCGACCACGCTGTTGACCGTGACGTCGTCGTGGTGGGGATGCCAGCAGTCGTAGTCGGTCGCGAGCGCGAGCGTGGCGTACGAGATCTCGGCCTCGCGCGCGAGCTTGGCCTCGGGGAGGTTTGTCATGCCGATGACGTGGGCGCCCCAGCTCCGGTACATCTCGGACTCAGCGCGCGTCGAGAACGCCGGGCCCTCCATCACCACGTACGTACCGGATTCGTGGACGGTCGCCCCCGCTTCGTTCGCAGCAGCCACCAGATAGTCGTGGAGCGTGGTGCAGACGGGGTCGCCGAACGCGACGTGCGCGACGATCCCTTCCTCAAAGAACGTCGACTTCCGCGACCGCGTGCGATCGATGAACTGGTCGACGATCACGACGTGACCGGGGACGATCTCCTCGCGCAGCGACCCGACGGCGCTGACCGAGACGATCCACCCAACGTCGAGCGCCTTCATGCCGTAGATGTTTGCGCGGTACGGCACTTCCGTCGGGTTGAGGCGATGCCCTCGCCCGTGCCGGGGCAGGAACACGAGCTCGGCGTCGCCGAGGCGACCGACGATGAAGGCGTCGGACGGCTCGCCGAACGGAGTCTTGACGCGCTCTTCACGCACGTCGGTGAGCCCGTCCATCTCGTACAGGCCCGACCCGCCGATGATCCCGATTCGCGTCGCCATCTACACCTCGCCGCCGAAGCCTAACGCCAGGCGGGATAAGATGGGACCCGAGGTGCGGATGCGTCGTGTTGGCCTGCTGGTGGTGCTGTTCGCGTGCCGAAAAGATGACCTCCTGATCCCGCTCGACACGAGCGAGACCGACGCGACCGGGGACGCCGATACCGACGCAGACAGCGATGCCGATACGGACGCAGACAGCGACGCCGATACCGACGCAGACAGCGATGCCGATACCGACGCGGACACCGATGCAGACGCGGTACCGATCCGGTTCGTCGCGCTCGGCGACACCGGCGAGGGCAACGCGGCCCAGTACGCCGTGGCCGACGCGATGGTGACGGTGTGTGCTGCGCGCGGGTGCGACTTCGGCATGTTGCTCGGCGACAACTTCTACCCGACGGGCGTCTCGGGCGTCGACGACGACCAGTTCCAGGACAAGTTCGAGATCCCCTACGCCGACCTCGACATGCCGTTTTACGTCGCCGGCGGCAACCACGACTACGGCGGAGAGGGCATCGGCATCGAGTTTTGGAAGCTCGACTACGAGGTCGCGTACAGCGATCAGTCCGACAAGTGGCGCATGCCGAACAACTTCTACAGCTTCATGGTGGACGACGTCCAGTTCGTTGCGCTCGACACGAACGCGATCCTGTACAGCCTGTACGGCAGTCTGATGGGAGCCGAAGACCAGGAGGCGTGGATCGAAGACCGCTGGGCCGAGCCTGCGCGGCTGCGCGTCGCGTTCGGCCATCACCCTTACGTCAGCAACGGAAAGCACGGAAACGCCGGTGAATACGAGGGCCTCGCCGACTGGATCCCGCTCGTCGACATCCCGCGCGGCGACTACGTCAAGGAGTTCTTCGACGGGCACGTCTGCGACATGGCCGACATCTACTTCTCCGGCCACGACCACGATCGTCAGTGGCTTGCGCCCCCCGCCACGTGCAACACGGAATTCGTCGTGAGCGGATCGGGCAGCAAGCTCACCGACAACGCCGAGCGCGGCAACCTCTCGAATTTCGAGGACTTCACCTCCGAAGGCTTCGTGTGGGTCGAGATCACCGGCACGGACGTCCGGCTCGCGTTCTACGACAAGAACGGCACGATGCAGCACGAGGGTGTCGCATCGTTCTAAGCGTCCGCGCGCGCGTCGCGGTCGGACTCGTTGCGAGTGCAGCGCTGCTCGGGGAGGTGTGGACCGGCTTCGGGTCCCACGCGTTCGCCACCCGACCCGCCCATGTTGATCTCGGCGTGGTCGCGACGCGTGAGCCCGACGCCGTGTCGTTCATCGCTCTCGGCGACGCAGGCGAGCGCACGCCGCACCTCGATCGCGTCGCCGCCTCGATCATGACCTGGTGTGGGTCCCACCCCTGCGATTTCGGGGTCCTGCTCGGCGACAACCTGTACCCGCGCGGCCCCGCATCCGCCGATGACCCGCGCATGGACGAGGTCATCGCCCCGCTCACGCGCGGCGGCCTCGTGTGGTACGCGGTCCTCGGCAACCACGACTACGGCGACTCGACGATGGAGTCGCATGCCGCGAACGAGCTCGCGTGGGCCCGCAAGCGAACCGACTTCGTGCTCCCCTCGCCCACCTACACCTTCGCCGCTGGCCCCGCCCGGTTCGCCGCGATCGACACCACGGACATCTTCTGGTACGGCGACGGAAAACAGGCGGACTTCCTCGACTCACTCCCTGACGATCGGCCGGTACACGTCCTCCTCGGGCACCACCCCTACCGGTCCGACGGCCCGCACGGCAACGCCGGCGCCTACCAAGGCCTGCCTGGCGTGCCGTGGCTTTCGGGCGGAGCGCTCGAGCGATTCTACGAGCAGCAGGTCTGCGGCCGATTCGCCCTCGTGCTCACCGGCCACGACCACGTCCGTGAGCGGATCGACACCTGTGGCAGCGCGTTCGTGATCTCGGGCGCCGCGGCCAAGCCCACCCGCGTGGTCGGGCACGGGAACACGCCTGCGTTCGTGACGGCGAATCCGGGGTTCGTGTGGGTCCAGATCCGCGGGAAGGACGTCACGATCGCGTTCGTCGACGAGAACGGCGTCCAGGACGGCTAGAGCGCCCGCACGAGGCGCGCCGGCAACCCCGGCCCCTCGTAGATCAGGCCGGTGTACACCTGCACCGCGCAACACCCGAGCGCGAGCAGGTCGCGCGCGTGCTCGGGCTCGGACACCCCGCCCGCGCCGACGATCGGGATGCGGCCTGCCGCCGCCTTCAGCGCGACCGCGATCTTCGCGCGCGCGAGCGGCCGGAGCGGCGCCCCCGAAAGGCCACCGGCCTGGCCGGGATCGGTGCGAAGCCCGGTGCGGGTGATGGTCGTGTTCGTCGCGACGACGCCGGCGAACCCGTGCTCCACGGCAAGATCAACCGCCGCGCCGATCGCGTCGTCCTCCAGATCCGGCGCGAGCTTCAACAACACCGGCGTGTCGCCGGCCGCAGCCTTCACCGCGGGAAGCAGCCGCGCGAGCACGTCCTTGTCCTGGAGGTCGCGCAGGCCCGGCGTGTTCGGCGACGACACGTTGACCGTGAACCAGTCCGCGAGCCCCCGCAGGCGCGTCACGCTCGTCACGTAGTCCTGCGCGGCGTCTTCGTTCGGGGTGAGCTTGCTCTTGCCGATGTTCGCGCCGAGCGGCACGCGGGGCCAGCGCCCGGCGTCCTTCAACGCGCGCAGCCTGTCCGCGAGCGCCTGACTGCCGTGGTTGTTGAACCCCATCCGGTTGATCAGCGCGCGATCGTCCGGCAAGCGGAACAGGCGCGGCCGCTCGTTTCCAGGCTGCGCGTGGGCGGTGACCGTGCCCACCTCGACGAAACCGAACCCGAGCGCGGGCCAGAACAGCGCGGCGCGACCGTCCTTGTCGAGGCCCGCCGCCAGGCCGATGGGGTTCGCGAGCTCTACCCCGAACGGCCGCGACGGCTTTGATGGGACCGACCCGATCGCCGCGGTGAACAGCGAGCCCCACGCCCGCGGGGCCGCTGCGATCGCCCCGATCGTGAGCTCGTGCGCGTGCTCCGCGTCGAGCAGGAACAACACGGATCGGACGAGGGGCCACATCGCTACGAGTCCCGCTTGACCGGGCGGTTCGTCCAGGCGTCGCGCAGCAGCGGGAAGTGGCCGACGAAGTAGTCGAAGAACGACCAGATCGTCACCACCGTCACGATCAGCATCGTGCCCCACGCCACCTGGGCCGCATGCTCCGTCTGGGCCGGGACGAGCTTGCCGACGACGAGCGCGATGAACACGATCTGCGTGCCGACGCCCTGGACGACGGCCTTGATCTTGCCGCTCTGACGGGCCGCCATCACCACGTTGCGCGTCGCCGCGACCTGCCGGAAGAAGCTCACGGACGCGTCGCGCCAGAAGATCGCGATCACCATCCAAAGATCGGCCACGTGCACCGCGTACAGGCCGAGGAACAGCGTGTACCGCGTGAACGCGTCCGAGAACGGGTCGTACAGCTTGCCGAAGTCCGTCACGGCGCCGTATTTGCGCGCCACCCAGCCGTCCGCCAGATCCGTCATCTCCAGCGCGAGCGCCAACACGGCCGCGAGCGCGACGCCCCAAGCCGTCTCGGTGTACAGCGCCAACACGACGAGCGGCGCCAAGGGCAGCCGAATCGACGTGATCACGTTCGGATCGATCGGAGCGCGTGAGGGCGCCGGAGCTTCCGTCATGACTTCGCTCGCTGCGCGGGCCTCCCCCCCCTTTCCCACCCGGGGAAAGGGGGACGGGGGGTTTGGGGTGGGGAGGCCGCGCAGCGGCCGGGAAACAAGGAGATCACTTCCCGTAAACCTCGTACTGCTCGGGATGGTAGTGCGCGAGCGCCCGCACCACGATGCGCCGATTGACGAGCTTCTCGACCGTCTCGAGGTCCGTGAACTGCGCGCCGTACAAGATGTCCGCCACCGTCGGGCTCGCGTTCACGTAGATCGCCTTCGCGTTCGGCGCGCGCACGGCTTCGCGCTGCACCTCGCGGAGGATGTCGAAGCACATCGTGCTGCGCGAGCGCACCACGGAGGTGCCGTTGCACGTCGGGCAGGTCTCGTTGAAGTAGCGATCAAGGCCTTCCTGAACGCGCTTGCGCGTCATCTCCACGAGGCCCAGCTCGCTGATGCGCAGCACGTTCGTGCGCGCGCGGTCCTTCTTCAGCGCCTCTTCGAGCAGCTTGTAGACCTTGTCGCGGTTCTGCTCGCGGTCCATGTCGATGAAATCGATGATGATGATGCCGCCCATGTTGCGCAGCTTCAGCTGGGCGACGACCTCTTCGACGGCCTCGAGGTTGGTCTGCAGCGTCGTCTCTTCGAGGCTGCTGCTGCCTACGAACTTGCCAGAGTTGACGTCGATCGCCATGAGCGCTTCGGTCTGATCGATGACGAGGTAGCCGCCCGACTTGAGCCACACCTTGCGCCCGAGCGAGCGCTGGATCTGCATCTCGACGCCGAACGTGTCGTACACAGGCTCCGCGCCGCGGTAGTAGTGCACCCGCTCCTTGTGCTTCGGCATGAAGTCCGCCATGAAATTGCGGACGTCGTCGAACACCTTCTTGTCGTCGATCACCAGCCGTTCGACGTTGTCGTCGAACAGGTCGCGCACCGACCGCATCACGAGGCCGTATTCGGAGTGCAGCAACGAAGGCGCGCGCTTGGTCTTGCACGCCTCCTGAACGCGCTCCCACGACTTGAGCAGGAACTCCATGTCCGCCGTGAGGTTCTCGACCGGCTGGTTCTCGCACACCGTGCGCACAATGAAGCCCGCGCCCTTGGGGCGGTGCAGCTCGACGAAGTCGCGCAGGCGTCGGCGCTCCTTGTCCTTCTCGATCCGGCGCGAGATGCCGACGTGCTCGACCGTGGGCATGTACACGATGTAGCGGCCGGGCAGCGCGACGTGCGTGGTGAGCCGTGCGCCCTTCGTCCCGATCGGGTCCTTCGCGACCTGGACGACGATCTCCTGGCCTTCTTTGAGCAGATCCTGAATGTTCGGCAGGCCGGCCTTGGCTGTTGCGCGCGGGACCTCCTCGCTCTCTTCGGCCTCTTCCGGCGCGACGGCTTCGAGGCGATCGCTGATCTCCTCGCGCTCGCCTTTGTGATGCATGTCGAGCAGGTCGGGGTAGATGTCGCCGACGTACAGGAACGCGGCCCGTTCCAGGCCGATGTCCACGAACGCGGCCTGCATGCCCGGCAGCACGCGCACGACGCGCCCCAGGTACACGTTGCCCACGAACCCGCGGTTGTCGCCGCGATCGACCTGCAGTTCGACGAGCTGGCCGTGTTCGAGGACTGCAACCCGGGTCTCAGTCCCCGTGATGTTGCAGATGATCTCGGAACCTACGGCGCGTGGCGCCGCGTCGTTGCCGCTGTGGCGCGAGCCGCGCTCTGAGCGATGCTTGCCGTCGCGCTTGCCTTCGGTGCGGTTGGGGTTCCCGCCCGTAGCGGGGGAAGAATTCTTCGGTGAGGACACGGCGTGCTCCATGTCCCCCGCGCTCGAAGGAGCGGGAACGCGAGTGACGGATCACTCACACATACGGTCGGTACGGTCGCCGGGATCGTTTTCACGTTCAACCGGGCTCCGGACGCGAGGGGTTAGGGGTGAAAGGGTCCGCCTTGGGCGGGAATGACGAAAAATAGAACCGCATTGAGCGGGAAGGGTGGCCGGCCCCAGGAGACCAGCGTCGCCACCCTTAAAGCACACGGAGGGGGCCATCGTCAAGCCCCAACTGCTCGCAGGTCAGCGTCGGCGAAGCAGGCCAAACTTCAGGTACCTTCCCTCGGGATGGCCGCTCGCGACAGGGTGATCGACGGGTTCGCCGCTCGACCAATGCCACGACCACTCCCCCTTCGTCGACAGGCCCTCCATCACGGCCTTCTGCCACGCGTCATGGGACAGGCGCCCCGTGCAGGACGACGTCGCGAGCAGACCGTCCTTCGAGACGTGCGGCGAGAGGCGTTCGTGCAGGCGACGGTAGGCGCGGCGCGCGGCAGTCTCGGCGTTCCGCTCATGCGCGAGCGACGGCGGGTCGATGATCAGCAGGTCGACAGCCCCCTTCGGCGTCCACTCGAACACGTCGGCCGCGACGAACTCGTGCTCCGCGGGGTCGATCCCGTTGAGTCGGAAGTTCTCGCGCGCGTCATCCACGGCGTCCTTCGCGATGTCCACGGTGGTCACCCGCGTGGCGCCCCCGAGCGCAGCCGCGACGCTGAACCCCCCGTTGTAGGCGAACAAGTTCGCGGTGACACGCCCCGACGCCCACCGCCGCACCATCGCGCGGTGCTCCCGTTGATCGAGAAACAGGCCCGTCTTTTGCCCGACGTGCGGGCGCACCAGCAGGCGCATTCCGTGTTCGCGCACGAGGACGACGTCCGGAGGTGCCTCGCCGAACAGCGCCATGCCGCCCTCACCGCCGTCCACCCGCGCGACGCCAAGCCTGCGGAACGCAGATTTCGCCCACGGAAGCTTCTGAATCGCCTGCGTGATGGTCTCGAGCCAGGGCTCCCACGCCGCCGCGTACAGCCGCACCACGGCAAGATCGGCGTAGCGGTCGATCACGAGCCCCGAGAGCCCGTCGCCCTCGCCGTTCACCACGCGCCAGCAGTCGGTGTCATCGCCGATCAGTCGTTGGCGGAAGCGATCCGCGCGCACGATCCGGTCGATCAACATCGGCACCACGCCATCATCGGGCGAGTACCCGCGGCCGAGGATGCGAATCGCGATCGGTCCCTCGTCGGCGAGGCCCCACCCGACGATCCGATCGTTGTCGTCGTAGACGTCCACCAGGGCGCCCACAGGCGCGCGGAACGGGCGATCGCGGAACACCCAGGGGTGACCCCGCGCGATCGCGGAGGCGGTGTCACCAGGGATCTTCAAACGCAGGACTCGGCTCATGTGGGAGTGAATAACGCATAGGTCCGGTCGTCCTCTGGAGGCAAGGAGGAGACAACCCCATGACGAAGCTCATTCGAGTGCTTCCAGTGTTCGCCCTGATGGGTGGATGCGTGATCCACGAGGCGTCGGACAACGACTGTTGCGCACCGCCCCCACCCGACTGCTGCGCGCAGCCTCCGCCGCCCGCCAACTACGCGCCCGACGTCTTCGAGGCCGCGGCCGGCGTGTACTGGGACCCCGGCCTCCACGACGACGTCTGGTACTTCGACAGCACCGTCGACGACCCCGACGGTCCGTACGACATCGCCAGCGTGTGGGCCGACGTGTACGACGACCGCACCGACCAATACATCGACAGCTTCGAGCTGTACCCGACGGACGATCCGTACCGGTGGTACTCCGACTGGCTCGGCCACAGCACGTACCTCGACCCCTGGTACGGCTACTACAGCGTCGATTTCGTGGTGTACGACGCCTATGGAGCTACCGACTACACGACGGTGTGGGCTGGCTCGTACTGAACGTCACCGGCGGTGGGCGTAGCGCTGCCACGCCCGCTCGCGGCGGTGATCGCCTTCGTCGAGAGGCGCGAACCGCCGGTCGCCGATCGTCGCGAGGATCGCCCGCAGGACCGGATCGTAGACACGTCGGCCCGGCGGCGTCGTCTTCGCGATCCGACGGCGACCCGTACCCGACAGTCCTGTTGCAGCCGCAATCTCTGCCGGAGAATGACCGAGGTGCACCGCGACCCGAACGAAGGCGCGTCGCGCTGCAGATCGCTCGAAGATCACGTCCAAAGGCTGGCGCCAGATCGCCGCGGCCGCGGCCGCCACAGCGTCGATCGGAACGCGCTCGTACGGGGCGACCGGGAATGGCGTTCCCGAAACGTCCACAGCCGGATCCGCGGAGACAAAGCGATGAAAGGACGCAGGGTCGGGAACGACGGCGATCACAGGCGGCGCAACAAGCCCACACGCGTCGCGATGTGTGGAGAACGGCCACGCCAGCGGATCCACCACGAGCTCCGCGCGGCACGGGTTCAAGTGAACGTACCGGATCGTGCGCCTGACGTGCTTTGGCCCAGAGATGGGCTGCGCTGGCGGTCGCGTCTCCCACAGCGGCCCTCGAATCCCGCGCCTCGCGCAGAGCCCCCGCGCATACCCAGCGAGCGCGCGGTGCATCCGGTTCTGGGGGTCTGCGTGCGGCAGGATGAGGTGGACATGGTCGGGCATCACGCAAAGCGCGACCAATTCTGGGAACGCGCGGTGCACCCCAAGGAACAGGGCAAGGCCGTCGGTATCGCGCCACCACAACATACGGTGGGGCAGCGCCCGGGCGACGAGATGGAACATCGATCCTCCGCGTTCCACACCTGCAGTCGCCGGGCCAGCCAAAGTCGGCGTTGGTCAATCGCCGATCGACGGAGGTCGACGGACGCCCGTCACGGTTGCGAGTAAAACGCCCTTGAAGGGCTGCTTTGAAAAGTAGAACCCTGACGAAGGTCGCCGGACGTCCGTCACCCCACCGAACCCCTTCCAGAGATGCGCAAATCCTCGGCGTTTCGCCGTTGGCCCCTCACCCGGCGACAACCGAGAGCGCCCTTCGTGGCCGTTCTACTTCGCGAAGGCGCCCTTCAGGACCGTTCTACCGTTCGAGACGTTCCTACCAGGACGCGCCCACCCAGACGCCGAGGCCCCAGGTCGACCCTGCGCGCACCACCGCTCCGACGCGCGCGTGCGCCTCGCCTCGCGCGCCGGGTCCGACGAGGTTGTCGCTGATGAGCTCACCGCCGATCGTCGCGCGGACGTGAACCGGAGGTGCTGGCCACTCGAGGCCGCCGCCGGATGACGCGCCGCGGACCCGTGCGATCGCAGCGACCTCCGGGCCAATCCACGCGTAGGCCCCTGCGCCGCGCTCCCCGACCACCAACGACGGCGACGCCGTCACCGCGAACCGGCCGACCTCCGCGCTCCGCACGCCCGCGTCCGTCGTCCAGTCGCGGCCGGCCGCCGCTTCGGCGATGGCCCCGAACCCGATCCGGTCGCCGAGCCACCACGCGCCATGAGCCCCGACAGCGCCCCGCCAGCCGCGGTCGCGGGACTTCCCGTCGCCGCGGGCGTTGATTCGCACCCCGTCGACGTACAGCCCGAGGCCGTCGATCGGAACGACGTCGACGCGCACATCAAGGCTGGTCGGGTGGAACATCACCGACGACGCACCGTTGGCCGAGAGCCCCACGGTGGCGGAGATCACGCCGTGTTCGACGAGTGCGACCGGGTCTTCTAGCGGCACGCGGTCGTCTGCCTAGTAATAGTAAAGGTAGTCAGACAACAACCAGGCGTACTCGAACTGCGTCGCCGACCGGCTGACGTCGTAGGACGCGCCATACCAGCCGTACGTCGACGAGTACGCCATCAACGTGGGCTGCCCGGTGCCGTAGGTGGGGTCGTAGCCGTAGCCATAGGACTGCCCGCTGGGATCGAACGTTCCCGTCGACCAGGTGTTGCAGTTCGTTCCGCTCGGGCCGGTGGTGGCCGAGAACGTCACCAGGAACGTGAATTGGCAGCCGACACACGACGCCGCCGCGCTGTGGGGCGTTCCGGTGATGGTGGAATGGAACGCGCAATACGCACGCGTCGGGGTGCGCAGCGTGGCCGCATCGAGCGGGTAGCTCTCCCACCCGTCAGTCGCGGTGCCCGTGAGCGAGGTGTACTGCGCGTTGACCGTGGTATGGCCGATCTCCACGAAGCCGACCATCTCGTCGCAGGCCGGACCACCGACGCAGTCAGGATCGCGGCAGTTGATCAGCCCGTCGTTGTCTTCATCGACGCCCGCCGGGTCGTTGCAGTTCTCGCCCGGCGCGAGGCACGTGGCGTCGTTTACACAGTCGGGATCGGCGCAATCCGCGAGCTTGTCGGCGTCGTTGTCTTTGCTGTCATCGCAGATCTCGACCTTGCAGAGCGGGAGCAGCGCGCAGTCCGAGTCCGCGCAGTCCACGGCGAGGTCGCCGTCGTTGTCCTTTGCGTCCGAGCAGATCTCGGTCGCCTTGCACACGGGAATGGTCGCGCAGTCCGAATCCGCGCAGTCGACAAAGCCATCCTGGTCGTTGTCCTTCTTGTCCGTGCAGATCTCTGAAGGGACCTGGCACAACGGCAGGCCGCTGCAGTCCGGGTCGAGGCAGTCCACGGCCTGATCACCGTCGTTGTCGATGCCGTCGCTGCAGATCTCGCGATCGCACGACGCGTCCGAGGTGCAGTCGGTGTCCTTGCAGTCGACCGAGCCGTCCTTGTCGTTGTCCTTGCCGTCGTTGCAGTCCTCGGGCTGTGGACACGCCGCCGTCGTCGCGCAGTCGGTGTCCCGGCAGTCCGTCTGTCCGTCTTCGTCTTCGTCGATGCCGTCCGTGCAGTTGGTCTCGAACGGCGGCGGCTCGTTCGTGTCGGACGTGTCCTTCGTGTCGGTCGTGTCGGTGTCGCCGCCGACGCAGCCAATGTCGGCCATGCACTCGAAGTCGTCGCAGTCGACCGCGCCGTCTCCGTCGTTGTCGAAACCATCGAAGCACGCTTCGAAGCCCGTACCGCCACGACAGCCCACAAGCGCCGCCGCGACGGCCAGGGAGAGGAGCAGGCTTCGCATTGGACGCACTCCGCAGTTCCCGTGACGATAGCACGATATGCGGATAGTTCGCTTGATTCGGAGGATGCGTGCTTACCGCGATGTTGGTGCTCGCTCATACGGCCGTGGCGGCGCCGCCAAAGCCCGTTCGGGGGCCCGGCATGGCGCGGCCAACGACCGTCACGAAGCAGGTGACCACCCACATCTCGCCGATGGGCGCGCCGGGCATCGCCCGCGGGTTCGAGCGCATGCGCGCCGGCCAATACGCGCTCGCCGAAGATCGCTTCCGCGTGGAGCTCGAAGCGGACCCGACGTCGGAGCCCGCCAAACGCGGGCTCGCGCTCTCGGCAGCTGGGCGGCGTGATTGCCAGGCGGCGATTCCCCGCCTGGTCGCGTTGCGCGCTGAGGCGCATTGGGACGTCGATCTCGCTGTTGCCGAAGGGAACTGCGCGCTGCGCACGGGTGACGTCTCGGGGGCCGAGGTGGCGTTCGAGGAGGCCGTCCTGCTCGACCCGGTCGACGCAGAAGCCTGGAACGGCCTCGCGTCCGCGCGCCAACAGTATGGCGATTGGGAAGGTTTCGCCGAGGCGATCGAGGGGCTCGAGGCCAGCACCTGGGCGAACCCCCGCGCGCCGATCATGGCCGCGAGCGCCGAGGCGTGGGCGCACCGACCGTACGGCGGTGACGACGCCTGGGACGCGCTCGCCGCGTTGCGTGAGGTGGTTCGCGCGGCCCCTGGTGAGGCCCGCGCAGCGTTGGTGGACGCGTTCACGATCGAGGGCGAGCTGTGGCTCGATGTCGGGGACCCGATCGCGGCCGAAGCCGCCTTCTCCCACGGCGCGAGCAAGGCGCTCCGGGCCCCGCGGGTCGGCGCGCTGCGGGCCGAAGCCACGCGACGGTTCGGCGACCCTGTCGAAGCCAACCGCCTGCTCACCGAGGGGCGTGCGCGACGCGGGGAGCACCTGATCAAGGACGTCGTGTTCGCGCGGCTCGCGATCGATGAGGGGCGCCTGGACGAGGCGCGGGAGGCCCTCGCGACGATGCCGGGCGGCGACGTCGACGTTTGCGCGACAGTCTGGTATCTGCACCGCGCTGAGGGCGCCAAGGACGACGTCCTCGCGAAGGATGAGGCGCGCTGGCGGGTCGCCGGGCCGGCTCCCGAGGCGCGGCTGGAGCAGTTGATCCCGTGGGTCACGCGTTGATCGCGCTCGCGCTTCTCGGCTGCGCCGCCGCCCCTCCGCCCGACGTCATCCTCATCACGCTCGATACCACGCGATCCGACCGCCTCGGCGCCTACGGCTACGGCGAGGCCCACACCGAGACGATCGACGCGCTGGCTGCAGCCGGCCGGCGCTACGATCGCGCGTACTCCCCTGTCCCGCTCACGATCCCCGCGCACTCGGCGATCATGACGGGGCGCTACCCGGCCGATCTCGGCGTCCGCGGAAACGGCGACTCGCCCCTTCCAGACGAGGCCGTCACGCTCGCGGAGGTCCTGAAGGAAAACGGCTACGTGACGGGCGCGTCCGTGGCGGCCTTCGTCACGACCAAGGCTTGGGGCTTTTCGCAGGGCTTTGACAGCTACTTTGACACGATCCCGAAGGTAGAGCAGAACCTCTGGCACTCTGAGCGGCGCGGCGACGCGGTCGTAGACGACGCCATCTCCTGGTGGCAGGCACAACCTGCCGACAAGCCGCACTTCCTCTGGGTGCACCTCTACGACGCCCACTTTCCCTATCAACCGCCGAAAGAGGCGCTGGATCGCGCGGGAGGCCGCCCATACGACGGCGAGCTCGCGTTCGTCGACGACCAGGTGGCGCGCCTCGTAGAAGCCACCAAGGGGCGCGACGTGTTGTGGGTGCTCGTCGGGGATCACGGCGAGGGCCTCGGCGACCACGGCGAGCTCACCCACGGGTTGTTCGTCTATGAATCCACCCAACGCGTCCCGTTCATCGTCTCCGGCCATGGGGTCGCGGCCGAAACCGTGCAGCAGCCGGTGTCGCTCGTCGATGTGATGCCGACGGTGCTCGGTCTCGCCGGCCTGAAGCCGCCGCCCGGAATCTACGGTCGTTCGGTGCCAGCCGCCGAGGCGCGGCCGATCTACATGGACGCGTGGAGCTTGCGCGATCGCTTCGGGCTTTCGCCTCACGTCGGGGTCATCGACGGTTCGAACCTGTTGATCGACGTACCGCGCCCCGAACTGTACGACGTCGTCGCCGATCACCAGCAGACGAACGACCTCTCCGCGAACGGCGCCGACCGCATCGCGACCATGAAGCAGACCCTCTCGGGGTTTGGGTTCGGGCCCCCCGTCGCCGCGGCCCGAGGCGTCGCCGATCCGGGTGTGGCCGCCCAGCTGGCGGCCCTGGGCTACACGGAAGGCACCTTCTCCGGTGACCCTACGGCCCCCCTCCCCGATCCAAAGGACCACAAGGGCCTGATCAAGCTGTCCCAGCGAGCCGAACGACTCGACATGGAAGAAAAATACGACGAGGCGATCGCCGTCTACCAGGAGTTGCTCGCCCAATACCACGACATCCTGGAATTCCGGAATCGGCTCGCAATCGACCTCGAGCGGGTCGGCCGCCGGACCGAAGCGATCGCGGTGCTCCGTGAAGCGCTCGCGAAGGATCCCGAGAACGACATGGTCATGGGCACGCTGGCCGCGTTCCTCGCGCGCGACGGTCAGCATCACGAAGCCGCCGAGCTGTTCGTGAAGTGCGCGATCGCAGCGCCCTACAGCGATCGGACCCGGCACGCCGCGATGATGGCAACGCTGGCGGACGGACGGCCGCAGGACGCGATCACCCTCGGCCTCGGCTGGATTCAGCAGTACCCCGAGGACCTTGCCACGGCCGGGCTGCTGGGCCTCGCCTACTACCGAACGCAAGACCAGGAGCGAGCGGTCCCCTACCTCGAGCAGGGCCTCAAGGCCGAGGAACCGCCCCTCAACGTCGCGTTTCGCCTGTCCGAGGTCGCGCTGCGCGCGCACGACACCGCACGCGCGACGAGTCTCCTCGAGCAGGAGGTCGCCACCCACCCCGAAAACGCCGATGCGGTCGAGATCCTGATCAAGGTGCTGTCCGACGCCAAGCGCTGGGACGACCTCGCCGCCCTCGGTGGTTCCATCACGACAAAACACCCCGAGCGGGCGCTGTTCTGGCACGCCTGGGCCCAGGCCCAGTTCAACCTCAAGCAATACGCTCTAGCGCGCGAGACACTGGATCGGGGCCTTCAGCTGCACCCCGAGTCATCCGTGCTCGTGCTGCTCGACGCGAACCTGCTCGCCAAGGAGGCCCGCCGCGAGGACGGCGAAAGGCGCTTTGCGGCCGCGCAGGCGCTGCAGGCGGCCGGCAAATAGGCCCCGACCCAATCCGACACCGCTGAGCCCCAAACGACAAGAGGCCGCGTCCGGGGACGCAGCCTCTTCGCGCACACCCGAACGAACTAGTAGTAATAGCCGCCGAGGGGCCACTCGTAGTCGAACTGGCCGTTGACGTTCGTGGCCGTCGCGTAAACCAGCGGGTACCAACCACCCGCGTAGGTCCCGCTTGGTGGGGAATAGGCCATCATCAATTCGTACGTGGTGTTGTTGTACGCGTACGCGGGGTTGAAGCCGTAGCCGTACGACATGGTGGCGGGATCGAAAGTTGCGGTATCGGGCAGCGTCGCGCAGCCCGCGCCTGTCCCGCCCACCGAGCCCGTAAACGTGACCTGAAGCGCGAAATCACAGTTGTCACAATCGGCGGCCTTGTTGTGCTCGACACCGACGCCCGCGCCGGTCGCCACGCAGGTCGAAGCAGGGGTGCCCTGGATGTCGGCGAGGCCGTCGAACAGGCCCCAGGTCCAGTTGCTGTCGCCGTCCCAGCTCGACGCCGTCACGGTGGCGGAGCCGCTCTCCGTGAACAGCGCAACGTGGCAACCGGGGCCGAAGCAGTCCGAGTCCGCGCAGTTGATGTCGCCGTCGCCGTCTTCGTCTTGAGGGTCGGTGTTCTGGTCGCCGTCATGACAGTCTTCGACGTCCGTCGTACCCGTCTCGTTGCCACCGGTCTCCTGCTCACAAGCGGGGTCGGTCGCACACTCGCTGTCGTCACAATCGACCGCGGCATCGCCGTCGTTGTCGACATTGTCCGAGCAGTCTTCCGCACCGCCACCGTTACAGGCCGCGAGGCCCACGAACATGGCAGAAACCATCGAGAAGGTGAAAAAACGCATTTGTCTCCCCAGGGCTAGGCAGGCGCAACGTACACGGTCAGACGCACCGCGGCAACAGCTTCCCGGACGCCCTCAGGGCGCTGCGGCCCAATTCCTGCGCCCAACGTTGGAATACTGCGAGGTCGCCTCATCGCGTTGCGCTATCGTCCGGCCCCGCGGAGTCCGAACAACGCGCCCGCGTCCGTCCCCGTCGCGTCGTCGTAGGGAGACCCGACAAACAGGTCGTCGTACCCGTCCCCGTCGATGTCCCCCATGCGGCCGTTGGTCGCCGTGCTGGTCAGCGAGATCGTGGCGTCCGGAGCGGCGCTTGCGAGGTTCACGGACGCGCCGCCGTACCACAGGAACACCGTCGACGCGTTGGCGACCGTCAGCTCATCGAAGCCGTCGTTGTTCAGGTCGCCGACGAACGACGGGATCCCCGGCGACGAGCGGCGTACGAGGTCGGCGGTGGCGATGCTGACGGCGGGCGCGCTCCAGGTCGCTCGACCGAAGATGAGGTACAGGTCGTTGCCGGCGATCGCGGCGATGTCGGACTTCCCGTCGCCGTTGAAGTCCCCCATGGTCAGGCGCCCTCCCAACTTGTCGCCGGCGACCTCGCCTCGGAAGGTCGCGCTCGCCGTGGCGACCGACTTTGTAAGGTTTGCGGGGAAGTTGCTATCGGTGAACACGTAGATCGCGCCCGCGTCGGCGCCGCCGCCGTCGGCTCCGGTCGCCCCCACCGCGAAGTCGTCGCGGCCGTCGCTGTTCGTGTCGCCGACAGCGACGCCTGTACCGAGCGCGTCTCCGGCGGCGCCAGCGGTGATGGTGTAGTGGCCGGACGCGGCGCTCGCGAGGTCATGCGTGGCGGCGTAGCCGGTGCTTCGTCCGCGCAGGATCCACAGCGCGCCCTCGTCGGATGCGCCGGCCAAAGGCGCTCCAATGAACAGGTCGTCCATGGAGTCCGCGTTCTGGTCCCCGCACGCGAGGATGCGCCCACCGTCTGCCGTGGTGTCGGAGGTGTTTTGGAACAGGCTCGTAGGGGACAAAAGGTTTGTGGCCGAGGAGACCGTGCTCCGAAAGACGCGGACGGTCCAGGTTGCCGTGAGACGATAGCTATCGCTTGATGGGAAAATAATGTCCTTTCGCCCGTCATCGTTCATATCGCAGGCGGTCGGTGCGTACGCCATGTCGAACCTCGCGCTATCGGCGCTGATCTCCCCAGGCTGAGTCGAAAGGAGCGTGTTTCCGCTCGCCCCGGTGAGGGAGTAGACAGACCCGCCGACATAAGTGCCCATACCAAAATTGGTGCCCGTTCCGGGCGCTGCGATGATGAGGTCGTCGTCGCCCTTCGCGTCAAGGTCGACGTCCGCGCCGACAAAGCTCCCGCCCGCGCGATCCTTAGGCCCCGCGCCCTTGATCACCCAATACGCCGACGCCGACGGCAGACTGATCGCTCCCCGAGGCTCACAGCCGAACGTGTCGCAGTTGTCGTCTACGCCGTTGTTGCAGGTCGGGTCGCCGAGCTTTTCGGAGGCGAGCGGGTTGATCGCGCCGCTGGCGTCGTTGCAGTCCGACGCGTTCACGACGAAGCCCGACGGGGGCCCACACGCCGTGATCGTGACGGCCGGGTTGCCGAAGCTGTCCTGGTCGGCGTCGCGGTAGTACGTGCCGGGGTTGACGGCGCCTTCGTCGACGAGCGTGTCGCAGTCGTTGTCCGCGAGGTCGCAAAGCTCGGTGGCGCCCGGGTAGGTCACCTTGTTGTCGTCGTCACAGTCGTCGGAGGACTCCGCGTACAACGCGGGCTGGGTGCAGGACGTCGTGGTCTCGGCGCTCCAGCCGTGACCGTCTTCGTCGGCGTCGCGGAACCACGTCGGCGCGTCGGTCGCGTCCTCGTCTGTCGCGCCGTCGCAGTTGTTGTCGGCGTCGTCGCACACCTCGAGCGCGCCGGGATGGGTGTCGGAGTTCGTGTCGTCGCAGTCGTCGGGCGACTCGGACCAGCCGGCGCCGGGCGCGCAGCCGATCACGGTGGTGTTGACGTCGCCGTGGCCGTCCAGGTCGGTGTCGGCGTACCACGGAGGCGCGTCGGTGGCGTCCTGTTCGCCGTCGATACAGTCGTCGTCCACGCCGTTGCACACCTCGGTCGCGCCGGGGTGAACGTCGGCGTCATCGTCGTTGCAGTCGCCACCGATGTCGACGTAGCCGTCGTACACGCCGCACTTGGTCGTGGCGTCGCCGCCGTACCCGTCGTTGTCGCCGTCGAAGAAAACGGCGACGGGGCCGTTGTCGATCGTGCCGTCGCAGTCGTCATCGACGCCGTTGCACGCCTCGGGGGCGCCGGGGAACGCGTTCGGGTCTGCGTCGTCGCAGTCGTAGACGCCGTCTGGATCGGCCTTGGCGCACTCGGCCTCGACAAAGCCGTCGACGTCGTCGTCACAGAGCGCGAACAGCTCTTCGTCGATGCCGTCATCGGGCTTGCAGCTGAGCACCAACGCAACGCAAACGATCCACGACCGCATTCCGCCTCCGGGGCGAGTTTAGCCGAGAATCGCGCGCGCGAAAGGGGTGGCAAGACTTCCCCGGAGGGCGATCCTTGGTCGGGGTTCTTGCCGGTCGCGGCGGCCTCGTCAACGATGCAACGCCAGCTTTCGATACACGGGCTTCGCACGACGGGTGATGCACCTCCGAAAACGCCCGAATTCCGGCGAGATCGTCGAAGACGTTGAGTCATGGTCGGGGTTCTTGCCGCCCGGGGTCCGAGGCCGCTGCGGGATCTCCAGCAGATGGGCCCCGGAGGTATCGGCCGCGGGCCAGGGCCGAACGGTCCGGCAATGGGACCACGGCAACTCCTCCTCAGGGCGCCGTCGCCCAATCCGACCGCGGAACGTCCGAAGACAGCGAGGGCGTCTCGGCCGCCAGCAGGTAGATCGCGCGCCGGTTGCGGGCCTCGTCGACGCTGTCTGCCGTAGCGACGGCGAGCGCGCCCTCCCCGAACCCCTGGTACGCGATGGGACCGTCGAACCCGCGCTGCCGGAACCAGGCGGCGAGCGCCTTCGCGCGATCGCGGGACAGCGTTCCGTTGTGCGCCGCGTCCCCGACCGTGTCGGTGTACCCGCCGACGAACAGCTTGATCGGCACGACGGCGCCGTACTTCGCTCGCACGGCCTGCACCTCGGACCACGCCTTCTCGAGCTTGGGGAGCTCGGTCGCATCGATGGCGGCGCTGTCGCTCGCGAACACGACGTCCTCGTGCGGGATCGCGTAGCTCCACGGCAACAACTCGAGGCTGCTCGGCAGCTCGTGTGTGTCCCAGCCGGTGATCGCGAGCCGCACGGGCTCCTGGTCGCCCGTCCACTCGAGATCCACCCGCCCGTCCGCTCCCGCCGTCGCGCTGCCAGAGCCCGAACCGGAGCCCGGACCGAACACCGTGACCTCAGCGCGCCCGAGCGGCCGATCCGCGCGCAGGATCAGCCGGTGATGGACGAGGTCGAGGTCGGCGCGGTCGACGGTGAGCTTGAGCGGCGCGAACACCTCGACGCCGATCGACAGCGGCATCTCGCCGCTCGTGCCATCGGACGCGTCGAGCGCGAGCTTGCCCTTGCAGGTCACCGCACCGCGGGACAGGCCTGCGAGCGTGATCGTGTAGTCGGTGCCCGACGCGATCGCCGTCCCGAGCGTAAACGACTTGCTGCCGCAGGCCAGTGCCACGTCGATGCGCCCGTCCACGGCGGCGTGAAACGTGACCGAGGGCTGCGAGAGCCCCTCCTGCGCGTACCGCACCGCAGAAAGCGTCACGGCGTCCTGGGCGTTGGCGGCGAACACGAGTGCAGTCCACATGGCGACCTCGACGTTTGCCTAACCCCTGTGGGTATGATGGACCTTCCGGAGGGTGGATGGGAAAGCGTCCGTGGCACCTCACGCTCGGCCTCTCGCGCGAGCTGTGGGAGGACCTGCTGAAGGCGGCGCTGCCCGTCAAGTTGGCCGAAGGCGAGTTCGACGCTGCGCGTATGGCGCGTCAGGGGCTGCGGCAGCTACAGGTTCGCCAACGCGTGGCCGGGCTGCTCGAGGATCGCAAGCCGCCCGAGCAGCTCGTGGTGGTGACGCGGCGCGCCCGCGAGGAATGGCGCAAACGGCGCGCGGGCGTGGTCCGGCGGGTCGACGACCTCGTGCACGTGAGCGGGACGTACCGCGTCCAGCTCGACGATATGGGCTCCACGCTCCGGTACGGCAACCAGGAGGTCGGCGCGGACGCCTACGTGAAGGGCGTCATCGAGGGCACGATCGTGCTCATGCGCCAGAACCTCGAGATCCCGTTCACGATCGAGAAGCGCGTCGGCGCCAGCGTCACCCTCGGCGACATCCGCTTCGATCGAGGCCAATCCGCGATCATCGGCTCGCTGCAGGACGTGGCCCTCCACCTCGGAGAAGGCACCGTGATGGAGCTCCTGAACCGGCTCGGTGAGTACCTGCTCGAACAGCAGCTCCCGCGCGTCAACCCCGTGCCCATCCTGCGCCGCAACCAGGTCGACGAGCTCGTCGGCGGGCTCGGTGGCAGCATGCGCATGAAGATGGGCGTCGAGTCCATGGACTTGCAGGTCAGCGACGAGGACCTCACGCTGTGCGTGAAGTTCGGCTTCGCCCACCTGCAGCTCGAAGAGAAGGAAGGTGGCGGCGCCCCTGCCCGGGACGATGACTGGGCTGACGACCGCTAAGCGCGCCCCGAAGGCCTAGAGGTCACACGCGAACGGCAACGCGGTCGCGCACTGGAAGTCGTTCCAGAAGCCGGGTCCCGTGAAATTCGTGCCCGCGCAGTCCTCGTTGCCCGAGTCGTTGGGTTCACCCGCTCCCCAGCTCGAAACGCCCAACGGCACGCCGTCCACCCACGTCCACGCGCCCTCGCTGCCGGCGTCCGTGAGGCCGATCCACACCGAGTCGCCCGTCACCTGCGCGACCGCGTCGCTCAGGGCCGCGTTGGTCGCGTCGTCCGCAGCGACCGCGAGATCGCCGCCAAACGCCTGGCAGGCCGCGCGCGCGTCAGGCCACGACGCGTACACCGGACAGATCCGCCACGGGCCGGTGTCCACGCAGCCCCAGCAGTCGATCAGCTCGTCGACCTCGCCGTTGCAGTCGTTGTCCGCCCCGTCGCACACCTCTGTGCCGCCGCTGTGGGAGGCGGGGGAGAGATCGTCGCAGTCGCCACCGCACAGCGTCTGACCGTCCCCGTCGAGGTCGCCGGCTTCGCTCGTGGACGGGTCGCAGTCGTTGTCGACGCCGTCACACGCCTCCGCCGCGCCGAGCCACACGGCAGGATCGGAGTCGTCACAGTCGCCGCGGCAGGTCGCGCGGCCGTCGCCGTCCTGATCAAAGCCCTCGTCCACGTCGCCGTCGCAGTTGTTGTCGACCCCGTCGCAGACCTCGGACAACCCCGGCGCGTCGCGCGGCTCGCGATCGTCACAGTCGCCGCCGCACTCGGACCAGCCGTCTCTGTCGTCGTCCCAGGGCTCGTCGGCCGCGCCGCTGCAGTCGTTGTCGACCCCGTCGCACGCCTCGGCGGCGCCTGGAAACACGAACGGATCGCTGTCGTCGCAGTCATCCGCGATCGCGCAGGTGCCCGCGAAGAACCCGTCCCCGTCGGCGTCCAAACACGGGTCGCCGCGGCAGGCCGCGAGCAGCAAGGCGATCACGGCAGGTCGTCCCGCAGGTAGGTCTGCATGAACATCACGCCGAGCGGCGTCCGCACCTCCCACACCACGTCCTCGTCCGGCGTCACCTCCTGGAGCAGCCCCGCGTACGGGAAAGCGACCAGGCGGTTCCCATTCTCGAGCTCCTGAACCTGCCCGAGCACGAGGTTGAGCAGCGCGGGTTCAGGCACGTGGCGCCAGATCTCGCGCAGCGTCTGCGCGGACTCGTCGATCGCGTACACGTGCGCGCCCGTGTTGCTGCCCAGGCTGTCGGTCGCGAACACCACGAGGTTGCCTTCTTCGTCGAAGTGGGCGTCGTGCTGGTGCCGGAACGGCTCACCCTCGGCCACCGTGTACGACGGCCCTTCGAGCATCCAGTTCGCGTCCCCGCGAAAGCTTCGAACGACGTTCCCGGTGGAGCGTTCGAACTCGACGACCGTTCGGACGTGCGCCATCGAGTAAAGGATCGTGTCGCGCTCCTCGACGTAGAACAGCGCGTTCCCGTGCACCCAGTCGATGCCCTGCGGGTAGAATGCCGGGTGCGTGAGCACGTCGTCGCGCAGCTCGAGGTGGTCCCACGTGGTGAACAGCACGCGCTCAGTGCCGTCGGGGGAGCGCTCGACCACGGAGTCGCCGATGACGGTGCGCGTGTCGCCACCGACCTCGGCTTCGCGGATGTCGAGCTTGAGGTACAGGATCGAACCGTCGGGGAGCTCGCGGAACACGTGATGTGAGCCGGGCAGCGGGATGCTGGTGACGGCGTCCCCGGCGAGATCGCGCCACACGAGCTCGCCGTCGACGAACCCCTGCGGGCGCCCGAAACGCGAGTTGACAACACCTCCCCCGACCGCGGGTGTGGCCATCAGCACCATGTGATCTTCGTCGTCCTCGAGGAACCAGCGGTAGCGCCCCTGGCGATCGAAAACGAACATCGGGTCGGCCGTGGCACTGTACAGCGAGCCGACCACGTAGCGCTCGGGCGACTGGCGCTCGGGAACGTCCACGGTGACGAGCAACTTCGGCGTGCTCACCGCGAGGTTGGGCGTCCGGAACGTGCCTTCGCAACGCCACGCGCGCTTCCCATCGTCGGTCGACGCCGAATAGGCGACCTCGGTGAGCGGCGGCACGCCAACGATCGACGCGCTGTGCGCCGTCGCGGTCACATCGGTAACCACGCCCTCACCGCCTTCCTCGTCCCACTGAAACGACAACGTCGACGTCCCCGGGGCCCCCGAGTCCCACGCCACGTGCGTCACGAGCGGCGAGGTCGGGTCGGGCGTGACCTCACAGGGCACGTTCACGTGCGCGCAGGCGGCGAGCGCCAGCAGGACGAACATCATTCGCAAAACCTCCGAGGACCGGCCCCTGGCGACCTTACCCGGCTCGCAGCCCGACCGCTGCACGAACCCGCCTCCCGCGGGGTCGCGGTCACGGGAGGTCGTCGCGCAGGTAGACCTGGCCGAACGCGACGTTGATCGGCGTGTGAACCTCCCACACCACCTCGCCGTCCGGCGTCACCTCCTGCAGCACACCGACGACCGGGAACGCGATCAGCCGATCACCGTTCGACAGCTCCTGCACCTGCCCGATCGCCCAGTTCCGCAGCGGGGGATCTGGCACGTGACTCCACACCTCGGAGAGGGTGTGGTTCACGTCGTCGATCGCGTACACGTGGGCGCCGGTGTTGGCGGTCACATCGTTTGTCGCGAACACGACGAGGTTGCCCGCGGCGTCGTAGTGGGCGTCGTGCTGCAGCCGGAAGCGCTCGCCAGACGCCACCGTGTAGTCGTCACCGTCCAGCGTCCAGTCGTCCCCTCCGCGGAAGCTGCGGACGACGGCGCCCGTCTCGCGGTCGAACTCGACCACCGTGCGGACGTTCGCCATCGAATACAGCACGGTGTCGCGGGACTCGACGTAGAACAGCGCGTTGCCGTGCACCCAGTCGAGGCCCTCCGGGTAGAACGCCTGAAAATCTTCGATCTCGTCGCGAATCGCGAGGTGATCCCACGTCGAGAACAGCACGCGATCTTCGCCGTCCGGCGTCCGCTGCACCACCGAATCGCCCGCGACCGGCTGCACGACGCCGCCGACCATCGCGTCGCGCACGTCGAGCTTCAAGTAGAGCAACGACCGGTCGGGGAGCTCGCGGAACACGTGATGGATGCGCGGCACCGGCTCCGGTTCGGTGTCGTCCGAAACGAGATCGCGCCGGTGGAGCGCGCCATCTCGCAGCGCCCACAGCCGGGCGAAGCTCACGTCGATCAGGCCCCCGTCGAGGGCGGGGGCGGCCATCACGACGAGGCGGTCGGGCGCGGCGCCGGCGATCCACCGAAAGCGCCCCTCGCGATCGACGACGAACATCGGCGAGTCCGTGCCCGTGATGAGCGAGCCGACGAGAAAGCCCTCGGGGGACCTCCGCTCGGGGACATCCACGGTGACGAGGAACGTCGGCGTCTCGGTCGGGAGGTTGCCGGTGCGGGTGCTGCCCTCGCACGTCCACGTCTGTTTGCCGGCTCGGGTGACGGCTTCGAACGCGACGTCTTCGAGCGGCGGCACCCCGACGATCGCGGCGTCGTTCGCGGTGCCGACCTGCGTCATCCGCCCGGCCCCGCTCCCCTCGGCCCAGCTGAAGTCGAGCGTGGACGCTCCGGCGACACCCGCGTCCCAGGTGACGTGCGTGACCAGAGGCTGCGCGGGATCAGCTACGACGGTGCAGGCGACCTCATGGTCCTTGCACGCAGCCAGCCACAGCAGGCAAAAGCCGAGCGAACGAGCGGTCATGCGCGACGACGCGCCACGACCCACAGGCCGTTCGTCCAGCCCTTCGCGCGCAGCAGCGGGATGAGCGCGAGGTCGAGGGCACCGGCCATGAGCGTGGGCGACGCGGCCATCATGCCGACGAAGCCGTGCGCAAGCCGCTGGAGCGGCCGCGCGGGCGGGCGCCACGCGACGTTCGGATCCGGCGCGATCCGGCGGGCGAACAATTGCACGGCGAGCAGCAGGTCGAACGGCCGGTGAGGAGCGTTGCGCTCCACCACCTCGACGTCGAACCCCGCGGTGTCGAGCCAGCGCGTGAGCACCGCGAGCGGCGGCAGGTGCAGGTGTTGCGGCTGCGCCCAATGAATCCACGTCCAGCCGAGCGCGCGGCCGAGCCGGCTCTCGCTGCTCGGGATCTCGATGAACAGCCGCCCGTCTGCCGGAAGCACCCGCGCGGCGGCCTGCAATTCGGCCAGCGGATCGCGGCAGTGCTCGAGGTAGTGGCTCATGCTCACCACGTCCCAGCGGAGGTCCGTGCGGGCGGCGAACTCGACGAACGACCCGCGGTGCGCCTCCGAAATCCACCCGCGGCGCGCCGCCTCTTCCACCCCGACCGACCAGTCGAGACCATCGAACCGGCAGCCGGGCAGCACGTCCCGGGCGACACAAGGGAAGTGTCCCTGGCCGGTGCCGACGTCGAGCCAGCGACTCGGCTTGCAAACGGCCATCACGGCGCGCGCGCGCTCCAAGTAGATCGGCGTCATCGCGTGCATCACCTCCTCCGCGTAGCGCGCGAGGGGGCCGTCGTAGTAGTCGCGGTAGTAGAACGCGAGCCCCTCGTCGGTGGGCGCCGGGTTCGCGAAGAAGTGGTCACACGCCGGGCAGTGATCCACCGTGAACATGCCGGGCTTGTTCTGATGCAGATCGGGCACCGTCACATACGGTCGGATCGCCGTCCCGCCGCAGGCCGGGCACGTCTCCCGCCTCGGCCCGATGAACCGGTCAAGCCCCCCCGCGAGCGCTGCCGTGTAGTACGGCCGCGCCTCCTCGATCGCCAACGACAGGTCCGGCCAGCGACCCGCGATCAGCGCGACGACGCGGTAGAATTCCCACGGCACCCGAAGCAACGCGAACGGAAGCCACGCGCGCACGGCGAACGGCGTGCCCGCGAGCGCGAGCATCACCTGAGCGTGGAACAGGACCAGGAACAGCATTCCACCGGTGCCCGCGCCGAACGCGAACAGCACGATCCCGAGCAGGAACACCTGGAGGGCGACGACCCCACCGGCACGCCCGTGCAGCGCGAGCGACAGCAGCTCCCGCCGATCCTGGGCGCGCTCGGGCAGCGCGTTCATGCCCTGAACGACCGCCGCGTCCACCCCCGACGTCGCGAAGTCGCGCGCCCGGTCGACGATCCGCTGGACGTCGGTGACCGACTTCGGCGGCGCGGGCGTGCCCATTCGCTCGAGGAGATCGCGCCGCACGGCGACCGCGTGCCCAGGGCCGGCGAACGGCGCCAGGCGGTCCTTGCGGGCAGCCACCGCGTCGAAGCGCGCAAACAGCGAGAACAACACCGGGGCGGACAGCGTCTCCGGCCACAGGTCCACGGCCGCGAGCCCGTGGTTTTCAAGGTAGGCGCAGGCCTGGCTCCGGGCCGCATCGGAGAGCACCACGCCGGGCGCGAGGAAGAACTCCACGTCCGCGACGCGCGGCGCAGTCACGCCGTCATCGAGCCGCGGGATCGCCTTCGCGCGGCCGCGCAACCGGAGCGCGTCGATGAGCAGCAGACCGCAAAGCAGGTAGAACATGCGCCGGCCTAACGCGCGGTCCGGACCAGCGGATGATCCGCGTCGTCGGTCCGGCGCACGAAAATCTCCTGGCCGAGAGCCGGCGGCGGCACCGGCGCGAACGAATCGCCCGACCACGCGAGCCAGGTCAGGTCGTCGAGATCGTCCTGCGACTCGAAGGCAAAGCGCGTCGGCCCAACCTCGTCCACCGCGAGGATCTCGATCGCGTCGTTGCCCCAGGGGACGCGATCCCCGACGACCAGCCGCCGGCTCGGCGCTCGCCACCCGCGCTCGAAGTCGGTCCCGAACAAGTGCCCGCCGACCACCTCCACTTCGAGTCGCCGCGGAGAGATCCGCCGGAGCACGTGGTCGTACGGAGCCGTCGACAGCACGCCGACCACGCGAAGCGGCTCGCCCTCCGCGAACCGCATCTCCGGCAGGTACAGCGCCTGCAGCGGCGTTGGCGTGACGTCCACGATCGCCAGCCTCGCCGGGGGGCCGAAATCTGCGGCCTCGACGGCCGCGCGCAGGTTGTGCGCGCCGACGGCGACGGCCACCATCTGACCGACGAGGAGCACAGGTCCAAGGCCATAAGCGTGGAGTGCAGCGATCGTCACCGTCCAGCGGTAGGGCCACGGCAGCCGCGGCGCGTCGTTGCGCACCCGGTAGACGTGCTCCACCAACGCGCCGATGACAGCCGCGATCCCCACGGAGGGCAGCAGCAACAGCCGCGACGACGGGTAGGTCGACAGCACCGGAAACAGCGACAACAACGCGCCGCCGAGGAGCCAGCCCACGCGCGACCACAGATCAGGTGCGCGCGTGGCAAGCTCGCGCAGCAGCGCCACCGCAAGAGCGACCCCGAACACGCCGGCTGCGACCAGCCCCGGCCGCGAATCGTCGGTGATGCTCCACAGGTCCACAGGCGCGCGCAGGGTCGCCGCACCGAGCAGCGCCAGCAGGTGCCCAGGGGCCTGCACCAACCACGCCGCCGGCTCCCGCAGCGGATCAAAGTACATGCCCGACGCGCGCGTCCCGAACCCGCCGAGCGTGTACATCACAGCCCAGGCGCCCACGACCAGACCGACGGGCGCGAGCGCGAGCGCCCGCTCGTGGCGTGGCCCCGGAGCCCCCATCACCTCCCACGCCAGCAGGTAGCCGAGCCCGCCGAGGGCGCTCTCCCCACCCGCGAGCGCGAACATGAACGCGAGCACCGCGAGCGCGCCCCATCCGCGCCCCTCCCCTCGGCGCCACCGCACATGCGCGACGAGCGCCCCGACGCAGAACACCGCGGAAACCAGCGCGTTCCGACCGGCCAACCACGCGATCGACATCGTGTGGCCCTGATCGAACGCGAACACGGCCGTCGCAAGGAACGCCGCGCGCG
The DNA here is from genome assembly GCA_947505245.1 of Pseudomonadota bacterium. Taxonomy (GTDB): domain Bacteria; phylum Myxococcota_A; class UBA796; order UBA796; genus SYKL01. Next base: position 119,822 of record CANNIZ010000005.1, on the reverse strand, counting down.
GCGACAGCACCCCGCGGAACAACGCCCGCACGACCGCGACGAGCACGAGCCACCAGCCCACCTGGTGCAGGTGCCACAGCCACGCGTTGTTGCCGAACAGCGCGTTGTCCACCTCGATGAGCGCAGCTGGCAACGGACGGAAGAAGGCGAGCCTCATGTCGGGCGCCTGCCACCACAGCGGGTGCGGAGCCTCGGGTCCGGTCACGAACCGGAACATCTCGAACAGCGCCTCGGACCACGTGTGCGTGCGGACGACGAGCACGTGCCACCAGTCGTCCATGTAGAAGCCGACGCCGAGCGACGGCAACGCGACGGCGAGCGCCAAAAGAGCGAGCCAGCGGTCCGCGCGCGGTCCAGGCTCGAAGTCAGCCACGTCTCAGCTTCCGCCAAAGGAAATTTACCAGCGTCGCCGTGACCACCTTGGTCTCGTCGAACCGGCCGTGTGGGAATGGCGTCTCGTTCGCGTCGGGAAACAGCCGCTGCAGACTCGCGAACACGTCGGGGTCACGCGCTCCGATCACCATCTCGCACGACGTTGGCAGGAACAGGCACCGGAACCCCTTACGACGCGCGACGGTGACGCCGTCCGACACGCCGTTTGTCCAGTAGTCGTGCCACACGAACACCGTGCGCTCGTTCGCGTACGGCAACGTCGCGTTGAGGTCGTTCGTGACGTACGGCGAGACGTGCATGCCATCGATGAACACGAGATCGTGAACGGCCGCCGCGACCGCCGTGGGCACGTCTTCGGGCGAAGAGCCCTTCTTGCTCACCAGCAACCGCAGTCCAAGCTGGTCCGCGAGGCGCTGCGCCACCTGCGCACACTTCGCGCCGTCCCCCTCGGACTGGCTGTCCAGCGTCACGAGCGAGACCCCGCCGTGCTCCTCCATGACGCGCCCGATGTACGCCGCCGAGAAGCCGAACGCGTTCCCGATCACGAACACATGGGCCGGGCGTAGACCCTCGATGATCCGCCCGAACACGAGGCACTCGTCGTCCCCGATGCTGATCGGCGAGATCATTCCCTTCAGCCGCCGGTGTGGGCCCCCAGGATTCATCAGGCCGGCCGGCCACACGAGGTCGGTCGGCGCGACTACCGCAAGGGCTGCTACGACCGCGTCGAGGTGCGACTGAAGGGTGGGCATCCGTGTCTTTCCTGCCGCCCCCTATCCGGACGGCCGGTCTCACACCCGTCGGATGATGACCACCTTTCCGACGAGGTCGTCGCGGACGGGAACCCGCGGCTCCACGAGCTCCACGCGCGGCCCCACGCCCTGCACGACGCGGATCCCTTCCTTCGTGCGCACGAACCCCTTCGCGCGAATCGCGTCCTCGGCCACGATCGCCGCGATGAACGCGGCCTCGTCGACGACATCGGGAAACAGGCGCACCACCGAGTCGAACCGATCGTGGCCGTGATCGTGGTCGTCGTCGTGGGGTGCCGAGTCCGACGGCCGGCGCTCGAGCGGTGTCGCCGGGAACAACACGTCTGCACCCACCTCCGCGCGCACCGTGCGGATCACCGGCTGCCCGCCCGACACCTCGCGGATCTTCACCTCGGCTGCCGCGACTGCGGCTTCGTCGAGCAGATCGCACTTGTTCAACAGCACAAGGTCGGCCGCCTCGATCTGCTCGTTCATCAGGGGGTCCGCGTCGGGCGCCAGGAACCGCTCCCCGTCGACGACGATCACCACGGTCACGTCCGAAACGAACGGCTCGATCGGCTCGCGCCAGAACGCGAGCACCACCTCACCGGGGATGGCCAGCCCGCTCGTCTCGAGCACCAGGCGATCCGGCTTCGCGCGGGTGAGGATGTTCGCGACCGTCTCCCCCAGCGCGTCGGAGAGGCGACAGCACACGCAGCCGCCGTCGAGCTCGACGAAGCCGTCTTCACCCGCGTCCAGCAGTGCGCGATCGATGCCCGTATCGCCGAACTCGTTGCTCACGATCGCGAGGCGAACCCCGTCGCGACGCGCCTGTTCGAGCAGGTGGCCGACGAGCGTGGTCTTGCCGCTGCCGAGGAAGCCGCTCACGATCAGCGCCGGGATCCGCTTCAAAGCGTGCTGTCCGTGCTTTCGGACCACGGGTCGCGGGGACGCTGCGGGTCGGTGAACTGCCAACGCATCGCGAGCCCCACCGCGAGCCCTTGGGAGGTGATGTCGCCGTTGCCGACGACCGCCTCGTTGCCGCCGTACACGTTGATCTGGTGCACCGTGGAGTCGCGGATCACGAGATCCTTATAGAACACCGTCGACAGCGCGCCGTCGAGCACCAGGCGATCACCCCACACGTGGACGCTCGCGCCGCCGCCGACCATGAACTTCGGCGTGTCGATCAGCGCGACGCTGACGCTGTCGGCGTCCATTGACGAGCGCTCGAAGAACCCCCCGGTGCGGAGCTCGAGCCACGGCTTTGGCTGCCACTCGCCGCCGAGGCGCACCGAGTAGGTGTCGTGGAACCCCGCCGGCAGCTCGATCGTCGACTCCACCGGGGTGTCGATCAGGCCGTTCGCTCCGGTGACGTGGATGTCGATGTCGGTGACGACGAGCTCGTGGATCGCCGACCACGTCTCGTACACGAAGTCCGCCTCGATCTCCACGTTCTCGCGCGGACGAACCGCTACCCCGGTGCGTATGAACCACGGTAGCTTCAACGCGAGCGCGATGTCGTCGTCGGTGTAGACCTTCTGATCGAGCAGGTCCTCGAGCGCGTTCCCGGTGAAGTCGAGCACGCCCGGCCCGCGCGCGTGGAACGAGGCGCCGGGCTGCACCATCGCGCCGATGGACAGCTGTTTCACGGGCTCGACGAGGATGCCGGCGTTCATTCCAGGCTGGAACTTGTCCCAGGTCTGCGCATCCACGGCAACATCGCCCGACGGATCGTCGCGCCCGGAGATCGTCACCTTCAGCTTCTCGTCGACGCGCAGCGCCTGCCACTGCGGTCCCAGCGCGACCGTAAACCACGGCACGGGGCGCCAGGCCACCGTGGGGCCGATCTGGAAATTCCAGATCGTCGTGTCGATGATCGTGTACCGCTGAGCGCCCGATTCGGGGAACTGGTACGCCGGCGAAAATCCGGAAGTGAAGCCGAACCCGAACGAAAAATCGTCGCCGATCGGCGTGGCGAACCCGAACTCCGGCACCGCGAACATGCCGCCTTCGTTTTGCACCGGTTCGGCGTACGTCTCCGTCGCGGCGTCGAAGCGGGTGAACGAGATCGCCTGCTGAACCCCCGTCATGCCGACGTTAAACGTCGGACGATTCACGCGGATCAATCCGGCCGGGTTGTAGTACTGCGCGAACTGCCCGTCCGCACCGGCGACATAGGCACAACCGCGACCGTTCGCGATGATGCCCGAGTCCGCGTAGTAGTACCCTCCCGCAAACGCAGGAACAGCCAGCCAGGCGATCATTTTCCCTCGACCCCGCAACGCTAGCACGGAAGGCCCTTCCCAATGCCGAGCCTCCTCGTCACCCTCGTACTCGACGCCTCTGCCGCCACGATTCACGTCCCCGCCGACCAGCCCACGGTCACGTCCGCCGTCGCTGCCGCCCTCGACGGCGACACCGTCCTGATCGAACCCGGGGATTGGTCCACGGAAGCGCAGGTTCATATACAAAAATCCATCACCCTTCGAGGTGAGCAGGGCGCCGACGAGACGACGTTGCCCCGGCTGGCGATCGGCGGCGCCGCCTCGGTGGTGCTCGCGAACGCTCTGCTCGCCTGCCCCTCCGCCACCGAGTCCTCAGTCGTCGTGTCGGGGTCTTCCCTGCGCGCCACCGGCATCATCGGACGCGCGTGCACCGGGGGCACCGCGTTCCTCGTGTTCGCAGCGCCGTCGTTTCGGGTCGAAGACTCGGTCTTCGAGCAATGGACGTCCCCCGCGGGGCCCGTGGTCACGTCGTCTGGGAGCGACGTCGCCCTGGTCCGCGTCAGCGCTACCAACACGTCCGCGGTCGGCGGCGATCCGCTCTGGTTCGACGGTGCGGGGCACGGAGGGGTCATCGCCTCCACCGACGACGTCGCTGTCCACCTCGAGTCCTGCACCTTCGCAGACACGAGTGCCGCCGATCGTGGCGGCGCCGTGTACGTTCAAGGCGCGACGGGGGCCGTCGATCTCGTCGGCACCACCGTCGACGGCGCCACAGCAACCCAGGGCGGCGCCGTGTACATCGGCGACAGCGGCCTCGTCTCGCTAAACGAGTTCACCGTGACCGACACGATCACCAGCGGCCTGACAGGCGCCGTGGTGGTGCGCCAGAGCCCCCTCGACGTGGACCACGGGCGGTTCGTCGGGAACGGGCCTGCGACGAGCGGGGCCGCGCTGTTCGCTTCCGGCGGCCCCATCGCGGTGACGCGGAGCCTGTTCTGCGGCAACGCGGGCGTCGTCGCCGATCTCGAGCTGCTCGACGCCACCGCCCAGCTCACCGCCTCGGGCTTCGCGCACAGCCTCGGGACTTCAATGCGCGCCGACTACTCCGACGTCACGCTCACGAACGCCACGTTCGTCGACACCACCGGCGGCGCCGTGTTCCTCGGGGGGGCCGATCTCGCGATCCGAAACGTCGCGTTCGCGAACGTCACCGGCAACGCCCTCGAAGGCACCGACATCACGCCGGAGCCGACGGGAGGCTACGTCGCCTGGGACGCTGTCGACGCGTTGCTCCTCGGCGACGGCTGGGCGCCCGACGCCCTCACGCCCGTGCTGGCGAACACGCCGCCCGGTCTACAAGGTGATTCATCGAGTTGCACCCCAGAGGCCCTGTGGCTCAGCCTGGATTCGAAGCTTCGGGACCAAGGCGATCCCGCACTCCTCGATGTTGATGGTTCTCGCTCGGACATCGGCATGTTCGGTGGCCCTGACGCTGACCGCGCCGACCCGGACCTGGATGGCGACGGGTTCGAAGGCGGTGTCGGTCCCGATTGCGACGACACAGACGCCTCTGTGAACCCCGCGACCGACGACCCCACGGTGAACGGCGTCGATGAAGACTGCGACGGTTTTGACGGCCTTCCGGTGGATTCGGGTGAAGAAACAGCGCTGGAAGGCGTGGCACAGGGCGGATGTAGCGCCTGCTCCACGCCGGCGGGGCCTCCGGCGCCGGCTCAGGTGCTGTTCGGGCTGGGGCTCGCTTCCTTGCTGCGCCGCCGCGCGCGTTCGTGATAGACGCACACCCCCCTTCCCAACAGGAGAGTCAACATGGCCATTCGCATCGCGATCAACGGCTTCGGGCGCATCGGTCGCATGGTGCTTCGCGCCGGCTGGGGCCGGTCCGACATCGAATTCGTGCACATCAACGACCTCACGGCGGACGACATGCTCGCCTACCTGCTCCACCGCGACTCGGTTCACGGCACCTGGGGCACCGAGATCAAGGCCGTCGAAGGCGGCATCTCGATCGACGGGAAGATCATCCCCACGTCCGCCGAAAAGGACCCGTCGAAGCTTCCGTGGAAGGCTGAGAACGTCGACATCGTGTTCGAGTGCACGGGCCGCTTCACGGACTCGGCCAAGGCCAAGGTCCACATCGACGCCGGCGCCAAGCGCGTCATCATCTCGGCCCCCGCCGAGGGCGCCATCGACGCCACGTTCGTCGTCGGCATCAACGACCACACGTACGACGCGTCCAAGCACTTCGTCGTCAGCAACGCGTCCTGCACCACGAACTGCCTCGCCCCGATGGCGCGCGTGCTGCACGACCTCGTCGGCATCGAGCGCGGCGTCATGACCACGATCCACAGCTACACGATGGACCAGAACCTGCTCGACTCGCCCCACAAGAAGTTCCGCCGCGCGCGCGCCGCGGGCCTCAACATGGTTCCGACGTCCACCGGCGCGGCCAAGGCGATCGGCCTCGTCATCCCCGAGCTCAAGGGCAAGCTCGACGGCTACGCGATCCGCGTCCCCACGCCCAACGTGTCGCTGACGGACCTCACGTTCGTCGCCAAGCGCGCGACCACGAAGGAAGAGGTGAACGAGGCGTTCCGCAAGGCCGCCGCGTCCGGTCCGCTCAAGGGCATCCTCCAGGCGTGTGACGAAGAGATCGTCAGCAGCGACGTCAACGGCAACCCCTACAGCTCCGTCGTCGACCTCGAGCTCACCACGGTCGTCGAAGGCACGCTGGTCAAGGTGTACAGCTGGTACGACAACGAGTGGGGCTTCAGCAACCGCATGCTCGACCTCGCCAAGCGTATGGCGGGCTAGTCGATGCGCCTGGACGTCCCCGTCATCTCAGACCTCGGCGATCTCGCCGGGAAGACAGTCGTACTGCGCGTCGACTTCAACGTTCCCCTCAAGGGCGCCGAGATTAGCGACGACACACGCATTCGCGGCGCACTGCCCACGATCAAGCGCCTCCATGAAGGCGGCGCCAAGCTCGTGATCATGAGTCACCTGGGACGTCCGAAGGGCCGCACGCCCGAGGCGTCCCTGCTCCCCGTCGCCGAGCGCCTCGCCACCCTCCTCGAGACCGAGGTCGTGTTCAACCACGACACGGTAGGTGACGAGGTCGTCGCGTGGGTCAAGGAGCAGGCGCCAAACGCCGTGCTCATGGTCGAGAACCTCCGGTACGATCCGCGCGAGCAAGGCTCGGACGCGGAATTCGCTCGCCAACTGTCGGAGCTCGGCGACGTGTTCGTGAACGACGCGTTCGGGTGCATGCACCGTCCCGACGCGTCGATCGCCGGCATCCCCAACCATCTGCCCTCGGCGGCCGGCCTGCTCGTCCAGGCCGAGGTCGAGGCGCTCGGCACGCTGATCACGCGCCCGGAACGTCCGTTCGGCGCGATCCTCGGCGGCGCCAAGGTCTCCGACAAGATCGGGGTGATCGAGGCCCTCGCGAAGAAGGTCGATCACCTGTTCATCGGTGGGGCGATGGCGTACACCTTCCTCGCCGCCCAGGGCGTCGCGGTCGGCAAGTCGCGCGTCGAAGCCGACAAGCTCGACCTCGCCCGCAAGCTCATCGCCGATCTCGCCGAGAAGGGCGTGGCCCTCCACCTCCCCGTCGATCACGTCGTCGCCTCCGAGTTCGCGGAGACCTCCGCGCCCTCGCTCGTGACCGAGATCCCGGCCGACAAGATGGGCCTGGACATCGGTCCCGCCACGGTCCGCGCGTGGTCCGAGACGATGAGCAAGTGCAAGACCCTGTTCTGGAACGGCCCAGCCGGCGTGTTCGAGTGGGACGCGTTCGCAGGTGGCACCCGCGGAATCGCCGAAGCCCTCGCCGCGAGCGGGGCATTCACCGTCGTCGGCGGTGGTGACTCCGCTGCCGCCATCGCGAAGTTCGGCCTCGCGGACAAGGTCAACCACGTGTCGACGGGCGGCGGCGCCTCCCTCGAGCTCATGGAGCAGGGCGATCTCGTCGGGCTGCAGGCCCTCCGGAAGAAGTCTTGAGGCGCCGTTTCGTCGCGGGAAACTGGAAGCTCAACCTGGGCCCCGCCCAGGCGGCAGCCCTCGCGGAAGCGCTGCGCACGGGCCTCGCAGACCGCGGCGACGTCGATGTCGCCGTGTTCCCAACCGCCCTCTCGATCGCGGCCGTGCTCCCGATCCTGCAGGGCTCGGGAATCGAGGTCGGCGTGCAGGACATCCACAGCGCCGACGCCGGTGCGTTCACCGGAGCGAACTCCCCGGCGATCGCGCGCGAGGCGGGCTGCACCCGGACGTTGATCGGCCACTCGGAGCGGCGGCAGATCTTCGGCGAGACCGACGCGAGCGTGAACAAGAAGGTCCGCGCGGCCCTCGCCGCTGGCCTCCTCCCGATCGTGTGCATCGGTGAGACGCTCGCCGAGCGCGACGCAGGCCAGGCCGAAGCCGTCGTGCATCGGCAGGTCGCTGCCGCCCTCGAAGGCCTCACCGCCGACCAGATCCCCGGTCTCACGCTCGCCTATGAGCCCGTGTGGGCCATCGGAACCGGGCGCACAGCCACGCCCGAGCAGGCGCAAGACGTGCACGCGTCCATCCGCGGCTGGCTCAGGGCGCACTACCCGTCGTTCGTCGCCGATGAGACGCGCATCCAGTACGGTGGCAGCGTCAACGCGAAGAACGCCTCGCAACTGCTCTCGTGCCCCGACATCGACGGCGCCCTCGTCGGGGGCGCCAGCCTCAAGCTCGACGACTTCCGGGCGATCGTCGTCGCCTGAACGCCGGGCGATCGTCGTCGCCTGATCGGCGGCTGCGCTCAAATTGAAAAGAGCGGCTTTGCCGGTGAGGCGAAGCCGCTCGTTTCGTTTAAAGAGTTGCGCGGGAAGGGACTCGAACCCTCAAGGATCACTCCACTAGCACCTCAAACTAGCGCGTATACCAATTCCGCCACCCGCGCGGTCTTCTGCTTCTAAGTGGTCTGCGGATCGCCGTCAAGCGTCTCGCTCACCTTACGGATTCGGCGCGTCCTGCGTCTCTGAAGGCGGCGCTTCACCCTTGCCCGTTCCGAGCTTCTCGAGCTGCTCTTGACGAAGTTTCTCGAACGCCTCGTCGCCCGTCGACGTGCTCTGCCGGGAGTACAACGCGAGCGTGACCGAGGTGACCATGAACATCACCGCGATCACCGTCGTCGCCTGCTGGAGCAGGTTCGTGGGCCCCCGCGGGCCGAACACCGTCGACGTCATGCCGCCACCAAACGCGCTGGCCGCGTCCGCGCCCTTTCCCGGCTGAAGAAGAATGATGCTGACGAGCAGCAGGCACATCGCGATGTGCAGTACGACGACGAACAGGTACATCCGCAGCTCCGAGCCCCGAGGGGCAAAGCGCGCCTTACGTAAGGCCCGACGCCCATCGCGTCAACCGGGAGGTGGCGCCGCGCAGCCCGCGCAGAGGCCATAGATCTCGTGCCTGTGGGACGTGACGAGGAACCCGTGAGCGCGCGCAACCGAAGCCTGCAGACGCTCGATCTCTGGATCTTCAAACTCAACGATCAAACCACACCGCGTACAAAGCAGGTGGTCGTGGTGCTCCCCCTCGACCGCCGGCTCAAATCGCGTCTCGCCACCGCCGAAGTCATGCTGGGAGGCGAGACCGCTCTCGGCGAGCAACTTCATCGTCCGGTACACCGTCGCGTACCCGACAGAGTCCCGCTCTGCCTTCGCGCGCTCCAAAAGCTGATTCAGCGACAGGTGGCCTTCACTCGCGAAGAACACCCGCGCAATCGCCTCGCGTTGCGCGGTCGACTTCAACCCCTGCGCGATCAGGAATGCGCGGAACCTCTGCATCGCGCCGCCCTGATCCACGTACAACTCCCGGGACGACAAAACCCCGACTCCGCCGCCACGTACCCAACCTTCGGAAAGGGAGTGTATGCGACGCGGGAATCAGGGCAAGACCACTCGACGCGACCAGGTGGTTGCCCACCAAGCCGATCAGGCAGTTACGGGCGCGCTCTCAGACGCTTCCACGAGGGCGAGAAACGCCATCGGGGAATTGTCACCGGCGCGACGTCCAGCTTTGACGACGCGGGTGTAACCACCCGGGCGCGTCGCGAACCGAACCGCGTACTCTTCGAAGAGCAGGCTGACGGCCTTCTCATCGTTGAGGATCCGCTTGGCCTGGCGAAGGGCGTGCACGCGCTTGGCCTGAGCCAAGACGAGCGCCTCGCCCTCGAGACCTTCGATCTTCGGAGCGCGTTTGCCGATCGTGATGACCTTCTCGGCGAAACGACGCACTTCCTTCGCCTTGGCCACCGTCGTCTTCACACGACCGTGCAGGAGAAGAGAGGTCACCATGTTGCGGAACAGAGCGTTCCGTTCCGAGGTGTCCATGCTGAGGCGACGGCCTTGATTGCGATGACGCATGATTCCTTTCTCGCTTGCGACCGGGCAAAAGCCCGGTAGTTAACAGCCGCCAATCGCGCGAAGCGATGGCCGCAACATGAATGGGCCGTTCAGGCCCGGTTCTTCGGGAAGTTGTGGAGCTTCGTGCCGAGCTGGAGACCGAGCTCCTGCAAGATCTCCTTGATCTCGTTCAACGACTTGCGGCCAAAGTTCTTCGTCTTCAGCATTTCCGTCTCGGTCTTCTCGACCAGCTGCCAGATGAATTCGATTCCGGCGTTCTGCAAGCAATTCTGCGAGCGGACGGACAGCTCGAGCTCGTCGACGCGCTTGAACAGGTTCTCGTTGAACTGGGTATCTTCCGCAGCCTCTTCGCGAACTTCGGGCTCTTCCTCTTCCGCGAAGTTGATGAAGATCTGCAGCTGCTCCTTGAGGATCTTGGCCGAGTACGCGAGCGCGTCCTCCGGCACGACCGAGCCGTCGGTCCAGATCTCGAGGGTCAGTTTGTCGTAGTCCGTGCGGTTACCAACGCGCGCGTTGGTGACCGTGTAGCGAACCTTCTTGATCGGCGTGAAGATCGCGTCGACCGGAATCGTACCGAGCGGATCGCTCGCGTCCTTGTTCAGAGCGGCCGGGACGTAGCCCTTGCCCATCTGAATGCGGAGGTCCGCTTCGAACTTCGCATCGTCCGTGATCGTCGCCAGCGCGTGGTCTACGTTCAAGACCTCACAAGCGCCGTCGAACGTGAGGTCGCCAGCCGTCACAACGACCGTCTGTCCGCGCGTACCCTTCTTGCTCACGCGCGCTGCGATCGGCTCGTTTGACGTCGTCTTGAGCAACACGCCCTTGATGTTCAGGATGATGTCCGTGACATCCTCAACCACGCCAGGGATGGAGCTGAATTCGTGCAGCACACCTTCGATACGCACGCTCGTGACGGACGCACCCTGAAGGGACGACAGAAGGATCCGCCGAAGCGAATTTCCGATCGTCGTGCCGAAGCCCCGCTCGAGCGGGCGGATGACAAACTTGCCGTACGTCGCGTTCGACTTTGAGTCGCGCTCCACACGCTTCGCGCGGATGAGGCCGCGCCAATTCGAATAGATGGTCTGTTCCATGGGAAACTCCGTCAAGGCTTCTGGCGTTTGTCCAACACGCTCACGCCCTGGTCGGTGAATGCAAACGGCGTGGACAGCGCCGCAACAATGAGCTTCCCGGCCGAGACGACCGCGAAGCTCCAAGCGAAACTACACGCGACGGCGCTTGGGGGGTCGGCAGCCGTTGTGCGGGATGGGCGTCACGTCCTTGATCAGCGTGATCTTGAGGCCCGTGTTCGCGATCGCGCGCAGCGCCGACTCGCGACCCGTACCTGGACCCTTCACGAACACACCCACGGACTTCATGCCGTGTTCCATCGCCTTACGGGCGGCGTCTTCAGCAACGAGCTGCGCTGCGAACGGCGTGCTCTTGCGGCTGCCCTTGAAGCGAAGAACCCCAGCGGAGCTCCAAGCAACGGTGTTGCCACCGAGGTCCGTGATCGTGACCACGGTGTTGTTGAACGTCGCCTGGATGTGGGCGACGCCAAGGGGGACGTTCTTCTTGACGCGACGCTTCTTGGGCGTTCCGGTCGAAGTGGCCGCGGGGGCCGCGGACTGCGGGGTCGACATCGTTCAGCTCCTGACCCTTACGGGGCCTTTTTGACTTTCGAACCACCGGCCATGCGGCGGGGTCCCTTACGGGTGCGTGCGTTGGTGTGGGTGCGCTGGCCGCGCACGGGCAGACCGCGACGATGCCGGAGGCCACGGTACGTATTCAAGTCGATCAGACGCTTGATGTTCATGGCCACCGTCTTCCGCAGGTCACCTTCGACCCGGAAGTGCGTCTGAATCGTCTCGCGGATCCGAGCGATCTCGTGATCCGTCAGCTGATTGACGCGGGTATTTTCCGCCACGTTCGCCAATTGACAAATCTTCCGGGCCGACGTTTGGCCGATCCCGTAGATGTAAGTCAATGCGATCCAGGTGACCTTCTGACGCGGAAGATCGACGCCTTCGATACGAGCCAAGATCATGTCCTTGGGAGAGAAGCCGGCCCCAAGAGGCTCGGCGGTGATTTCAGAATCGGGCGACGCTCTTGGAAGCCGCGTACGGCGCCCGTTCGCAATCGGCCCAGCCGGATAACACGGGCATGCGATACGCGCACGCCCCGAACACACCGTCACAGTTTCGTAAGGATCTCCGCGCCCTTTGGCCCTACCGCGATCGTATGCTCAAAGTGAGCGGACAAGCTGCCATCTTCCGTCACAACCGTCCAGCCGTCGTTAAGTACGCGGGTGGCGGCGCCCCGCAGGTTGATCATCGGTTCGATCGCGAGCGCCATGCCTTCCTTGATCAGCTGACCTTGCCGTTGTCGGCCGAAGTTCGGAACGCTCGGACGCTCGTGCATCGCCCGCCCGATCCCGTGGCCGACGTACTCCTTGACGACGCCGTAGCCGAAGCCCTCGATGTAGGTCTGGACAGCATGTCCGACGTCCCCGACCTTGTTGCCCGGAACGGTGGCCGCGATCGCGAGTTCGAGGCTCCTCTCGGTTCGCTCGATCAGCTCCAGCGCGCTCTTGGACGCGGTGCCGACTGCGACCGTGAACGCATGATCGGCGTGGTAGCCACCGTAGATCAAACCGACATCGATCGAGACGATGTCGCCATCCTTGAGCGGCGTCGCGTTGGGAATCCCATGCACGACGCGATCGTTCGGCGACGCGCAGATCGAATGGTGAAACGTCAGGCCCGCCACGACGTACCCTTTGAACGACGGAATCGAACCCCGATCACGGATCGCCTTCTCCGCAAGCTGGTCCAATTCAAGCGTGCTCACCCCGGGTCGCACAGCTTCGCGAAGGATCGCCGCCACCTCTGCAAGCCGACGCCCGCTGTGTCGCATCATCGCGACTTCCCAAGGTTCCTTCACGAGTGACATGATCGTGCCCTCAGACCGCCGGGCCGCGACCGCCCGTAAGCAGGCCACGACGATTGCGAACGCGTGTCCCCTTCGGCCCGACGACACCGTCGTAGTGTTTCGTCATCAGGTGAGCCTCGATCTGAGCGACCGTATCGAGCGTCACCCCGGTCAGGATGATCACGCCCGTTCCGCCGAACGTGATCGGGACGTGAAACTGGGTCTGCATAAGGTTGGGCAGGATGCAGACCGCTGAAAGGTACGTCGCCCCCGCGACAGTCAAGCGGGTCAGCAAGCGGTCCAGGTACTCAGCGGTCTCGTTGCCAGGCCGGATACGCGGGATGTAACCACCCTGCTTCTTCAAATTCTCGGCGACATCCACTGGATTGAACGTGACGGCCGTGTAGAAGAACGAGAAGAACAGGATCAGCCCGAAGAACGCGAGATTGTATAGCCAGCGCCCTGGATGAAACGCCGCAGAAAGCCAATCAAGCAACGAATTGCTCGTCAAGGTCGAGATCGTCGCTGGAAAGGTCAACAAGGAGGACGCGAAGATCGGCGGCACGACGCCTGACGTGTTCACCTTCAGCGGCAAGTGCGTGTTCTGTCCGGCGTACGCCTGGCGACCAACAACACGCTTCGCATATTGAATCGGGATTCGGCGCTGTCCGCGCTCGACGAACACGATCGCAGCGACAACTGCGAAACCCAGCATCAGCAGGATCGCGGCCTGCAGGAGGTTAATCTCCTGGAAATCAACGACCAACGTATAGAAATTCGCGACGCTCGCTGGCACCCGAGCCATGATCCCAGCCGTAATCAGGATCGACGATCCGTTCCCAACACCGCGATCGCTAATTTGCTCGCCCAGCCACATGATGAAGCAGGACCCCGCCATGACAGTCAACATCGTCATGATCCGGAACCCGAGGCCCGGGCTGATCACGATCGTATCGTTGTTGACTCGCATGTGTTCCAGGCCCGAAGCCATAAGGAACCCTTGAACACCGGCGATCACAAGCGTGAGGTAGCGCGTGTACTGAACGATCCGATTGCGTCCCTGTTGCCCCTCTTTCTGGACGCGCTCGAGCGACGGCACCATGACCGTGAGCAGCTGCATCATGATCGACGCCGAAATGTACGGCATGATCCCGAGCACGAACACGCTGTACTGTTCGAGGGCGCCGCCTGTGAACATGTCATACAGGCCGAACATGGAGCCCTGTTCCTGCGTGTGCAGGAACTTTCCGAGGGCAACACGGTCAATTCCCGGCGCCGGAACAAAGATGCCCATTCGGTATACGCCGAGCATCCCAAGCGTGAACAGAACCCGCTTGCGCAGGTCCTCCATCTCCCAAATCTCGGTGAAGATGTTGCCCATCGCAGACTCCGCTCGGCCGCAGCGCGCTGCGCTTACGTGCCTCGTGATGTAGTTCGGCCGGGGATCTACCCCGGCCGAAATAGGAAAACTCAGGTTCGGGCCCTAAAGGCGACGAACATGCATACGGAGTTCAGCCGGGTACCGGACCGTCCACCGTACCACCCGCAGCGGTGATCTTCGCTGCAGCAGATTCCGATAGCTTGCTCACCCGCACGTGCAGGGCAACCCCCAACTCACCGCGTCCGAGAATCTTCACGCCGTCCTTTCCGACGCGCGAGATGATCCCAGCTTCCTTGAGCGACTCGGGCGTGACGACCGAACCCGCCGCGAGCGAACCAAGGCGCTCAACGTTTACGGTCTCAAAGTCCGTCGCGAAGATGTTGGTGAAGCCCTTCTTGGGCAAGCGACGATGCAACGGCATCTGGCCGCCTTCGAAGCCCATCTTGTTATGGTAACCGGCTCGAGCTTGCGCACCTTTCGTGCCCTTGCCCGCCGTCTTGCCTTTGCCCGACCCTTCGCCACGACCGACGCGCATGCGCGTCTTCCGTTCGCCAGGGACTGGGTGAAGATTCGAGAGTTCGTTTGCCATATCAGGACTCTCCCACCACTTCCTCAACCTCGACGAGGTGGAGGACAGCTTTCACCATGCCACGGACAGCGGGAGTGTTCTCCAGCTCACGTGACTGACCAATCTTCCGCAGACCCAACCCCATGATGGTCGCCTGCTGACGAGCGGGACGCGCTACCGCGCTACGCTTAAGAGTAACTTTCAACCGCGACATGCGGCCTCCTACATCGCGCCGACGGGCGCGCGCACCGAGTAATCCGCATAAAACTCCTCGGCCGAACGGCCGAGACGACTCGCATACTGTTCAACCGATTCCAACTGGTCAAGCCCTTCGAACGCAGCGCGAACCACGTTGTGCGGGTTGGACGAGCGGAGCGACTTGGAGAGGACGTTCTTGACGCCCAAAGCCTCCATGATCGCACGAATGACCGGACCCGCGATAACGCCCGTTCCGGGGTGGGCCGGCTTGAGCAACACCGTGCCCGCGCCGAACTCGCCCTGGACCGTGTGCGCGATGGTGCTGCCGACGAGCGGGTACTGCTTCATCGCCTTCCGCGCCTTTTCAGTACCCTTGCGGATCGCCTCAGGCACCTCGTTGGCCTTGCCGAAACCGACACCGACGCTGCCCTGACCGTCGCCGACGACGACGATCGCAGAGAAGCTGAACCGCCGACCGCCCTTCACGACCTTGGCGACGCGATTGATGTAAACAACCTTCTCGATAAGGTTGCTCTCTTCCTCTTCGCGACGCTTGTTGCCACGCGTAACCTTGCTCATCAGAACTCCAGACCGGCAGAGCGGGCGCCATCAGCGAGAGACGCAACGCGACCGTGGTACTTGTACCCGTTGCGATCGAAAACAACCTGCTTCACGTTGGCTGCGATCGCAGCCTTCGCAATGAGCTCGCCGACAAGCTTCGCGCCGTCCTTGTTGGAACCGCGCGCAGCCGCAGCCTTCTTGAACTCCTCAGACATGCTCGACGCCGCTGCGACGGTGCTGCCCGTCGTGTCGTCGATGACCTGAGCGTAGATATGATTGGCGCTGCGAAAAATCGACAGACGCGGCCGTTCGACCGTACCTGTGACGGTCTTCCGGATGTGGCGCTTGCGCTTGGAGCGGCTGACCGCCTTCGAATTCGTGCGTGCCATGGGAATTCCCTTCTAGGTTGGGGAGGCAGGGCGCGATTAAGCGCTCTTGCCTTCCTTGATGCGAAGCTTCTCGTCGGAATACCGGATGCCCTTGCCCTTGTAGGCGTCAGGCTTGCGGAAGGCACGGATCACAGCTGCGACCTGGCCTACCTGCTGCTTGTCGATGCCCTTAACGGACACGTTGACCTGCTTCTCAACGGCGATGTCGATTCCCGTCGGGATGGGAAACTCGATCGGATGGGAGTACCCGAGCGTCAGCATCAGGCTCTTGCCCTTGACCTCGGCCCGGAAACCGGTGCCTTCGATCAACAGCTTCTTCTCGAAGCCGTCCGTCACACCCTTGACCATCGCGAACACGTTCGCGCGAATCAGGCCGTGAGCCGCGCGCGAAGCGCGTGCGTCGCTATCACGTTCGAAGGTGATGGTGCCATCAGCCACCGTGACCTTGACGTGCTCATTTGAGGCGCGTTCGATTGCGCCCTTCGGGCCCTTCACCTTGATGGAGGTGCCCTTGACGTCGATGTTGACGCCGCTCGGAATCTTGATTGGAAGCCTACCGATACGTGACATCGCTTACCTCACCAGACCCGGCACAAAATCTCGCCACCCACGCCGGCCTTTTTGGCCTGGCGGTCCGTTAGGACACCCCGCGGGGTGGTGAGAATCGTGAGGCCGAGCCCATTACGGACCTGGGGGATTTCGTCCTTGCCAACATAAACTCGGCGCCCTGGAGTCGAGACACGCTCGATCCCGCGGATACCGGCCTTGCTGGCGGTGTCGTACTTCAAAAAGAGTTTCAGGCGACCTTGACGGTCATCCTGGTTCTCGACGTACCCCTCGATAAAGCCCTCATTCTTGAGGATCTTCACCACTTCGAGCTTGAGCCGCGAACGCGGAGCCGTGACGGTCGGGTGACCGGCGGACTGCGCGTTGCGAATCCTCGTGAGGAGATCTGCGATCGGATCGGTCATGGACATCGGGTGTCCTCTCGGTTCCAGTGCTTAGGTGTCGTGAGCGAAGTTCGGGGGAGCCCCGACCGACGCGCGGCCGCCATCGGCGGCGTGGAAATTAAATCGAAAACGGCATGCCAAGGCTGGCCAACAGCGCGCGACCTTCTTCGTCGTTCCGCGCGGTCGTGACGAACGCAATGTTCATCCCGTTGATGCGCGTGACCTTGTCGTAGTCGACTTCAGGGAAGATGATCTGCTCAGTCAAACCAAGCGAATAGTTCCCGCGGCCGTCGAACGCCTTCGGGTTGACGCCACGGAAGTCGCGAATCCGGGGAATCGCGACCGTGATGAGACGATCGAGGAATTCCCACATATGATCGCCACGTAGCGTGACGCGAGCGCCGATCGGCATGTTCTCACGAAGCTTGAAGTTCGCGATCGACTTGCGCGACTTCGTAATCACGGCCTTCTGGCCCGCGATGACGGACAACTCTTCGGCAGCGGTATCGAGAATCTTCTGATTCTGGATCGCTTCCTTCGTCGTCACATTCAGGACGATCTTCTCGAGACGCGGCACTTGCATCACGTTCGAAAAGCTGAACTTAGACCGCAGGCTTCCGGTCGCTTCGGACCGATAAAGCGCCTTGAGTCGCGGGGTGTACTTCGTCGCTGCGACCGGAGTACCTTCCGAGGCCGCAGCCTCGCTCGCCTCAGCCTTTACGGCCTTGGTTTTGCTCTTTGCGGGAGCCTTTTTTGCCTTGGCGGCCTCAGCCACCTCGGTTCCTTCTTCAGTCTTCTTGTCTTTCGCCTTCGGCATGGCCGTCGTCCTCACGCGTTGTCGATGGCTTGACCGGTCTTCTTATCGACGCGGATCTTCTTTCCGTCGTCGAGAATCTTGAAGCCGACCTTGATCCGCCGCTTCTCGGCCGCGTTCCACAACGCGACATTCGAAACGGCAATCGGGTTTTCTTTTTCGGTAATGGTACCCGGGTTCTCACCGACGGGCTTCACATGCCGCTTGACGCGACGCACACCCTCGACGACCAAACGTTCGTCTTCGGGCATGACGCGCAGGACGCGGCCAACCTTTCCCTTGTCCTTGCCGGCGATCACGATCACCGTGTCGTCGCGCTTGATGCGTGCCTTCGACATCAGATCACCTCAGGCGCGAGCGAGACGATCTTCATGAACTTCTTCGCGCGCAGTTCGCGAGCAACGGGCCCGTGGATCCGGGTTCCGAGAGGCTCGTTCTCTTTGTTGATGAGCACAGCGCTGTTGTCGTCGAAACGGATGTAGGACCCGTCTGCGCGCCGCAGCTCTTTCGTTGTGCGAACGATCACGGCGCGAGCCACCGCGCCCTTCTTCACCTTGCCGTTCGGGATGGCGTCCTTGATCGAAACCACGATCACGTCGCCAACCGTCGCGTATTTGCGCTTGCTGCCGCCGAGCACCTTGAGGCACCGGAGTCGCTTCGCGCCAGAATTGTCAGCGGCCTCGAGGACCGATTCCATCTGGATCATAAATCACCCAACCGTTTCAGGAAGAGGTTCGCTCACGGTTCCCGCGCGACGCTCGATCACCTTCCAGCGCTTGGTCGCAGAAAGTGGCCGGCATTCTTCGACGACGACGGTGTCACCAACCTTGCACTCGTTTTTTTCGTCGTGCGCATGGTAGGTCTTCGTCCGCGACATGTACTTCTTGTAGCGCGCGTGCTTCACAAGGCGGCGCACTTCGATCGTGACCGTCTTGTCCATTTTGTCGGACAGAACAGTCCCGACAAGCGTTCGGCGCTTCTTGGGTGCTTCGATTTCGGTGGTCATACGTCCTCCCGGCACGGCCGGTGGCTTGGAAATGGCAGTAGTCTTCTGACGGCTCGTCGGGGTCTCCCTTGCGGGACGCCCGAACGGATTGGACCGTTCCAGCACCGCACGATGTCACTCGTGTGATGCCCTGATGTCTGTAGCGCCGCCCAGTTATTCCTTCGCGGTCAGCTTGTCAACGATACCCTTCAAGAAGCCACCTTTCTCGGCGTTGGCAGCCACAGGAGCGGGCGAAGACTTTGCAGCGCCCTTGGCCAGCTTGGGCAGGAGCGAGTCTTTGCCGAGCTTCTGCGCTTGTTCACGGGTGCGGGCTTCACCCTTAATCCGGGCGATGTCCTTGCGGATCAGCGCCAACGAAGCCGTGTTCTCGAGTTGGTTCTGGGCCTTCTGAAAACGCCCAGTCACGAGATCGCGCTCACGCACGGACAGCTTCTCGGCGAGCTGCTGGTCGGTAAGACCCTTAACTTCGGCGGCGTTCATCAGATTACCTCATCGGAGCGCCGCACAAAGCGGGTCTTGATAGAGAGCTTGTGCCCGGCGAGCCGGAAGGCTTCGCGGGCGATGTCTTCCGACACGCCCTCGAGTTCGTAAAGAACCCGGCCTGGCTTGACGACGGCAACCCACAGTTCAGGCGCGCCCTTACCGGTACCCATTCGGGTTTCGGCGGGCTTCTTCGTAAGCGGCTTGTCCGGGAAGATCCGAATCCACACCTTGCCACCGCGCTTGACGTGCCGCGTCATGGCGATTCGACCTGCCTCGATCTCGCGGGCCGTCAGCCAGCCGCAATGCATCGCCTGCATTGCGAATTCGCCGAACGACACCTCGGACCCGCGGTAAGCGGCGCCCCGCATCCGACCTTTCTGCACCTTCCGGTGCTTGACTCGCTTGGGAGACAACATGTTGCTTTTCCTAGGTGCAAGCTGCGTGAGCGAAGCGACGCAAACGCGCGGCCGCTGAAAGCGGCGTAGTTACCGGAACTGTCAGAACTGCTTGGCTTCTTCGGCGGTGAGCTTCTCACCCTTGAAGATCCAGACCTTAACGCCGATGGTGCCATAGGTCGTGTTGGCTTCGCACAGGCCGTAGTCGATGTCGGCACGCAGCGTGTGCAGAGGAACGCGACCTTCGCGGTACCATTCCTGGCGCGACATCTCTGCCCCGCCGAGGCGACCGGTGCACATCACCTTGATGCCCTTGGCACCCGCACGACGCGACTGCTGAATCGCCTTCTTCATCGCGCGACGGAAGCTGACCCGCTTGACGAGCTGGGCGGCGATGTTCTCGGCCACCAGGTACGCCTCGGTCTCGACCTTTCGAACTTCGATGATGTTCACGTACACTTCCGTGCCCGTGATCTTCTGAAGCTCGGCGCGGAGCGCATCGAGCCCGGTGGCGCGCTTGCCGAGGATGATCCCCGGCTTGGCCGCGTGCACATAGACCTTCGCCTTGTTGGCGGCGCGCTCGATAAGGATCCTTGAAACGCCAGCCGAAGCGAGCTGCTTGCGGACGAACGCGCGGATCTTCATGTCTTCGGCGACGAACCGACCGTAGTCCTTCTCCGCGAACCACTTGCTGTCCCAACCGTTCGTGATTCCAACACGAAAGCCGATCGGATGAACCTTCTGACCCATCTCAAGCTCCCGAAGAGAGGACGACGGTGATGTGGCTGGTCTTCTTGAGCACGCGCGTCGCGCGGCCCTGAGCGCGAGGCCTGAACCGACGCAGCGTCGGCCCCGCGTCGACCGTGATCGTACGAATGACAAGCGCGTCGATGTCGAGCGCCTCAGACGAACGCTCGGCAGCCTGCTCGGCATTTGCGACAGCAGACTCGACCAGCTTCCGGATCAACGGCGCGGTCTTTTGATCGGCAAACGAGAGGATCTCGATGGCCTGAGGCACATCACGACCACGGACGAGGTCCGCAACAAGGCGGGCCTTGCGGGCCGAAACGCGAACGAACCTGGCAATAGCGCGGCTCTCCATAGGGACTCCTAAGTCTTCGCCGCGACTTTGGCCTTCCGGTCGGCCGCATGGCCACGGAAGGTACGGGTCGGTGCGAACTCCCCGAGCTTGTGACTAATCATCTGTTCCGTCACATAGACGGGAACGAACTGCTTGCCGTTGTGAACGGCGATGGTGAGGCCGATCATCTCGGGGATGACCGTCGAGCGACGGCTCCAGGTCTTAATGACCCGGGCCGGGCCGCCGTCACGAGCCGCCACGATTTTGGCGCGGAGACTCGGTTCGACGAATGGTCCTTTCTTTACGGAACGTGCCATGTGCTTTCCTGGTCCGCGGAGTGAAGCCCCGACAGCCGCGGGGTTGAGCCCCACAACGGCGGGGTTGAGCCCCACAACGGGTAGCCGCCGAAGCGGCGTAGTTACTTGGAGTAGCGGCGCTTCACGATGAAGCGGGAAGAAACTTTCTTTTTGTCGCGCGTACGGTAGCCTTTGGTGTACTGGCCCCACGGCGTAACCGGGTGACGCCCCTTCGCGCGACCTTCACCACCGCCGTGCGGATGGTCGACCGGGTTCATCGCGGTACCGCGGACGGTCGGGCGAACGCCGAGCCACCGGGAACGACCGGCCTTGCCGATCACGCGGTTTTCATGGTCCGTGTTGCCGACCTGGCCGATTGTGGCGCGGTGCAGACCCCAGACCTTGCGAAGCTCGCCGGACGGGAGGCGAAGCAGCACGTAGCTGGACTCCTTCGCCATGACCTGCGCATAGCTACCAGCCGACCGACACAGCTGGCCGCCGCGACCCGACGTGAGCTCGATGTTGTGTACGAACGTACCGAGCGGGATCGCCTCAAGCTTGAGACAATTGCCCGGCTTGATGTCTGCTCCGTCCGCGGTCACGATCGTGTCACCGACCGAGAGCCCGACGGGGTGCAGAATGTAGCGCTTCTCGCCATCCGCGTAGTGGATGAGCGCGATGCGAGCGGACCGGTTCGGATCGTACTCGATCGTCGCGACCGTGCCAGGCACATCGAACTTGTCGCGCCGGAAATCGATCAGGCGGTAACGACGCTTGTGCCCGCCACCGTGGTGACGACACGTAATGCGACCGTTGTTGTTGCGACCACCCTTTCGGCTGATCGACACGACGAGGGAGCGCTCGGGCTCCGAAGCCGTGATCTCACCGAAATCGGAGACGGTCGTGAAGCGAACGCCTGCGGACGTCGGCTTGAATCCCTTGACGCCCATGGTTTACCCCTGCTTCCGGTCCGCGGCCGAAGCCGAAGACGTGAATAGGTTGATCGACTGCCCTTGAGCCAACGTGACGTAGGCCTTCTTCCAGTTGCTGCGCTTGCCAGAATACCGGCCGGCGCGCTTGATCTTCCCGCGAACCACGAGCGTACGGACGGCGTCCACCTGGACCCCGTAATACGTCTCGATCGCCCGCTTGATGTCAGCCTTGTTGGCCTCGAGCCCGACCTCGAACGCATAGGTGCGATCGCTGCCGAGGTCGTTCGTGGACTTTTCCGTGATGATCGGACGTACCAGCGTGTCCTTCATTTCCATCACGCACCTCCGAGTCGCGCGGTCACCGCTTCGATAGCACCGCGGGTCATGACGAGGTGCTTGTGGTTCAGCACGTCATAGACGTTCAAACCCTCGACCGGCAGCACCGTCACGTTCTGAAGATTGCGCGCCGAACGAGCGAGGACGTCGTCCTGACCGGAGATGACGACGAGCGCCTCCCCCAGTTCGAACCGCGACATCAGCTCGACGACCTGCTTCGTCTTGATGGAGGGGAGCTTCAGATCGTCGAGGACGACCAGAGCGCTCTCCTGCACGCGACGGGACAGGGCGCCGCATAGAGCGGTCGCACGAACCTTCTTATTCAGCTTGAAGCCGTAGTCGCGCGGCTTGGGGCCGAACACGACACCGCCGCCGCGCCACTGAGGAGCGCGGATCGTGCCCTGGCGGGCCCGCCCCGTACCCTTCTGCTTCCAAGGCTTCTTGCCGCCACCAGCGACTTCAGACCTGGTCTTGGTGCTGTGCGTGCCCTGGCGGCGCTTGGCGAGTTGATAGCGAACGAGCGCATAGAACAGGTGCTCGCGCACCTCTGCGCCGAAAACCGCATCGGAAAGGCTGAGCTCGCCCAGCTTTTCACGGTTCTGGTTGTAGATTGTCACGGTAGGCATCGGTGAACCTTGTGAAAGGGCGGATAGTCGCCCGGCGTGCCGCGAAGCAGTGCCCCGCAGCACGCGAGAGAACGAATCAGCTGAGCTTGATCTCGACGTGAACGCCGGCGGAAAGGTCGAGCTTCATGAGGGCGTCCACAGTTGCCTGGGTCGGCTCCATGATGTCCAACAAGCGGCGATGCGTACGGCGCTCAAACTGCTCACGGGACTTCTTGTCCACGTGGGGCCCGCGCAACACCGTCCATCGATTGATGGTGGTGGGGAGCGGGAACGGGCCGCGAATGTCGACGCCCGTGCGGCGCGCAGTCTCCACGATCTCTCGTGCAGACTTGTCGAGCAGCTTGTGGTCATACGCCTTCAGGCGAATGCGAATCTTGTTGGTGCTGGTTGCCATGCGTTATTCCAAAATCTTGGCAACGACGCCGGCGCCGACGGTGCGGCCACCTTCGCGGATCGCAAAGCGGAGGGTCTCTTCCATCGCGATCGGCATGATGAGCTCGACTTCGATGGTGACGTTGTCACCGGGCATGACCATCTCGGTGCCTTCGGGCAGCTTGATGTCGCCCGTGACGTCGGTGGTGCGGAAGTAGAACTGCGGGCGGTAACCGGGGAAGAACGGCTTGTGACGGCCGCCTTCTTCCTTGTTGAGCACGTAGATCTTGCCCACGAACTTCTTGTGGGGCAGCACGCTCTTCGGTGCGCAAAGCACCTGGCCGCGCTCGACGTCTTCGCGCTTCACGCCGCGGAGGAGCGCGCCGATGTTGTCGCCGGCCTCACCGCGATCGAGCAGCTTGCGGAACATTTCGACGCCCGTGA
This sequence comes from Pseudomonadota bacterium, assembly GCA_947505245.1. Lineage (GTDB taxonomy): Bacteria > Myxococcota_A > UBA796 > UBA796 > SYKL01. The sequence goes on along the minus strand of CANNIZ010000005.1, from coordinate 96,276 downwards.
TGGTCGTCTGCACCGTGGGCTTGATCCCGACGATGTCCAGCGTGTCGCCAACCTTGACGATGCCGCGCTCGACGCGACCCGTCGCCACCGTGCCACGACCGGAGATCGTGAACACGTCTTCGACCGGCATCAGGAAGGGCTGATCGAGAGCACGCTGGGGCGTGGGGATGAACGAATCCACCGCGTCCATGAGCTTCAGGATTGCGAGCTTGCCCAGCTCGCCCTGGTCGCCTTCGAGCGCCTTGAGCGCCGAACCACGGATGATGGGCGTCTTGTCGCCGGGGAACTCGTACTTGTTGAGAAGCTCGCGAACTTCCATCTCGACGAGCTCCTGGAGCTCCAGGTCGTCGAGCATGTCGCACTTGTTCAAGAAGACGACGATGTAAGGGACCTGCACCTGACGGGCGAGCAGAACGTGCTCACGGGTCTGGGGCATCGGACCGTCGGCGGCGGAGACCACGAGGATTGCGCCGTCCATCTGCGCGGCGCCCGTGATCATGTTCTTGATGTAGTCGGCGTGGCCCGGACAATCGACGTGCGCGTAGTGGCGCTTCGTCGTCTGGTACTCAACGTGCGCGGTGTTGATGGTGATGCCGCGCGCCTTCTCTTCCGGGGCCTTATCGATCATGTCATACGCCATGAACGTGGCGCCGCCCGTCTCCGCGAGGATTTTCGTGATGGCGGCTGTGAGCGACGTCTTGCCGTGGTCGACGTGGCCGATGGTGCCGATGTTCACGTGCGGCTTGCTGCGGTCGAACTTTTCCTTCGCCATGGGCGACTCCAGTTGATTCGAAGCTCGACGAACGTCGAGACGGGTGAAACGGACGGGCTTTGAGGCCCGGAAGAAGCGCAAGGTGGTGAAGGCGACGATCGCGATCCTGCCTTGCGAAGGCGGCCCCCATTAACCTGTGGCGAGAAACCCGCCAGGGTTGGGAGTGCCTGCTGGTGCGAATCCCTCCGCACCGGGGTAGTAAAAAAAGAACGAAACGGACGAGCGACGCCGACTGCTAAGCAGCGGCGACGTCAGGAAAGAACTACCAGCGGTAGTGCGCGAAGGCCTTGTTGGCTTCGGCCATGCGATGCACGTCTTCCTTCTTCTTGATCGCGCCGCCACGCATGTGCGAGGCCTCGATCAATTCGTTGGCGAGCTTCTCGCGCATCGACTTTCCACCGCGGAGACGCGCGTGCTGAATCAGCCAACGCATCGCCAGGGCCTGACGACGTTCAGGACGAACTTCGACGGGGACCTGGTAGGTGGAGCCGCCGACGCGGCGAGACTTGACCTCGACGAGAGGCTCGCAATTCTCGACGGCCTGCTTGAACACGCGAATAGGATCTTCGCGCGTGCGGTCGACGATGACGTCGAGCGCGCCGTACACGATCTGCTCAGCGATTGCCTTCTTGCCTTCCGACATGAGACAATTCATGAACTTCGTGACGGACACGTCGTTGAATTTGGGGTCCGCAGGAATGCGGCGCTTGGGTACTTCACGGCGACGAGGCATCGGTGTTCCTTCTACTTCTTGGGACGCTTGGCGCCGTACTTCGAACGGCCCTGGCGACGATCATTCACGCCGGTGCTGTCGAGGGTGCCGCGAATGATGTGGTAACGAACACCGGGGAGGTCCTTCACGCGACCACCACGGATGAGCACCGAGTTGTGCTCCTGCAGATTGTGGCCTTCGCCCGGAATATAGGAGGTGACCTCCATTCCGTTCGTAAGACGCACACGCGCGACCTTTCGGAGCGCCGAGTTCGGCTTCTTGGGCGTTGTGGCGTACACACGAGTGCACACACCGCGCTTCTGGGGGCTGCCTTTGAGCGCCGGCGCCGTCGACTTGCGACGGACGCTGGAACGACCCTTTCGGACGAGTTGGCTGATGGTCGGCATTGGTCCTGATGTTCCTTTCGAGGCGACGACCCTACGCGTGAGTCGTAGGGAAGGGAGCCCGCTGCTTATGCGGGCGGGTCGGAGGTGTCAAGGAAACCGATCCGACCGGATCGCAGTGGCCCACCTCGACCGTTCGGGACGTCGTGGATAAAGGTGGGCTTGCTCTTCGAACACTTCGCCCGTGAGGACGATCGGGAAGCCGGTGTGAATCCGGCGTGGCCCCTGCCACTGTGACCGGGAACGGTCATCGAGAACACGCCACTGGGAACTTGCTTCGCTTGCATGCTTATTGCGGGCTGGGTGACGACCTGGGAAGGCCTCGGTGATCGGTAGATCCGGGAGCCAGGAGACCGGTCCTCGCGGAACCCCCTTGCACTGCTTCAGAGGGAAGCTCCGTGCTGATTTTCCTGCTCGCACCATCGCTCGCATGGGCGGGTGACGACCCGATCGACACGATCGTCGTCCCCTCGCCCCAAGGTCCTGATCCGCTCGCAGTTTCGGCCGCTGTGACCGTCCTCCTCGTCGACGACACGCTGCCAGCTGGGGCTGATGTGTCGACGCTCGTCGATCGCGCACCGGGAGCGCATGTGCAGCGGCTCGGCGGGCTCGGCGACTGGTCGTCCGTATCGATCCGCGGATCGTCGGTGCGCCAACCGATGGTCGCGTTGGATGGGGTGCCGCTGAACCCGGACGGGTCCGCGACGAACCTTTCCGAGATCCCGCTCGCGGGCTTGTCGCGCGTCGAAGTCTGGCGTGGGAACGCGCCCTTCGCGCTCGGGGCCTCGCCGATGGGCGGGGTGGTGGACCTCGTGACCGGGGCACCAGCGACGACCGCCTCGATCGCGCTGGGATCACACTTCACGACGCGCCTGTCCGCTGCCAAAGCCACGACCGGAAAGCGCTGGGACCAGCTGTTCGTGGCAGACGCATTTGGCACACGTGGCGACTACGCCTGGTACGACGACAACGGCACGCTCTACGACGCGGGTGACGACGCCATTCGCAGACGTGCGAACAACGACAAGGCGCAGCTGTCCGGTCTTTATCGAGCTCAGCATGGGCGTTTTACGTTCCTTGCGTCCGGGCTGTCCCGAACCGAGGGGCTCCCTGGGCACAGCGGAGCCGGAACTACGGACGCGCGCCTCACCACGGCCCGCGGCATGGGTGTTGTGACCGCCACCGCCGGCACACCCGACCATTCGCTCCGGACGCGCGTGTGGAGCGTGGCGCGGCGGGAGTCGCTCGACGATCGCGGCGGTGAGGTTGGGCTGTCGGCTCAGTGGACCGAGTCGAACACGCGCTCCTCCGGCGTGCACGCAGACGTCGCGGTCGTGACGTCGGCTTCGACCGCCTTTCGCGCGGTGCTGGAGCTGCGCGAGGACCACTTCACGTCCGCGTCGCGGTTGGGAGACTCCCTGACCGATCAGGCGGGTCGACTTGGCGCCGCCGGCGCGCTCGGCGCTGATCTGTCGCGCGGTCGCTGGCTTGTTTCCCCTGCCCTTCAGGGCGCGGCTTTCGTCGCGACGAGCGGGGCCGCGCGAGCGCCGGTGGGGTCGGTCGATCCGCGCGTTGGTGTGCGGTACCGGCTCGGCAAGGCTGCGATCCGAGCGACCGCGGGGAGCTACCTGCGCGCGCCAGACACCCTCGAGCTGTTCGGCGACCACGGAGACCTCCTCGGAAACCCGGAGTTGCTTCCAGAGCGCGGGCGGTCGGCCGATCTTGGCGTCGTATGGCGTGGTGACGAGGCCTGGTGCGACGTGACCTCGTTCGGGTCGTACGCCACCGACCTCATCGTGTGGGCCCAGACAGGCCAGCGAACGTTCGAGGCTCGCAACCTCGGGAACGCCCGAATCCTCGGGACTGAGGCCGCCGGGGGTTGGACCCACGGGCTGATCGACCTGAACGCTTCCGCGACGCGTATGTGGTCGACGAATTTGTCGAGCGAACCTGCATACGCGGGCAACGCGCTCCCTCGCACCCCGGCGTGGGACCTGTCGGGGACGGCCTCGATCACGCCGGGACCGTGGCGACTCACCTACACGTTTTCGTCTACCGCAGGGAACTATTGGGATGCCACCAATTGGTACGCGACACCTGCTCGCGTGCTGCATGGGGCCGCGGTTCGCTACGAGCTGCCCTCGGACGTGGTCATCGGCCTCGACCTGCTCGACCTCGGCGATCGGATCGTCGCCGACGTACCGGCGAATCCGCTCGATCCGGGGTCGCCGAGCGTTCCGGCCGCCGTGAGCGATTTTTCGGGCTTTCCCCTGGCAGGTCGCACCGTGATGTTCTCTGTTCGCTGGAGCGCGCAATGATCCTCTTGCTGCTTGGCTGCGCACCGACGGGCTGCTCCGCACACGAAACCGACGACGTCCAGACCTCGCCAGACCACGGTTTGGTGGTGGCGACGAGTGACTTTTCGGTCGGGGCGCTCGCGACGGTCGACCTGACGGGCCAAACCCTCCGGGACGCGATCGTGGCGACGTCGGGCGACACGGTGGTGACTTCGGACCACGGACTGGTGCTGCAGATCGACCGATCGCCCCCGGCCGGCGTGCGCGCGTGGGCTCCGCCCGACTGGTCTGCTCCCGTCGCCGAGTACGCGATCCCCGGCGATTCGAATCCCCAGGATGCTGCGGTCTGCGGGAGCCGGGTGTTCGTTAGCCTGCTCGCGGAGCCTCGGATCGCGGTGTTCGATTTGGACGGGAGCGAGGCCGGCAGCATCGACCTGAGCGCGTTCGCGGACGACGCAAATCCCGAAGCGGCCTCCCTCGCTCACGCCGGCGACCGGTTGTTCGTTGGCCTTCAGCAGCTCGACACGCAGGGCCCGCTGTGGACCCCTTCAGGGCCCGGCGTGATCGTCGAGATCGATTGCGGCACGCTCGCGACGACCTCCTCGTGGGAGGTCGGCCCGAACCCATCGCTGCATGAGCTCGCAGCCGACGCGCTGCTCATCCGGACCGGCACCTACGGCGTGGCTGACGGCGCCCTCACCGTCCTCCACGTCGACGACGTGCTCGGCACACCCCTCCTAACCGAGGCGCTTCTCGGTGAGGACCTCGGAGACGTCACCGTGGTCGGGGGATTCGCTGTGGTGCTCACCGCGGCAATGGACTTCTCGCACCACACGGTGCGCTGCCTCGACCTGTCAGACGGCTCCCAAACGGCGAGCGAGCCGATCCCGAACTACTTGTCCGGGGTGGCGGCCGGCGGAGACGGGCTCGCGTGGATCGCGCAGTCGGTGGACTACGCGAACGCAGCTTCCCCCACGGGGCTACTCGCCGTCGATCCGACGACCTGTACAGCGGCGTCGGACGGCGTGCTCAAGACCCTGCTCCCGCCGTACGCGCTCGCCTCCTACTGAGCGGGCGGATCCGCGGGCAGGTCGATCGCGAGCCAGCTTCCCGGTGCAAGGTCCCGCGGAAGGGCGAACGGGCCGAAGCTCACCCGCGTCAGACCGACAACCTCTGAGCCGAGCGCCGCGAAGATCCGCCGTACCTCGTGGTAGGCGCCGGTTCGAATCGTGATGGTGGCGAGTTGCGCGCCGTCACGCGGGATCGACAACGCGGGATGGACTTCGGCGGCGTCGAGGACGCGTAGATCGACGATGTCCGGCTGGGTGCCATCGCGCAGGACGAGCCCCTCCGGCGCCCGGTCGAAGGGCCGCGAGAGGGAAGCGTGGTAGGTGCGGCTCACGGCGCGCCGAGGGTGTGCCCAGCGCTGGACCCGAGCGCCATCGGTCGTCCAGAGCAACAGGCCACTCGTATCGAGGTCGAGCCGACCGATCGGGCGCAGGTCGCGGGGACACGGCGCATCGGTGACGAGCTCAGCGACCGTCGGGTGGAGGGCGTCGACCAGCGCGGTCACGCAACCCGTCGGCTTGTGCAACAACAGATGCACGTGCGGCTGCAGCTGAATCGGAGCGCCGTCGAGCACCACGCGCGCATCCTCGGGGAGATTCTCAGTGCCCGCGAGCACGCCGCCGTTCGCGTCCAGGATGCGGCCGCTCCGGAACCGCGACGCGACGTCCTGACGCGACAATCCGAGGTGGCGGGCGATGATTCGATCGATCCGCGGCACGTCTGGTCTCCCGTCAGCGGTACTATCCCGCCGTGAGCCCCTCCGAACCCGGCACGATTCACGGCCTCCCGCCACGGGAGGTGGCTTTCCGACACCTGGCCTCGGACGCGTGGATCGCGTGTGAATTGGCGAAGCGACGCGTGACGTCGGGCTTTGACCGGCGCCGCGCGGGACCGCTCGCGTCGGAGCTCATGGAAGCGTGGTGGGCGCTCGTGGAGGTCGATCCCTCACCTTCCCTGTTCCGCCCTGGCCTCGCGCCCGAGGTCGCAGCAAAGCCTGCACCCGTGCCCGTCTTCCGAGCGCCACCGACGCCGCCTGCACCTCCGCCACCCATGCCTGCGAGGAGCGCGCCGAAGCCCGCACTCGCTCCGCCCGTGAAAGAGGCGCGGTTCGGGCTCACGCCGCCTGCGCCCAAACCTCCTGCGCCCACCCCGCCAAAACCTCACCCGGCCCCCGCGCCAAAGCCGCCTCCCCCTGCGGTGGCCATTCCCGGGCCTGCGTTCAGCGGGCTGCCGGCTGGCGTCCGGGAGCTGGCGAAGGGTCTCTCGACCGCCGATCTCCCTGGTGCTCCCGCGCTGAAGCGCCTGATCGCGGCCCACGTGCCGCACACCTGGTCGAGCGGCGTGGATCCGACCACGCACCCGGCGTGGGAAGTCCTCGTCGTCGCAGGTGCACGGTCCCGTCCATCGATCCCTGCGGCCGAGCTTCTGCCGCTGTTTCGCGCCGTCCTCGCGATCATCACCGACGAGCCGGGGGCCGACGTTCAGCTCGAGGACGTGCTTCGGTGGGGCCCGGTTCCTGCGGCGACGTGCGCGGCTCTGCTCGAAAACCTTCCCCTGCTGCGCGGCGCGCCGGTGCCGATCTGCCGCGTTTGGGAGGTCATCGACACCGTGACGCGGCCTCCTGAGGGGCTGTTTGGCGACGCCGACCGCGCACGGTCCGACGCCCTGGCCGGCTCACCCGCGGGCGATCGCGCTCTGCCGCACGTCATTGACTCGCCGGCGAGCACGTCCACACCGCCGAGCGACCGCTGGGCGTCCTCGCTGGCGCGCCTGCGGCCGATTGTGCGAGTCGCGGTGAGCGGCTGGCTGAATGCGGCGCCGGAACGGTTCGGACGGGCCTCGACGTGGGCGGAGGCCCTCACGTTTCTTCGCCGCCACCCAGGGCTCGCCCGGCCGATCGAGGCCTTCCCCGAGGAGGCGTGGGCCATCCTCGTCGAGGCCAGCCCGGTGATAGCACAGGGGCACGCGCGCACGTTCATCGATCCCGGCCACTTCGGACAGTCCGAGCGGAACGCGCTCACCGACGCGGTCAATCGCGGAGATGCGCCCGCGCTCGCCGAGCGCCTGCGCGACGCACTGCTCGGCGGCCCGAGCGCGGCGATCACCGCCCCGATCGACGCCCTCCTCGCCGCGCTTCCGAGTTCGGCGATCACGAACGAGAACGACGCGCACGAGCCCCCCTACGGTCGGTATGCGCGCTGGGATGGGACACGGCTCTCAGTCGCCTGGCCAAAACACGCGGCCTGGAAGGACGGCACGCTACCGTCGTCGCGTTTCGTGCGCGTCTCCTACTGGCCGACGTCACACGGAGGTGCGACGACCATGACCGGCACCTACGAGGTGCACGAGACGCTGGTTCCGCACGTCGCCCAGGCGCTCGGAACGCCCACGAGGTCCCTCGCCGATCTGCAGGACGACTTCGATCGGGCGCGAGCAGGCCGGCGCGAGGATTACGCCGTCGCGACGCTTCGCGCGGAGCTCGTTGCAGGCTTTGGCGACCTGCAGCGGCGGCTCGTCATCGAAGGTGACCTCGCCAGCGATGCTCGCCGGGCGCTGGAAGGGACGACCGCAGACTCGCTGGAGTTGGGCTGATGCGCGTCGCGATCTCGATCTACCGAGGTGGTCGCAGCCAAACCGCGTTCGCGGACACGGAGGCGGGCGCGCTCCTCGAGGCCGAGGCCCCGCAAGACCCGGGCGTTGCGTTGGTGGCGAGAACCGCGGTCTACGAGCCAATCGACCACGCGACGGCGCCGTTGTTCCTGGTTCGCGGTGTAGCGACCGTCGCCGCCCTCGATCCTGCACCGCGTCGCCGAACCCGCTGCGCGCTTTGCGGAATGACGCGCCAACGCGACCTGCCCGCCGGCGGCTACCGCGTGACGGCCGAGTTGTTCGGCAGTCACGACCTCGTACGCTCGCACCAGGAGTGGCTCGTAAGCGCGCGACTCGGAGAGCGACTGCGGGACCGGCGCGGAGGAACGCTGCACCCCTTGCGCGGCGCTTCAGGCTACTTGCTCCGATGCGGCGCTTCACTCGGCTGGCCAAGCGACGGCACGAAGTGGGACGACCCCTGCGACACGTGCGGCCAACGCACAGGCGCCACGCCACCCACCTGGATCGCGGGCGTGAACACGTTCGCGCGGGACGCCTGGCAGGGCGACGATCTCGTGGGCATCGGACCGATGCCCTCGGCGCTCGTCGTGTCGCGGGGGGTTCGCAGGCTGCTCGAGGAGCCCGGCTGGCGAATCACCGGCCTCAACTTCGAACCGGTCCTGCTGGAGAGCGTGTAATGGACCGCCTGCGCGCTGCACTCGAGGACACGGTGACCCGCGCCTCGCGCGCAAACCTCGACCCGCGAATCTTCGAGCGGATGGACGAAACGGCCCGTACAGCCGCGGTTGGGCTGCTCGCCGCGCGCCTCTCCTCGGGGTCCGACGACCCTCGCATCCCGACCGCGCTGTGGACCTTGGGAGCCAAGGACAGCGTCCGCGAGGCGGCCTCCGAAGGCGCATGGTCCCGCACTCGGGTCGCGTCCATCGTGTGTTGGTGGGACCACGACCAGGACCCGCGCGCGATCGATTTTCTGGTCGACGCCGCCCGCGAGGCTACCGATCCGTGGTCGCGGCTTTCCGCCGTCCAGTACGTTCGGAGCCTCCCCGGCGACGACGCGACGTGGTCGCTGGTCGAAGCTGCGGCAGAAGGTGGGCCACGCGTCGGCGCCTACGTCGTGCGTGAGCTGATCATCCGCCTGGGACTGGCGGAACACCAGGCGCCACCGTCGATGCTCGCGACGCTGCCAATGCGCGCGTCCTCGCCTTTGCGAAGCGTTCGAGTAGGCGCCGCCACGCAGCTGCGGGAGCTCGTCAACGGCGTCGTCGAAGGGCGGACCGCCGACCAGCTCGGGCTCGCGACGCCGCCCGCCGACCCGAAAGCCGTTGAACGCGTGCGCGCTTCGGTGCTGACGCCCCAGCCGTCCCGTCCCGACATCGACGTAGACGTAGACGCGTTGATCGGTCTGCGCGGTGAGGATCGACGGTGGGCGAGCGAGCTGCTGCTCGGCCGTCTCGCAACGGCCGACCCGCGCGTGCCGGCCGCGCTGGCCTGGTTTGGAGGTGGGTCAGCGCAGCGCGCCCTCGGTGAGGTTTCGTTCGGTCCAAAACCGTTCCGAGACGCCGTCGCCGCTGCACTGGAGAGCTTGCGGGGAACGGAAGGATGACCACCGAAGAGCTCGTCACTGCCGCCCTTCTCGGCCCGCCCGATGGCGCAGCTTACCCGTCCGAGGCCGCTCTACACGCGTTCGGACACCCTGCGTGCGGCGAGTTGCTCGGTCACGAGGACGCGCGCGTCGTGCGGCTCGCGCTCGATCTCGGCGACGGGCCCGAGTTCGCCGACGCCCTGCTCACCCGACTCGAAGCCGGCGAGTTCGCGGAAGGGCTCCAGAACGAAGCCTTCACGGCGCTAATCAATGACGTCGTGGCCCACGACACGCTCCGCAACGCCCGCGCCGGAGCCCTCCTCGCAGACGCGGGGCGGTTTGATCTCTTGCTGTGCATCCTCGGACGCGACGATCCCCACCGGATGCTGCTCGACGCGTTCGAGCAGGTCGTTCGCAAGCCGCCGCTCGACCCGAACCTCACCGGACTGGTCGCCGCCCGCCTGGCGGTCACGAAGCCGTCGGATCTACCGCGCGCCGCAGCGATGATCCGCAACGTGCGCGGTCAACACGCGACCTTCCTCAACGCCGCACGCGCCGCAAACCCGGGGCTGTTACCCGCGCTCCAGACCGACATCCGCACGATGTTCGGGGGCTGACCGGCCCTTCACGACCGGGCGAGCAGCGGCGCAAGGCCCCCGCGAAGGTCGAGATCGCGGAGGTCCGTGAACCCACCGACGAACGTGTCGTTCACGAAGATGAGCGGCACCGTTTGATGGCCCGTCTTCGCCTTTACAAGCTCGAGTGCCACCATGTCGTGCGTGAGGTCGACCTCGCGCCAGGCGACTCCTTTGCCGTCGAGGTAGCGCTTTGCCATGGTGCAGTAGGGGCACCATTGCGTCGAATAGATCACCACGGGTGCGTCAGACATGACGAATCCTAGACACGCCTTCGCATCGGGCCAGCGTCACCGGATCCGAGGTGCGATCGCCGCAGCGCACGCATAGACGAACAGCGCGAGTGCGAACGCGGGGGTGAAGCCCCACAGGCGCGCAACCAACACCGTCACCAGGCTGCCCACCACGCTCATCCACGCGTTGATCGCCCACGCCCACGGGATGATTCGCGCGTGCGCGCTGTCGATTCGACGGATCCCGATCGGGAACGCGGTGCCCATCGCGAACCCGAGCGGCGTGAGCACGACCGCGGTGATGCCCATGCGGAGGGCGAGCCCGAGGTGCAGCGCGAACGTGTACAGCGCTGGGATCGCGACATACGCGAGCAGGCCACCGAACAGGACGATGGCGCCCAACATCGCGAGGTGTACGCGAGGCAGGGACTCTGTCGACGGTCGCGCAGCCCACAGGCTGCCGAGCCCCGACGACGCGAGCATCGCGAGCACGACGACGGTGACGGCGTAGGTGGGGTGCCCGACGAACAACACGATCTCGTGGATGAGCACGGTCTCGACGGCGAGGTAGCCGTACCCGAGGCACGCGACGTACGCGAGCGCGGGCAGGGCCCCTGCGCTGAGCTCGGACCGGCCGCGCACGAGCAGCGGCACACCGAGGAAGCCGAGCCCCGCAGCGAGCGCGAACGCACACTGCACGACGATCGAACGGTACAGCGCGGCCAGTGGCTCTTCGCCGGTTCCCGCCGCCCGCGACCACGCGCGCTGCGCCGTCTTCGCGATCAGGTCCGGTGAGTCGGCGTACGGGTGATCGTCCGTGATCGCCGCGCCGCGCGACAGCTCGGCGACGAGCTTCGGCGCCTTCTCGGCCGTCGGGTCGACCTCGACGGTATTCCCTGGGAACAGCAGCAGCGCCTTGGACAGGTGCTCGCGGTCGGTCTGGGTCCAGGGGTGCTTTTTGACCAGCATGAACCGGTTGTCGCCACCGAGGTACGCGATGTGGCGCCACGGCTCCTTCGCACCCCGCGCGCGCAACGCGCCGAGGGCCGCACGGTACAGGTCCGGCGTCTGACTGCCCTTTCCGAACGAGATCGTGCCGTCTTCCGCGAGGTGATCGAGGTACGTGCCGAACGCCTCGTTCGTCTCGAGCAAGGCGGGGGACCACGCGTTCGACAACATGCCGGACGACGACCAGAGGTTCGCGTGAACCATCTGGATCACCTGGTACGGCTCGGTCGCGCGCAGGATCGCGGCACGGCCGTCCGCGTGGACGCGACGCACACCGGGCACCAGGTACGGGTTGGCCGGCGCGTCCGGGTACCGCTCGGCGACGACGTCGAAGATCTCGGACGCGATGTCGACCGCGTCGATGTCGGTGAACCCGAACGACTCAGCCGAAGCGACCTCCGGGCCTGCAGAGGCCGCGAGAATCGCCGCCCGGCCCGGCACGTCGTACATCGCGTAGACGAGGGCGCGGTTGGCGTTCTTTGCGATGGCGTCGCGTTGCTTGGTCGTGCGGATGATCTCGGACGCCGACGTGTTGTCGAGCAACATGTAGTCACCGCGCTTCTTGTCGCGGTGGATCGCGAGCCGCACGAGCGGCGTCCACGTCGTGTAGATCAGCTGCGCTTCGCTGTAGCCGGCGGCCTGCCGAATGGTGAGGAGGTCGCCCGGAAGGGCAGCGATGGTGAGCAAGGTCGCCAGCAATGCGGCGGACAGGCCGCTGCCCAACAGGGGCCGATCGCGCTCGGACCACCCGACGACGACGGCGCCGAGGCCACACGCGAGCGCTGCAACGAACGCCGCGTCCGGGCCCGCCAGCGCGGTAAGGGCCGGGAGGAACAGCAACGCGCCCGCACCGGCGCCGACGAGGTCCGCGGCATACAGCGGCCCGATGTCGTCCTTCTTTCGCTCGAACACGCCCGCGAACGTGAGGCCCGCGACCACGAAAGGCAGCGCGAGCACCGGCAGGAGCGCTGTGAACCATACCGGATCGAGCAGATCGTCCTTGATGGATGAGCGGTCCTGAAAGGTGATCGGGATCGATTCGGACTCGCGCAACACCGGGAACCGGATCGCCGCGATGACGGCGACGAGCGTCAGCGCGCCCTGGAGCAGGCCGAGCCACGCGACGCGCTTGGACAGGCCCTCCGCCGGCACCAGCGACGGCCGCAGGTGCTGCGCGACCGCGCCGACACCGACGCCCAACATCGCGAGGGCCAACGCGAGGTGCGCGAAGTCCGCGAACAAGGTGACCGCGAACAGGCGGGTGAGCAGCAGCTCGTAGAACACGAGCGCCAGACTCTGGAGGAACACGGCGGTGGCGAGCGGACGCATGGGCCGCTCGGTAACACGCTATGCTGTGCGAATGCGTACGATCCCGCTGGTCCTGTTGTTCGCCGCCTGCACCGCTCCACCCTGGGACCCCGCTTGCGTGGAGAGCGGCCGGGCGCACACGTGCAGCAACGTGGTGCCGCGGTCCTGCACGGATATGTTCGTCATGTCCGGCCTCCGCGTCGACTTCACGGGAGCCACGCCCGAGCAGTATGACGTCGTCCTGCTCGCCGACGACGAGACGGTCGGGTTCTCATGTGACGCCGGCACCGTCCTCCCCACCACCGGCGGCGACACGGTCGCGTGGTTCTGCGACGGGAGCGGCTTCCTGACCCCCGTACGCGGTGATCACGTCGAGATCACCGTCACCGTCGACGGCCAACCGACCACGATCGACGTGGACCCGTGCTGGAACGTGAGCGAGCCCAACGGCCAGTGCTGCGGATTCAGCTACTCTGCGGTGGTCGAGCTCGCTCTCTGAGATTGCACGTCGCGGTCAAGGCACCGCGAAAACACACCCGCAGCGGTCAATGCGTCACCAATCCGCGCCGCCGACCACCCCACAGCTCGAAAGCATTTGGTATTCGGCGTTCGCTCGTGGGCTGCCGCCTGAAAAGCGCCGTTCGCGTGGATTCAGCCCGCGTTGACCGCGGCGGGCGTGGACTCGGAGGGCGTTGACGCCGGTTCCTTCCGCCACGCCTCCCACAACAGCGCACCCACGTTGAACACCGTGTACGCGCACAAGAGCCACGCGAGCCAGCCGACGAGGAACACGCGGTGCTCGGGGAGCCCGGTCTCCGCCTTGTTGCAGAACAACTCGATGCCGAGCAGCGCGGCGAGGCCGGCGACGTGCCGCCGCTTGTCGAGGTTTGCGGCGTGCGCGATCACCAACGTCACACGCGTCACGTAGTAGTAGTACGACGCGGTCGTGAGCAGGAACAGCGGCAGGAAGCCCCACGCGAACGCCTCGTCGTCCTTCTCGCGCCGCATGCCGGCGCCGAGCAGGAACATCGTCAGGCCCGCGATCGCGAGCTGAACAGGCCGCTGCTCCTCGACCTCCGCTTTCCGCTGCTTGGTGATGTTCTTCGGCATCAGCTCGCCGCGGTACGGCAGCGCGAGCGCGAGCCCGACGCGCCGCGACGAGAGTTGGCTCGGCGCGGTGTGCTGCTTCATGTCCGCGAGGTGCTCGGAGATCACGGTGGGACCGAGCTGAAGCACGGCATAGCCCTCGAGCGTCGCGGCTCCGAGCAGGAAGCCTGCGGCCAACACGAGCAGCGGCTTGTGCACCTTTCGCTCGATCAACCCTAGGATGCCCTTCGAGGCGGGCCCGAACAACCACGCCGCCGGGAACAATCGCAGCGTCGCCGACCAGGAAGCGAACAGGCCGGCGAAAGCGTAGGCGACGTACTTGTAGCGGGACGTGTCCGAGATTTCGCGCCCCTTCTTAAGCAGCGCCATCGCGATCATCAGCCCGGCCACGTAGTCGTAGCGCAGGAACGCCCAACCGATCACCGGCCATCGCGTCGAGTAGGTGACGAACAGGAACAGCGCGGCCCACAACGCGACGCCACCGTCGTAAGCCCACGCCAGCGTGAACAGCGCGACGAGCAGCAGCGCCGGATCGATCATGCACAGCGCCTTGACCTGCTCGACCGGCACCCACGACGCGAGCGGTCGGGCGATCGCCGTCCACGCAGGTGCGCCGTTGTACCCGTGGTCCTGGATCATCTGCTTCCACAGGTCGCGCGACATCTCGTCCCGGTCGCGCTCCAGGTACAACACGTCGTGCGTGAACGCGGCCCAGCGCTCCGGGGTGAAGTGATCGCGCTTCACGATCTCACCTCGCGCGAGCGCCTCCTCGACGGGGCGGATCTTGTCGGGGCCGTTGCCCTGCTGCATGTAGGCGGGGCCGGGATCGAAGAACGGCCCGCCGTTGTCGAAGTCCGCCCGCAGCGCAGCCGGGTACAGGTCGGCGTACCGGAGCTCGTCCCAGTACTTCGCGTTCAGGTAGTAATGGACGAGATCGTAGGAATCCGCCTGCACGGCGAACGTCCCCCAGTCCGCGCGCCAATTGTTTACACCCGCGAACAACGTGAGCGCAGCGAGCGCGCCGAGCGCGTATTTGCGCGGCACCTGCCGCCAAGCCACCGCGAGCCCGACCCCGCCGAGGCAAAGCCAGACCTTGTACGTCTCTTCGAGCGTGCGGCCGTAGCTCACGGGGCGGCCCTTTCGAGTGCCGGCGACAACGTACTGCTGTCGGGGTTGGTCGCGAGCGTGAGCATGACGTCCTGGTGTTTGAACGAGCTCACCAGGCCCAACCAGGCAGTGAAGCTCACGTGTTGCAGAAACAAGATGACGACACGCCCCTGACCTGCGTACGGCCCGTCTCGAGGTACCACGTAAAACGACTCCGTCAACATGCCCGCGAGCGAGCCCCCCTTCGCCCCGAACCGCTCGAACCGACGCTGATTGGATTCGAACGCCATGGGCCATTCGAGGTGACGTCGCATCACCTCGATCGCCTTGACCGGTAGACCCTCCCCGGCGGCGACCTCGCCCATCACCCGCGCAAACGCGCGCGGCGTCGCGCGCGGCCAGACGCAGTCGAAGCGTGTCCGCTGTGCCTCGAGCGACGGCAGTGCGAACGCGACTCGAACCTTACGAAACGACGCTGCGGAAGCCTCCATTGCGGTCCAGAGGTCGGGGACGGAGACCTCACAAACGTTCGGGTCCTCGGTCGCGAGCAGCGCCCCCAGGAGGGGATGCACCGGGTCGACCTCGATGCGACCGTCGATGGCGAACGCGCCTCGCGCACGCTCGATCGAGGCGTCACCTAGCCTCGCGAGCAGCGCGTCCGCCGCGGCGTTGTCGCTCTCGGTGATCATCGCGCTCACCAGCTGGTCCAGCGTGGGGTCCCCATCCGATCCCAGCCCGAGGCGTGCCAGCGACCGCGCGTGAGCGCCACCATCCGTGCCCTCGACGTACGACCCCTCCCAATCCGCACGAGGGACGACAGTGTCCGGCGTCACTCGCCCATCGGAGACATCCAGCGCGTAGGCCGTCAGGTGTACCAGCTTTACCGCGCTCGCGAGGGGCCTCGCGACGTCTTCGTTCCACGACAACGTCTCGTCGAGCGTTCCGTCCGGCCGCACCGTCGCCACGACGAGACCTACGTCGTCGCGATGAAGCCGCAGCCAGGCCTCGACGCTCGGCGCTTCGCGCAGATCCGCCTCGGGTTCTTCAAGTACGAGCAGCACACCTTCAACGAAGGGCCTGCCCCCACACGCGTAGCCAACCACCCCACACACCACCGTGGCCGCCGCTGCGAGTGCGAACGCGAGGCCGAGCGCTCTGCCCGCCTTCACGTCCCCTTCTTCGCGTGCGGGTGCGCGCGCCGGTACGAGTCGAGCAACGCCTCGACCGACACGTGTGTATATCGCTGCGTCGTCGACAGGTTCTCGTGGCCGAGCAGCTCCTGGATCCCTCGCAGATCCGCACCGGCGTCGAGCATATGCGTCGCGTAGCTGTGCCGGAGCGCGTGCGGGTGCAGCCCGTCCACACCGGCGAGGCGGCCCTGATCGCGCACCACCCGATGCATCGATCGCGTCGACATCCGGGCCCCGCGCGCGTTCAGGAACATCGCCTCCGACGCGTCCGTGCGGGAGTCCAGCCACGCCCGGATCGCGTTCAAACCCGGCTCCCCGAGCGGCACACGGCGCTCCTTCTTGCCCTTGCCGGAGCGCACGTCGACGAGCCCGGTCCCGAAGTCCACGTCGCGTCGGTCGAGCCCCGAGGCCTCAGCGACGCGAATCCCGGCACCGTACAACAGCTCCACCAGGGCCTTGTCGCGCAAGGCGTTCGGGACCGCCGAGTCGAGCGTGACGAGCGCGTCAGCCTCGGCGACCGAGACGTGACGCGGCAGGCGCCGCCCGACCCGCGGCGGTTCGAGCGCCTCCGCGGGGGACACCGTGATTCGACCCGTCTTCAGCAGCCACCGGTAGTACGTGCGCAGCGCCGCGATGTGCCGCGCGAGGGTAGCGCTCGAAGCGTCGCGGGCGACCGCGAACAGGAACGCGCGCAGGTCCGACCGCTTCACCTGCTCCACCGGGCGCGGCGCGACCTGGTTGGTCAGGCGCTCAAGCGTATGCCCGTACGCGCGCAGCGTGTGCGGTGAGGCTCCCCGTTCTGCGCGGAGCGCGTCCAGGAAGCGATCGACGCTCATGAAAACAGGAACAGCCAGTCTTCTGCGAGCGGACCCTTCTCGAGGTCGCGCAGCTGCTGGGCGTCTCCGTCCCCAAACAACATCACCGCGGCCGCACGCCGCAACACCGGCAGATCGACGATTCCCTCGGCGCCCGATGCGGGGCCCGCGTCGGCCAACTGGACGAGCAGATCTTCGATCCGCCCGTCGTCGATGTGGCCGAAGTCCTGCACCAGGCGCAGCCACCGCTGGGCGCGACCTGTCAAACGTACACGGCGGAGATTGTTGTTCATCCCGCCTCCATAACAGGACTTCGCTCGGCTCACGCCACCTGGCGGCTGTTGACGCGGTTGACCCCGACCGTCGAAACGAGCGCGATCTTCCCGTTCTCCTTGTGGAGCTTGAAGTCGATCGCTTCGCGGTCGATTTCCACGTACTTCTGCATGACCGCGACGATCTCCTCGCGCATCTCTTCGAGCCGCTTGGGCGAGATGTCGCACTGATCATGGAGCAGCACGAGCTTCAGCCGCTGCTTCGCGTCGTTCTTGGACTTGGGTTGCGCGCCCATCAGGCGCTCGATGCGATCAAAGAGCGACATCACACAGCCTCCCGGGCGGCGAGGCCCATCCAACGCTTCATGGTTGCAAGGAATCCAATCTCGTCCTGACGATCGAAATTCGGCATCGGGACGTCTTCACCGAGCACGCGCTGGGTGATGCGACGGTACGCCGCGCCGACGACGCTGGCCTCGTCGAACACGGCCGGCTGGCCCTTGTTCGCGCTGATGATCACGTCTTCGTGGTCCGGGACCATGCCGATGAGCGGGATCGCGAGGATCTCGAGGATGTCGTCTTTGTTCATCATGTCGCCGCGCGCGACCATGCCGCCGCGGTAGCGGTTGATGATCAACTCGGGCTCGGGGAGCTCGTGCGCTTCGACGAGTCCGACGATGCGGTCCGCGTCGCGAATCGCGCTGACCTCCGGAGTCGTCACGATGATGGCGCGGTCGGCGCCCACGATGCTGTTCTTGAAGCCCTGCTCGATGCCCGCCGGGCAGTCGACGATCACGAAGTCGAAGGTCTCCTTCAGCTCGCCGATCAGGCGCTTCATGTCGTCGGGCTTCACGGCGTTCTTGTCGCGCGTCTGCGCGGCCGGGAGCAGGTAGAGGCCTTCGACGCGCTTATCGCGGATCAGGGCCTGCTTGAGCTTGCACTCGCCTTCGATGACCTGGACGAGGTCATAGACGATGCGGTTCTCGAGACCGAGGATGAGGTCGAGGTTTCGCAGACCGATGTCGCCATCGATCATCGCGACCCGGTACCCCGCGAGTGCGAGCCCGCACCCGAGATTTGCGGAGGTGGTGGTCTTGCCCACCCCGCCCTTGCCTGACGTCACGACGATGCACTGGGGCACTGTTACCTCCTTCGGTAGGGTTCGATAGCGATCTGTTCGTCCTGCACGCGCGCGACCTCGGGCTCGACCTTGGCGGTGTCGCTGCGAGGAGGCGTGATCGCGATGCGACGACCAATACGAAGCTGCGTCGGCTTGAGGTCGAACGCGAAGATGGTGGCGGTCTCGTCGCCGGTGCAGCCCGCGTGGGCCACCCCCTTGAGCGCGCCCATCACCAGGATGTTGCCTGCCGCCGTAATCTCGGCGCCCGCGTTCACATCGCCCATCACGGTCACGTCGCCGTCGAACTTCACCGACGAACCCGAGCGCATCGTCTTCTGCACGACCTGCGTACGACGCGAACCGTCGCTCACGGGGGCGGCCGCGACCGCCACCCCCGCAGTTGCATGCTCCGCCGGAGCCGAAGCCACGACCAACTCCGGCAAAACCGGAACTTGCGTCTTTGGCTCTTGCGTCTCCTCCTCCAAGGTGGGGTCGGGCGAAGGCTCCGACTCCGGCGGCGCAGAAAGGTGTGGCAACTCGCTCGCGAGCGCAGTGAGCTCGAGCGGCGGCGCCGAAAGGGGGCTGTTCGCTGCTTCCTCGGTGCGTTCCTCCGAGGGGTCGGCCACGAACAGGCGGAGCTTCAGTTCACGCTCCGCGAACTTCAATACGACATCGTTGCGGACGTACAGTCCGGTGACCTCGATCTGGAACTCGTCACGAAAGATGGAGATCAGGCGACGGAGATCGAACAACACGATCGGGCGATCGTGCAGATCGAGCCGCAACGTGGACTCGCCGATGCGGTCGCGCTGCTCGGGGAGCCGCGCGCGTACGTGATCGCGCAGCTCCTCGAACGTGCGACCACGGGGGACGATGAGCACGGGCACATCGCCTTCCTGCCGGAACACGAGCGGACTGTATTCAAGGCCGACCACGGGGGCCGGCGCATCGACTTCAGGGAGGGACATGGGGCGGGCGGGGGCGGTGGGGAGGCGCGAGGATCGGGGAGATCCCTGCGGCGGGGAGGTACCGGGCGGTACCGCATCCTTTCTACCATCCGGTTGATCGACGTTGCAAGGGGGGTGATCGAAAATTGTTCACGTGATGGATCGGACGTGCTCTTGGAGCATCCTCACTGGAGGTCGAGCGCCGCGCGAACACCGCGCTCGACGGCAACGAGCGCGGGTCCACTGACGGTTCCAACACGACGAGCGAGCTTGCCACGATCGATCGTCGTGAGTTGATGGCACAACGCGATACCGTCGCGATCCAGGCCCGTGACCGCGGCCGAAAGCTGCACGGCCGTCGGTCCACGCGCGGCCTGCCGGGCGGAGGTCGTCATGGGGACCACGATGATGGATCGCCAGGCGTCCACGGTATTGAACCCGTCGTGGGACATCACGATCGCGGGGCGCGTCCCCCGTTGCTCAGATCCCGATCGCGGTTCAAGCTCCGCGATCCAGATTTCACCACGTCTCATGGACGCTTCCGCGATGGCGCTTTCCGGCGCTCGTCGCGTCCGCCCTCGGCTGCGAGCAACGACTCCACGCCGGCCGCTTCCCAGGCAAGGTCCAAGTCCTGGTCCGACCCAGCGACCGCGCGCGCGTACGCCTCGATATCGCCCGCGATGCGTCGACGTTCACGTTCCGCAAGCCACTCCGCGAGGGCCTCACGGATGATCTCGGTCACAGGACGCCCGAGATCCTGCGCGGCGCGCCGCAGCGCGAGGTGGAGGTCTTGTGGGAGGGGAAGGTGGACACTCGACATGGTCTGGAAAGTGTACATCCCGCATGGTCGCTCGGCAACGGCGAGCTGGGCTACTCGCGTGGCGCCCCCGGCGTCGGCGCGGCCGTCGACACCCAGGTCACTCCGCCGTCCGGTGTCCGCGCCAGGGACCGATCCGTCTCCTGCTGCGGGTACGCGAGGCGATCGACGACGACCCCGTCGCGAGCGAGCACGACGACACCCCCTTCACGGGCGAGTTTGAACAACAGGTGCAGGTCTCCGGTGGGCTCGTCGTCCGCGAACAACACGAGGAAACCCGTCCCGCTGATGACCAGGTCATCCGGAAGCAGCGACTTGTTCGGCACGTCCGGGTCATCGGACAGCGACCAGCCTGCGAGCGCGACCGCGTCCGGCGACGGATTGTACAGCTCGACCCAGTCTTCGAATTCGCCGGCTTCGTCGGTGTACCCGTTCGCGTTGTTGGCCATGAATTCATTCATCACCGGGACCGCGCCGTTGCCACACGACGCGAACTCGTCACAGTCGCGCTCCGCGCAGTCGACCCGCCCGTCGTCGTCCTGATCGACGCGGTCGGCACACTCTTCGGCGGTGATCCCCTCCCCGCGGCAGGCGAATAGCAGGACGAGCGCTGTCATCCGCCGTCCGCCGCGATGTCGCCGCCGGCGAGTGCGATCACCCGCTCCACCCCTTCGATCTTCGACAGGTCCCCCAGCAGCGCCTCGAGCGTGGTGTCCCGCTTCAGCGCGACGCGCCACCACAGTGACAGCGTCTCGCCGAACCGCAAGCTGCGGGCCTGCTCGAGCCACAGGCGCGCCACGTGTTTGTCGAGCACGCGCTGGACCTCGGCCTGGCGGGAGTCGTGGGCGACGAGATCACAACGCACCAGGTGAATCTCACCGCGCAGGCGCGGAATCGCACTCATCACCACGACCGCGAGCGCGATCAACGCGACGCCTGCGATGCCAACCCGCCACGCCAGCGCACCCGAAGCGATCCCTGCGCTCATCGACAGGAACACGAACGCGACGTCGAGCGGGTTGTCGATGCGGGCTCGAAAGCGCACGACAGCGAGCGCGCCGACGAGCGCGAAGGCGCGCGCGAGGCTGTTTCCGACCGACAGGGTGACCAGCGACGACGTGCCCGCGAGCACGACGAGCGACGTCGACAGCGAAGGCGGCACCATGCGATCCGTCACCGATATCCGGTGCACGATCGCCGCGACCGAGCCGAGGCCGAGCGCGAGGAGCACCGCTTGCACCACAACGAGCAGGTCGTAGGGCGCGACGTCGACGGGCACCTCCGGGATCACGCCGCACCCCGCAGGCACGAGGGCTGGAGGCGTGCGAACTCGAGCGGCCGATCGGTCCGCAACAGACGCGCGACGGACAGCGCGTACTTCGACACCGGCTCGGCGCGAAGGCCGAGATCGCGCGCTGCGGAGCGCATCCACGCGGGCTCGGCGCCATCGAACTTGAACTCGAGCACACCCACGTCCGACCGGAGCACGTCCACCTCAGGCGCAGGATACAGGTCGACGGCGCTGGTCACGCGGGACGCCGTGATCAAGCGATCGATCGTGAGGCGCACCTGTTCCTTGTCGGCGCGCACGTCCACAAACACTTCGCGCTCGTAGTGCACGGAGACGTTCGGGACGAGACCGACCTGCCGCACCACGTCTGCGAAGCGGCCAGCCATCTCGCGAACACTCGGAGTCGTCGCGTCGAGGAGCGCCTCCCACGGCCGCTCACCGAGCCTCTCCCACGTGTCCGCGTCGGTGACCTCGGCGCGCTGCTTGATCACCTGGTCATCGAGCTTGCGCTTGAGCTCGAGAAACACCGGCCGACGCTCCCCACGCGCTCCGTACGTGCGCACTCGGACACGCCTGCGCACGCGGTGCTGGGAGAGTCGCGCCGTGTAGTCGAGCAGATCCGGCGTGTCGAAGTACGTGGAGTGAACGACGTACCCGCGCCGTCCGGAGGGCAGCAGGTCCGCGTGGGGATCGGGCTCGACGGCATCCGCGATCGCGGCCACGACAGCGGCCAGGCGATCCTCCGGGACCGCGTACTTCAGCTCGAAGCGGCCTTCGTCCAGGACCCTCACAGGCCCAACGCGTCCGTCGCGCGCGACGCGAACCGCCCGGCGAAGCTGTCCTCGCGAAACTCCAACGAGCCGCTCATTCCAGCGCGGAGCGCGAGCGCGGGGTTCGCGATCTGCGCGGTTACGTACACGACCGGCTCGCCGCTCGCGCTCAACGCGACCGAGTCCGCGATCGCAGCGACCGTGCCCTCGAACCGCGCACCCGTCGCGGACGACCGGAACACCACCGGCGCGCCCTCGAGGACATGCACGCGATCGCGCTCGTGGACGGCCGCGCGCACGTACACGGGATCGAGGTCGTACACGCGCACGAGCGACACGCCGCCGACCTCGGCGATCCCGGCGATCGGGCTCTTGACCTGCTGATCGTCGAGCCGCGTGAGCGTCTCCGAGATGCGCGCTTCAGCGGCCGCGAGCTGCGCGTCGACCGCCATCAGCTCCTCGGGACGCGCGGGGGACCGAGCCGCGGCGGCCTGGGCGCGCGCCAACTCGACCTGGCGCGTCTCCGTCGCGAGCGCGAGCTCGGCGCGGTGAAGGTCGTCCACGCTCACCGCACCCGAGCCCGAAAGGCGGTTCAACCTTGAAAAGGCCGCCTCTGCCTCGGACTGCCGCGCCACCGCGACCCCCACCCCTCGCTCGGCCGCTGCGATCGCTTCTGGACGGCCGCCGGCCACCAACAGGTCCCGTTGGGCCTCCAGGGCGTCTTTCGCCGCAAGCTGCTCCTCGAGCTGTCGCGCCGTCCGTTGCGAGCCGAGCTCGGCGACGATCTGACCCTGCTGAACGGCCTGTCCGGAGCTCACCGCGGCCGGCAACGCCACCTCGATCACCTCGGAGCGCTCGTTCTCGAGCGACCGCTGCGACACGAAGCCCGCGCCGATCGGCGAGCGTCCCGTCTCCAAGGTCCACGCGTAGCGGCCCGGCTCCAGCGCCACGACCGAGAACGTCTGGTCGGCCGCGACGACCGCCGGTGCGCGCACCGAGCGCACGGTACCGGCGAGCAGGGCTGTAGCGAGGAGCACGAGCAGGGCGGCCATGCCAGCGAGACGTCGCAACAGCACCGACATCCAACGCGACATGTGTGTCACACCTCCGTCACACGCACGTCGCACGGTAGCATGCCCGCCGGCCGCGTTGTAACGTGCATTTATGTGGTGGTTGCTCGCGTGTAGTGCGGCGTACGTCGATCGAGGGCCGACGCCCGTCGTGATCGACGAGGTGATGACCCGCAACGATTCCACCGTAATGATCGACGGGCAGTTCCCCGATTGGGTAGAGCTGCTCAACGTCTCAGATGACGAGATCGACCTCGGCAGGCTCGGCCTCGAGGCCGACGGCGGCGCGTGGTCGAGCGAGCCCGGCGGCACGCTGGGCCCCGGCGAGCGACGGGTGTGGTGGGCCGACGCGACCGTCGCGAACGGCCACCTGCCGTTCACGCTTGGAAGCCACGGCGATCACCTCACGCTGATGCTCGACGGCGAGCCTGTCGACCGGGTCGCGACGGGCGAACTGCCGGGCGACGTCTCGCTGGCGCGGATCCCGTCGGGTGGCCCGATGCTCCCGACCGCCTGGCCCACGCCGGGAAACCCGAGCCGCGTCGTACCGAGCCCGTCGCTCGACCCGTCGGAGGGCCTGTTCCCGTCCGACCGTCCCTCCGACATCCTGCTCGGCCTCGACGCCTCGTCGCAGGCCTCCCTGCGCGCCGATCCACGCACCGAGGTGGTCGCGTCGCTCGGGTTCGAGGGCGCGTGGTTTCCCTCGATCGCAGTGCGAATCAAGGGGCAGTACGGCTCGGCGCGGACGATCGATCAAAAGTGCGCGTGGCGTTTGGACGTCGACGACTTTGGCGGGACGCGCCTGCGCGGGGAAGAGCGACTCACGCTCAACAACGCCGTTCAAGACCCGACCTACGCACACGAGTACCTGACGTACGAGGTTTACCGCGCGGCAGGCGTCCCGGTCCCGCGCGTCGGCTACGCCCGCGTGTTCGTGAACGAGGAGTACGTCGGGCTGTATGTCGCGCTCGAGACGGTCGACCGTCAGTTCCTCGCGCGGCGGTACGCAGACGCCACAGGACCGCTGTTCGAGGGCGCGTACGGCACCGACTTCGAGCCTGGGAGCGAGACGTCGTTCGAGCTTGACCAGGGCGAGGAGGCCGATCGCGCCCTGCTCACGCCGGTGATCGAGGCGCTCCAAGCGACGCCTGATGACGTGGGACTCGCCCGCCTCGAGCAGGTGATCGACCTCGATGAGTGGCTCGCTGCGCTCGCCGTGGCCGTCGTAGTCGACGATTGGGACGGGTATTACACGCGCAACAACTACCGCATCTATCGCGACCCCACGGACGGGCGATTCGACCTCCTCCCGTGGGGCGTCGACCAGACGTGGCTCGGTGGCACCGACGCGTGGAGCGGCCAGGGCGCCGTCAGTCGGTTCTGCAACGCGAACGCGACCTGTCGTGCCCGCTACGTCGAGAAGCTGCTCGCGGCCGCAGACCTCGTCGAGTCTCTCCCGCTCGCGGCGCAGCTCGACGTTCTTGAAAGCTGGATTGAACCGCTCGCTGCAGCGGACCCGCGACGCGAGTACGATGACGCCTCGCGCCGCCAACTCCTCGACGCTACCTACGACGGCATCGCGAACGCCCCCGGGCGCGTGCGCTCCCAGGCAAATCCATGACCGGAGTCCATTGATGCGCGGCGTGCGCCAGTCCATCGCCCAGAAGATCGGCCTCCCGCCGGGCACGCCGATCTACACCGGCGAACGTCCGGACGGGCCTGCGCGCGTTCGGATGTTCCAGTACGGCGTGGACCACTTCGAGGAATGGCAGGACGTGCCGGTCGAGGAGATCGCCCTCGCCGCGAAGAACCGCTCGTACAAGTGGGTCGACGTCGACGGCATCCACGACGTCGCGCTCGTCCAGCGTCTTTGTGAGTGTTTTCACGTGCACCCGCTCACGATCGAAGACGTCGTGCACGTAGGGATGCGGCCCAAGGCCGAAGAGTACGACGACTACTTCTTCGTCGTGATCGAGATGCTCAACCTCTCAGAAGACGGCCAGGGCGAAGTGATCCCGAAGTTCAAGGCCGAACAGATCAGCGTCATCTTCGGCGATCGCTTCGTGCTCACGTTCCAGGAGCGGCCTGGCGACGTCTGGGATCCTGTCCGCAAGCGGCTCCGCGGCGATAGCGTGACGCAGCGGCTCCGCAGGCTCGGACCCGACTACCTCGCCTACGCGTTGCTGGACGCGATCGTCGACCACTACTTCGTCGTCCTTGACACGATCGGCGAGGAGGTCGAAGCGATCGAGGAGATCGCGCTCGACGATCTCGGCGAGGACACGGTCACACGCATCCACGATCTGAAGCGCCAGCTGCTGATGATGCGCAAGACGGTGTGGCCGCTGCGCGAAGTGTCGGGCGTGTTGCAGCGGACGGAATGCACCGTCGTCGCTCCGAGCACAGGGCCCTACCTTCGCGACCTTCACGACCACGTCGTGCAAGCGATCGAGACGACGGAGCTGTACCGGGAGTCCGCGGTCGCGCTGCTCGAGCTGTACCTGGCAGGCACCTCGAACCGGCTGAACCAGGTCATGAAGGTGCTCACCGTGCTGACGGCCGTGTTCATCCCGATCACGTTCGTCGCGGGTGTCTACGGCATGAACTTCGAGTACATGCCCGAGCTGCGATGGAAATACGGCTACTTCTTCACGCTCGGGCTGATGGGCACGATGAGCATCGGCATGCTGTCGTACTTCAGGCGCCAGGGCTGGATCTGACGCGCAAGCCCCAGATCCCTTGACGCCCCCTCGCTCCGCGCTCATCTTGGTTGGAGAGGAGGGCGACGGTGCGCGCTCTGTTGCTCGCCATCGCGCTCGCGTTCGGTTCGACCGCGTCCGCTCAAGAGATGACGGCCCTGCCCGTGGCTGAGCTGTCGCCTCCGTTACCACCGATCCCCGAGGGCTTCGTCACGGAGCCGGGGATCAGCGTCGACGTGTACGGGCGCGCGAGCCAGCGCGCGATGCTCAAGGCGATCGGGCAGCGCGCGAACAGCGTTTTGCCGCAGCTCGCAAAGACGCTCGGCGTGCCGATCGGTGGGCACATCGTCGTCTATGTCGCAAGCAGCGACGCCGAGTTTGCAGCACTCCAACCCGGTCGTCCGCCTGAGTGGGCCGAGGGAACTGCGTGGGCGGACCGCGGCGCGGTGTTCCTCAAGAGCCCGGCGATGTCGCCCGAGGGCAGCCTGACGCTGTTTCACGTGCTCGACCACGAGATCGTGCACATCCTGCTCGGGCGCGCGTACGCGCCGCATCACCCTCCCCACTGGCTCGAGGAAGGGCTCGCGCGCAACCTCGCCGGCGAGCAGGGTCCGGACGACACGCGCCGCATCGCCGAGGGGCTCTCGCATGGCGGTTTGTACACGCTCGAAAACCTCCACATCGCGTTTCCGCGCGACTCTGTCGGCGCGTCGCTCGCCTACGCCGAGTCCGCCGACTTCGTCGCGTTCCTGCGCGCCGAACACGGCGACGATGCGATGCGGGCGCTGATCGGCGAGCTCGCGAAAGGCTCGAACATCGACGCGGCGATCTACCGCGCCACAGGTGAGACGCTCGGCGCGCTTGACGCTCGCTGGCGAGCACGCTTCACGGGGCCGGCCTTCTTCCTCTCCGGAGCGTTTGACGTCGCCGCGTTCGCGTTCGGTACGGCGGCCCTCGGCGCGCTCGTCCTGCGCCGCCGCCGCCTGCGAGACCGGATGGACAAGATGGCCGCGGACGAGGCCCTGCGGGACGCGCTCGCGAAGCACGCTCCTCCTCCGGCATTCCGACCCAAGCAAGCCGTCGGGCGACTGACGCGTCGATGAACCGTCGCGAGGTGCTCACACTTCTCGGCGCCGGAGCCGTCGGCACCGCTGCCGTAGCGCTGACCGGTCCCCGTATCGCAACAGAGGCCCCCATGACCAGCCGACTTCCCGTCCTGTTCGTCGCCCATGGCGCCCCTCCGCTGCTCGACGACAAGGTCTGGCAGGGTGAGCTCGCCGCCTGGGCAGCCGCCATGCCACGACCGAAGGCGATCCTCATGGTGTCCGCCCACTGGGAGGCGCGCCCCACCGCGATCGGCGCGACGCGCACAGTCCCGCTCGTGTACGACTTCTACAATTTCCCCGCGCGCTACTACCAGGTGAAGTACCCGTCTCCCGGCGCACCGGACCTCGCGGAGCGCGTGCGTGGGCTGCTCAACGCCGCGGGCATCCCGACCACGAACGACCCTGAACGCGGCCTCGATCACGGCTCGTTCGTACCGCTCCTCGCGATGTACCCGGGCGCGGACATCCCCGTGCTGCAGGTGTCGATGCCCACGCTCGACCCGGTCGCGTTGTTCGCGTGGGGCCGGGCGCTCGCCCCGCTGCGCGACGAGGGCGTGTTGATCATCGGTTCCGGCTTCCTCACGCACAACCTGCGCGCGTTCGGCACGCCAGGCATCCCCTCGTGGGCGAGCGAGTTCGACGCCTGGGTGGCCGACACCCTCGTTCGACGTGATTACGACGCGCTGATCGGCTTCATGGGCAAGGCTCCTGGCGCGCGCACCGCGCACCCGCGCACCGAACACTTCGTGCCCCTCGTGATCGCCGCCGGCGCGGCCCCCGATGACCCCGTGAGTTTCCCGATCAACGGCTGGTGGATGAACATGCCGTTCACGCGGCGCAGCGTGCAGTTCGGCTGACACCTCGAGCGATTCCGGACAGTTCCTGACCGCCTCGTGAACGAGGCTCTTGATCGTTCCGCCCAAATCCGGTACTGAACATGCGTACAGTACGGGAGTTCGTTTGGCGGCGGTTTTGTCCATCGAGGCCTTGAGGGATAAGATCCGCGCGATCGAAGGTCGCGGCGTCGAGCCCACCAAGGTGCCCACCGGCGTTCCCGAGGTGGACGAACTCGTCGGTGGGCTGCCCGTCCCCGGCCTCGTCGAGGTATCGGGCCCCCGGGGCAGCGGCCGCATGCGGGTGGTCGTCGCCATCGCGCTCCGCCTCGCAGCCCGTCGGAGCGCGGTCGCATGGATCGACCCGCTCGGCCTCCTCTACCCGCCCGGCCTCGCTGTGCTCGGGCTCGATTTGTCCCAGGTCCTCGTCGTACGGCCCCCCGCCGAGCAGGACGTCTGGGCGTGCGAACAGGCCGCGCGCTCGGGGTGTTTCCCTCTCGTCGTGGTGGTCGATCCTCCTCTGCGGAAGCACCTCGGCGCGCGCCTCTCTCGGGCCGCCGAACACGGTTCCTGCGCGGTCCTTGTGTTGTCCGAGCGCACCTCGCGCGAGCTCCCCGCGTCGCTGCGCTTCCTCGTTCAGCGCGACAGGCTCGTCGTCGTGCGGGATCGCCAGGGCGCGCCCGGTCGTACAGGCAGCCTGCCCGGTCGGAGGCCTGCATGAGGTCACCGCGCTGGTTGGTGCTTCACCTCCCCGCGTTCCGGGTGGAGCGCTGCGGCCATGGCGCGACCGATCTCGTCGCGCTCACCGTCGAAGAGCACGGCGGAACGCGCCTGTGCGCCGTCAGCCCCGAAGCCACCGCTCGCGGGCTGCGGGCCGGTATGACGGCCGCCGAGGCGCGCTCCCTCGAGCCGGACGTCAAGCTCGAGCCGTTGGACGCGGCCGCAGAAGACGAAGACCGCATGTCCCTGCTGCGCGCGCTCGAACGCCTCTCGGACACGCTCTGGCCCCTGGCTGACGATGCGTTCGCGCTCGAGATCTCCCGCGTGCCCCGGGGCGACGCCACGCTCGAGGCCGCCCTCGCGCTCGCAGCGGAGCTCGGTCACGTCGGGTATGCCGTCATCGCAGACGATCCTGACGCCGCCTACGCCCTGTGCTCGCTCGGCAGCCGGGCGCTGGTCGTCGAGCCCCTCGGCACGGCCGCGGCGATCGGTGGCCTCCCCGTCCAGTCGCTCCGCCCGTCGGTCGAGTTGCTGCACGCGTGGCGCGAGGTCGGCGTCGCGTCCATCGGCGATCTCGCCCGGCTGCCCCCGTCCGCCGTCCGCGATCGCTACGGTCCCGAAGGGGTCCGGTTGTTCCAAATTGCCCGTGGGAAACCCACCGATCAGGTCCTCCGCGCCTCGATCACCGCGAAGGGGGGCACGGTCGCCCAGGCGCGCACCGTGCTCCCTGGCCCCACCACCACCACGCAGCCGCTCTGGTTCGCAATTCAGGGCCTGATCGGCAAGCTCGCCGAGCAGGTCGCCCGGCAAGACCGCGCCATCGTGCGGCTGCTCGTGCAGATCGAGCTGGAGCGGAGCCTCTCGGCGTCGTTCCGCGTCCGCTCCGGCCGGCCAACCGCCTCGGCGGACCGGCTGCGCGCGCTCGTTCGGCCCAGGGTCGAAGCGCTGCGCGTGGAGGCCCCTGCCCTCGAGGTCACCGTCGTCGCCGAAGAGACCTGCCCGCTGCGCAGCTGGCAGGCGAGCCTGTACGACCGCGCAGAAGCGCAGGAGCCCCTCCCCGATCTCCTCGCCCGACTGTCGGACGCGCTCGGTGAAGGCGCAGTGTTCACCCCACAACTCGCTCCCTCGTGGCGGCCCGAACGGGCGTTCATCTGCTCCGAACCGCTCCCGTTGCGTCTCACGGCGCGCGCCCACACGATCGTCGAGCTGCCGCAACGTCCAATCCTGCTCGAGGCCACGCCGAAGCCGATCGAAGTTCGCACCGAAGCCGATCGCCCCGTCCGGGTGCGGTTCGGCGAGGGGTGGGAGGTGGTGTTGCGTGCCCGCGGCCCCGAACACCTCTCCGGTGACTGGTGGCGGCCAAACCCGTTCGACCGCGCCTACTGGGTCGTCGACTTTGGCATTGTCGCGTGGTTGTACCTCGATCTTTCCGACGGTCGGTGGTTCTTGCACGGCTGGTACGATTGACCACACCCCGTTCCCAACCGTCCACCCCTGTCGCGTTGTGTCACTCCCCCACGCCAGTTACGCCGGCCGGCCTTACCGTGAACCCATCACCCAGCGCTTCGCTCGGGCCGGAGGATCCATGACCACCCGCATCGCCGTTCATCCGATGATCGTCGCCGCAGCGCTCGGTCTCCTCGGCCCCGCCGCCATGGCAGACGACCTCGACGATGGTGAGTTCCTCTCCATCGACGACGGCACCGCGGCGCCCTCCGGAGACGTCGTCGTCGACCCGGCCGAGTTCGCCCGCGTCGAAGCCGAATGGTTCGCCGTCAGGGGCCTGAAAGTCGACTGACGAGACGCTCGGTGAGCAAAGGGACCACGTCCGCAGACGTCACGTCGACGTGATCGACGAGCCGGGTCATCACCCCCGCCTCGAAGCCACACGGCCGAATCCGCTCGAACGACGAAAGATCGGCGTCCACGTTCAGCGCCAGGCCGTGCCAGGTCACCCACCTCCGGCAAGCGATCCCGACGCTGCACACCTTCCGGACGGCCCCGTCGCTGCACGTGAGCCATACGCCCGTGTTTCGCGCATCGCGTCGCCCTTCGAGTCCGAGCGCGTCGCAAACGTCGATCACCGCGTCCTCAAGCGCCCGCAGGTGCCGATGCAGGTCCTGTCGCGCTCCGACGAGCTTCGCGATCGGGTACACGACGATCTGCCCTGGCACGTGCAGCGTGACGTCGCCCCCGCGCTCCACCTCCACCACGGGCCAGTCGCCCGGGAACAGCACGTTCGCCAGCGCCGATCGGCTCCTTCCAACCGTGATCGTAGGCTCGTGTTCCAGGACGATCAGCGTGTCGCCCACCCGGTCCGCGATCCGGTCCTCGAGGACACGCTTTTGAAGCTCGTGTGCGGCCGCGTAAGACGTGAGCCCGGGAAGCCGGAGCACCTCCACCGTCACGCCTCGATAAACGCGAGGATCTGCTCCGCGACGCGTTCCTGGGGCTGGGTCCCGTCGATGTCGATGATGTGGTGACCCTTTCCGCGAAGGAAGCCTACAACCCGCTCGTAGCTGGCCGAGATCGCGTCCAGCCGCGACTTCTCTTCGAAGATCTCGCGGATCTGGCGGTCGCCGATCCGGCGCAGGCACTCATCGACGGGGACGCGCAGGAACACCGTGACGTCGGGCACCCGGAACCCCTGGTTCAGCCCCCAAACCTCGTCCAGCGGGATCGACATCGATTGGTACGCGAGCGAGCTGTGAAAGTACCGATCCGTCACCACGAAAGCACCTTCCTCGAGCGCTGGGAGCACGGTGCGGTGCAGGTGATCGGCCCGGTCGGCCGCGAACAGCCACGGCAAAGTCGCCTCGGCGGGCGCGTTCACCTCGGCCCGAAGCGTCGTCCGAATGATGCGCCCGATCGGCCCGGTCGTGGGCTCGCGCGTCGCCACCACGACCCGACCGCGCGAACCCAACACCTGCACGAGCCGGGCCGCCTGGGTCGTGGTCCCCGCGCCATCCAAGCCTTCGATCGCGACAAATCGAGTCACACCTGTCTCCTGCATATTGTTGTTCCAGTTCACGAATGTGGACGTTACAATGAACTGCCGCCCAGGAGTCCCGACATGGCCCTGCTCCCCTTTCTTATCGCCCCCGTGCTCGCCGCAACCCCGCAGGTGGACAGCGTGCCCGAGGAATTCGCCACCATCCAACTGGCGATCGACAACGGCAAGTCTTCGATCATCGAAGTTGGTCCTGGCCGATGGGCGGGAGCCCGCGTCACGCGCCCGGTCGTCATCCACGGCGCCCCCGGCGCCAAGATCACCATGGGGGCCGATCCCCGCGTCGTAAACAGCCCCCTCGGCATCGGCTTCGCGCTCGATGAGCGCGCCAGCGGCACTGAGATCGAAGGCTTCACCTTCGCATGCAGCGCCTCCAAGTCCCTCGACGTTGGCGTTTACAGCTCGTTCTCCCGCCTCGGCTCCGTCGCAGACGACGTTCGCGTAGCGAACAACACGTTCGTCGGCTGCTTCCAGGGCGTCACCAACGCCGGCCGCTCCACCACCACCTGCCGCCCCAAGGCCGTCACCGGTGGCGAATACTGGCTCGTCGAAGACAACACGTTCGACGGCATCCGCTCCACCGCCCACAACGGCACCACCGGCGGTGGCATCGGCGTGTTCCTGTTCAACGCGCAAAACGTCGACGTACTCGAGAACGACTTCGTCGGCGCCGTACAGGATCGTCGAGACTTCACGACGGGCGGCGTCGTCGTCGCCGGCTGCCGCGACTGCGCCATCGTCGGAAACGACTTCGCGGTCACCGGAGCCACCGGTTGGTGGGCTTCGATCAGCAATATGGGCTACTACCAGCAGGGCGCCGCCGCCACCGAACGCTTGTACGTCGCCGACAACGACGCCACGACCGACAGCGCGGCGAACCTCGACATCAACTTCCGCAGCCTGGACAGCTACGACGTGGACTTCGTCCACAACCAGGGCGTCACGTTCATCGACCACTCCTGGTGCGGTGACAAGCGGGTCGAAACCTTCGACTCCTCCGGTGGCACGTCTCCGACCTCGGCGCGCCGCTAGGTCTTGAGCCAAGCCAACCCTTCGTCGGTGAACCGTCCCACCGACCCGCTCGTCGGCCAGACGTTGGCGGGCCGCTTCCGCGTGCTCGAGCTCATCGACCGCGGGGGGATGGGCAAGATCTTCCGCGCCGAACAACAGCCGCTCGGGCGCATCGTGGCGCTCAAGACGCTCGACATCGTCGACAACACCGGCGAATTCAAGCAGCGGTTCTTGCTGGAAGCCGCGTCGTGCGCCAGGCTCTCGCACCCCAACACCGTGCGCGTCTATGACTACGGCGAAGCCGCTGGCGCCTACTTCCTTGTCATGGAGTTCCTGACCGGGCGCACGCTGCACCAGGCCATCAAGGAGGACGCCCCGCTCGATCCGCTGCGCGCGATCGCGATCGCCCGCCAGATCTGCGGCGCGCTCGAAGAGGCGCACAAGTCCGGCATCGTCCACCGGGACCTGAAGCCGCAGAACATCTTCCTCACCGAGCACGGCGAAGAGCGCGACTTCGTCAAGGTCGTCGACTTCGGGCTCGCCAAGGAGATGTCGAACGACTCCGAGGTAAGCAAGGCCGGAAACGTCCTCGGCTCGCCGATGTACATGGCCCCTGAACAGGTCGAAGGCAAGACGATCGACGCGCGCACCGACGTGTACGCCCTCGGCCTCATCCTGTACACGATGTTGGCGGGCCAGACACCCTACAAGCGCGGCGACTCGCTCAGCATCATGATGCAGCAGGTCCACAAGGAGCCGCTGTCGTTCGCCGAGCTCGATCCGAAGCTCGACATCGCGAAGACCCTCGAGCAGGTCGTGCGGACCGCGATCAACAAGGATCCAAACGATCGGTTCGCGAGCATGCGCGATCTCTCCCAGGCACTGAAGGTCGCGGGCGCCCAGGTCCGCGGCGAATTCCCGCCCACGCCGCTCGAGATCAACAACGGCCGCGTGCGCGCACCCGCCGGGCTCGAGCCCACCGAGGAGGTCTCGCGCAGCGGACGGCGGATCGCGTCGGAAGAGGACACGAGTCAGCACTCGCTGGTCCGATCGATGGCGCGCCCAGCCGCGATCGGCGTGGTGTCGCTCGGCGCCTTCGGCTTGCTGGGCGTTTCGCTCCTCGCGGCGCTAAGCCTCGTCGCAGCCGTGGTCGTGTTCTGGCCCGCGAACCCGCCTGCTGCGCGCCCCGTCGCCGCCGTGGTCGTCGCCGCCACTCCCGCATCCACCCCACTCCCTCCACCACAAGCGCCCGCGGCCCCCGCTCGTGTGCACCTCGACTCCACTCCGCCCGGCGCCGAGGTGATGGAAGACAACGTCGTGATCGGTCACACGCCGCTGGACCTCGACGTCACGATCGGTACGCCGCGCACGTTCGCGCTCGCCGCAATCGGCCGCACCCCCAAGACCGTGCGCCTCGACGGCAGCGCGCCGGCGATGGTCGTGGACCTCCCGAAGATCGCGAGGATCGCGCCAACCGCCGGCGCTCCGACGGCGCCGATCGCCACCCCGCCCGTATCGGCTCCGCCCGTATCGACTGTGCCTGCCGCGCCGCCGCCAGCGTTCGAGCCGAAGCACGTCAGCGACGTGAAGAACCCGTTCCATTGACGACGCTCGCTTGATGTAGCATCCGGCCGCGAAGCTGCTCACGTGCAGCGCGCACGAGGCGCCGGTGAGCGGATTCCAGAACCCGTCGACGAACCCTGAACTGACCGCGCGGATCCGCGCGTTCCGCGACGCGTTCGAGCAGGTCAATCGCAACGTCGGCAAGGTGATCGTCGGCAAGGACGCCATCGTCCGCAAGGTGCTGATCGTGCTTGTCGCGCGCGGCCACATCCTGCTCAAGGACGTGCCCGGCACCGGCAAGACCATGCTCGCCCGCGCCATCGCCGCCAGCATCGCGTGCGACTTCCGCCGCATCCAATTCACGCCCGATCTGCTCCCGATGGACATCACCGGCAGCAGCGTGTTCAACCTGCGCACCAAGCAGTTCGAGTTCATGCGCGGGCCGATCTTCGCGAACCTCGTCCTCGCCGACGAGATCAACCGCGCCACCCCGAAGACGCAGTCCGCGCTGCTCGAGGTCATGGCCGAGCGGCAGGTCACGGTGGAAGGCCGCACCTACGTGATGGAGGCGCCGTTCCTGGTGATCGCGACGATGAACCCCATCGACCACGAGGGCACCTACAACCTGCCCGCCGCGCAGATGGACCGGTTCGCGATGCAGCTGTCCATGGGCTTTCCGCCGGCGGACGCCGAGATGCAGATGCTCGACGTCCACCTGGGCTCGCGCAACGCCGTAGACGACCTCTCCGCCGTCGCCGACCGCGCCACGTTCGTCCACTGGCAGGAGACGGTTCCGCTCGTGTACGCGTCGGACCCCGTCAAACGCTACGTCGTAGACGCCGTGAACGCGATCCGGGCGGACTCGCGCGCGCTGTCGCCGCCGTCGCCCCGCGCCACGCTCATGCTCGTGCGCGCAGCGCAGGCGTTCGCGCTCGCCGAGGGCCGCGACTTCGTGACGCCGTACGACGTGCAGGCCGTCGCTCCCGACATCCTCGCGCACCGCATCCTCGTCGCCGGCGACCTGAGCCCGGCCGCTTTCGTCGAAGAGATGCTCAAGCGCGTGGATGTGAGTGGATGACAGGAGGCTCGTCAGCGCCACCTTCGCCGCCGTGGGTGACCCTCCCCGGCATCGCGTTCCAGGGCTGCGGGACGTTCCTGCTGCCGTGGGTGGTCGGCTTTGTCGCGGCCCTGTTCTTCGAGGTGAGCGAGGTCGTCGAGACGCGGACCGCGATGACCACGCTCGCCGTCGTGGTGCTGTTTCCCGTGCTGCTCGTTCAGTCGCTCGGCCTCATCCTCAAGACGCGCCGCGACCTCGCGTTCTGGCGGGCGCGCGGCGAGCTCGGCGTGCTGCGGTTCCTGGACATCGTGCACGACCACCTCCGCGTCGTCACGCTCCGAGGCTACACGCTGCTGTTCCTCGGCTGCGCGCTCGTGATCGCCGCCCTCGCCGCCCAATGGGCGCAGTTCGGTCTGATGGCCACGCTCGCGCTGCTGATCTTCTACGCCGTCACCGGCTGGACCGTGTTCGTGAGCACGTTCCTCGTCCGCCGCTTCGACCGCGTCGGCCGCGGCCAGGCGCGCCTCACGCGGCAGGTGCTGCCCGCGGTGGTCGTCGCCGGCGAGACCGTCGAGGAGGTGTTCAACTTCGCGAAGGTGCCCATCCCGTGGGGCTACCTGCTCATCGTCGAAGACCCGAACCCGGCCCGTTTGCGCACGGAGTCACGCTACGTCGTGGGCGCCGAGGCCCGCGATCGCACCGAGATCCGAGGTCGCCTGCGCGCCACCCCTCGCGGCCACTACCGGCTCGGCCCCGCGCGCCTGTGGTACCAGGACGTACTCGGCATCACGCGCATCAGCGTGTCGACCCCGCTCGACGCGGAGCTCAAGGTGCTGCCGCGCATGAAGCCGGTGGAGATCAGCGAGGCGCCGCGCAGCCACCAGCAGTCGCCCGACATCCTCGTCCGCCCGCACCGCCAGCCGACCGACGACTGGTTCCGGTTCCGCGAGTACAGCTCCGGAGACGACATCCGCCGCATCCACTGGGGCCTGTCGATGAAGGCCGGAGCGATGTTCGTGCGCCAGCCCGAGACGCGCGAGATCAAGACCGAGCAGGTGGTGCTCGTGCTCGACACGTTCGTGCCGCGCGGGCGCGGGCCCGACGCCACGCTCGGCGGCGACGAGATCATGGACGGCCTCGTCGAGTGCTGGCTCGGCATCGCGAAGCGCCTCGTCGAACACGGCGACCGGGTCACGCTCGTCGCGGCGCTCCCCCCGCACCTCGGCGGCGGCGCGACGGCGCCGCCCGTGGGCATCGAGACGCTCCCGATCCGCGCGGGCGAACACGCGAAGCAGCTGGACATGGGCTCCCGCGCGGCCTGGCAGAGCCAACACGACCTCGCCGCGATGCTCGAGGAGATCGGCCCCGGCACACACGGCATCGTCGTCAGCGGCCGGTTCGTCGCGCCCCCCGCGCTAAAGCCGGGCCAGTCGATCACCTGGCTCCTGCTCGACCCCGCACAAGCGCTCGGCCCACCTGATCCGCACTGGATCGGCCAGATCACCGGAACGACGCCGTTGGCCATCCTGTCGTGGGTGTTCCGCCTCCCCCACACCGCGGGCGCCGAAGAGAACGCTGCCTGGCCGCGGATCCGCGACACCGTCGCCGGGATGCGGCTGTGGAACGCGCGCAAGTCGCTTCGGCAAGACGCGCACGCGCGTGCCGGCGCCGTCCAGAAGGCGCTCGCGCTCCGCGGCGACCGCGTCTACCGAATCGATCGAACGCCGACGCGCGTTCGCCTCGTGGGGCTCTGATGGCCGCCCAAGCCGCCCCTCCCTCGCAGTTCTGGCGCCGCATGTGGCTCGACGCCAAGGCGCTCGCGCTGCCGCTCGCCGGCTACTGGGCGTCCGTCATCCTCGGGCTGTTGCTGTTCACCGGAGCCGTACTGATGCTCGGGGAGGACGGTGAAGCCGGCGTCGTCGCCGGCCTGCTCGGCGGGATCTGGCTCGGGACGCTCGCAGGCCTCGCGGCCGGTCAGCTGCTCGCGCTGTTGCGCCTCCGCACGGTATGGGCGCTCGCCGCGTCCGTCTCTTTGTGGGTCGCGTTCACCGCGGCCACCGCCGGGAGCGCCTACGCGACGTCCCAGATCGAGCTGCTCGCGCCCGCGCTCATCGCCCTGATCGTGGGCATGTTCCTGCTGCCCATGTTCCTCGCGACCGGCCATTGGAGCCTGTCCACGCACACCGGCATGCTGGCGACGTTCGGGCCGCTGATGTGGTTCACCGCCGCCATCCTCGTCACGGCCGAATCCACCGGCGGCGCCGCGGCGTGGTTCACCGGCGACAAGTGGGCGATCTGGTCGGTGTTCACCGTGCCCATGCTCGGCGGCGGCGTGGTTCTCGTGCTCGTCTACCTCGCCGGACGCGAACTCCATCGCCTGCACGCCTGGCGGTTCTCGCCGCTCGGCCCCGATCTCCCCGAAGGCACCGCCACCACCGTCGGCCTCCGTTCGGCCGGGTGCGGCGGCCTCGTCGTGCTGCTGATCCTCGCGATCCCGCTCACCGTCGGCACCGCCCTCATCGCACCCTACTTCTTCCGGTCGCACGAGTCGGAAGAAGGCACCCCGACGAGCGGCCAGGGCTCGAACGGCCAGGACCCCGCCGAACCCGAGCCCCAGCCCTCAACAGGCGGCGGCGGCGGTCAACAGCCGATGGAGCAGATGCAGCAGGCCGCCAGCGAAGCCGCCCGCGCGCTGATCACGCTGATCATGCTGCTCCTGTTCGCGCTGCTCGCCATCCTCGTGTTTGGGCCGCCGCTTCGTCGAATGGTGCTGTTGCAGTACCTCCGCGCGCCGTTCTGGCCGGTCGCGCCGAGCCGACGCGTCGCCCAACACTGGCGCCTCGTCGAGATCGCCCTCGCCGACGCCGATCTTCACCGCCAGCCGGGCGACTCCGCCACGGCCCTCGCCAGCCGCGCCGCCGCAGAGGTGCCGCTGCTCGACCCCGAGAGCCTGCAGCGCGCTGCCGAGGTCGCCGACCGCGTCGCGTATGGCGTGGGCATCGCGCACGACGACGTGATGATCGCCCGCCGCGCCGCGGAGATGACGTACCAGAGCGTGTGGGACGACCTGTCCGAGTGGGCGCGCTGGAAAGCGATGTACCGCCTCCTCTGACCGCGGCTGAACTGCGCGCTTCGGAGTCGCCGCCGCCGGTGGTAGGCTGAAGCGGGGGTTCAATGGTCCTGTCGCTCGCACTGCTGGCGCCGCTCGCGCACGCCGCGCCTCTGGTCGACATGTACCAGGACTTCCAGAACGGTGCGTCCGGGCCCCCGTTCACGGGGCAAAGCACCACCCAGAACGGCCACACGGGCGCGTGGTACACGGGCTACAGTCAAGATCCCTGGCGCGCCTACCAAACGTTCGGGACGCCGTCGAGCAGGGGCGTCCGAAACGACCGCCCGCCGACCAACATGGGCCCGTGGGGCAGCGCCGCGTACATGACGAACGACCACCTGACCTATGCAGGTCGGGAGTGGCACGATCTCACCCTGTCTGCTCGCGTCTGGACCGAAAATTCCGGTCCTCAAGTCGATTCGGCCGGCATCGTTTTCCGATGGATGAACGCAACGAATTTCTACCTGCTGGTCACGACCGCCGACCAGTGCCCGGGGCTCGGCAACGGCGCCTCGGATCGAATCGCGCCCGGCACCCACCTGTACCGGGTGCAAGCGGGCTTTGCGACCGAGGTGGCCACCTCGCCGATCTTCTACAACAAGGGCGTGTGGCAGGGTTTGAAGGTGACCGCCGCGGGTGCCGTGATCACCGCGTGGGTCGACCTCAACGGCAATGACGTCTACGAGGCGAACGAGCAGGTGTTCTCGGTGACGGACCCGTCACCGCTGCTGACGAACGGTCGCATCGGCGTTTACGAGTACCACGGCAACGCGGAGTGGACGTCGTTCGATGACATCAAGGTCACGATCGACGACGCCGACCTCGACTCAGACTCCATCCCCGACGCGCGCGACAACTGCGTCGGAATCGCCAACCCCACGCAGTCCGACGTCGACGGCGACCGCATCGGCGACGTGTGTGAAGACCTCGATGGGGACGGCCAGAACGTCCTGCAAGGCGACTGCGACGACACCAACAAGGCGATCTTCAAGGGCGCCACGGAATCCTGCGACGCGATCGACTCGGACTGCGATCTCGACCTCGTCGACGGGTTCGTGGACACCGACAAGGACAAGACGCCGGACTGCGTCGACCCGGACGATGACGACGACGGCGTCACCGACACGTCCGACTGCAAGTCGCTCGACAACGCCGTGTACCCGGGCGCCCCCGAGGCCTGCGACGCGATCGACAGCAACTGCAACGGCGACCTCGTCGACGCATTCGCGGACACGGATGGCGACAAGTCGCCCGACTGCGTCGACCTCGACGACGACGGCGACAACGTCGCCGACGCGTCGGACTGCGCCCCGACCGACAAGACCGTTCACCCCGGCGCCACGGAGGTCTGCGACGACATCGACTCGGACTGCGACGGGGACAAAGTCGACACGTTCTCCGACACCGACGCCGACAAGTCGCCCGACTGCGTCGACCTTGACGACGATGGCGACGGTGTGGTCGACACGTCCGACTGCAAGTCGCTCGACACCACCGTCTACCCCGGTGCGTTCGAGGTGTGCGACACCGTCGATCAGGATTGCGACGGCAACCTCATCGAGACGTTCGCAAACTTCGACGGTGACGCCCTGCCCGACTGCGCCGACCTCGATGACGACGACGACGGCTCGCTCGACGGCGCGGACTGCGGGCCGCTGAACAAGACCGTGTACCCGGGCGCGCCCGAGAGCCAATGTGACACCATCGACAGCAACTGCAACGGATCGATCCTGGACGGCGACGGCACGCTGGACACCGATGGGGACGGCACATTCGACTGCAACGACCCCGACGACGACGATGACCTGACCCCGGACTTGTCGGACTGCGCCCCGCTGGACAAGAACGTGCATCCCGGCGCCCTCGAGGTCTGCGACCTGATCGATCAGGACTGCGACGGCAACCTCGTCGAGGGGTTCACGAACACCGATGGCGACACGCAGCCGGACTGCGTGGACGTCGATGACGATGGCGACGGCTCGCTCGACGCCGCCGACTGCGCTCCGACCCTCAAGACCGTGTTCCCTGGCGCCGTCGAGGCGTGCGACGCGATCGACAGCGACTGCGACCTCGACTTCGTGGACGGCTACCCGGACTTCGACGGCGACAAATCGGCCGACTGCATCGACCTGAACGACGACAACGACCCCTCGCCCGACGCCGTCGACTGCGACGACGCGAACGCCGCGATCTACCCCGGCGCGATCGAGCTTTGTGACAACCTCGACAGCGACTGCGACAAGAGCCTGGTCGATGCGTTCACCGACACCGACAAAGACGCGGTACCCGACTGTATCGACCCCGACGACGACGATGACGCCGAGGCCGACGGCACCGACTGCGCGCCGCTCAACAAGGCCGTCAACCACAGCATCGTGGAGGTCTGCAACAACGTCGACGACGATTGCAGCGGCGTTGTGGACGATGGCTACGCAGCCGACGCATCGACTTGGTACCTCGACGCAGACAAGGACGGCATCGGCGTATCGAGCGGCGTAACCTCCGCCTGCAAGCAGCCTACCGGATATGCCTCCGTCGCTGGCGACTGCAACGACGCAGACAAGAACGTAAAACCAGGCGCCGGTGAGACCTGCGACGGTCGTGACGAAGACTGCGACGGCGCCATCGACGACAAGGACGCCGACTCCCCGCCCGTGGACGGTCTGGACTGGTACTTCGACGCGGACAGCGACACCTACGGCGACCCCGCCAACGCCGTCATCGCGTGCGTCCAACCCGACGGCGCCACCGATCTCTCGCAGGCGCTCGATTGCGACGACACGAACACCGACGTGAACCCGTCAGCCACCGAGCTTTGCAACAACGCGGTGGACGATGACTGCGATGGCGTCGTCGACAACAGCACCGGCAACGTCGACTGGTGGCCCGACGTCGATCACGACGGCGCGGGGGACGAAAACGCCACTCCCACGAGCGACTGTGAGCCACCCGGGCCTGACTTCGTACAGAACGGCGACGACTGTGACGACACCAACCCCGACGTGTCGCCGACCTCCTCCGAGCGCCCCGGAAACGGCCTCGACGACGACTGTGACCCGTCGACCTCGGACGAGGTCGTCGACACCGGCGAGACCGACACCGCCGCCCACACCGACACGGGAGTCGTGGACACCGACACGGCGCACACCGACGACACGGGCGTGGACGCCGACGGCGATGGCTCCGCTGCGGGCGTCGACTGTAACGACGCCGACGCGACCATCCACCCCGGCGCCGACGAGCTCGTTGACGCCGTTGATCAGGACTGCGACGGGCTGACCGACCCCGCGGTGGACGTCCACCTGCGCGGCTGCGGGTGCCAAGCCGGCGGTTTCGTGGGAACATGGGGCTTCGCGGGCCTGCTGGCCCTCCTTGTACCCCTCCGGAGGCGTGTTGCGCGCTGAAGGCACCGTCGAGCGACGCGCGTTCACCTTCAAGCGCTGCCTTGGGCGCGGAGGGTTCGGCGAGGTGTACCTCGCGACGATGACGTCCTCGGGGGGCGTCACCAGCGACGTCGCCGTCAAGGTGCTGCTCCAGGACCTCGACGTGCGCAGCCAGGCCGTCCAGCGCCTGCGCGACGAAGGAAAGCTGCTCGGCGCGTTGAACCACCCGGCCATCCTGCGGGTCCACGACATCGTGCTGCTCGAACAGCGCGTGGCGCTCGTCACCGAATTTGTCGACGGCGCAGACCTGTCGCAGATCTTCAAGACCCGTGAAGAGCTGCCGACGCGCGCCCTCGTCGAGATCGTCGGGCGCGTCGCGGACGCGCTGCACGCAGCTTGGACGTCGCCCTCCCCGCGCGGCGGCGAGCTTCACCTCGTCCACCGCGACATCAAGCCGCAGAACATCCGCCTCGGCAAACACGGCGACGTGAAGCTGTTGGACTTCGGCATCGCGCGCGCCTCCAACGAAGAGGTGAAGCGCGAAGCCCATACAGCCACGAACGTGGTCGTAGGGAGCTTCGGGTACATCTCCCCCGAGCGCATGTTCAGCTCCGGGGCGATCGTCCCGGCCGGAGACATCTTCGCCCTCGGCTGCGTGCTCTTTCAGGGCCTCACCCGCGAAGCGTTCTTTCACCGCATCGAAGAGAAGCGGATGTACCAGCTGGCGCTCGACCCCGGCGAGTACGAGCGGTTCGCGGCGAAGCGCCTCGAAAAGGCGCGCGAGAAGGCAAAAACGCACGGCGAGCTGCTCGGAACGCTCGTCGGGATGTTGCAGTTCGAGCCCGAGAACCGGCCAACCGCCCACGAGGTCGCGATCGCGTGTGAGCACCTCGCGGAGGACATGCCAGGGCTCGCGCTCAAACGGTGGTGCCGCGAGCGGCAGTGGCCCGAAGCCGACCTGGTTCCAGGAGCGCTCGACGGCAAGATGATCACGGAGGCCACGCTCGCGCGCACGGGCGGCAAGGACTCGGTCCCGCTCCCGCCGGAACCTCTTCCGCTACCCGCGAAGGCGCCGCCAACGTCCGGCGGATCCGCCGCAAAGACCGGTCTCCTCGTCGGCGGCGGCGTCGCGATGGCGCTGTCTGTCGTGGGTGCCGGAGCAGCCGTCCTGCTCGTCGCGGCGATCCTGGTCTATGCCCTGTCAGGTACCGGAGCCGCCCCGGCGCCCGCCGTCGCACCTGCAGCGGCCGTCGTCGTCGAGCCGCCGGTCAAGGAAGTCAAACGGCCGACCGTCACCGTCAAGCCTGCCGAGCCTGTCGCACCGCCAGCAGCGTCCGTGCCCGCTCCAAAGCCCACCGCGTCCGCGCCGGCTCCCAAGCCCCCGATGCCCGCCGTTGCAAAACCGGTCACCGTCGCACCCGCCGATCCGCCACCTGTCGTCAGACGCGTCGGAAAGGTCGTCGTGGACGGCGGCGTAAAGATGGAATTGTGGTCGGCCAACAAGACCTACCCTCCAGGTGACGTGCCCGCCGGCCACTACGATGTCCGCGTCGATTTCGGTTCCGGCCTGCTCGAACCCGTCTCCCCGATCGACGTCAAGGCAGGCGCGACCGTGTCGTTCAAGTGCAGCAAGCTCCGCCAAACCTGCGCCGTGGAGTCCCGCTGATGGTGTTGCTCGCCCTATCGTCGGCGTTCGGCGCCGAATGCACCGCAGTCTCACCTGTCGATCTCGCAGGTCGGCTCGACATGTTCGACTCGCTGTTTGCAAAAGGCCGGACGGACTCGCTCACGCCGATCATCGAAGAGACCGAGGCGATGTTGCCGTGCGTGAACGCCGTCGTGAAGCCGTCCGACGTCG
Organism: Pseudomonadota bacterium; assembly: GCA_947505245.1. Lineage (GTDB taxonomy): Bacteria > Myxococcota_A > UBA796 > UBA796 > SYKL01. The sequence continues at coordinate 52,789 of CANNIZ010000005.1, read as the reverse complement.
CCCGGTTCGCGCATGACATGGCGATCGTGCGGTTCTACCAGCAGGACGAAGACGAGGCGATCCGTTGGGCCCACGCGGCCGACGCGGCGTATTCCCAGTACCCCTGGCCGTCGGTGGTGGGGCCTACCCACCCGCTGCGTCAGATAATCGCGGAGGCCGTCGAACCGGGCTTCGAATCGGCCGAAGGGCGCACGCTCGCCCCACCCAAAGGGGGCGCGGTGTTCCTGAACGGCCGCTACCTCGACAAGCCGGAAGCGCGCGCAGACGTGCCCGTGCTCATGCAGACGTTCACCGCGAAGGGCCGCGAAGACGGCTGGTGGCAGGACGGCGGATCGTTTCCGGAGATGGTCCTCGGCTACAACACCGTCGTCAAGAAGCCCAGCTGGGTGCCCGCCGAGGAAGAACCCGCTGTGACGCTGGCCGATGCGCGCAAACGGTATGGGGACGCCAGCGCCGAGGGCGTAGCCAACGTTGACGTGTGCAAGCCACTGGACGCCGCCGGGTTTCGCGAACAGGTCGCAACGGCCTCCGAAGCCCTCGACAACGACGATCTCCCCACGTTTGGCGCGGTCTACAAGCAGCTTCGCGTCGAGGTCGCCTGCTTCACCGAGCCCGTACCCCGCGAGACGTGGGCGAGGTTCCTCGTCGACCTCGCCGTCGTCGAGTACGCCACCGGGCAGCTGTGGCCCGAGCCCCTCGGCACCGCGCTGTTCATCCAGCCCACCGTCGACCGCAGCGGCACGCCCTCGGAGCTGCAGGCCTACCGCCCTCCACCCGCGTCCCTCCCTGGATCGGTGAAGCTGCCCACCGACGCGACGTTCTACGTGGACGGTCGTCAGGTCACGACCGTCCCCGACCTGTCGGGTGTGCACATCATCCAGCGGCTGAAGGTGCGCTGGGACACCCGCTTTGTGCGCAACGCGGAGCTCCCTCCCGAGTGGCTCGGCGTCGTCGCGCCCACCACGGTCGACAAGACCACCCCAGGCGACGCCTCCGTCTACCCGCCGATCGTGATCGGCGTCGTGGCAGGCCTCGGCACGGCCTCACAGGCGTCTGGCGTCGACGGAACCGACGTCTACGTTCCATCGCTCTCCGACGCGGGCTTCCACGGCGCCGTCGCGAGCACGGGGCACGTGCCCGCAGGTCCCGTCGGCGTGTTTTGGGACGGGGCGTTGGGCGTGGCCCCCAGCGGGCTTCGCGGCGCGGCCTACGCGGGCCTGTCCATCGGGCGGTCCGTCGTCGTGGACATCGGCGGGGGCGTGTCCACCGCGGGCCTCGTGACCCGGCCCGTGGACGACCCGGACGTCCGGCAAACGTATTTCGTCCCACAAGCGCGCCTCGGCCTGGGCGCTGTGGTGCCCCTGGGCGGGCTCAACCTGGATCTCGGGCTGGCAGGCGGCGGATCCCCGTCGGGAGCCCACGTGCGCGTTCGCGCGGGGGTCGCGGACGGCAGCGACGCGCCGCTGTCCTGGTACGGCGGCCTTGAGGTCGGAGACGACGTCGCGTGGTTCGTGCAAGATGGTGTTGAACGAACGATCACCTCGAGCGGGATCGTAGCCGGCGTGCGTCTTGGAGCCCGCCTGTAGTCCGTTGACCGCCCCCCCTGACCGGGTGATGACTTCCACAGTGGTCCCCTGGCGCCAACTCCGAAACCTGTTCGTGCTGTGCACGGTCGTACTCGCGTGGCTGGGCGGTTCGGTCGCTCAGGAGCTCCACTGGGTGACCAACCCACACGTCCGCTGTGCCGAACACGGCGAGTGGATTGAGGCGGGAGCGTCGGCGAGTGACGAATCCGGCGCCAAGGCGAAGAACGAGGAGCACGCGCCCCTCAAACACGAGCACGGCTGCGTGTTCGGCGGCGCCCTCAACAACGCGACGCCTCCCACGCCGGTGGTGCTCGCGAAGCGGGTCGCCGAGCCAAAGCCGCTCATCGTCCACGCCGCGCGCCCGAGGCCTCCGCCCGCCGCGCGCGTCCTCTCCTACGCCCCAAAGACCTCTCCTCCCCGGAACGTGTGATCGGCTGCGTTTTCGAGGGTGCACGTGTTTGTGCGCCCTCCGCCCGAACTCATTTCACGGACAATTCCCTTGTTCCTACCCCTATTCCTGGGGGTCGGCGCCGCGCTGGCGCAGACCCCACCCGAGTCGCCAGGCGACCCGGAGCTCGCCGCGCGGGTGGCCGCTCTCGAAGCTGAACTCGCCACGATGAAACAGCAACAACAGCAAGCGGCGGCTGACGACTTCATGCGCGAAGCCGAGGCCCTCGCAGGCTCGGATCCGCCGCCACCACCCACAGCCACCCCGCCGAAGAACATCATGAACCCCCGCATCACCGCGTTCGGTGACGGATTTGCCAGCGTCGGGAGCCACAATGGTTCCGTCGATCCCCGCTCGGGGCCCTGGCTGCGCAGCCTCGAGTTCGACGTGCGCGAGGCGGTCGATCCGTATGCGAACGCCGTCGCGATCTTCGCGCTCGAGCAGGAGGACCCGCTGAAGTCCGATCCGGGCACCGCCGGTGAATTCAGCGTCTCGCCCGAGGAGGTCTACCTCGATCTCGTGTCGCTCCCGCGCGGCTTCTCGGCGCGGGTCGGAAAGTTCCGGCAGCCGTTCGGGCTGGTGAACCGCACGCACCCCCACGACCTGCCGTGGACGGGCTCACCCCTCGTGACGGTGGGCATCCTCGGCGACGAGGGGTTCAACGACACGGGCCTGACGGTGGACTGGCGCATCCCAAGCACCAAGGTCGGGGCGACGTTCACCGGCGGCGTGCTGTCGGGCCAACCCTGGGACCCGGCGTCGGAGACCGCCACGCCAGGCTGGCTCGGACGCGCCGAGCTGTTCAAGACGTTCGGCAACGTCGACGTCGCTCTCGGCGGCACCGGTACCGGGCTGCGCGAGCTCGCGATCGGCGGGGCGGACCTGACGCTGCGCTGGAAGCCGAGCCAGTCGCGCTCGGTGACGCTGCTCGCCGAGGGCCTCGCGAACACCGACGGCGCGAAGGGTGCCTACGCGTCGCTCCTGCTCCAGCCCGCCCGTCCCGTGTACTTCGCGCTGCGCGGGGACTGGTTCGCGCCCGGTACCGGTCCGCAAGGAAAGGAATTGTCCGCCGCTGTGTCCTACTACACGTCCGAATTCCTACGCGTTCGCGCGAGCCTGTCCGCCGGAGACACCGGCGACCTGCGCGGAGACCTCCAATTTACCTTCGTGTGGGGCTCCCACCCCATCGAGCCTTACTGGGTGAACAAATGATCGCTGTCCTGCTGCTCCTGTGCAACAACGCCCTGGCGATCGACATCGTCGCCACCCTGCCGTACCTCGGCTCCATCGCGCACGAGGTGGCGCCGACCGCGAAGATCACCACGCTCGCGCGCGGTTCGGAGGATCCACACTTCCTCTCACCAACACCCGCGCTGATGGCGAAGGTCGGCGCGGCCGATGTCTACATCGAGACGGGCATGGGCCTCGAGCTGTGGTCCGAGCGCGTCCTCGACGGGGCCGGAAACCCGAAGATCCGCGTCGGACAGCCCGGCTACGTCAAGGCCACCGACAACGTCCCCCGCCTCGACGTCCCCGTGAACCTCTCGCGTGCGCAGGGGGACATGCACCCCGAGGGCAACCCCCACGTCTGGCTCGACCCCCTGAACGCGCCGATCGTGGCTGACAACATCGCGGCGGGTCTCGGGCGCGTCGACCCGGCCAACGCGGCGACCTACACCGCAAACGCGAAGGCGTTTCGCGCGAAGATCGACGAACGGCTGTTCGGAAAGGAGCTCGTCGCGTTCATGGGCGGCGACCTGCTCGAACGGCTCGAGCGCGGCGGCAAGCTCGCCCCGTTCCTCGAGTCGAAGGGCCTCACCCCAAAGCTCGGCGGCTGGCTGAAGGACGGCGCGGCGCTGCGCGGCAAGCCCGTGGTGTTCTACCACCAGAGCTGGAGCTACTTCATCGCGCGGTTCGGCGTCGACACCGTCGGATACATCGAAGATCGGCCTGGGATTGCACCGTCCGCCTCCCACCGCGACGAGCTCGCCGCCGCCATGAAGGCCAGGGGCTGCACCACCATCGTGATCGAGTCCTTCTACGATGACCGCCTCGCGCACGTGATGGCCGAGCAGGTCGGGGCGACGGTCGACGTCGTCCCCGGCAATGTCGAAGGCGTTCCGGCAGCCACCGACTACTTCTCGTTCATGGACACGCTCGTCCACGAGATCGCCACGCCATGACCTGGATGCTTGCGCCCATCGCGGCCTGTCTCATCATGGCATTGATCCTCGGCTGGTTCGGCCTGCACGTGCTCCAGCGCGAGGTCATCTTCGTCGATCTCGCGCTGGCCCAGGTGGCCGCCCTCGGCACCACCGTCGCGGTGTTCATGGGCCACGAGCCCGACGAACCCGCAGCGTATGCCCTCGGACTGCTGTTCACGTTGTTCGGCGCCATCGCGTTCTCCATGGCCCGTACGTTCGAGAAGCGCGTGCCGCAGGAGGCGATCATCGGCATCGCCTATGCCGTTGGTGCGGCCGCAGCCGCTGTCGTGCTCGACTTCGGAGCCGACCCCCACGGCGCCGAAAAGCTCCAGCACCTGACCGTCGGGAACATCGTGTGGGTGCGATGGAGCGAGATCACCGTGATGGCGGTCGTCGCCGTCGCCGTCGGCGGGCTCCACTTCGCCATCCGAAAGCGGCTGCTCCAGGTGAGCTTTCACCCCGCCGAAGCCGAACGCGAGGGGCACAACGTCGCGCTGTGGGACCTGTTGTTCTACCTCACGTTCGGCGTCGTGATCACCACGATCGTGCACGTGGGCGGCGTGTTGTTGATCTTCAGCTACCTGATCGTGCCCGCCGTGATCGCGCGGCTGTTCGTCGATGGCGTCGTCCCAAGGCTGCTCGTCGCCTGGGGCGTCGCCTCGGCCGCGTCGATCGTCGGCGTAGGAGTCAGCTACGAGCACGGCGCCGGGCCGATCATCGTCGTACTGCTCGGGGCTGCGCTCCTCCTGTCGCTGATCATCTGGGCGCTGAAGACGTCCACCGAGCCGCTCAAGGTAGCCGGCGGACTCGCCGCCACCGCGATCAGCATCGCGGTCGTGTTGTTCGGGTTCAAGCAGCTGCCGGTCGCAGAGGACCACGATCACGAGCCCGCGCCCGCGGTCGTCGCCGCGCCCACCGACGCGCTCGACCCGGCCGCGGCCAGCACCGTACGGGAGGCCTGGTACCGCGCGCACATGGATCGACCCGCCGCGCTCGTCGAGGCAGCGCCTCGCGAATCCGACGAATCCCTGCGGCTGTTGATCGGGGCCGGGCTCGTCCGCGCCGGCGACGCGCAGGGGCTCGCCATCCTCGCCTCCCTCGTGCAGTCCCCCACGCCGTTCACGCGCATGGAAGCCGACGATCGACTGCGCGCAATCGCAGGGGCCGCAGCGCCCACGTACGATGCGCTGTCAGGCCCGGACTCGGGCGCCTGGGCCGCGTGGGCCGCGGCGCCCCCAACGGGCTGGGAAGCCGCAGCCAAGGGCCTCGAGCTCCCGTAGGTTCAGGCCGGGCTCCACGACGGCCTCGCCGCGAGGTCGAACGCGTCCCGGCGGCCGGCGAGCAGGTACCTGCGGCCTACGTTCGCGACCATCGCGGCGTTGTCCGTGCATCGCTTGCGAGGCGGGATGAACGCCTCCAGTCGTCCCGCCGCGAGCCGCGCTCGCAGCTCCGAGTTCGCGGCGACGCCGCCCGTCACGGCCACGCGACGGATGCCGGTGTCCTTGGCGGCTCGCTCCAGGCGGTCGATCAGGCAGTCCACGGCTGCCGCCTGAAACGACGCGCACACGTCGGCGTCGGACGGGCGCGGCTCGCGGGCGAGGGCCTGGCGCACCGCCGTCTTCAGCCCCGAAAACGACAGGTCGTACGCGCCGTGGCCCTGGTTCGGAAGCGGGCGCGGCAGGCGCACCGCCGTCGGATCGCCCGACGCCGCGAGCGCATCGACGACGGGACCGCCCGGCCAGCCGAGCCCGAGCATCCGCGCGACCTTGTCGTACGCCTCGCCGGCAGCGTCGTCGACGGTCTGCCCGAGCACCTCGTACCGACCGAGCCCTTCGCATCGGTACAGCGCCGTGTGGCCGCCGCTCACGACCAGCGCGAGGAACGGGAACGTGGGCGCGGGTGTCTCGAGCAGCGGCGCCAACATGTGCGCCTCGAGGTGGTTCACCCCGATGAACGGCACGTCCCAGCCGGCCGCGAGGGCCTTCGCAAACGAAAGCCCCACCAACACAGCGCCGATCAAACCGGGTCCGGCGGTGGCCGCGACAGCCTCGGGCCGCGCAATCCCTGCCTCGGCAAGGGCCGCCTGCACGGTGGGCCCCAGCTTCTCGAGGTGCGCGCGCGCCGCGAGCTCGGGCACCACGCCGCCCCACTCCGCGTGCACCGTCTGCGTGTGCACGACGTCCGACAACACGCCTTCCTCTGCAACAACGCTCGCGGCTGTCTCGTCGCAGCTCGTCTCGATGCCCAGCACGCGCATGGCACAACACCCTGCCACCGTGTACCCTCGCGAGCTTGGAGGTGTCGATGCGAGTTGCAATCGTCGGAGCGGGCCCGATCGGGCTCGAAGCCGCAGCGCGATTGCTCGCGGACGGACATGACGTCAGCGTGTACGAAGCCGGAGAGCCCGGCGCCGCCGTCCGGACGTGGGCGCACATCCGCATGTTCACGCCGTGGTCGATGAGCACGACGGCGCGGGGACGGGCCCTCGTGGGAACCCCTGAGCTCGACGATCCGACGCGCTTTCCCTTCGGGCAGGAGCTCGTCGATCGATACCTGGCGCCGCTCGCGCGTCACCTGCCGATCCACGCACACCACCGCGTCATCGGCGTCTCGCGCACGACCTTGAAGAAGGCTGCTCCCCTCGGCGCCCGCCGCGCGAGCGACGCGTTCCGGTTGATGATCGAGGGGCCGCGCGGCGAGATGGACGTCGTCGCAGACGCCGTGATCGACTGCACTGGCGTGTTCGGCGATCGCGTCCCCACCGGCGCTGGCGGCCTGCCCGCGCTCGGCGAGCGCAACCTCGGCCCCGGACGGCTGCTGCACGCGCCGGCCCACGTCGAGCACCTCGGGGGCAAGCGCGTGCTGGTCATCGGCGACGGAGCGTCGGCGTGTACGGCGCTGGTGTCCCTGCAGGCCCTCGATCCCGCCCCGGCGATCACGTGGCTCGGCCGCGCCGAAGCCGGACCCGCGTTCGTCTCGCCCGCCGAAGATCCCCTGCCCGATCGCCGGGCGCTGTACCTCGCAGCCCGCGCCGCAAAAGACGAGGTCCGGCACCTCGTCGGGGTGGTCATCCAGGCCTACGTCGAAGGTCCAAACGGCGTGGAGGTTCGGTTGTCGTCGGGTGAGACGCTCATCGTCGATCACATCGTCGCCTGCTGCGGCTTCCGGCCGGACCTCAACCTCACGCGCGAGCTGCAGGTCCACCACTGCTACGCATCGGAGGCGCCGATGAAGCTCGCCGCCGCCCTGCAGCCCGACGGCGACTGCCTCACCCCGAAGGCGTCGGGAGCTGACCTGCTCGTCAACCCCGAGCCGCGGTTCTTCGTGCTCGGCAACAAGAGCTACGGCCGACGCGGTGACTTCCTGCTCGCCGACGGCTTCCGTCAGGTGGAAGAGGTCGCGTCGCTGCTCGCCTGAGCGTCAGTCGCCTTCGACCAGGAGGCCGAGGCGCATCAGGATGACGACGGCCGAGTCCACCGCAGGCCCGAGCTCGCGCTCGAGATCGGCCGGCGTCTTGAACGGGCCGTCTTCGCTGCGGACCTGGAGCTCCTCTTTGTCGACCGCTCGCATCATGAACGCGACGATCGCGTCCCGATCGCGCGTACCGTCACACGCGATCGCCACGACACGCTCAAACGTGTCGATCTTCGCGCCTTCGTGCCTGAGGTTCGTAAGGATCTGCATCCCGTTCTCGGCCTGGTAGCGCGCGTACGGGAACAGCTTGGGCATCTGCGCGACCTTGATCGCCGCGGGTGCCTTCCACACGTGCGGGATGACCACGGACGTCGCAAAACACGACAGCAGGTTCGAGGACAGCGTCAAGCGCGCCTTCGCGATCGCCGCGGCGTCGGTGGCCGTGTCGCCCGAGCGCGCGCGGGCTCGCGCCAGCAGGTCGTCGAAGTGGATCGCGTCGGGCCTGCACTCGAAGATCTCGACGAGGGCCGCCTTCACGAGGGGGTTGTCGCTGGTGACCTCGAGACCATCAGGCGACTTGAACGTCGCGACGACGCCCTTCGTGAAGTCCACCGGACCGGTCGGCAGCGCGCGCGTGGTGAACCGAAGGTCCGTCACGCGGTCGGCCTCGATGCGGCGGTTCACCGGCGCGCCGTCGTGCACGATCAGCGACTGCCGGAAGTACCGGCACCGGATGAAGTCCAGGTACTGCTCGGTCCGCACAAGCTCACCTTGCAAGCCGGTGAGCACGTCCTTCACCGTCTGCGGGAAGTTGTCGAGCATCATCGTTCCGAACATCGAGTCCGCGAGGTACTCCATGCCGGCCTTCTCGATCAGCGCCGCGAACTCGTGGAACCAGAACGCCTGGTTGATCGGGCTCAAATTGTCATGGTAGATGTACCAGTCTGAGAGCTCGGCCATGCGCTCTTGCTCTTGCTTCAACAGCCGTCCCCACTCGCCGCCCTCCGAAGACGTCGCGAGAAACTCGAGGATCGCGCGCGCCTGCGACGTCTTCTCCTGCGGCTCGCTCCAATCCTGGACGTGGTACACCATCATCTCGCGCACGAGCCCGCGAAGGCCCCAGCCGGGGAAGCAGTTGTAGCTCACGTAGGCCACGCCGTTCTCGACGAGGTTTTCGCGGCAAACGCGGAGGATCGCCTCGCGCACCACGGCCGGCACCCACGAGAACACGCCGTGCGACGCGATGTAGTCGAACTTGCCAAACCGCTCGTCCACGTCCGTGATGCTCATCGCGTGGAACTCGACGTTCGTGAGGCCGAGGTCGCGCGCCACTTCCGTCGCGTGCTGGATCGACGTCGGCGCAAGATCCACGCCGACGAACTTTGCGTTCGGCATCATCGCGGCCATGGGCAGCAGGTTCCCACCTGCGCCACACCCGAGCTCCAGGTAGCGGCAGGTGTCGACGTTTGGAGACGCCATTCCCATGACCCGCGCTAGCACCGCCATCTGGTCTGGGTGCGTCGCACTGTAGGGATTGCTCTTGTAGGGGACGCGGTCGTATTCGGTCTCAGGCATGCGCAAACCCTACCACCTGTGGTAACAACGGCGCCATGCCGTCTGAGCCTAAGGTTTCGGATCCCAAAGCCCTGAGCGACGCCTTGGAGCGTCGCCTCAACCGTCGCACGCGCGTGAAGGGCGAAATTTCAATGCCCGCCGCGCCGTCGCTGCTGCCGCTGTACATCAAGCGGCTAGCCGTGATGTTCGCCGCGAGCGGTAAGAAATTCAGCACGGACGAGCTGAAGGAGCTGCACGACATGATGCGGCCTCGCGCGGAGACGGCCTGGGCCGTGTCGCCGCATGGGCGCCTGTTCGTGTCGTGGGAGTCCGAAAAGGCGCCCGCTTCCGGCGTCGACTACCTCGTGTGGCACGAGCTCGGCACCACGGCCGAGCAGTACGCCTGGTGGGTCGAGAACCGCGATCAGCCGCTGTTTGGGAAGCACCCGGACGCGCGCCTGATGAGCGTGGTGGACGAGTACCTGACCCCCGCCGCCCAGCACCACGTGCTGGACATCGGCGCCGGCGTCGGTCGGAACACGCTGCCTCTCGCGAGGCGCGGCCACCCCGCCGACGCGCTCGAGCTCACGCCTGAATTCGCCAAGATCATCCAGGACCAAGCCGCGGCAGAGGACCTGCTGGTCGACGTGCTCACCGGTGACGTCCTCGCCGACGATCTCGTCATCGAGCCACGAAAGTACTCGCTCGTGTTGTGCACCGAGGTCACCTCCCACTTCCGCGGCCCGCACCACCTTCGGCTCTTGTTCGAACGCGCCCACCAGTGGCTCAAACCGGGCGGCCTGTTCCTGATGAACGCGTTCGTCACCACGCCCGGCTACCGGCCGGACGCCATGGCGCGCGAGCTTTCGCAGATCTTCTGGAGCACGCTGTTCACGCCGGAGGACATGACGGCCGCGGCGGCGGGGATGTCCTTCACCAAGCTCACGGATCACTCCGTGCACGACTTCGAGCAGGAGCACCAGCACGCAGACGGCTGGCCGCCCACGGGCTGGTTCGAAGACTGGTCGCGCGGGTTCGACGCGTTCGGCCTGAAGGAAGGCTTCCCTCCCATGGAGCTGCGCTGGCTGCTGTTCCGCAAAGAGGGCGTTTAATTCCTCGAGCCGGCCGACCCAGCCCGCGTGAATTTCGCGATCTCCCGAGCCAGCCGGGTCGAGTTTCGCAAACGGGTCCAAAACCTCCCGCACCGGGCGCGCCCGTCCGCGATCATCGGCGTTCGTTCGTCGCGGCCACGCACGACAAGGGCCCGAAGCGAAACCCGAAAGCGCTGGCTCGGAAGAATGCGAAATTCGAGCAGGCTGGCTGGTGAAGGTCCTCGAATTGTTCTGCGGCGTCGGCGGCGCGGCCGCGGCCTTTGACGGTCACACCATCGTCGCCGCCGTCGATCACGACCGCGACGCGCTCGCGACGTATGGCGCGAGCTTCCCTCACCGCACCATCACGAAGAACCTCGCACGCGTGAAGCCTGACTGGTACGCGCAGTTCAACGCGGACCTGTGGTGGATGAGCCCTCCATGCCAGCCGCACGGCATCCGCGGCGCGCAGAAGGACCTCGATGATCCGCGCTCCGAGGCGTTCATCGGCGTCGTCGCCGCCATCCGAGAAGTCCGCCCCGCCTTCATCGCCCTCGAGAACGTCCCGTGGTTCGAGGGCTCGGCCGCCTACGACCTGCTCCGCGACGCGCTCGCCGCGATCGGGCACGACGTGAGGCCGCGCGTCCTGTGCCCGACGATGCTCGGCGTCCCCAACGAACGGCGGCGCTTCTACCTGGTGTCAGGCCGCGATCTGCGCGATTGGAGCGAGCCCGTCGCCCCGTCCCGCCCGCTCGCGTCGTACCTGCTCACCGACGCGCCCGCCTCGCTCGACGTCGATCCGGCCCTTCGCGCGCGCTTCGGCGACGCGTTTCACGTCGTGGACGCCGACGACCCGCGCGCGGTGTCCGCGTGTTTCACCGCGGCCTACGGCAAGTCCCCGGTGTACTGCGGCTCGTACGTCCGCCAGGGCGACCGCCTGCGCCGGTTCGACCCGATCGAGATCGCCCGCCTGCACGGGTTTCCCGCGTCGTTCCGGTTCGCCGACGGACTCTCCGAGCGACGCCGCTACGCACAGGTCGGCCATGCGCTGTCCGTCCATGCCCTCCGCGACGTGCTCACCGCGCTGCCGGCCTGACGACCTACTGCTTGTCCGTCGCCTTGAACGCCCAGTCCATCGGGCCATCCGGGCGCCAGGTCGTCGAAAAGTCGCCGTACACGCTGTTCATCACCAGCACGATGTCCGTCGAAGGGCGCGCGCCGTCGTCAAAGTTGCCCACGGCCGGGAACACGAGCTCGATCTGGTCGCCGTTCACGACGTTCGTGGCAGCCTTGTACTCCTTCCCACCGTACTTGAGCGTGAACACCGGCTTGAACACGCTGAGCGCGCCGGGCAGCGTGATCTTGAGATCGTCTGCGAACCCGTACTTCGGCGTCACCTCGACCTTCGCGGCGTCGCCCAACACCTGGGCCTGCGTCGCGAAGCCCTGGCGCATCTGCTCGTGCCACGCGGTCTTCTGCTCGGGCTTGGGGAGCTGGTTCTTCAGCGCGTCGCGGAATTCCTTCGCCTCGGCGATCTTGAATTCGTCCGTGTCCACCCACAACACCGCCTCGTCGGTGAGCAGCACGGCGCGCTGTTGAACGACGTCGGACACGCCCTTCTCCTGGCCCCACAGCGTCGTCACCAGCTCCATCGTACCGAAGTCCGTCGTCTCGCCGGCCTTCACCGCCGGCATCGTCTTTGGCGCGGCGAACGGCTCGTAGTCGGCGGGCTGCATGTCCGTGAAGTGCACGACGAGGATGAGCGTGGCGTTGTGCAGCGTGTTCCCGCTGCGATTGTTCAACGCGACGGTGATCTCGCGGTTCGGGTACAGCGTCGTCGGAGCCACGACGAGGTCGAGGTAGCTGTCCTCGGGGAAGATCGCGTGAAAGTCCGGGCCCAGCACCTGCTGCGCGTAGTCGATGTCCTGGAGGATGAAGCCCCACAGCTTCCGCTGGTCCTCGGGCTTCGCTGACGTGGCTTCCGAGCGCCGACGCGCGAAGTGGTCCATCACCTTCGCGCGCCCGTCGAGCGTGTCGCCCTTGTCGAACGACGTCTTGGCCATCTGCAGGTCAGGGCTGAAGTAGCCAGCGCCCAACATCATGGCCTGGTACTGCTCGACGATGGCGCCGCCTTCGCGCGACTTGCGCAGCCACGACCGCATCTCGTACGGGTCGAGCATGTCCGTGAGCGCTTCGGCCTGCTTCGGGTAGTGCGCCGTAGACTCCTGGAACGTGAGCTTCGCCTTTCCAGCGTCGCCCTGCTTCGTCATTACGTTGCCGAGCAGCAGCAGCGCGGGGGCGTCCTCGCTCGGGTGCTCCTTCACGTAGTCATCGAGCAGCGCGCGGGCGACGGACAAATCTTCGGGATCGCCGCGCTCGATCAGCGCCATCGCCTTGAGCAGGTGCGCCTCGCGCTCGTGAGGCGCCAGCGCGATCGCCTCGTCGGCCGCCGCGATCGCGGTGTTCCAGTCGCCGTTCTTGGCGGCCAGGTAGGCGCGGTCGCGGTGTCCGCACAGGCGGTCCCAGCTCTCGAGCTGGTCCCAGTACACGGTGGAGTAGGTGGAGACCGCGTCAAACAGCTGCAATTCGAGGGCCTGCTGCTCGTCCTTCAGCTTGCGCTGGGCGATCGCGTCGTCGCGCTGCTGCTCGAGTAGCCGCTTCGCCTGCTCGCGATCGATCGCGAGGCCGCCCACGGGCGTGCCGATCGCCGTGACCGCTCCCTTCGCCTCCAGCACGCTGGCCGCGGTGAGCAGCTTCGCGGTGGTGTCCCAGGACGCCTGACGGTCCGCGAGTTCGCTGTCCTTCGCGTAGATCGCGAACTGCAGCTCGAGGATCTTCTTGCGCGCCTCCATCACCTTCGGATCGACGTTGCGGTAGTCCTGCCGCGCGACGGTATCGAGGTAGTCCGACACCGACATGCCCTGGTTGAGCGCCGTGTCGACCTCGTGAACGACGCGGATCGTCTTGTCGATGTCGATGTCTTCGGTCTGCTGGACGTCGGACAGGGCCTTGATGGCAGACGTGAATTCGTCGTCCGACGCGGCCTTGGGCGGCGGTTCGACCGCCGTCGTCGGGTCCGCCGAACCACACGCCAACATCGCGAGGAGGAGAATCATCGGCCTCAGTCTAACCGCTAACCAGCGACCGGCGGCTTCGTCGGGAGGCGGTCGAGGAACATCTCGACGGCGACCTTGATCTCGTCGCGCGACCAGCGGAACTGGAACTTCCACCCGCCGACGGGATCTGCGATCTCCATCGCGCGACCGAAGCCACCCAGCAACAGCACCTTCTCGCCGACCGCCGGATTCATGCTGCGCACCACGGCGGCGTGCGCGTACTCCATCACGAGGATGTAGTCTGCCCACGCGACGAGCTCGGGCGTGAGCGCCTGGCTGCGGTGCGCGCCGAGGTCGATGCCGAGCTCAGCGCACACGCTGATCGCGTGACTGTCAGCAGGCGCTCCGCGGATCCCGAGCGTGCCGGCGCTCTGGACCTCGACGGGCCGTTGCCGGGCCTCGGCGTACGTCCGCAACAAACCCTCTGCCATCGGTGAGCGGCAGATGTTTCCCGAGCACACGAACAACACGCGCCAGGCCGCTGGAGCGGCCCCCGCGCCCGGCGCCTCATCCAAGCTCAGGCGCCGGTGATCGTGATCTTCTTGACCATGACGGGCGTCACGGGCTTGTCGCCGGCCGCCGTCGGGGTGGTGCCGATCTTGTTCACGACGTCCATGCCCGACGTGACCTTGCCGAACACGGGGTGCTTGGACGGGCCGGGCGTGAACCAGTCGAGGAAGCTGTTGTGAACCGTGTTGATGAAGAACTGGCTGCCACCGGAGTTCGGCTGGCCGGTGTTCGCCATCGAGAACGTGCCGGGCTCGTTGCTGAACTTGGCGTCGGCGGGGTGCTCGTCCTGGATGCGGCCGTGCGGCGGGCCGCCCGTGCCGGCGCGGCGATCGGATGGATCCTTGCTGTAGGGGCAGCCGAACTGGATCATGAAGTTGTTGATGACGCGGTGGAAGTGCAGCCCGTCATAGAAGCCAGACTTGGACAGCTCGATGAAATTCTTGGCCGTGATCGGCATCTTGTCAAGGTAGATCTCGGCAGTGAACGAGCCAAGGGACGTGTCGAACGTGGCAGTCGGGTTCGCCATTTTGAGGCCTCCGGGTGGGGACGAGCGGGTTCTACCACGGCCGTCCACATGGCCCCACCGCAAACCGCATCGTCACCGCAACTTCCCTACGGGTTTGGGGCGCCGGGGGTTGGAGGATCGGCCTGCAGCCAGTCCGCACCGCCGTCGGGGCTCCGCGCCCAGCCGACATCATCGAGCGGCTGGAGGGGGTACGCGACCTCGTCCACGACGCTGGCGTCGGCCCGCGCGAGCTGGAGCGTCTCGCCGGCGCTGGTGAGCTTGAAGTCGGTGTGCAAAGGCCCCTGAGCGGGAGTCCCGTCGCAAAACAGCACGAGGTAGTCGCCCCCCTCGATGACGGTGTCGGCCGGCAGCGTCCACGGCACCTCGAGGCCCGGATCGTCCGTGAGCGTCCAGCCGGAGACGTCGACCGCGTCGCGATCCCCGTTGTACAGCTCGAGCCAGTCCTCGAACTCCCCGACCTCGTCGGTCAGCCCGGTGGCGTTCTTCGTGAGCAGCTCGTTGATCACCACCGTGCCGGAGCCGCCACCGTTGCACGCTGGGAGGAGCGCCAATACGAGCCAACGAACCTTCATGGCGTCTCCGGGGCGGCAGCAGGGGGAGGAATCTCGCGCCAACCGACGCGCGTACGCAGGAGATCCACGCGACCTGATCCGCCGTGGGCATCGACGACCGCACGCACCTCGATGTTCGCGTCACCGCCGGAGACCACGCCGCCGGTAAACGGCACCTTGGCGATCGCGCCCTCGGCGCCGCAACCCTTCTGGACGACCGTCACTGCGGTGCTCGAAGGCGTACACGCCTTGGTCAGGATGCAGTGCCAGTCCTTGACGGTCACCTCGAGGTCGCTGCAGCCCGGTGGATCGATACGGGTCGGGGAGTCGGACACCGTCACGACTTCCGCGCGTGGCGACGCCTTTCCGCCGGAACCGGCGATCAACGTGTGACGTTCGTCGATACCAAATTCGAGCGGCACCGGCGATCCCGGAAGGTCGGCACCGATGAACGAGACCCGGTGCGCGAGCTGTTGGGCGGGGTCTTGCCCAAGGATTGCGAGGCGCGCGCGGAGGGCGTCATCGAGGAACAGCCCGTCGGGCGAGCCCGCGAGGTACTCGCGAAGGTCGTTCATCAACGCGAGCCTGCCCGCGCCGGTGAACGCTACGGCCACGGGGATATCCCCCGACAAGCGGCCGCTCCCCTCGAACTTCAGCTCCTTGATGCAGCCATAATCGAGCTGCTCGATGGTGCCCGAGTCGGTGAGCACCTGCGCTGCCAGGCCCGGGAAGAAGTTCTCGCAGATCAGGTAATGAACCGGGTCTTCGATGCCACGCACCTGAAGGAAGCCGGTGAGCTTTTCATTGTCGGTGAACCCGACGCGAAACGGCAGCGGCGCCGCGGCCTTTGGCGGCACCTTCCCCTGCTTGTCGGCGGGGGGTTGCCAATCGACCCAAACCGTCGTTCCTCCGCTCTGACCGAGGCGGTACTGGCCATTGCGAAACACCCAGATGTCGCCGCTCAGGCAGCGCAGTTCGGGATACCCGAAGCCTTCCGAGAGGTCCACGCAGCCCTTCGGCAAGCGCCCGAGGATGGACCACGCGCCGCCGTTGAGCTGAACGACCAGCTCCTCCTCGGGGGTGATCAGCCAAAGCTCACCCGCGCCGTCCTCGTCGAAGTCCGTCACGCGATGAATCGCGACGTTCGTGTCGTCCAAGCCTTCAGCGCGGATGAACGCGATGGGGATCTTGATCGCCGCGTCGGACTTCCCGCCCCCCTGCGGCACGGGCTTGGTCCACGTGAGGGTGGGGTCGTAGGTGACCGGCGCCGCGAGTTGAACGCCCGCCCACCCGACAACGCCGAGGATGAACACGACTGCGACCAACAGCCCAATGATCCACGCACGGCTCTTTACCGGCTCTTCCACCCGAAACAACGAGTCGCCGATCTTGATCGTGGTACCGACCGAGACCGACGCGGACTCGCGCCCGAGCTTCCGACCGTTCACGAACGTGCCCGTGATCGACCCGAGATCCGTGATCGCGAACCGGCCGCCGGTGCGCGTGATCTCTGCGTGTTCGAGGCTCACCTGCGCGTCCTGCAGCTGAACACCCCGGCGAGACCGCCCGAAGATGAGACTGCCGGACTCGGGCAGATCGATACGGTCGCCCTGGAGCGGCCCTTCCAGCGCTACGATCTCGATCTTCCCCACCGTGCCCTCCGACGCTGCCCTTGTATCGCACTGGGGGGCGTCCTAACAACGTTGACGGGAACTGTGTTACCCCCCAAGAATGGCAAAGCAGCCCGCCCGCGTCGAGACGTTCGGCCTGCCACCAGTTCCGCCCTGGCTTCGGAACATCCTGGTGGCCCTGGTGGCGCTGTACCTGGTGGAAGTCGCGGCAGCGAACCTGTTCGGCACGGCGTTCTACGTCGTCCTGGCCTGGTACGACCCGATCGCGATGCCCTGGCAGGTCGTGACCCGGTACTTCGTGCAAGGCCTCGGATCACAGCCCGTGATGCGGCTGCTGTTCGACCTGTTGCTGATCTATTTCCTGGCACCCCAGGTCGTATCGTCGTTCGATCTTCGCCAACGGATGCAGGTGCTCGCGGCCGCGGTCGTCGGCGGCACCGTCGTGGCGGGGTTGCTCGGCGCCGTAGGGTTCGCGTCTGCGCCCGCCATGGGCTGGCATGGCCTGTCCGTCGCGCTCATCACCCTGTTCGGCCTTTCAAACCCTGAGGGCGTGATCCGCTGGAACTTCGTGTTCCCAATCCCCGGCAAGGTGATCGCGTGGGGTACGGGCGCCGTCAACGCGCTGATCCTGCTCGGCGATCACTCGATGATGGCGGCGGACGACTTCGGCGTGTGGGTAGGCGTGATGGTGTGGTGGTTCCTCGTCGGGCCGGGCGCGCGGCGACGCCAGCTGGTCGGAAAGGGCAAGAAGCTCGAGCGCGACCTGCGAAACCTGCAGGTCCTGCCGGGTGGACGGGACGAGACGTTTCACTGACGGAGCCGAGGCCCGCGGGGATGCGCGTGCTCGCGGCCACGATCGCGAACGCGTTCGTACGCGCCTCGGGGGTGTTGCGGGAGATCGCTTTCGCGGGTGCGTTCGGGGCCGGACCTGAAGCCGACGCGCTCAACGCCGCGCTGCGCGTCCCGAACCTGTTTCGCGACGTGTTCGCCGAGGGCGCGTTCGCACACGCGTTCATCCCCGTGTTCGCGAGGTCAGCGGCCGAGCGAGGTGACGCCGAGGGTTGGCGGTTCTTGAACGCGGCGTTGTTCTGGCTCACCTGTGGCTCGGGTGTGGTGGCGCTGTCGGCGGTGCTGTTCCCCTCCGCCTGGGTCACGGTGGTCGCGTCCGGTTTTCCGCCGGAGAAGGCCGCGCTGGCCGCCTCGCTCGTCCAGGTAAGCACCCCGTTCCTCGTGGGCCTCGCCCTGGCGTCCGCGATCGGCGCGTCGCTCACCGTCAAAGGTCGCGTCGTCACCGCTGTCGCAGCGCCCGCGATGGTGAACGCGACCGTCCTGTTGGCGTGCCTGCTCCCAGGCCCTCTGTGGACAACGCTCGGCGTGGCCCCAATCGTCGGGATCGCGATCGCGACCACGCTCGGCGGGTTCGGGTCGGTGGCGACGCAGCTTCCGACGTTGTGGGGGGCCGGCTGGCGCCCGTCGCTCGTGCTCCGGCACCCCGACCTTTCGACCTTGCTCACGTTCGTCTTGCCCGCGTTGACCGGCATCATCGCGGTACAAGCGAGCAACCTCGTCGACCTCCAGCTCGCCGCGCGCCTCGGTGACGGCGCCGTGTCCCACGTCACCTACGCGCTCCGCGTGATTCAGCTGCCGATGCACCTGTTCGCTGGCTCCGTGGCGGCGGCGGCCCTCGCCACCACCGCGTCCGCCGTCGCAGAGGGTCGACTGGATGACGGGCGCCGGTCCGCGGTGACGAGCATCGGCCTGGTCGCGTTCCTCGTGGCGCCCGTGTCGATCGGCCTGTTCTTCCGCGCTGACGACGCCGTCCGGCTGTTGTTTCAGCGCGGGGCGTTCTCCGCCACCGACACCGCCGCGGTCGGGGCGATCGTGGTCGTTTACGCGCTCGGCGGGGTCGCGATGGCGCTGCATCGCCTGCTCGTGCCCACGCTGTATGCGTGGGGCGACGCCCGCTCGCCGCTCGGGGCCTCGCTCGCCGTGCTCGCGCTGCGGGTTCCGTTCTCGATCGTCGTCGCGACGCCAGCGCACCTCGGCGTCCTCGGCATCGCGCTCGCACACACGCTGGCCTCGACAGCGGAGGTCGCGCTGCTGTTCGCGCTGCTCGACCGGCGCGCTGGCGGGCTCGCCCGACCCGTCGTCGCCGACGTGTTGCGCACCTGCGCCGCGTCGCTGGTGATGGCGGCGAGCCTGTTTTCGCTGTCCCGCGCGCCGCTCCTCGTCGCGGCCGTCGTCGCGGGTCTCGTCTATGGCGCTGCCGCCTGGCTCGTCGGGTCGCCGCACGTCGCCTCGGTCGCGGAACGGGTATCGCGCCGCCTGGGGCGGCCGTGATCCTCGTCGACGGCGGGCTCGGCACCGCGCTGCAGGCGCGTGGACTCCCCGTCGGCGTCGCCGCAGACACCTGGGTGTGGGACCACCCCGACGAGGTCGCAGCGGTGCACCGCGTTTTCGTCGACGCCGGCGCTCGCATCGTGCTGACCGCGACGTTTCGCACCCTCCCCGATCGCGAGCCCCGGTGGGAGGAGCACGTCGATCGCGCCGTCGCGCTCGCTGCGTCCGCCGGTGCGGCCGTGTGGGGCTCGCTCGGCCCGTGCACAGAGCCCGGCCGCGGTCCGCTCCCCGATGACGACGCCAGCGTCGCCGCCATCGCCGAGCGCCTGTGGTCGCACGACGCCGTGACCGGGCTCGTGATCGAGTCGATCATGAACCTCGACGAAGGGGTCGCGATGGTCGCCGCTGTCGCGCGGCTCGAGCGGCGCAACGGTCCGATCGTGGCGTCGGTGGCTCCGACGCGCGCGGGCCGAACCTATGATGGGACCGCGCTGCTCGAGGCGTTCCGCCGGCTCACCAGCGCCGGCGCGGACGTCGTCGGCTACAACTGCGGCGACGGCGTGCGCGGCGCGCTCGCGGCCGTGACCGTCGCGCGGCGGTGGCCGCGGCCCGTGTGGGCGAAGCCCGGCGCGCTTCCCGGCGAGGACCCGATGCCCGCGCTCGAGGCTGCTGTCGACGGCAACAGCGGCTGGATCGGCGGCTGCTGCGGGGTGAGCTCGGACCACCTTCGCGCGCTCAGTCTCCACGTGGGCGGATAGAGTCGACCCATGGGCCTCTCCATCGTCCTGCTCTCGCCGAACCCTCCCGACTGCGTGTCGTTCGGGCCACGTCAGCTCGCGTCCACGCTGCGCCTGCTCGGTCACCGCGTCTCCATCGTGTTCCTGCGCGGCTCCGTGAAGCGCAACCAGTTCGACGCGAGCTTCGTGTACCGGTACCCGGACACGCTCGTCGACGACGTGCTCGCGATCTGCCGGGACGCGGACGTCGTCGGCGTGTCGTTCATGTCGCTGTACTACGACCGCGGCGTCCAGCTCACCCGCGCGGTCCAGGAGCGCCTCGGCAAGCCCGTGATCTGGGGGGGTACCCACCCGTCGCTGCGGCCCGAGACGTCGATCCGGATCGCCGACTACGTGTGCGTCGGCGAGGGCGAGATCGCGTTCGCTGAGTGGCTTTCCCGAAAGGAGTCCGGCGGCGACCTCACCACCGTGCCAGGCATCTGGGCGCGGACCCGGGACGCGGTAGTCGACAACGGCGAGGCGCCCGAGGTGCCAGACCTCGAGGCGTTGCCGTGGCCGGACATGGACACGGAGGGCCACTTCGTCGACGACGCCGACCACATCGTGCCGATGTCGACGGAGATGATGTACCGCGTGCTGCCGCGGTTGCCGCACTTCGACGGCGAACAGCGCATCGGCGTGCGGATCATGGCCACGCGCGGCTGCCCTCACAAGTGTACGTACTGCGCGAGCAGCGCCCAGACGCGGATGCGCAGGCGGTCCGCCGAATCCACGATCCAGCACCTCGAATGGCTCGTGGCCCGGTACCCGTTCCTCGGCGCGATCTACGAATTCGACGACACGTTCTTCGCGACGAAGCCCGAGTGGCTCGAGGAATTCGCGACGAAATACGAACAGCGCGTCGGACTGCCGTGGCACTGCCAGACGAGCCCGTCCACCCTCACGCGCCCGAAGCTCGATCGCCTCGTGAAATCCGGTCTCGTCTACTGCGAGATGGGCGTTCAGTCCGGCAGCGACGAGGTCAAGAAGCTGTTTCAACGAACCGAAACCGAACCTCAGGTACGCCGCGCCGCCGAGCTGCTGCACGAATACTGGGCCGCCGGGAAGCTCGTCGCCCCTCGCTACCACGTGATCACCGACGTTCCGTGGGAGTCGTCGGAGTCGGTCCAGCAGACGATCAACCTGCTGCTCTCCCTGCCCCGGCCGTTCACGCTCGCGATCGGGTCCCTTTGCCTGTTCCCCGGTACAGCGCTCAACGACCGCGCACGCGCAGAGGGCCTGCTCGTCGACGAGATCAACCAGGTGTACCGAAAGCCGTTCCTCAAGCCCGAACCGAACCTGCTGAACTTCCTGATCGCGGCCTCGGCGCTCGACTGGGTTCCGAAGGGGGCCCTCGTCGCGATGGCGAAGCCCGACTTCCTCGCGCGCTTCGGCAACGGAGACGGCTCAGCACCGAACACGCTGTCGCGTACCTTGCACGGGGCGATCCGCTGGCTCGACAAGGTGCCTCGCGCTGCGTCCGCCGCCCGTCACGGCGACGTCGAGCGGTTCCGAATGAAATTCGCCCAGCCAGCGTGACCAGATCAAACGACAGCCGACGGCCAACCGATTAAGGCACGGGATTGATGTCGGTCCAGTCCACCAAAGCCCTCTACGATGCCGTGCGCGCCGCTGCTGATGAGCGGGCGTGGACGGCCGCGGTAAAGCTCGCCCGCGAAGGGGCGGTCGAAGGCCTGTCCGACGACGGCGACGAGATTCACCTGCGCGTGAAAGTGGTCGGGCGGCCGATCTCGAACGAGGTCTACCTCTGGCCGAACGACGAAGACTGGGGCTGCGATTGCAGCCTGCCGGCCCCGTGCGTTCACGTGTGTGCAGCCGCGATCGCGATGGCCCACGTCCACACAGATGCGCCGAGCGGCTCGGTCGCGCGCACGAGCGCGTCGGGGCGCCCGCTCCCGATGCCGCGCCGCGAATACCAGGTCCGCCTCTCGTACGCGTTTCGCACCGTGGACGGCTCGTCGCTTGAAGTCGACCGCAAGATCCGCTGGCCCGACGGCCGCGAGGAGCCGCTCGGAGGGCTGCTCGTAGACGAGCGCGTCCACGCCACGCCCGCCGACGCGCGCATCGAGTCGCTCCTCGTCCGGCAGCCGCGCGGCCCGCTGTCGCCCGAGGCGCTGCGGCGTGTGTTGTCGCTCATCCCCGACGACGCGCCAGCCACCCTGGACGGCGAGCCGATCCGCCCGATCTGCGAGCCGATGCGGTTCGTCGTCAAGGTCGTCGAAGAGGGCACCGGGTTCAAGGTGTCGCTCGTCCGCCCGCCCGGCATCGACTTCCTGTTCCGCGGCGCCGCGCGCGTGCGCGACACGCTAAGGCCCACGTCCCACGGCGATCTGCTGCCGGAACAGCGAAAGCTGCTCGCGAAGGGCGTGCACTTCGATCCTCCCGAAGTCGGGCGGCTCGTCGGCGATTACCTGCCCCGCCTGCGCGAGCGAATCGACGTGATCGTGGACACGGACCGCCTGCCCCCGCCCGGCGCGCTCGATCCCCGCGTTCGCGTCACGCTCGACGAGCGCGACGGCGGCCTGTTCGTCAAGGCGGACCTCGTCTACGGCGACCCGGCCATCGCCGTCATCGAAGCCGGCAACCTGAAGGCCCTCGGTCGCGTCATCCCCGCGCGCGATCTCGCGAAAGAGCGCACCGTCGTCGGCCGGTTCGAGCAGCACGTCGGCATCCCGGTCGGCTACGCGCAGGTCCTCCCACCTGACAAGGCCGCCGCGTTCCTCCGCGACAAGCTCAGCGAACACGAGGGCCCCGTGGACGGGCAGGTCAGCCCTGCGCGGTTCAAGGTCGTCGACTCCGAGCTCGTCCCGAAGCTGGAAGTGCGCGCCAAGGGCGAAGACTGGGAGCTCGAGATCGAATTCCAGAGCCACGCCGGTCGCGCAGATCCGCGCGACGTCCTCGCCGCGTGGGCGTCGTCCCGATCGCTCGTGCCGCTGATGGACGGCGGCTACGCTCCGCTGCCCGCCAACTGGTTGTCGCTCCACGGCGGACTGCTGCGCGAGATCCTCGAGGCCCGAGACGGCACTGGACGCGTCGATCGCAAGGCCACGGCCGCGCTCGTCGAGCTCATGGAAGAGACGAAGGCGGACGTCCCGCCCGAGCTCAAGCGCCTGCGCATGTTCCTCGAGGGCAACGTCGAGGTCGATGACCGGCCCCTACCCGCGGTGTTCGACGACAAGCTCCGTCCGTACCAGGAAGGCGGCGTGCGCTGGATGCGGTTCCTCCGCGCTGTCGATCTCTCCGGCATCCTCGCCGACGACATGGGCCTCGGGAAGACGATTCAGGCCCTCGCGGCGATCGTCGACGCAGGTGGCAAGAGCCTCGTCGTCGCGCCCACCTCGGTGCTGCGCAACTGGATGCGTGAGGCCGAACGCTTCGCGCCCGAGCTGCGCGTTTGCCTCTACCACGGGCCTGGCCGCAAGCTCGACGCCGACGCAGACCTCGTGCTTACCAGCTACGCGCTGCTTCGCCTGGACGCAGACCTGCTCAAGCAGCACGAGTGGATGTACGCGATCCTCGACGAAGCCCAGGCGATCAAGAACCCGGACAGCCAGACCGCGAAGGCCGCGCGCGAACTCCGCGCCCGCCACCGCCTGTGCATGACCGGTACGCCCGTCGAGAACCGCCTCGAAGAGCTGTGGAGCCTGTTCCGGTACCTCATGCCCGGCTTCCTCGGCAGCCTCGACGCGTTCCGCCAGCGGTTCGCCCGCCCGATCGAGAACGGCGACGCAGGCGCTCGCGACGCGCTGCGCAAGCGGGTCAAGCCCTACGTCCTCCGTCGCCTGAAGCAGCAGGTCGCGAAAGAGCTGCCGCCGCTCACCGACATGATCGTCCGCTGCGAGATGAGCCAGAAGCAGCGCGACGTGTACGACGCCGTGCGCCTCGCCGCGCGCGAAGACGTCCAGAAGGCGATCAACGACAAGGGCGAGAACAAGGCCACGATGCAGATCCTCGAGGCCCTGCTGCGGATGCGGCAGGTGTGCTGCGACCCGACGCTGCTGCCCGGCGACGCGGGCGTGGGCGCCCCGTCTGGCAAGCTCGACCGCCTCGAAGAGCTGCTGATCGAGATCATCAGCGAAGACCACAAGATGCTGATCTTCAGCCAGTGGACGAGCCTGTTGGACCGCGTGGAGATCCGCCTCAAGAGCCTGAACATCAAGTGGACGCGCCTGGACGGCGGCACGCGAGACCGCCAGGGGGCGATCGACGAGTTCCAGTCGCCCACCGGGCCGCCCGTGTTCCTGCTCTCGCTCAAGGCCGGCGGCACCGGTCTCAACCTCACCGCCGCCGACTACGTCGTTCACCTCGACCCGTGGTGGAACCCCGCCGTGCAGCAACAGGCCACGGACCGCGCACATCGCATCGGCCAGTCACGGCCCGTCGTGAGCTTGCGTCTCGTCGCCGAAGAGAGCGTCGAAGAGCGAATCCTCGAGCTCCAGGAAGCGAAGAAGGCCCTCGCGGACGCGGCCATCGGGGACGAAGGCGGCTTCATCAAGGCGCTCGACGGCGCCGAGCTCCGCGCCCTGTTCGAATCTGTGACCTGATGCTGGCGCGAAGCGCGGCGACCTCGTAGCGCCATCAAGCTCCGGATTCGGCTAGCCCCAGCGGGCGAGCGCGTGGTGTTTCCGAATCACCTCGTCGCGTGTCAGCAGCGGCGCATCCTCCGCCGCCGACGTCGCGACGATCAGCCGGTCGAAGGGGTCCCGCGTCCAACCCAGCGGGGTCGCGTGGCGCACGACGGTTGGGAAGGGCGTGTCGAGCACCGTGAGACCGATCCGGTCGCGGAGGTGACCGACGATGTCGGGTCCGGCGACCGTGATGCGGCCGATCTCGAACAGGTATTGCAGCTCGAGCTCGACGAGCGGCGACACCGCGAGGGGTCCCGCATCCAGGCGCTTCCGCACGGCCTTCGGGAACTTCGACGCGTCGCCTTCGTAGAGCCAGACGACGACGTGCGTGTCCAGGTGGGTCACGGCTTCCACTCGTGGGACCAGTCGAGGTGCACGAGGTCGTCGGGATCGCCCACGATCGTTCCCGGGTGCGGCATCAGGCGGTCAAACACCGAGGCCTTGGCCGGGGGGACGAGCCGCAACACGTGACCGTTCCGTTCGATCTCGACCGCCTCGCCGCTGTCGATCGCGCGATCGAGCACGTTGTAGATGTCGGCCCGGAGCTTGGTAGCGGTAATTCGCATCGGATCCCCTCACGTACGTACATGATAGCACGACGTACGCACGCCCGCCGACCCGTCACCGAACCTCGAGATCCCCGGGAAGCACGGCCAACACGCCGTCGTCGCCGAGCATCACCTTCAACCGCATCACGTCCATCACCGCGTCCGCCTGCGCGTCAAACCCAGGCGGCAGCGCAATCTCCGGTTGCTTCGCCTGCTCCATGCCCTCGAGCAGCGTCGTGAAGAAGTCCTTCTGCTCGGGCAGCTTGCGGACACCGTAGGCATCGAGCTTCGCGAGCTCGGCGGCCTTCTTCAGCGCGACGTCGAGCCCGCCGATCTCGTCGACGAGGCCTCGTTCCTTTGCCTGGTCGCCCGTCCAGACGCGGCCCTGCGCCACGGCGTGGACGTCGTCGAACGACTTCTTGCGGCCCTCCGACACGCGACCCACGAAGTCCTTGTAGAACGACTCGAGGTAGCCTTTGAACGCCGTGCGGCCGGCCTCGGAGAACGGCTGCGTCTCCGAGAAGATGTCCGCATTGGCGCCGCGCTTCCACGTGTACTCGGACAGGCCGACCTTCGTATAAGCGCCGCTCAACGCGAGCTTTCCGCCGAGCACCCCGATGCTCCCCGTGATGGTGGTGGGCTCCGCGACCACCCAGTCGGTGCTGCACGCGATGTAGTAGCCGCCCGACGCCGCGTAGTTCGCCATGCTCACCACGACGGGCTTGCCCGCGGCCTGCACGCGCTCGATGTCGTGCCACATGTTGTCCGACGCGAGGCCCGAACCGCCCGGGCTGTTCACCCGCAGCACCACGGCCTTGATGTCGTCGTCTTCGCGGATCGTCTGCATCCAGTCGCTGAACGCGCCGTCCGCAAGGGCTGCATCCGAGAACAGGCCTCCGCCGCCCGAGCCGCTCACGATCGGCCCCTCCGCGTACACCACCGCGATCTGGTTGTCCTGGCCGGCATCGTCCGCGCGGATCTCCTTCACGTACTCGCTGATCTTGGTGAACTGCGCCTCGAACACCTCTTCGTCGGTCTTGTCGGGGTCGTCCACGGGCAGCGCGGCGAGCTTGGTGGCCCAGTCGGCGGACTTCACGTCCGCGAGGTTCGCGACCACCGCGTCGGGGTACGCGATGGCGTCGACGAGACCCGACGTGAGCGCGGCCTCGGGCGACAGCGGGAGCGCGTCTACGACGGCCTGAATCTCTTCGGGCGTGCGGGCCCGGCTCTTCGCCATGTCCGCGATGACAACGCTCCAGATGCCGTCCAGCAGGTAATCGTACGACTTGATCGCAGGCTCCGACGGGCCCGTCAGCGTGTAGGGCTCGGTCGCCGTCTTGAAGTCGCCCACGTGCTCGAAGTCCGGCTGGATGCCGAGCCAGTCGAACGTGCCCTTGTAGTACGTGACCGACACCTCCATGCCGCTCACCATCGCGACGCCCGAGGGCGCGACCACGACGCGATCACACGCGGACGCGAGGTAATAGTCCTGCGTCATGTAGCCCTGGGAATAGGTCACGCACGGCTTGCCCGACTCTCGGAACGCGACGATCGCGTCACGGACCTCCCGCGTCACGCCCCACCCCATGCGGGGTGCGTCCAAATCCAAGTACAGGCCGCTGATCCGCTCATCCGTGCCCGCCTTGCGGATCGCGCGGGCGACCTCCGTCGGGATGGGCGGCGTCTGCCCCGGCTCCGCGAACAGGTCGGCCGCCGGTGGACCATCGCCGATGCCTCCGGCCAGGTGCACGCGCAGCCACGTGCCCTCCGTCACCTCGCCGCGCTCCGCCTTGTTCACGAGGTACACCGTGACCCCGAGCAGCGCGACGAACGCGATCATGCCGGCGACCGTGATGCCGAGCAGCACGTACGTGGCACGCGACACGCTTCCGCGCTTCACCGGGGGCTTCACTTCGGCCATAAAAAACTCCTTACGCGAGCTTTCGCCGCGTTGCTCCGACGACCCTGCCGCTGTAACCGGATGGCTCGGCGGAGGTCCCATGCTCGTGTCGTTGTGGTTGGCTGCCTGCACACCTCAAGCAGCCGATGCCCCCGACGTACGCACGCCGCCCGGCGCCGTCGAGGGCGAGGACAACTTCGGAGACGCGAGCACGGTGCGCATCACGTCGCCGGTGGACAGCGAGTCCGTCACGTCCGATTTCGCGGTCACCTGGACGCGCGGCGACGACGTGCGCTGGCTCCAGGTCTCCGTCGACGGCCGCGTCGAGGCGGCGCAGGTCGACGCGCGCAACGCAAGCATCAACCTCACCGCGAGCGCCGGTCGACGCAGGGTGGAAGTCGTCGCCTACGATACCGATTGGAACGAGCTCTCCCACGACGACGTCGCCGTGCGCGTGCTCGACGGCTCCGAACAGGGCTTCGTGAACCTTGTGAGCCCGATCGACGGCAGCCATCCCACCAACCCTGTGCAATTCTCGGTGGAAGCGTCCGACGACGTCGTCGACGTCGAGCTGCTCGCGGACGGTTGGTCGCTCGGCCACGTCGCCCCCGGCCAGGTGCTCACGTACCGATTCAGCGGCACCGGCTACGCGCGCTCGATCGAAGCCCACGGCACCGACGCCGACGGGAACGAGGTCTCCGTCGACACCATCGCGGTCACGGTCGAGTCGGGCGCCACCGCGCCGCCGTCCGACTTCAACGGCATTGTACAGTCGCTGGTCGACACGTACCCGACGGACTCGTCGATCGACTACTACTGGCCGTCCACCGGCGGATGGCCGGGCAACACGCGGGACCTGTACTACCAGGGCGACCTCGTGGCCGAGGACCGCGGGTTCTCGTCCTGCTACTGCGTGGGTCTCACCTGGGAGATCTACTACCGCGCGTGGCAGGAGTACGACCTCTCCACCGGCGGCACGGGAGACGATCTAAACGGGCTGTCCTACGGTGACGTGCTCGACATGCGGACCGACTGGTACGTTCGCGAGCTCGACGGCCCCGGCGCGTCGATCGCGTTCGAAAACACCGGGCTCGGCGTCACCGTCGAGAGCTTCGACGATTGGCGTCCCGGCGACTTCATCCAGTTCTGGCGCCGCAGCGGCAGCGGCCACAACGTCATCTTCCAGGGCTGGGTCACCGACGACGCGGGCAACCGCATCGGCATGGACTACTTCTCGTGCAACGGCACGGGCACCACCGACGGTCCGGGCTTCAACGACGAGTACTTCACCGGCTCCAACGCGATGGACCCGCTGCGCATGTACAACGGGCGCGGCCTGATGCCGGGCGATTGGAACTGACGACTACGCCGCGCGCACGACCTTCACCGGCGAAGCGAACGCCACCGCGGTCTCCGGACCGATCGCCGCGATGACCTCGGCGACCGCCTTCCGATCCGCCCCGTTGCGGCTGATCGCGCGCGAAACGAGCGGCGATGCGTACACCTCGAACCCTCGGACAGCGTTGTACAGCTCGTCGCGAACCACCGGCAGGTCGTGGTTCGACAGCACCACCTTGGCCCCGACCAGCGCCGCCCGATGGGCATGATCGGCGAGCGCGAGCTGCTCGACCGGACCGAAGGGCCCCTTCGCGTAGCCCGTGAAATTCGCGGTCGCAGACAGCGGCACGTACGGAGGATCGCAGTACACGTGGTCTTTCGGCCCGGCCCGCGACATCAGCTCTTCGAACCCGCACACGACCAGCTCCACGCCCTGCAGCAGCTGGTGGATGCGCCAGAACAGCGCCGGTTCGGGCAACGTGAGCTTGGTGTAGCTGCCGAGCGGCACGTTGAACGTCCCGTGGCGGTTCTCCCTGTACAACCCGTTGAATCCAGCGCGGTTGAGCCACACGAAGCGCGCCGCATGTTCAGGCCCCTCGTGCGGTCCGTCGTTGAACGCCTCGCGGACTTCGTAGTAGCGCTCGCGCCAGTCCTTCGACGGCAACCGTTCGAGCGCGCGGATCACCCCGTCCACGTCGTCGCGCATCGCGATGTGCATCGCCATCAGCTTCGGGTTGACGTCGGACAGGACCGCGCGGCCGAGCTTGTTTTTGGCGCGCCGATACAGGAACACCGCGGCCGATCCGACGAACGGTTCGAACCACGTCCCTTCGCAGGGACCGCCGAAGGCCGCGCAGATCTGGGGGGCGAGCCTGGATTTTCCACCGGCCCACTTCAAAATCGGCTTCATGCGAACGGTCCCTTCGGTCCCATGGTCTCCCTCCCGGCAAGCTAGGAGATCATTGCGGAGATCCCGTGGTCAAGAGGGAACCTCCCGATGCTCCTCGGGGTCTGATCGGCTAAGCAGGTTGGAAGATCGTTTTGATCCGCAGGAGGGACCTTTGAACCGTTGGGCAATCGCTGGGGTGGTCGTCGTTGGGGTGGCGCTGGGACTGCTCCTGTTGGCGCGCCCGGACACGGGTGGCGCCATCACCGAGCGCGCCGGAGCCAAGCTCGACGGGCCCGGCTTTGTCGCGCCGAGCGACCCCGATGGCCGCAACCTCGGCGCTCCAGGCACGGCGGGCACCACCGAGCCATCGGCGCCACTTGAGGAGCCGCTGCTCCCTCTGAGCGACCGGGAGGCCATCACCGCGCGGCTCTCCACGCCCGAAGCCAACGCCGCCCGGCAGACGGGACCCGGCTGGTCTGAGGTCCGCATGGAGCTCACCACGCACCGCGGAGATCCCCAAGCCGACGCCCTGATCGCCGAGGTGGAGGCGATGTTCGGTGAGCTGCGAAACATGCGTCGGAACTCGACGAAGGAAGGCTGGGACGCGCTCGAAGCCAAACAGCGCGACCTGCTCGCCCGCATCAAAGCGAGCCCGTACGGATCGAGCAGCGGTGTCACGCACGGCGGCGGCGTGATCGAGGACAAGCTCAACGCCTATGACAACGGCACGCTGGAGATCATGAAGGTGGGGCCCGCCGCCGAGCCGGCCGACGTCGTGATCCCGCACCCCGACATCATCGAGAGCGAGATGCACAAGGTGCGCCCGCAGTAGCTCAGCGCGCCAGACGGTTCAGAAACAGCGGCAGCATCGTCCGCCACGTCGGCCAGTCGTGGCCTGCGGGATCGCGCCAGATCTCGACCCGGTGCGGGATGCGCTTCTTCCGGAGGATCGGCGCCATGTGATCGATATAGTCAGGGTTCTCCCATGACTCCCCGCGGGCGAGCACGAACATCGCCTTGCGCAGGTTCTCGAGCTGCTGGCCCTCTGCAAGGCGCGGCAGGAACTGGTGCGGCGCGTTGTAGTAGTAATCCTCGTCCCAGTGGCCGTTCATGCGGCGGTCGTTCACGTACGTGCCGCTCATGCCGACCATCAGGTCGAACCAGTCCGGGTGCTTGGAGACGGCCGTGAGCGCGCTGTAGCCGCCCATGGAAGCGCCCGTCGCGGCGAACTTCTGGTCGGTTCCGCCGCAGTCCGCCTTGATATACGGCAGCAGCTCGTTGACGAGGTAGTTGTCGTACTTCGCCTGCAGCGATGACTTCTGCTGGGGCGTCGCGTCACGGCTCGCCCACGTCACCTTGCACACGCTGTCCACGAGGTACAGCTTGATGCGCCCCGCACGGATCAGCGGATCGAGCGCCTTCACCATGAGGAAGCGCTCGGCATCCAGGAAGTCCCCTCCCCCAGTCGGGAAGAGGATCACGGGCTTACCGAAGAAGCCGAACCTCGCGACCCCCATCTCGCGCTGCACGTTGGGGCTGAACCAGGTCTTCACTTCACGTTCGATCGTCACGACGCCCTCAGAAGGCTGCAGCACTTATACGGGTTTGATCACGCCAAGCTTGATGAACTTGGCGAGCTTTTCGGTCTTGAACACTTCCAGTTCGTCCGTAAGGACCTTGGTCTGCTCGTCGCCGCGCTCGATCGTCTTGTTGTTGATCACGAGCAGGCGCTTGCGGCGCTCGAGCTCTTTGTTGGCATAGTCGACAGCGCCGCCCATGCCCGCGTTTGCGAGCCCGTCGAGGAGGCACGCCTCGAGCATCGACAGCGGCAGGCCGGTGCCGGCCACGGGTGCTGCGATGTTGCGCACGTTGCCGCCCGCGATGCGCTGACCGATGGTGACGCGGTTCCACTGCGACGGGATCTCCCACTTCAGGTCGGTGCGTTCACCGACGTTCTCGGGAACCTCGGGCTGGGCGTCGGCCATGGGCCACGCCTGGCGCGTCGCCATGAGCAGCTGAATCACCTGCGCGATGCCGAGCGGCGGGCGCTCCGTCAACGCGGGGTCGTTCAGGAAGTCCCGCACGGTGTGGTTGCCCGTACAGAGCTTCGCGATGATCTTGTCGTCGAACTCGCGCTTGAAGCGGACCGTGCCGGCGGGCACCTTCACCTCGCGCTCGATCTCCTTCTCGGCGCGCATCGTGCCGATGCGAAGGTCGAGCAGGCCAGGGATCTTGAGCGGGTCGCGGGGGATCTGCACGGTGGAGGCGCGCACGAACACGTCGCGACGGAACTGCTCGTCGAGCATGAAGTCCTGCACCTGCTGGCGCTTGACCACGTCGGAGATCGGCCCGAGCAGCTTGCGCTGCGCCTCGTTGAGGTTCAGGTCGACGATGTTGCGCTGGAGCGTTGCCGAGCCGACGTAGTTCAAGCCGGCGCGGCTGAACCGCTCAGCGACGTCCGTGAACCAGAACGGGTACCAGTACTCGTGGAAGTACTCGTGGACGATGTAGTTCGGAGGCGACTTCTTGAGCTTCTCGATCAGCTTCTTGACGCGGTCGCCGTGCATGAACGCGCGCGGGTTGACCTCGAGCAGCTTCTCGACGAAGCCGATGCCTGCCTGGGCCTTCTTTCGGCTTTCGCCCTGCATGCCCTTGGTGTACTCGATCATCATCTTGCGCACGGGCTCGCTCAGGGACTGGCCAGGGTAGCAGTTGTACGACACGTACACGATGCCGCCCGGGACGAGCATCTTGTCGATGATGTCGATGATCGCTTCCTGGTACTCGGTCTTTACCCAAGTGAGGATGCCGTGCAGCGTGATGAAGTCGAACTTGGGGAGGTCGCCGTGGTCCCGCACGAAGTCCTGGAAGCCGCACCGGATGATCTTCACGTTCGTCAGGCCGCCGTTGTCAGCCATGTTCTGGCCGTTCACGACGTGCTGCGGCATGAAGTCAACGCCGTAGAACTTGCCCTTCGGGTGAACGGCTCCGTTCACGTTGATGGTGACACCGTTGCCGCAGCCGAGCTCCAGGTACGTGAACTCGCGATCCAGCGGGCGGGGCGAATGCCCGGCGCTCGCCGCGATCCAGTTCAACATGACGGGGCCGATCTCGGGGTAGAAACCCCAGGTGTACTCGATGTCCGTAACGTATCCGCCGTACTGGTCTTCGCTCATGGTTCCGGTTCCTCTCCAGGCTCTGCCGCGTCTTCGTCGTAACCCTTGGGCCCCTTGTCGAACTTGAGCAGGGGACCCAACCTCGCACGCACCCCGAGCAGGAGCTCGGCACCGCCACCTCGGGGACCGTCGGCTTGCGCGCGGTTCACAATGGTCGGGGGCCCCTCCTGGTATTCCTGAACGAAGTCGCCGGCCAAGGGAACCTGCAGCTGAACGGACCCGAAAAGGGTGATGACCTTGGATGTATCGAGCTCGCCGCCAGCCGCGAGCTCGAGGAACGTCGCGGCGGGGGTCCCGAGCGGTTCGATGTACCTCGGCGGCTCCACGATCTTGTCCAGCGAGGTGCCCTTCCAGGCGCCGATGCCGACCTGGGCAAACGGACGGTACGGGTACGTCGACATCGGCACGAACCGCACCCGACCGACGATCTCCGTGCTGCTCATCGTCGCCGTGATCGGAGCGCGGACGTAGGTCTCGTCAGGCTCGATCGGCACCTGGCCTTCGACCTCCTGGTTGAACCGGTAGATGTAGTGACCCGTCCGCCAAAGGAACCCGACGCCCACGTCAAACCAGGGGTGCACGCCGACCGCGAGCTCGCCGCCAGCCGCGATCGCGGCGCCGTTCTCGACCTCCTGGAACTCCTCGACTTCTTGCAGGTCGAGCGTGGTGCCGTTCAGCCCCCAGCGCCCGTCGAACTGTTGGGAAAACGGGCCGCCCGACGGCCCGACTTCGGCGCTGATGACTACGCGCGCGAGGCGCCCCTGCTTCAGGCTCCGCCACGTCGCGAGGTCCTTGCCGCTGTTCCGATACCGGAGGTACTCGGCCTCGGACATGTCGACCCGATCCCACGGCTTCGCCTCGTCCGAGCCGGTGTACTTCCGCGAGAGGTCGTCTTTCGTCAGCCGAGGGTTCTCGAGCTCGCCTTCGACGACGGTGCGCGCCATCGCGTCAAGATCGCCCTCGAGGTCCGACAGCGAGGCCGACAGCGCCTCCCGCTGCAGCTTCTCGCGCAACGCCTTCGCAGCGGGGTCTTCCACGGCACCCCGAATGTCCCGCTCCTCACCGGCGCCCGCGACGATCTTGTGCATCAGCGCGGCTACACCATCGGCGAACGCCTTCTCGTTCGCCGGCGACACGGTGGCCTGGAAGCTGAACACCATGCGCGAGTCTTGGACGTCGATGAACACGACGGTGACGTCCGACCCGCTCGAACCGGCCGCGATCTGACCGGTGACGACCCACTCGGCCTGGGCGCGTGTGCCGATCACGAAAGCGCAGCCGAAGAACTGGTCTTGCGGACACGACGCGAGGTAGACCTCGGCCGTGTAGTCTTCGAACGCCGGGATCTCACTTCGCGCGATGAGCAGGAATTCGCGCGACAGGCGATCTTCCAGCAACACCCGGATGTGCTCGCCGGCCTTCTCCTGGGCGGTGGATTCCGGCACGAACCGCGAGACGAAGACCGGATCGAAGG
Organism: Pseudomonadota bacterium; assembly: GCA_947505245.1. Taxonomy (GTDB): domain Bacteria; phylum Myxococcota_A; class UBA796; order UBA796; genus SYKL01. The sequence continues at coordinate 19,068 of CANNIZ010000005.1, read as the reverse complement.
TCATCGCCTGCGCAAGCGCGACGTCGGGGAGCAGGGCGAGCAAGAGCGACGGAAGCATCCGACGCACAGTACACCAGGACGCGGCGGGTTACACGCCCGACACGGAGGCAGCCATGTCGGAAGGCAAACGACCGTTCGCCGATGCCGAGCGGTTCTCACTCGAGGAGGGCGGCAAGGTCATCGTCTGGGTGGTCCTCGCGATCACGGACCGGGACGGGCGTCAGTACGCGCTGCTCGCCCCGGAAGATGATCTCGGCGGCGGCGAAGGTGACATGGACGTGATGGTGTGCGAGTACCACCGCGACCAGGACGGAAACCGCACGCTGAAGGACGTCACCGACGAGACGCTCTACGAGTCGGTGTACCGCGAGATCGCCACCAACATGGGACTCGAAGACTCCGTCGAGCACTGAGCCCGGCGCGCGCTACCGCGTGCTGGTGACGTGACGTCCGTGCGCTTCGATGCCGAGGCGGGCCATGAGCTCGGCGGACTTGCGCTTGCGCTCGAACGAGAGCTGCGCGAACTGCGCGTTCGCGAACGCGAGCTGGTCCGCCAACGCGCGGATCATCGCCGTGCGCAGCACCGAGCCGGCCCGCACGTCCGCGAGGACGAGATCAAGACACTGCGCGCGCTCCATCCGCAGCGCGAGCACCGAAGATCGGGCGACACACGACGCGATGCGCGGCCGATCCTGGAGCAGCGACGCCATGCCGAACACGTCACCGGCGGACAGCGTCGCGACGACCTCGTTGTTGCCTTCGTCAGTCGAGATCGAGACCTCGACCTCACCCTCCGCGAGGATGTACAGGTCGTCTCCGCGCGAGCCCTGACGGCAAAGGACTTCGCCAGGCCGGAACCGACGGGCCTCCATCCGCCGCGAGACGTCGTCGAGCGCGCCGATCGGCGCGCCTTCGAACAGGTTGCTCTTCTCCAGGATGCCGAGCGCGTCGACGTAGCCTACCGCGGCGCTGCCCGGGTGCTCGTCCGGTGTGACGGTCGCATCTTTGCTGACTGACAGGTTCGCTACGCGCTGATCAGCGTCGCGCAGCCGCGAGGCGAGCTGTTTCAAGGCGAGCTTCTCGATCGCGTAGGCCACTGGCGACGAGGCTTCCAGAAGCACGTGGTAGTCGGACGCCTCGAGCACCGCGTAGACGACCGGGCGGATGGCATGCACGCTGGCGATCCGGAGCGCGCCGCCGAACATGCCGACCTCGCCCACGATCCCTCCCGCGCCGACCGAAGCGATCTCGAAGTCCCCGGTGCGGATCGCGACATTGCCCTCGACCAGGAACAACACGGCCGAGTCCTGCTCACCCTCTTCGATGATCGTTACCCCGCGCCCCGCTTCCACGACGTAAAACCGGCTCGCAGCAGCCGCCACGGCTTCGAGCGGGACCTCGGGAAACAAGGGTTTCAGAACGGACAGAAGCATCGCCGGGGACTCTATCACTGGAGAGGTTGCGCGCGGAGGTCAGACGCGAGCGCCTGAAATTCCTCCTCGCGCGGGTCGGCCGAGCGCCACACGAGGCGAAAGGCGTCTGGCCGGAGCTCGACCGCGGGCATCAGCCGTACGAGGCGCTTCCGCAGGAGATCGTCCGCGACGAAGTAGGCGGGAAGGACCGCAACCGCCTTGCCCTCGCGCACGCGCTGGCGCACGCAATCGATCGTGCCCAGCCGCTCGACCCCTTGGAACGTCCACACGTCGGCCGACTGCAGCGCGTCCAGAAAGTAACGAAACAGCGGGAGGTCGCGCTCGGTGTCGGCCAGCACGTGGTTCCGAGCGTCTTCTGCGGCCACAAGCGGACGTGACGCCGCGACGCCAGCCGCCCCGACGAAGACGTACCGCTCCTCGTGAAGGTTCGCGTACGAAAGCCCCGGACGCGTCAGCCGGAGGCTCGAAACCATCGCGTCGATCGCGCCCTTCTCGAGGTTTCCAAGGAGGTCGTTGCTGTTGCCAAAGAACAGCGACACGGTGCGCTCGGGTCGCGCACTGCGGATCGGATCGAGGGCGGGGAGCAGCCACGACATGCCGAGCTCGTGCCTCGTACCGACGACGATCTCGAACGGCGCCCGCCGCCCGTCCGAGCGCACGACGTCCAGACAGCGCCTCGCCTCCTCGAGCGTGCGCCGCGCCTGCGGGAGCAGCTTCCGACCCGCGTCGGTGAGCGCGATGTGCCGTGTGGTCCGCTCGAACAGACGCTCCGCGAGGTGATCCTCGAGCAGGCGGATCCGGTCGCTGAAGGCCCCAGGTGAAAGGCCGACCTTCCGCGACGCGGTACGGAAGTTCAGGTGCACGGCGGCCGCCTCAAAGCAGCGAAGCGAATCGAGATCAGGTAGGGTCATCGGCGCGACTTTACCCGCAACCCGGACGTTCATGCCGTCGCCAGAACTTGAATCCCGCGCGTTGCACGCCCTCGCCGCCGCGTTCGACGTCGCAAACTGGAACTACATCGGCGGGGCCCTGCGACCTCCCGCGTTTGCGCTCCTCGACAGCGAGTCCACCCTCGGCACCTGGAGCGCTGAGGGGCGGACCATCGCGATCGCACGCGCCCTGGTGTTCACTCGCCCGTGGGACGAGGTCGTCGAGGTGCTGAAGCACGAGATGGCCCATCAGTTCGCCCACGAGGTGCTCGGCGCACGCGACGAGCGCAGCCACGGCGCCGGCTTCGCGTACGCCTGCGCAAAGTTCGGCATCGACAAGAGCGCCACGGGCCCTGTGCGACCCACGTCCGGCGTGACCGACCCGGCGCGACGAAAGGCCGTGGAGCGGATCCACAAGCTGCTCGCGCTCGCAGCGAGCCCGAACCAGAACGAAGCGGAAGCCGCGATGCGCGCCGCGCGCCGGAAGATGCTCGAGCACCACATCGACACGCCAGGCGCCTCGCCCACCGGCTACACGACGCAGACCGTGGGCCCCGTGAAGGCGCGCTTTCACGCCTGGGAGAAGATCCTCGGCGGCCTGCTCGGTGAACACTTCTTCGTGCGCCCCATCTGGGTGAAGACGTTCGTCGCCTCCGAAGGCCGCGAGGGCGACGTGCTCGAGCTCTCCGGCGCACCCGAAGACCTCGATGTCGCCGCGTACGTACACGCGTTCCTCACCACCACGAGCGAGCGCCTGTGGAGCCAGCACAAGCGCGCGAGCCGCATCGGCTCGGATCGCGATCGGCTGCGGTTCATCGCCGGCGTGATGTCTGGCTTCAACGCAAAGCTGGTGGAGGGGCGCCAGGCTGAGCAGGCCGCCGGGCTCGTGTGGGTCGGCGACCCTGACCTCGAAGACTACGTCGGACAGCGACACCCCCGGCTCCGCAGCGTCGGCATCCGCGTCAGCGGCGCGGGCGGCTTCTCGGAGGGGCGCCACGCCGGGCGGAGCATCGTGCTCCACAAGGGCGTGCAATCCAAAGGTGGAGGCGGCGGAGGGCTGATCGGCGGCCCGACGCGCTGAGCGACAGCCTTCGAATCGAAGGGCGCGGTCGCGCGTACGCCAGGGTAGGATCTTCCTCGGAGGGCGCATGCGCCGCGTCGCGTTTGGATTGTTGTTCCTGAACGGCTGCAAGGTCGTCGATGCGCCGGAGGACCTCGAGGCCCTCATGGTGTTCGGCTTCGAGAACTACAACCGCAACGGAGACGACTACCTCGCCGCGATGGGTGACAACCTGCTCCCCCAGGTGGACGACCAATACGATGCGATCGCGGAGGGCTACCGGATCGACAGCCTGACCCAGGAGCAGATCGAGGCGGCCGGCGTCGAAGGAGCTGATGTCACCGAGGTGTTCGGCGCCATGGGCGCGCTCACGTATCGGCACCCGGTGAACGACATCCTCGGACCGATCCTGGCGCCGAACCGCGCGGAGCTGTTCCCCGAGAACCTCGTCGAATACACCGTGCTCGAGGAGTTTGAAGGGGATCGCGACTGCTTCGCCGCGCGCACGTGTGACCGCTACGATTTCACCTTCGAAGAGGTCGCCAATGTCGGGCTGCTCGGGAACTCAACCCGAACGGTGCAAACGAGCATTCGGTGGGTGTACCCGACGGTTGGCGAGCCGTACGCGGTGAGCATCGGATTGTGCCCCGACGGGATCGGGTTCAACACCAACATCCTCGTCGTGCACCAGCAATACAACCTGTCCGTCGTGTACCCCTACGGTGACGTCGCGCGGCGCGTCGAGGCGTTCTGGGTGGACGCCGAGGTGATCGGCATGGACGTGCCCGACCACTACGCCGTCGACCAGGCGGTCGGGGCGATGGCCGCCCAGGGCGAACGCATCGACGACTACCTCGACGAAGCGACCGGCGTCTCTACCGAACCGCAGTGAATCGGGCGCCGGGCTTCCCTTCGGTGGCCCGCACCGCTATCCTCGCCGCGTGCCTACCCTTCGTATCGATTCCCTGCTCACGGCCGGTCCGGTCCCCCCCGGCCCCGCGTTCGACATCGCCATCGCTGTCGCAACTCGACTTGCATCGGCGGGAAACGTCGGTGCGATCATGCTCCGCGCCGACCGCGTCCAGGCGAGCACCGACGGCAGCGTCACGTTGGTCGGTCAGCGGATGCCCGGAGCCACGCCCGAAGGCGACGCCTACGCGCTCGGAACGCTGCTCGCCCACATGCTCGTCGGTGCGCCGTACAGCAAGGAGCAGCACGGCGCGTGTATCCGCGAGGTGATCTCCGCACTCGAGCTCTGGCCCGGCGGAAACGACGCGATCGAGGCCGTCCAATGGCTGCTCGCCATCGACCCCAAGTCCCCGGGCGGCGTCACCGCGGCGGACGTCAGGGATCGCCTGCAAGACGTCCGCAGCCGCCTCGGCGGCAGCCCCCTCGGCGCCTGGCTGAAGAACCTCCACGCTACCCCGTCGCCTTCGAGCGGGTTCGGCATCGATCCATCCAATCCCGAGCTCGCGACGGGAATGATCCCTGTCGGTGCCCTCGCCAAGCTCGTGAACCAGGGGGCCGCCCCCGCGCAGGTCGCAGCTCCTGCGCCCGAGTCGATCGGCGGCCACGTAGGCCTCGACCAGATGGCTCGGAACGCCTCGGGCAACCCGGACGCGGCGACGCCCGTGCCGCAGTCGTCCAATGGCAAGAAGCGCGCCTACCCGTCCGCGACGCTGCTCCTGTCCGGCGCAGTTCTGTGGGGCCTCACCATCATCCTGCTGTTCATCGCGCTGCTGCTGGTCGTCTACCTGATGACGTGAGCGACCGTCGACGTGAGCGACCGTCGACGTGAGCGACCGTCGACGTGAGCGACCGTCGACGTGAGCGGACGGCCGCGAAGCGGATGGTAGAGCGCAGACAAAAAAACGCCCGACCCCAACGTCTGGGGGCCGGGCGTCCTCCTGCGGTGGGACCGTCGCCGGTGCCCACTCTTGCATCTCCACACGACGACGTTGCAGCGTACGTGCCAGCGTCGACGCATCGCGAATGTCATCGATTAACGCCTGCTTCTCAAGCGACCAAGGCTGTCCGGGGGCCGGACGCAAGCTGAACCACGACATCGGTGTCACGGTTCCGGTCGCCTCCCTCGCTGGCCGGCGACAGAATACATTATCGAACGCCGAACATTCACGTACGCGACTCACCCTGACAGGGTCCCGGCGTCGCGCCACGGGTGGACCCGATGGCGGCGAGATCGCCGACCTTCTTCCTCTACGATTCGGCCCGACGACCTGCCCGTCGAGACCGCGACACCCGTGTCGCGGTGCCGTCAGTTGTCGTAGTTCCCTCGATCGGCTAGACGGTGGGCTGCAAAAAGCCAGGAGGACACGTGTACGATCTCGTGCTGCGCGACGCTACCCTGGTGACCTCCAGCGGCCGGTTGGTGGCGGATGTCGCCATCGAGGGCGGGAAGATCGTCTACGTCGGCCCGCACCCGCCGAAGCGCAAGACGCGCGACGAGATCAACGCGATGGGACGGTTCGTCATGCCCGGCGTGATCGACACCGCCATCCAGGTCGACCCCAACGGAGACCCGGGGATCTGGGAGTCCGAGACGCGCGCGGCGCTGTCGGGCGGCGTCACCACCGTCATCGTGCTGCCCGGCGGCGACAACGCGGTCGTTGACAAGGCCAGCGCGAAGAAGCGCATCAAGCGCGGCGCGGGTCGGTCGTGGTGCCACTACGGCCTGTGGGCGCAGGCCCGGTCCGGCAACGCGTCGGACCTGTTGGAAGCGGCCCAGAAGAAGCTCGTCCAGGGCGTGCTCGCGTACGCCGGTGGCGATGACTCCCGCGCGATCTCGGCGACCGCCCTCGAGCGGTTCGCGAACTGCGACAGCGTCCTCGGCGTGCAGATCGACGGCGAAGAGGGTGAGGTCAACGCGATCGGGAAGTCGCTGCTCGCGCTCGCTGCCAGCCGCACGCGGCCCCTGCACCTGATGCACCTGTCCACCGCCGCGGAGGTCGCGCTGCTCGACCCGGTCCGCGGGAACCTCCCCGTGACGGCAAGCGTGACGCCACATCACCTGTTCTTCGCCGAAGAGACGCTGTTCGGCCTGTCAGACAAGATGACCACGCGCCCGCGCGTGCGCCCCGAGCAGGATCGCCGCACGTTGTGGACGGCGATCAAGCGCGGCCGGCTCGACTGCATCGCGTCGGATCACCACCCCATGACCGGCAAGGTCGATCGCGGCGTGCCGAGCAGCGAGCTGCTGTTCCCGCTCATGCTGTCGGCCGTGAAGTTCGGCCGCCTGTCGCTCGAGGGCCTCGTGAGCCTGTGCGCCGAGTCCCCTGCCCGCATCTTCGGGCTTGAGAACAAGGGCCGCATCGCCGCCGGCGCCGACGCCGACATCGTCCTGTTCACCGAAGGTGAGCTCGCGAAGGTCGATACGGACGCGCTGATGTCGACGGCCGGCTGGTCGCCCTACGCCGACAAGGACATCGCTCCCAAGCCGGAGATCGTGATCAGCGGCGGACGCATCGTCGCGCGCAAGGGCAAGATCGTCGGCGACGAGCCGCGCGGCGGTTTCGTCGGCGAAGCGTAGCGAGCCACCGCCCGCTCATCCTGCGACGAGCACGGCTCCGACGACGATCGCAAGGTACGCGAGGATCGCGCGCGTGGACAGCGGATCGCCGCGCCACCAGCCGATGCCCGCCGCGAACAACACCGACGTGTTGCGGAGCGCGCTCGCGCGTCCTGCTCCGCCGCGCTCCAGCGCGACCAGGAACGTCAGGAAGGACACGGCGCAAAGAACACTGCCGACCGCGACAAGTCGCGGGTTCGCGGCCAGCGCTGCTCGCAACCGAGCGATCCGGTTGTTCCGATCGAGAAACAGGACCTGCAACGGCAACGCCAACAGCAGCGAAGCGGTGAACAGCGCGGCCTCGTGCGCCCCGTTCTCGAGCGCGAGCTTGTAGGAAAGCGGGTACAGGCCGATCGTGAACGCACAGGCCCCCGCCCACAACAGGCCGGCGCCGCGGCCCCCGTCGAACACGGTCGACACGAGCCCGACCCCGACCAGGACGGCTCCGGTAGCGGAGCGTGCGTCGATGACCTCGTGAAACACCAGCGCAGACACGGGCCACGTGACGACCTGGCCGCCGCCACGTGCGAGACCGTAGGCCGTTCCCAAGGGCAAACGCTGCAACGCCTGGGACAACGTGACGAAGTACACGGCCTCGATCAGGCCGCTGCCGACCACGCCAGGCCACGACGGAGGCGGCAGCGTGCCTCCGAGCGCGAGCGCGAGCACCCCCGAGAGCATCGCGGCGCCCGCGACGAACAGCGCCGCCGCCGCCGAGGGATCGGCCGTCGACTTGAGCATCGCGTTCCAAGAGGCGTGCAACGCGGCGGAAACCAGCACCGCGACCAGCGCTACGGCCGTCACTCGTCCGGGTCCGGGTTGCGCTGCCGTCCGACCAGCAACAGCGCCCCGATCAGCACCATCGGCACCGCGAGCAACACGACGAACGCGACCTGGACGAGCCAACCGCGGCCCCCGTGCCGAGCCCGCTCCCACGACGTCAGCGCGGACCAAGGACGCAGCGCGATCATCGGCTGTTCTAAAGAATGATCCGGCGTCCCACCGAGGTCCGAGAGCGCGGCGTCGGCTTGCCAGGACAGGTACGGCGTCATGCGCTCGTGTACGTCGACGCGCACCGCGTCCCCTCCCACGGGGGCCCACCGCAGGCCTCCCTCACCGTTCTCGGCCGCGATCGCGACCTCGCCACGCGCCACAGGGACCACGCGGAACGGCCAGCCCGTGCGAATGAACAGCGCCTCGGCAACCTGCTCGGGCCTTGGAACCACCTCAAACGACCACTCGTCACCGCGTTCCACGTACGGTTCGTCCCCCCACGGTAGGATACTCGCTCTCAGGAGGTCGCATGAGTGTCGCAGAGCGGTTCACGGCAGCGCAGGCCAAGGCGAAGGCGTTCAAAAAGGCGCCAACGAACGATCAGTTGCTCGACTTGTACGCGCTGTTCAAGCAGGGAACGGGTGGCGATTCCACCGGTACGCGGCCGGGCATGTTCGACCTCGTCGGACGCGCAAAGTTCGACGCGTGGACGAAGCTGAAGGGGACGTCGAAGGACGCCGCGATGGAGTCCTACTGCGCCCTCGTCGACAAGCTCGCGCTCACGTGCGGCTGAGCGCGCGCACATCCCTCTGCGCGCTGGGGTTCGTCACGGCGAGCCTCGCGTGTGGCGGAACTGGCGGCGGAGCGGCTGGAGGCGCGCCGACGGCCGCCGCGCCGGACTCCAAGTACGACCTGTCGACGTTGTCGGGCACCTGGTGCCACGTCGATGGGTACTGCTACACCTACACCGGGGGCGCCATCGTCGAGGAGAACTCGGGTCTGAAGGGCACGTGGCACCAGGAGGGTGACCTCTACATCTCGCAATTTGGCGAGGACGTCCCGTGGGTCGCGAAGATCGAGATGTACACGGCCACTCAGCTCGTCCTGGTTCCGTTCGACGACAACGAGCGGATCGTGTATTCGAAGCGCTGATCCCGCTGGGGGCGTCCGCGAGGGGTCACAGCGACACGCCGAACAGCCGGCCGACGCCCATCGTGAGCCCCATCGCGAGCACCCCGCCGAGGACGACGCGGATGACCGCGGGCCGGACGGCGTTGCCGCCGAGCGAGGCGCTCCAGCCGCCCAGCAGCGCCAGCGCCACCGTCGCCGCGACCAGCGTCACCGGCAATTGGACGGACGCCGGCGAGAACACCATCGCCGCCAGCGCCAACCCCGACCCGGCGGCGAACGACAGCGCCGATACCGCCGCCGCCTGCACCGGCTGGGCGAGCGCGTCGAGATCGAGGTTGAGCTCCTCCCGGGCGTGGACGGCGAGCGCGTCCTTCTTCGACAGCGCCTCCGCGACCTGGCGCGCCAGCTGCGGCTCGAGCCCCTTCGCTTCGTAAAGACCGGTCAACTCGGCGAGTTCGCTGTCGGGCGAGACCTCGAGCTCCTTCCGCTCGCGCTCGAGATCCGCCTGTTCGAGGTCGCGCTGCGAGCTCACCGAAACGTATTCGCCCGCCGCCATCGACAACGCTCCGCCGACGAGCCCCGCGAGCCCCGCCGTCAGCACGGCCCCTGACGTGCCGTCCGCGGCTGCCACGCCGAGCACCAGGCTCGCGGTCGACACGATGCCGTCATTTGCCCCCAGAACGGCCGCACGCAGCCAGCCACCCCGACCCGCGCGATGCCGCTCCAGATGTCGCATTGTGCACTCCTATCGAGGATAACGGCCGGGGAGCGCTCTACACCTTGTAGACGGAGTCCGGGAGCGCGACGTCGGCGATCGCGAAGTTCGGGTGGAAGGTCGGCACATAGCCCGTCGCCAGGAACCGACCGACGACCTTTCCCTCCTGCAGCACGTCGGGCACGAAGCGGAAGATGTCGTGGAGTTCGACGCCGATCGCGGTGGGCTTTCCGACCTCGGTGATGCTCGTGACCTTGCGGGACCCGTCGCTCAGCTGGTCGATCTGCACGATGATGTCGATGCCGTTCGAGACTTGGCGACGCACCAGCGTCGCAGGGATGCTCATCCCCGCGTAGGGCACGAGGTTTTCGAGCCGGTCCACCGCGCCCTGTGGCGTCGCCGCGTGGATGACCCCGAACGAGCCCCGGTGACCGGAGTTCAGCGCGTTGAGGTAGTCGACCACCTCGGCCCCGCGAATCTCGCCGAGCACGATCCGGCTCGGGTGCATGCGTAGGCTGTTCCTGAATAGTTCGGTGATGGTGACCGCACCCTTGCCCTCGATGTTCGTCGTACGGGTGAGCAGGCGCACCACGTTCGGCTGCTTGAACCGCAGCTCGAGGGTGTCTTCGATCGCGATGATGCGCTCGTCGTTGTCGAAGTAGCCGGACATCACCTCGAGGAGCGTCGTCTTTCCGGTGCCGGTCGCGCCCGAGATCAGCACGTTGAGTCGTGCGCGCACACACGCGTGGAGGAAGGTCGCCATTCGCTCGTCGAGGCCACCTGCCTCGACATAGTCGCCGAGCGTATTGAGCGTGCGTTGGTACTTTCGTACGGTCATGTGGACGCCACCCGACACCACGGGCGGGATCGCGACGTGGACGCGCGTTCCGTCCGGCAACGACAGGTCGACGAGCGGCATCGAGCCGTCGAGGCGCTTGCCGGGGGCCATCTCGAGCATCCGCTCGACGACGGCCTTGAGCGCTCGCTCATCGGCAAACGTAATGTTCAAGAGCACGCGTTTGCCGTTGCGTTCCACGAAGATCTGATGGGCGCCGTTCACCATGATCTCGGACACCGTCGGATCGCGCATCAACGCGTCGATCGCGCCGAAGTCGAACGTGTCGTGAAACACCTCGAACATCAACCGATCGCGCTGCTCGGCCGGGACGTGGACACCCTGCTGGGCAAACTCGACGAACAGCTTGTCGAGCAGCGCCCGAACCGATTCCCGATCTGCGCTGCCGGGGGCGTGGGTGGCGAGCGTGCGCGAGAACCGGTCATGCAACATCTGCTTGAGTACGCTCTCTTCCATGGCGGCCTCCCAACTCCACCAAAGCATTCGCCGTGCCACCCCGACAGCCGCCCGCGAGGCGGCTTGTCGCCGAAGACGTGCAGATCCGCTTCGGGGTGGTGTGTGAAAACGCGCAGCGCGGCCCACGCCGCGTCCGGCGAACAACCGAACGGACGTGAGCCGCGCCGAACAAATCAGGCCTCGATCGACACGGTACTCGACGGCATCTTCCGGCGCAGCGCGGTGGCGAGCTTGTCATAGACGTCGCGCTCGGCCAGCAGCTTCTCGCGGGCGCGCTCCTTCCCCTGGCCGAGGCGCACCTCGCCCCACGACAGCCACGAGCCGTTCTTCACGATCAAGCCGGCCTCCTCGGCGAGCTCCAGCAGATCACCCGCAGCGCAGATCCCGCGCCCGTAGATCATGTCGCACTCGATCGTCCGGAACGGCGGCGCGAGCTTGTTCTTCACGACCTTGATCTTGGTGCGCGCGCCGACGACGATCTCCTTGTCGGTCACCGAGCCGATGCGGCGGATCTCGAGGCGCTGCGACGCATAGAACTTGAGGGCGTTTCCGCCCGTCGTCACCTCCCCGTTGCCCCAGGTCACCCCGATCTTCTGCCGCACCTGGTTGATGAAGATGATGATCGTGCCCGTGCGCGACGTGACGCCCGTGAGCTTGCGGAGCGCCTGGCTCATCAGCCGCGCCTGCAGGCCGACGTGCGCGTCGCCCATGTTCCCCTCGATCTCGGCCTGCGGCACAAGGGCTGCGACCGAGTCGACCACGAGCAGGTCGATGGCGCCGCTGCGCACGAGCCCCTCCGCAATCTCGAGCGCCTGCTCGCCCGAGTCGGGCTGGGCGATCAGCAGCGAGTCCACGTCGATGCCGAGGGCCTTCGCGTAGGAGACATCGAGCGCGTGCTCCGCGTCGATGAACGCGCAGGTGCCGCCGCGCCGCTGCACCTCAGCGATCGCGTGCAACGTGAGCGTCGTCTTTCCCGACGCCTCGGGGCCGAAGATCTCGACGACGCGACCGCGCGGGTAGCCGCCGCAGCCGAGCGCCACGTCGAGCGACAGCGAGCCGGTCGAGATCACATCGACGTTCTGCACCGGACGCTGGCCGAGGCGCATGACCGAATTTTCGCCGAATTGTTTGTCGAGGCCGGCGATCGCGGTCTTGATCGCGAGCGCGCGTTCCTCGGGGCTGGGGGTGGAGTACGGGACGGACATGGACATGACACTCTCCTCTCAAATGGGTCGTTTGACCCGGGTGAACTCAAACACCGGCGCTGGCGCCGCGGAAGTGAAGGGCCTCGGACACGTGGTGCTCCTCGACGCGCTCGACACGCTCGAGGTCGGCGATCGTGCGGGCGACGCGCATCAGGCGCGTGGCGGCCCGACCTGAGAGCTCGAGCGACTCGACGCCCTCGCGGAGGGCGACCCGGGCGTCGCGGGTGGCGTTCGCGAGCCGCTCGATCTCGGAAGGCCCGAGGGATGCGTTGGGGACGAACTGGCCGCGGGCCGTCGCGAGCGAGCGAGCAGCGACCACGCGATCACGAACCGCCTCGGAGCACTCCCCCATCGCCCGCGAGACGAGCTGCGCGGCAGGGGTCGGCTCCATCTCGATGTGCAGGTCGACGCGGTCGAGCAGCGGGCCCGACAGGCGCCGTCGGTACCGCGCGACCTCGGCGTCGGGGCAATCACAGGGGCGCTCAGCCGTTCGTCGACCGCACGGGCACGGGTTCGTCGCCATCACGAGCGCGAGGCGCGCGGGGTACGTGATCGAGCCCTCGGCGCGCACGAGTCGCACCACGCCGTCCTCGACGGGCGTACGCAGCACCTCGAGCACGGACCGCGGGAACTCGGCGGCCTCGTCAAGGAACAGCACCCCGTGGTGCGCGAGGCTCGCCTCCCCCGGGCGCAGCCGCCGATCCCCGATGAGCCCGGCCACGGTGACGGTGTGGTGGGGCGCGCGAAACGGTCGATCGAACATCAGCCGCGCGTCGCCGCCGAGCAGCCCGGCAGCGGCGTGGATGCGCGTCGTCTCGAGCGCCTCTTCGAACGAAAGGGGCGGCAACACCGTGGGCAGGCGCCGGGCGAGCATGGACTTCCCGCAGCCCGGCGGACCCACCATCAGCAGGTTGTGATGACCCGCCGCGGCGATCTCGAGCGCGCGGCGCGCGATCTTCTGCCCGCGAACGTCAGCGAGATCGACCGAGACCGCGTGGGTGTGGGAGGCCGCGCGGAGCGCGCGCGGGAGGTCCTGCTCGCCGCGCAGGTGCGCGACGACCTCGGCGAGGGTGTTGGCGCCGCGAACATCGGCGCCGGGCACGAGCGCCGCCTCCGAAGCCGACGACGCCGGCAACACGATCTGCAGGCCACGCTCCCGCGCGAGCATCGCGAGCGACAAGGCGCCGCGCACCGAGCGGAGCTCGCCGGACAACGACAGCTCGCCGACCAGCAGTACGCTCGCGAGGCGCTCCTCGGGGATCTGCCCGTCTGCGGCGAGGATCCCGCACGCCATGGGCACGTCGAACGCCGTGCCCTCCTTGCGCACGTCCGCCGGAGCGAGGTTGATGACGATGCGCTGCCGCGGGAACTCGAGACCCGTGGACGCGATGGCGCTCCGGATCCGCTCGGCGGACTCCTGAACGGCGTTGGCCGCGAGGCCGACGATCGCGATGCGCGGCAGGCGCCGCAGGAGATCGACCTCGACGACGATCGGCACCGCATCGATGCCCTGCAGGGCCGCACCCCAGACCTTGACCGCCATCACCGCCTCCGTTGCGGCCTGCTCCAAGCACGTCCGGTGCCATCGATATTCGGCGTTTCAAGGTATGGGTGACGGACGTCGACTGTCGGACTTCCGTCACCTGGCGTCGATTCGTTCGTCGCTCGGCTGATCGTGGACGTGACGGAAGTCGACGAGCGTCAGATCCGCGACAATACGAACACGCCGACGAAAAGCCCACCGACCTCGATCATCCGAACGTGCCGCGTCTCCCAGCGCCCGACCGCCCTCAACGCGCGGTTGAAGTCGCCGCGGCGCGAGACGAGCACGACCATCCGCGCGTCGTCCGTCGACCGGTCGGCGCACCCGCCGAGGAACGCGCGGTACAGCGCGCCAAAGTCGACGTCACTGCCGAGGCGCTCACCGAACGGCGGGTTCGTGACGATCAGGTCGAACTGTTCGTCGGGCCACAGCGCGTCGAGGTGCCGCGCGTCGCCCACCCGCAGCGTCGCGCGGGACGCGAGGCCCGCCTCGGCGAGGTTCGCCGTCACGCCATCCACGCAGCGGGGCTGTTGATCACTGCCACACAGGCGCACGTCGGGCCAGCGCGCGGCGGCTTCGGAGAGGATCGTGCCGCCGCCGACGAACGGATCGAGCAACACGCGAGGAGGGTATTCGAGGCGCGCCAGCGCGAGCATCGACCACGCGACGTTCGCCCGCAGCGACGTGTGGGGGCGGTACGCGCCGGGACTGCGGCGAGACAGCGCGACGCGGGTGAGGCGCACGCCGAGCAGCACGTCCGAACCGCGCACGTCGCAGCGCAGGTCGACGTCCGCGCCCTTCATGCGCACGGCGCGCGCGAGCACGTCGCGGACGCCGGCTCCCGCGACCCGCTGCACGTCTTCGCTCGTGAACGGGTGGGTCCCCGAGCGCGCCGACGTGACGCGGAACGTGACGTCCGCGGGCGCGAGCTCCGGGATGCTGGCCGCGACGCTCGCGACCGTTCGCTGCACGCACCCGAGCGGGTCCTCGGCGGGGAGCTCAAAGCGCAGCAGCGGGCGCACGACGTGGTGGACCGACCGCAGCCGCAGCGCGAGCGCCTCGAGCGTCGCCTGTGGCATCCCCACCTCGACCGTGACGTGGCCCGCGCGCGCGTCGGGCCGCACCTGCGCATCGAACCTTGGCGCGTCACCGACGAGCGCGCGCAGCTCGTGCACGACCACGTCCTCGAGCCCGGGATCGGTCGTCAGCGCGAGCGATGCCGTCCCCGCGTACCCGTCAGGAGTCGCCACTATTGCAGCTTCTTCTTCGCCTCGACCGCCGCGTCCGACTTCGGGTACACGTCGATCACGCTTTCCCAAAACGTGTGGGCGGCGTCGATCTTCCCGAGCCCGGCGAAGGCCTCCCCCTGCCGCAACATCGCCCACGACGCCCAACCTGACTTCGGGAACGACTTGACCACGACGTCGAACGCCTTCGCGGCGGAACGCCAATCCTGCTCGTTCAGGTAGGTCTCGCCGATTCGATAGAGGATCTCGGGTTCCTCGGTGGACTTCGGGAAGTCCGTGAGCGCCTTCTGCAGCACTACGCGCGCGACGCCCTGCCGCCCGTCCTTCATGTTGGAGACGGCGATGTCGATCGCCTCGTCCGCGCTCTTTGCGGGCGTGATCTCCGGCACCGACGGCACGACCGGATCCGTGCCTGGCGGCGTGGTCACCGCCGGGTCGGTTCCCGGGACCACCGCGACGCTGCCGTCCGTGGGCGCGAGGCCCATCTCCTGATCGGTGGGCGGCGGCGGCGTCGGTACGTGCAGGTACTTCTCGAGCGACGACAGCCGCTTCTCGGCGTGCAGCATGCGGCGCTCGCGGGAGATCGCGTCCTGGTCGAGGTACTTCTGCAGCTCCCCGACGTGGAACTGCAGCTCCTCGATGTTGCCGCGAAGCTTCACGATCTCGGTGTTCACCTCGTCCAGGGTCTCGAGACGCTCCGTCTCGTTCTGGCCGTGCAGCGCGACGGTCTCCTGCAATTCGGTGACCTTGGTCTGCATCGCGGACATCTGGTCTTCGAGGTCTGCAGCGCGCAGCGCCGCGACCTCGACCTGGCGCGCGTAATCGGCGCGGGCGGCCTGGTTCTGGGTGATCCAAGCGCAGCCCGGGTGGCTCCCGAGCACCAGAATGAACAGGAGAGCGCTACTCGATCGCATGAATTTCCGCCCGGCGATTCTCGGCCCACGCCTTCTCGTCGTGGCCCTGAGACAATGGCTTTTCCTCACCGTACGACACGGTCCGAATCCGCGACTGCAGCACCCCGGCGCTCACCATCCAGCGTTGAATCGCCTCGGCGCGGCGTTCGGCGAGGGCGAGGTTGTACTCGGTGGTGCCGCGCTCGTCCGAGTGGCCGTCGATGCGGATCTCGCCAGCGGAGAGGTAACAGCCTTTCAACGCCGACAGCGCCGACAGCGCGCCGGGCGTCGGGTCGGCCTTGTCGAACTCGAACTGCACCCGCAGGAAGCGACAGTCCTGCACGCCCGCCTTGACCACATAGCCGCGACGCAGCGTGGTGGCCTTGCCGTCGGGGTTGGTGACGAGCACGTCGTAGGTGCCCTCGACCATGCCGGGGACGCGAAGCTTCGCGGTGTTGCCGTCTTTGTAGGTGGCGTCGACGACGCTGGACCCGATCTTGACGGCGACGCCGTCCTGGAAGCCGCTTCCGAACAACGTCGCCGACTGCTCGACGCCGGGCTTGACCACGGACGGCTCGACGGAGACGACCTTTAGCGTGTCTTCCGGGCGCGGAACCTCCACCACCACGGTCGCGCCCGTGTCTTCTGGAGGCTTCTGACCGCAGCCACAGCCCTTCTTGCCCTCCGCCGCCCCGAGGAGCAGCGGCAGCAGCAAAAGGGCATACACCGAACGCGAGCGCATCATGGCAACCTCGACCCCACGACCCGGCAGCGGTTCACACCACTCCCGTCCTCGCAGAAATCACTCGGTGGCGTTGACGTCGGCGCGGCGGTTCTTGGCCCACGCGGACTCGTCGTGACCGGAATCGACCGGACGCTCTTCGCCGTACGACACCGTCTTGACCTTGCTGGCCGTGATGCCAGCGTTGGTGAGGTAGCCCTTGACCGTCTCGGCGCGGCGCTGGCCGAGGGCGAGGTTGTACTCCGTGGTTCCGCGCTCGTCTGCGTGGCCCGCGATGTTAATCGAGCCGGCCTGCTTGAGGCACGTGACCCGCTTGCCGAGCTCCTGGTTCGCGTCGCCGCGGAGCTTGTCCTTGTCGTAGTCGAAGTTCACGGTGAACGACTTGCAGTCGTCGATCCCGCCCTTCACGATGTAGCCGCGGCGCAACACGGACGACGTGCCGTCCGGGTTCGTGGCGGTGACGTCGTACTCGCCCTCGGCGAGGCCCGGCACCTTCACGCGCAGCGTATTCGAGTCGCGCATCACGGCGGTGGCGTCCTTGCCGCCAACGTCGACCTTGATGCCGTCCTTGAAGCCCGAGCCGAACACAGTGCCGGACTGATCGATCATCGGGCGAACCGTCGAGGGCTCGATGGAGACGACCTTCAGCGCATCTTCGACCTTGACCGTGTCGACCACCGTCTCGGTCTCCGGAACGACCTTCTTGCACTTGCAGCCGCCCTGAGCACCACCGATGACGACAGGGAGCAGCAGGAGGGCATAGAGGAGGCGGAAGCGGCTGGTGGACATGGGAATACCCCGGGGCGTTTGAATAGAGGTGCCGATTAAACCCCGCCTCGGGGTCTGTCAACGGCCGGTTACAGGATTTTCAGATGCATGGCCAGGAACACGTTCCAACCGCTGTGATCGGCCTCCTCGGAGCGGCCGTGGCGACCTGCGTGCTTCACCTCGCGGGCGACCGCCACGGCGCGGCCGCGTTGGCCTTGATCGGTCCCGTGTGGGCACTGCTCGCCGTCGCGAGCGCGCGACGGACCGACGTACACCTCTTGTTCATCGGGCTCGTCGCCCTCGCCACCCGGCTCGTCCTCGTCGGCACACCTCCGCTCCTATCGGATGACCTGTACCGCTACCTGTGGGAAGGCCACGTCCTGAACGCCGGCGGCAACCCGTTCACGACACCCCCCTCCGCAATTATCGGTCTCGACGATTCACTGCGCAGCCTCGTCAACCACCCCGACATCCCCTCGATCTACCCGCCGTTGGCGCTGGTGTGGTTCCGGATGCTCGACGCGATCGCCGACCGCGCGTTCGTGGCGCAGGCGGCCGCGTCCCTCGCCGACGTAGGAACCGCCATGTTGATCGGCCTAGCCGCGAGGACGCGGATAGGCGCGGCGTGGCCCGGGTTGCTCTATGCGGCTCATCCGCTCGCCGTTCTCGAGAGCGGATCGTCGGCGCACCTCGAGGCTCCTGCCGTGTTGCTGCTCACCGCCGCTGTGGTCGCACATGATCGCCGCTGGCCCACGGTCAGCGGTTTTCTGTGGGCCCTCGGTGCAGGCACGAAGGTGTTCCCAGCGTCGGTCGGGCCCGCCTTCCGCCAGCGGAACGCGCTCCTGGGCGCCGGTCTCGGCCTGATCGTCGTGGGTCTGGCCGCCATTCCGGTACTCGGCGCCGGGCCGGCCCTGCTCACCGCGTTCACGAACTACAACCGCCACTGGTCGTTCAACGGCTTCACCTACCCGTGGCTCGGCGCCGTCGTCGGCACCTACGATCGTCCGCTGCTCGTCCTGATCGGGGTCGGCACCGCCCTTTATGCGCACCGGGTCCGGCGCGATCCCGTCGACGTGTGGCTGATGATCGCCGCAGCCTTCCTGTTCCTCACCCCGACGGCCCACCCCTGGTACGGCCTGTGGGCCCTCGCCCCCGCGCTCATCACCGGGCGGCGCGATTGGGCCCTGGCGCTCGGCTGGTCGACCGTGTCCTACGCGGTGCTGTCCACGATCGACGCCGCTGGCGTGTGGCGAGAACCCTGGTGGCTCTGGCCCGTGACGTGGCTGCCGATCGTCCTCGCGCTCACCGCGAGCGCCATGTACCCCGCCGCGATCAGCGCGAGGAACGGGACCGACGCGGGCTGACCCGTCGCGACCGCGGCCGCGATGCCCACGCAGGACCACGCTCCGATCGCCGCCTCACCCAGGACGATCACGTCGGTCTTCACGACATAGCCGCGACCCTTCGGCGTCCGCACGAACACGCCCCCGTCGACGAAGCCTTCGAGCACCGCCCGCGACTGGGAGAGCGCCAGGCCGGCGCCCACGGCGAGTGCCATCGGGATCGCTACGAGCGCGCGTCGCCACCCTCCTCCGGTGCGCGCGATCGCAGCACCGTAGAACGCGACCGCGGAGCCGACGGCGACGACGAACAAGGCGAAGTCGAGCCACGCGAACCCGCGCCAGGCCGGGGTCGCTCGCACGTACACCGCGATCGGCAGCAGGAGCGCG
>CANNIZ010000004.1 GCA_947505245.1 Pseudomonadota bacterium | reverse complement strand
TGCAGGACGTGCTCGGGATCTGGACCCACGTCGCCGGGCAGCCGCTCGAACACGCCCCGGCCCCGCTCGCGTTCGTGCCAGCGATCGTCCACACCGTGGGCGCCTACACGGTCCGCGGCGGAATCGGGCGCATCCCGCATGCGCTCCACCGCGTGGCGCAGGACCTCGGCGTCGACTTCCGGTTCGGCACCCGCGTCGACCGCATCGTGCGCGACGGCGGCCGCGTGCTGGGGGTCGAGGTCGCCGGCGACCGCATCCCCGCTGCGCGCGTGTTCTCCGACGCTCCCGGCATCGGGACGCTCGTCGACCTCGTGCAGCCGCCGGATCCCGCGCTGTCCGAGACGCTCGCGAAGCTGCCGCTGCAGTCGCCTGGCGTCGCAGCGTACCTCACCGCCGACGTGGCACCGTCGGTGCCATTTTTGCACTTCATGCTCCGCCCCGGTGAGAAGGTGCGTCTGGTCATACACGCCGGCGCGGTGGACCCCGAACGCGTGGGTACGCTGCGAGTGCTGTCGCCGACCGGCCACGACTGGGCCGGTCGGGTGGGCGCCGCAGGCCAGCGCGCGCACCTCGAAGGCGTCCTCGCCGAGCCGTGGTGGCGCGCCGGTGTCACGAACGAGCGCGTCGTTGCAACGCGGATCCCCGAGGAGTGGGGGCGGACGTTCTCGCTGTACAATGCGAGCATGAACCCGACGATGACCGCCGCGTTCATGCGGCAGGGCCGGCTACCGCACCGGTCGCCCATCGCAGACAACCTGTTCCTTTGCGGCTCCTCGACGCATCCGGGCCAATGGGTGAGCTTTTGTGCGATCTCCGGCGTGCTCGCAGCGACGTCGTCGACGACCTGATCAGAACAACAGCCCCGGGTCGCCGGTCGCCGTGGCGATGCAGATCTCGGTGAAGATCCCCGCGATGTCCTCGCTCGCCGGGGCCTCGAAGTACTTTCCTGGTGTGCTCGCGAGGGCCTGCATGAGCCCCTCGCCGCCGGTGTCCTGCGAGTAATACACGGTGAAGATGTTCACCCCTTCATTCATGAGCAGCGCCCGCTCGTTCATCGCCCAGTCGAAGTAGATGTCCCCGTAGGTATCGACGGGATCGTGGTCGTGATTGAACGGCGTACTCGACAGCGTGGCCGTCCAGGTGTGGCCGTGCCCCGCGTGCCCGCCCGAGGTGCACATGGCGCTGCTGGTCGGGTTGCCGATGTGCGCCTTCGTCCTGTAAAACGCGGTCGAACCCCCGTTACAGTGCCGACGCGCTTCGCAGCGCTCCCGCATGGTGGGCGCCACCGCGTTCCATTTGATCGCGGTGTTTGCGTAGTTCGCCGCCGTGCAGATGGCGTCCTCGTTGGGGGCACCGTCCGAAAACAGGACGACGGCCTGACCCACCCCCTCTGGGGTGAGCGCATTTTCAAGAATGTACCTTGCGCCCGCGAGACCGGCAGCCTGGTTAGTACCGGAGCACGCCGGGTCCGCGCCGACACCGCAGCCGCGGATGCCCGGCGGAACGGTCGCGCCGCTGCGGCCCGTCGCGTTGCGCAATCGCGCATATCCCGTGCCGTAATCGGTCAACCCGAGCGTCACATGCACCACCCCGGTGAACTTCGCGACGGCCGCGCGGGACGAGCCCGTCGCGTGGTTCTGTACGCAATTGATCAGCTCACGAGAGGCGATCGAGATGTCATTCAGCTCAGTCGTATTCATCGACCCGGTGACGTCGAGCGCCAGGATTGTGTCTGGCGCTCGACCCGGGGTCGCATTCGGAGAGGCGCCCGCTACCTGCCGCACGGTGACGGTGTGACCCTGCGTGTCTCCGAGCAGTCTCCGGAACACGCCAGTGAATGGAAGGTCGACGTCCACGGAAGCGATGGTCTTCACGCAATTCGAGGACTTCGTCGGCAGGTCATCGGCCTTGCCATCCTCGTTTGCATCGACGTGAAACGCCGCCCCGTCCCAATAGCCGTACTCCACGTCTGCGTCGGTCACCACGGCGTGGCGGCCGTTGATCACTACGGCATCGGCATAGGCCCTCGCCCGCATGCGCCCCGTTGCGTGGTTGCCCATACTCGAAGCGGCGGCCAGCGCAGCCGTGTCTGCAGCGGTCTGCACATGGTTGCGCGCCAACGCATAGGCGCCCCAATCGGTGCCCATCGCGGTGAAGCCGATCAAGACGGGGAGAGCGATGGCGACCGTCACATAGTACGAAGCCCTGCGTTTGGTGTGACTCATTGGAACACCCCTTCAGAAGAGGACTTCCCGTTGTGCATCTCACACTTCGTGGTCCAGGCGCGGCCCCCTGCTTCATTGGCTGCATCGAGCGTGCCAGAAACGGGGCCCAATTTGTGTCGCAGACCCTACGGCGCGCCGCTGCGACCGTGACGATCTGCACACCGGTGCCACGGTGCCGGGCGGTCCCGCCCAACCGGCCCCCTGCGCGCCATCCAACAGCCCCTCAGCTGGCGTCGAGGTGCCCCTGGTCGCCGTCGCCCATCGGCACGTCGCCCTTCGGGAAGTACTCCTTCCAACGCTCGGTCACGAGGCGCTTCGTCGCGTCGTCCGGCAGCAGCTCGCCGGGGTGGTGCCCCTTCAGCCGCGAGTCCATGACGATCGTGCCGCTGCGAACGAGGTGGTTGCGGGAGACGCGCGTGGACGACGCGTACAGGTCCGCGGCCGGCTCCATGCGCATGAACGTCGACCACAGGAACCGCGTCTGCTTCGCAGCGGTAGCGATCGCATCATCCGCGAGGACGACCAGCGGCCACTCGGGGAACGCGCCCGCGATCCGCTCGGCGAATCCGGCGTCTTCCGCGTGCGACGGCCCTTCGACGACCAGGCAACCGGGGCAGAACACCGCGACGCGACGCACGCCGCCGGGCAGATCGCCGCGGAACTCGCGGGGAAGCTCCCGCCACGGCTCCCCGAGGCCGAGCATGATCGCCTTGCTGCCGAGGTTCACCTCGGGGCCCGTGTAGTCGAGCGTGTCCATGCTCACGTTCGCGAGCACGTACAGGTCCGTCTCCGGGCGGAACCGCGCGAGCAGGTGCGTGAGCGTGGCGCGGGCGTCGCGCAGATCGACGGCCTCGTCGACGACCCACAGGAACTTGGTCAACGAGAGCTGGCCTTCACCCAGGATGCGCAGGGCGGCCTGTACGGCCTCGCGCCGGTACCGCTGCTCGACGACGGCGCCCGCGAGCGCGTGGTAGCCCGTCTCGCCGTAGCTCCACAGGTCCTTCACGTTCGGCATCACCACCGGGAACAGCGGAGAAAGCAGCTCCTGCAGGTAGTCGCCGATGTACAGGTCTTCCTGCCGCGGCTTGCCGACCACGGTGGCTGGCCAGATCGCGTCCGTGCGCGACCACACCGCGTCCACACGAAGGACGGGATAGTCGTGCTTCAGGCTGTAGAACCCGTAGTGATCACCGAACGGTCCTTCGGGAGCCGTCTCGCTCGGGCCGACGCGCCCGACGATCGCGACCTCGGCTTCGGACACCAGGCGGTGCGGCCCCATCGGGTTGTCGCACATCGGCAGGCGCTCCCCGAGGAGCAGGCTCGCGAGCATCAGCTCGGGGAGGTTCTCGGGCAGCGGCGCGATGGCGCTCACGATCAGCGCGGGAGGCCCGCCAACGAACACCGTGACCGGCAGGTCCTGCCCCTTCTTCTGCGCGACGGCGTGGTGGAAACCCCCGCCCTTGCCGATCTGCCAGTGCATGCCCGTGCGATCGACCCCGTGGCGCTGCACCCGGTACATGCCGAGGTTGTGCATGCCCGTGTCCGGGTGCTCGGTGTACACGAGCGGCAACGTGACGAAGTCACCGCCGTCTTCGGGCCACGACTTCAGCATCGGCAGCGCGTCGAGCCCACCGTTGCGCACCAGCTTGCCCGTCACGGGACCCGTGGCGCGGCGGGACATGCCGACGTTGAGCCCAGCGCGCAGGTAATCGCGGTTGTCCCACAGCTTGCCGAGCGTGGGCGGGATGAGCTCATGCATGAGCTTGACGGTGCGCGCGATGAACGCGCGGGGCCTGTCGCCGAACGTCATGTCGACGCGGCGCTTGGTGCCGAACGCGTTTGTGAACACCGGCATGTCGTACGCGCGGGGCGGACCGTCCGGACCGGCCACCGACCGGTGCGGTCGCGTGAACAGCAGCGCCGGGCCTCCGCCTGCGATCACCCGACGGTGGATCTCGGCGATCTCGAGGTTCGTGTCGACGGGGACGTCGATCGTTGCGACCTCGCCTTCCTTCCGCAACGTGTCCAACAGCGCGTGTACCGAGGGGATCATGACCAACCTTGTCCGAGCGCGTAACGCTGCCCGGGCCGCCGCACGACGACCCCCTCGCGTTCGAGCCGACCCACCGCCTCGAGCAGGTCTTGCACGGGCAGCTTCCGCCGCTGGGCGATGGACTCGAGCGACTCTCCCTCGACGAGGTGGGCGAGCAGCCCCGTCATGACCGGCCAGTTGGCGCGCCGCCTCAGCAGATCAAGGACGGAGTCGATCGGGACGGCGCCCTGGATCTCGAGCCCGGCCGCCCCCTCGCTCGCGGACGCGCCGGTGGGACCGCGGAGCACGAACACCTCGCGACCGAAGTCGTTCGCCGCCCGGGCCGTGATCAACGCGCCACTGCGCTGCGGCGCCTCGACGACGATCACGGAGGACACGATGCCTGCGACGACAGGGTTGCGCATCGGGAACGTGTGGGGGCGCGGCTCGACGTGGTCGAAGAACGGGCTCACGACAGCGCCCGACTCGGCGATCTCGGCGCGCAGCCGACGATGCGAAGGCGGGGCGGTGAACGGCAACCCGTGCGCGACGACCGCGAGCGTGCGCCCGGTGGTGAGCGCGCCTCGGTGCGCAGCCCCGTCGATGCCGCGCGCGAGCCCGCTCACGACGACGTCACCGGTATCGGCGAGCGCCGCACCGAGGCTCCAAGCGATCGCCGCTCCGCGCGCCGTACAGGCGCGGGTGCCGACGATCGACGTGTGGGCCGCCTGCAGCGCGGTGGCGTCGCCCTCGACGCACAGGAACGGCGGCGGAAAGTCGAGCTCGGCGAGACGGCGCGGGTACAGCGGATCTCCGAGCACGACGGCGACACCCCGCGTCGCGACGGGCGGGTGGTTCACCCAGGCGCGGGCGACCTCGCGGAGCATCCCGAGCGCGACGAGACCGCCTTCTCCACGCTCGACGAGCGCCGCGAAGCCTCCGTGGTGCTTCGCCTCGCGACCCAACGGCACCGCTCGCCCGAAGCGTGCAGCACCCGCCCAGAATCCAGGAATCTCGCCCATGGGGAACCTCTGCCCCTCCGCTATCGCCGCGGCCGGCGCGCCGATCGACTCCCCCTCCAGACTTCACAATTCGCGACTTATTCCCGTTTTATCGCCTGGATCTCCAAGTTGATCTCGACGGTCTCGCCGACGAGGAACCCACCCGTCTCGAGGGCCATGTTCCACTTCAGCCCAAAGTCCCGGCGGTCGACCTCGCCGTGGGCGTCAAACGCCACGCGCTCGTTGCCCCAGGGGTCCCTGACCCGGCCGAATTCACCGATCTCGAACAGGACCGGCCGCGTGACGCCGCGGATGTTGATGTCGCCGATCACCTCGATCCCATCAGCGCCCTGGCGAATCACCGTCGTCTCGAACGTCATCGTCGGGAACGAATCTGCGTCGAAGAATTCGGCGCTGCGCAGGTGCGCGTCGCGATCTGCGACGTCTGTATCCACCGACGCGACGTCCACCTCGGCGACCGCGGTGGACCCGAAGATGCCGTCGTCCGCGTCGGATTCGATACGCCCGCGGTACTGTTTGAACCGCCCACGCACCTTCGAAAAGCCGAGGTGCCGCACCGCGAACGTCAACGCGCTGTGCGAGGGATCGATGATCCAGACGCCCATGACTTCCCCTGTACACTTCCTCGAACGGTAGGCCACCGGAAAAGTTGAGACAAACGCAGCGCGTTGATGCTGGAATGCGCCCATGAAGCTCGATCGACTCGTCATCTTTGCGGCCGTCGCCGAGGCGAACAGCTTTACGGCAGCGGGAAAGCGCCTCGGAATGCCGAAGTCGACGGTCAGCCGCGAGGTCGCGTCCCTCGAAGACGAGCTCGGCACGGCGCTGTTCCACCGCACGACGCGGCGGGTCGTGACGACTCCCGCTGGGACCGCCTTGCACGAACGGGTAGCACCGCTTCTCGCGGGTCTCCGCGGGGCCGTGGAGGCGCCTGAAGGGGGCGACGTCCCAACAGGCACCTTACGCGTGACCGCTCCTGCCGACGTAGGCTCCACGCTCCTGGTCGGCGTCATCGCGCGGTTTACCGTGCTGCACCCGACCGTGAAGGTCGATGTACACATCACCAACGAGGTCGTCGACCTCGTCCGCGACGGCTTCGACTGCGCGCTCCGGATCTCCGGAAAGACGCTGCCCTCCACCGACGACCTCGCGGCGCGACGCCTCGGCGCGGTCGAGCTCTTGTTCTACGCGTCACCCCGTTACCTCGCGCGCACGGGCACCCCCCGCACCGCGACGGACCTTGCAGAGCACGCGACGATCGCGTTCGGCGCCCCCGGACACGACGACTTCGGCGCGCCACGCCTCCGCACCAACGACATGTTGTTTTGCCGCGCGGCCGCGAAGGCCGGGCTCGGCATCGGACTGCTGCCGAAATTTCTCGTCGAAGCCGAACTCGCGAGCGGCGACCTCGTTCGCGTGCTGCCCGACTACATCCGCTGGCGCGGCACGTTGTGGTTCGTCACGCCGCATCGCAAGCAGATGCCCGCGCGCGTCCGCGTGTTCCGCGATCTGCTGGTCGAGAGCACCTCCCGGCTGCTCGCCTAGCGTCGTCGAGCCCACAGGCGCCGATCGCGCCGATCGGAACCGCCGCAGTCTGCGTCGACGAGGTCGTCCGGAACGTCGCGAGCGCCGGGGTGAACGTCCGGGTTGTTGTCGGCGCAGTCGGGTCCGAACGCGAGCACACCGACAAACCCGTCTCTGTCGACGTCGACGAGGTCCACGCCATCGCCATCCTGGTCGACGCCGTCGTAGGGGATCTCGATCGCGACCGGGAACAACAGGGCGACAAGCAACATCGGACACCTCCGGCGCGCCGCCAAGCACGTCCCGTGCCCACGATTGTCAAGGTTCGAACGTTCGGGTGACGGAGGTCACCCGACAGACGTCCGTCGCATTGCCCTGAAATCCGCTGCCCACCGACGCGAACGGCTGACGGACGTCGACTACCGCCCCGAGCCGCTGCCGATCGCGACGCCAACGGACCAGCTCGGTAGGCCCGCGATGACGCGGATCTTCGGGTCCACCAGCACGAACATCCGGCGCATCACCCGGCTCCACGGCTGCGACCAGCCGACCCGCGCGCCGACCCACGGCGACGCGCCAATGTGCGTCTCCGGGCCCGTCAGCGTGAGGCGGTTGTGGAGGTACACGGCCGGTCCGATCGAGGCGCCGATCTGGAGGCCCTTCTGCACGCGGTCCCAGTCGAGCGAAGGCTCAAGCGCGAGCGTGTAGAACTCGGGGACAGGACCCTCGGTGGAGAAGCTCACGCTCCCCGCGATGCGATTGAGGCGCGCCTCGCCGATGTGCGACCCGTAGCCGAACCGTAGTCCCATGCCGATCCACGGCGCCGTGTAGGCGCGCCAGAACGTCACGTCCGTATAGTTCACGCCAACTGAGAGGTCCCAGCTACGGCGGGGCGGCATGTTCTCGAGCATGCGCCAAAGGTCTTCATCATCGCCAGCCGGCGGTGGCGGCGGCGCGACGACCGCCGTGGGCGGGGGTGGGGCCTCGATGACCGGAGCCGCCGCAGCCGCCTCGGCCGCACCCGTAACCGCCGCAGGCGTCGCAGGCGTCGCAGGCGTCGCAGGCGTCGCCGCAGGCGCGGTCTCCGGCGTCGCAGGCGTCGCTGCAGGCGCGGTCTCCGGCGTCGCGGGCACGGCCGCAGGCGCGGTCTCCGGCGTCGCGGGCGTCGCAGGCGTGACGGGCGGCGCAGGCGTGACGGGCGGCGCCGGATCCTCCGCGCGAGCCGACGCGACCAACAGGGCGAGCAGGACACCAGTCGACATTGCCACTCCTTCCGCGCCACGGTGCGACGCAAAGCGTCGAAAGTTGCCATACCCCATTGTTTGAATGGGCCTGCGCGGGTAACCCGTTGACCATGGACTCGCCTGACGCCACCGATCTGCCCGATCCCCGGGGCCTGCTGCTGCGGGTCGGTGGCGGCGCTGTCCTGCTCGTCGGCGCGATCGCCGTGATCGGCGTGGTCCTGCGCGAACCGGTGACGCTGCTCGGCGAGGGGTTCGTCAGCGCCTTCGGCCTGCCCGGCGTGTTCGTCGGGGTGTTCCTTTGCGACATTCTCCCGATCAGCCTGCACGACCCTTTCCTGGTCGCCGGCCATTCGGGCGGCCTCTCGTTTCTCGAGCTTGCAGCGACGGCGATCACCGCGTCACTCCTTGCGTCATTTTTTGACTATGGGGTCGGGTACACGGCCGGGCACCGCATCCCGGCCGTCCAAGGGTTCATTGCGCGGTACAAGGTCGCCGCGTTCATGCGCCGCTACGGGCCCTCCGCGATGATGTTCACGGCGGTGATGCCGTTTCCGTTCACCGTCATGGCGTGGGCTGCGGGCATGTCGAGCGTGTCGCTCGGGTATGTGCTTGCGGCCGCGCTCCTGCGGGGCGCCAAGATCCTGTTCATGCTCACGATCATCGTCCTCGGCTGGGGCGTGGGCGCGTAAGAAACCGTCACCCCGCGCCGCTTCCAATCCGGATCGCGATACAACCGCGGCACGGAGGACACCCGTGACGAGCACTGTCGAGGACACCGAACGCAAGGTCGAGGCGTTCGCCCCCCTGTTCAAGCGTGGGCGTGACGAGATGGCGAAGGTGCTGGTCGGCCAGCACTACCTGGTCGATCGTCTGCTGATCGGTCTACTCGCCGACGGGCACGTGCTGGTCGAAGGTGTGCCCGGACTCGCCAAGACCACCGCGATCAAGGCGCTCGCGAACACGCTGCACCTGCAGTTCTCGCGCATCCAATTCACGCCCGACCTGCTCCCGGCCGATCTCGTCGGCACGCAGATCTACAACCCGCGCGAGGGCAATTTCTCGACGCGACTCGGCCCGATCGTCGCGAACGTGGTGCTCGCCGACGAGATCAACCGCGCGCCGGCGAAGGTGCAGTCCGCCCTGCTCGAGGCGATGCAGGAGCGCCAGGTCACGATCGGCGACCACACGCACAAGCTTCCGAAGCCGTTCCTCGTGCTCGCCACGCAGAACCCGATCGAGCAGGAAGGCACCTACGCGCTGCCCGAGGCCCAGGTCGATCGGTTCATGCTCAAGCTCAACGTCACGTACCCCAAGCTCGAGGAAGAGCTCCTCGTGATCGAGCGGTCCGCGCTGCCCGTGCCTCAGCTCTCCGCGGTGATGACCGCCGAGGAGGTACTCGGCGCGCGTGACGTCGTGCAACTGATCAAGATCGCCGACCCGCTCATGCGCTACATCGTGGCCCTCGTCCGCGCGACCCGCGAGCCCGGGCTGCTCGACAAGAGCCTCGCCCGCGCGATTCAGTATGGCGCCTCCCCGCGCGCAGGCATCTCGCTCGCCGCCGCGGCCCGCGGCCACGCGTTCCTCGACGGGCGCGGGTTCACCCTGCCCGAAGACGTGCGCGCCATCGCGCCGGACGTGCTCCGGCACCGCGTGCTGCCGACGTACGAAGCCGAGGCGGACGGCATCACGCCCGACGAATTGGTCAAGAGGCTGTTGGACAAGGTCCCGATGCCGTAATGCTCACGCAGGAAGAACTAAAGGAGCTCCGCCGCCTGCAGGTGCGCCTCGGAAAGCGCGTCGACGCCTTGTTCTCCGGCGACTACCGCTCCGCGGTGCGCGGGCGCGGCATGGAGTTCGAGGAGGTGCGCCCCTACGTGCCGGGCGACGACATCCGGTACATCGACTGGAACGTCACCGCGCGCACCTCGAGCCCGTTCATCAAGGTGTTCCGCGAGGAGCGCCAGAACACGCTGCTGCTCGCGGTGGACGTGTCGGGGTCGTCGCGGGTCGGCACCGGAGGCCGGGACGGCCGGACGGACCGTCGCCTGCAGCAAGCGCGCATCGCCGGTGCCCTCGCGTACGCTGCGAGCGCGAACCGCGACCGCGTGGGACTCGTCCTGTTCTCCGACCGGGTCGAGTCGTTCCTCCCGCCGCGGCCCGTGCGCAGCCACGCCTGGGCCGTGATTCAGGCGCTGTTCTCGGTAGACGCGCAGCACCGCGGCACCGATCTGGCCGCGATGTTCGCCCACCTCTCCCGCGTCCAGCGCCGCCGCGCCACGATCGTGGTGATGAGCGACTTCCTCGATGACGGGCCGTGGGCGAAGGCGCTGACGACGCTGAGCCGGCGGCACGAGGTCCACGCGGTGCTCGTCCATGATGCGTTCGACGCAGAAGTGTCGGGCCTCGGCCTGGTGGACGTGGTCGACGCCGAGACCGGTGAGACCGCGCTCGTCGAGGGCGCACGTTGGGCCGAACACAGCGTCGCGGCGCGGGTGGAGGTCGTGCGCCGCTCGGGTGCGCGCACCGTCGCGATCGGGACGTCGGACGACCCGTTCATCAAGCTGCAGAACCACTTTCATCACGTACGCCGCCGTTGATCACGCTGCTGCTAGCCTGTGCAGAGCCCGTCGTGGTCGCCCCCCCGGACGACGCGCCGCTCGAGGTCCGCACCTGGCTCGCCGGGGAGCCGAAAGGTGGGGCCGGAAAGCTGGTGGTACAGCTCGAGGTGAGCGACGGCGTCAAAGGCGCCGACGTAGGGCTGCCCGAGGTGTACGGGCTGTCGTTTCGCGCCGAGGACCCTCTCGAGGAGCACATCGGCGACCGCACCGTGACGACCCGCACGTGGACGTTTCACGGCGAGCCTGGTCGGTACGTGATTCCCGCGTTCCACGCCGTCGGTGAGGGGCCGTCCGGTCAGGTCACCGCCGATTCGGCAGCACTTTACGTGGACCTCGGGCAGGCGCCGATGTCCAAGGACAAGCTCGTCGACATCGTCGATCCCACGCCCGTCCGCGCGTTCCCGACCTGGGCCCTCGTGCTGTTCGGCGGCACCGGATTGCTGTTCGCCTCCGGCATCTGGGTCGCGTTCCGCGGCTTCGGTCGGCGCCCACCCCCACCGATCGTGGCCGAGCCGCCCGACGTGCTCGCGCTGCGCGCCTGGGAAGCGGTTCGGCGCGACGCGGCGCTCAACGACCACGAGCGGGCGCTGGCCCTGTCCCGGATCTTCCGCGACTACACGGAGGTGGTGCTCCACTTCCCCGCGGTGAAGTGGTCGACGTCGGAGATCCTCGCGCACCTCGATTCGCTGCCCCACCTCGAGGAGGGCAACCTCCCGCGCGCCAAGCGCCTCCTCCGCGCCACCGACCGCGTCAAATACGCCGGAGAGCAAGCAAAAGGCGACCTGTTCGACGACCTCGACGCCGACCTTCGCGGCTTCGTGACCAGCACCCGGCCGTATTCGTGGAGTCCAAAGCCATGACCCGGCCTCCCGTGAGCCGCCGGGCCCTCATCGGCGCCGGCGCACAGAGCCTCGTCGGGCTCGTGATCGCGTACGTGCTCGGGAGCGCGTGTGTCGCGGGCAGCGAGTTCGGCACGCGGTGGGCGCTGTGGCTGGCCCTGCCGGTGCTGCTGCTCCCGCTCCAGCCGTTCCTGACAGGGCGCAACGTGCTCGCGATCGCCAAGCTCGGTCCGCGCCGATGGTCGCTGCGTCCGCTGCTCGCGTGGATTCCATCGGTGTTGTGGGTTGCCGGGTTGCTGCTCGCCGTGCTGGCTGCCGCGCGTCCGCAGATCACGCACCGCCAGCAGATCGTCACCAGCAAGGGCCTCGACATCCTGCTCGCGCTCGACACCTCGGGCTCCATGCGCCAGGACGACATGCTCACCCGTCGCGGGTACGCGTCCCGCATCGAGGTCGCCAAGGGCGTCGCGAAGGAATTCGTCAACGGACGGCCCAACGATCGCCTCGGCATGGTCGTGTTCGGCGAGGAGGCGTTCACCTACGTACCGCTCACGCTCGACCACGAGACCCTGAACGACGCGATCGACACGGTCGAGATCGGCATGTCGGGCTCGCGCGGAACCGCCGTCGGCACAGCGATCGCCGTGTCCGCCAAGCGAATGAAGGAGCTCGACGCGCCTGCGAAGGTGGTCATCCTCGTCACCGACGGTCGCAGCAACGCCGGGCGACTTTCCCCCCTCGAGGCGGCAAACGCGGCAGCGGCCCTCGACATCAAGGTGTACACGATCGGCGTCGGCGGGCCCACCGGCGCGTTCGACGAGGGCGTCGACGAGCCCGGACTTCGCGCTGTGAGCGAGGCCACCGGCGCCCACTACTTCCGCGCCCAGGACATGGCGGCGCTCGAAGACGTGTACAAGACGATCGACGAGCTGGAGCCTTCCCCCGCGAAGGTGAAGGACCTCGTCGAACACGAAGAGCTGTTCCGATGCCCGCTCACCAAGGGGTCGCTGCTCATGCTGGTCGCGGCGCTGCTGCAGGCGACCCTGCTCCGGAGGGGACCATGAGCCTCGGCGAAGCACGCTGGCTGCTCGCGCTGCTGCTCGTGGCGGCGCTCGGCGTCGCGATGGCGGTGGGCGCCACGATCCGACGCCGCGCGCTCACCAAGGCGTTCGGTCCGACCGTGCTCGCCCGGGTGGTGCCGGCCTCCGTGCGCGTGCGCCGGGCTGTGCGCGACGTCGCCATCCTCGCGGGTCTGGCGCTCACCGTCGTAGCGCTCGCGGAACCGCTGTACGGCGAGCGGGTCTTCACCATGGAACGGGAGGGCATCGACATGGTCCTCGTCCTCGATCTTTCGCGCTCCATGGCCTGTACGGACGTCGACCCCACACGCCTGCAGCGCATGCAGCGCGAGGTGTACGACCTGCTCGATGTGGTCGAGCAGGACGACGTCGGGATCGTCGCGTTCGCTGGCGGCGCGTTCCCCCGCCTGCCGCTCACCGAAGACCACGACGCGGTTCGCCAGGTCGTCGGCGAGCTCGACACCAACACGTTTCAAACGCAGGGTAGCGCCCTCGGCGCCGCGATCCGCGAGTCGCTCAAGCTGCTCGAGCGCCGCAAAGGTGAGTCGGACAAGGCCATCCTCGTGTTGTCCGACGGCGAGGTCCACGACCCCGCCGACGCGCTCACTGCGGCGTCCGAGGCCAAGGCCGCGGACGTGCGGATCTTCGCGATCGGCATCGGCGAGGCCGCGTCCCCCGTGCCTGGCCCGACGGGCGCGTTCATCCGCGACCGCGCCACAGGAGCTGCCGTCCAGTCGGTGCCCTCCGAAGACATGTTGAAGGACCTCGCCCGCGCGACGGGCGGCGCGTACGTTCACTCCGTCGCCTCCGCCGACGATGTGCGTACGTTGTACCGTGACGAGATCCGCAAGCGACTCGCGACGGCCGGTCGGGGTACCATGCAGAAGAAGACGCGTGACTCGGGCTTCGAGGTGCCACTGATGGGAGCGCTCGCGTGCCTGTTGACGGGCTTGTGGTTGGGCGACGGTCGCCGTCCTTGGGGTGCGGCCGCGCGGGCCGCAGCCGTGCTCCTCGGAGTCGCCCTCGCCGGAGACGCCCTCGCGGCCAGCGTTCCGGAGGCGGATGAGGCCTACAGGGCCGGTCGCTACGGCGAAGCTGTCGAGCAGTACACCGAGCTCGTCCGGCTTCGGCCCTCCGACGCGGATCTGTGGGGGCGCCTCGCGGCCGCGCGCTATCGGGCCGCGGACGCGGAAGGGGCCGCCCGCGCCTGGGAGACCGAGGGGCGGCTCAAAGGTGGGGACGCCGACGCGTCCTACAACGCGGGCAACGCTCAATACGCGGCACGGCGGCTCGACGAGGCCGTGCGTCTATACCAGCAGGCGCTCGCTTCCGACCCCGCTCACCCCGGTGCGAAGCAGAACCTGGCGCTCGTGAAGCAGGAGATCGAGGCCCGCCAGCAGAACCAGCCAAAGCCGAAAGAGGAGCAGAAGCCTGGCGATTCGGATCCCAGCGCGAAGAAGGACGGCGCGCAGGAGGGCGACCCCAAGGAAGGAGAGGGCGAAAAGAAGGACGGCGAGCAAGACCCGAAGGAGCAGAAGCCGAATTCCGAAGGCACCCCGTCCGAGAAGGATCCGGGCGGAAAAGCCGAGAAACAGGCCGAGCAAGGGAAGGAAGGCGAGAACTCCGAGCGCGGAAAAGAGACGGACAAGGAGCGCGACGCGGCCGAGGCCGGCGGCGACGTGAAGCCGAGCGACCTCGATCCGTCCGGTGAGGCGCAAGGCGCCACCGCGACGCCCGGCGGCGAAGGCAACGACGGCGCGCCGATCGGCGTGGTGGCCGCGAAGAACGTCCTCGACGGCGTCGAAGAGGGCCGGCCGCGCGTCGTGGTCCCCGGTGACGGCACGGTAGGGAAGCCCTGGTGATCCTGTCCCTCGTCGTCCTCGCGGCCCACGCGAGCACCGTGTCGCTCGATGTCGACGCGAACCAGCTGTTCGTCGGCCAGTCCACGCGCGCGATCGTCACCGTCGAAGACGCGTCTCCCACGGCCGTGCCGAACCTGCTCATGCCCGACGGCTTGCAGGCGCAGTACTCGGGCCAATTCACGAACAGCGGCCTCACCGTCGACCTCGCCGGCAAGGCCCACACGCGGCGGACCGTCGGCTACCAGTTCAACATCCTCGCGCTGAAGCCTGGCGCCTACACGATCGGGCCGGCCGCCGTCGAGATCGGCACGAACCTGATGCAGACCGGCAGCAAGACGATCAACGTGGCCGCAGCCCCCGCCGCCGGGCAGGCCCGCATCCGCGCGTCGGCGGGGTTCGATCGCACCGAGGCGTTTGAAGGCGAAGTCGTCGTGTACCGCTACGAGGTCGACTACAAGGACCCCGTCATCCGCTCGAACTGGCACCTGCCCGACTTCGAAGGGTTCGTGGCGCCCCGCGACGGTGATCGCCCTCGAAACGTCGGACAGGTCGACGGACCGGACGGGCCGGAGACGATCGACCGCACCGACGTGCCCCTCGTGGCCGCGAAGGCCGGCGTCCACGAGGTCGGTGGCGCCGTCGTCAACGTCGAGATCGCCACCGGCCAGCCGCTGCCGCCCCAGGTGCGGTTCGACCCCCTGCGCGTGTTCGGCGATCGGATGCAGTCCACCCGCTCCGACGCGATGGCGACCGGGCCGGCGACCCTCACGGTGAAGGCGCTCCCTCCCTCGCCGCCAGGGTATTCGCGGCTCGTCGGCGACTTCGAGGTCGGCCTGTACAAGGCGCCGGACGCCCCGATCCGCGTCCCGGTCGGAAAGTCCGTCGCGTTCACGATCGAGCTCAAAGGGGACGGCGCGCTCGAGGGCTTCGCGCTCGCAGCCCCTCCCGAGGTGGACGGGCTCCGCAACTACGACGGAGCGCCCCTCGCAGACGCCGTAGTGCGCGACGGACACTACAACGCGATCGGCCGCTACGAGCGAGTCGTCGTGCCCACCCGCGAGGGGAAGTTCGAGGTGCCTCCCGTCACGGTCGTGACGTTCTCGTCGACGAAGGGGGAGTACGTCACCCACACCCTCGCGCTCGGCACGATCGAGGCCGTACCGGGAGAGGCCGCCGGCGGCAACGTCGCGTCGTTCGCTGAGGGGCCTCCACCCGAGGTCGCGACGGCTCCCGAGGGCATCCGCGAGCCCCGGCGCGGCCTCGCCCGGGTCGCCAGAGTCGATGGCCTGTTGCCCTTGGCACTCGGTGTCGCCGGGCTCCCCGGCCTGCTGCTCGCCGCCGCCGAAGGTCTCGGCGTCATCGTCACGCGGCGCAAGGCGAAGGCGCAGGCGCCGAAGCCCCGCCCGCACGACCGCCTCGCCGCCCTCCCCGCCGATCGCAACGAACGCCTGCAGGCGCTCGACATGGCGATCCGCGAAGCGCTCGCGCTGCGCGCTGGCGTCGAGGTTGCCGCACTTCAACGCGACGCAGCCACCCTCGCCCTGCCCGACGACCTGCGCCAAAACGCGCAGGCGCTCACGCGCGATCTTGATCGCGCGCGATTCGGAGCCCAGGACGACTCGGCACTCGTGGAGCGGGTGACCGACCTCGTGAACCGGCTCACGAAATGATGATCGCGCTGGCTCTCGTCGCGTGCACCTCGGCCCCGGTCGATGAAGGCACGGCGTTCTACGCACAAGGTGAGTACGACCGCGCGATCGAGGCGTACGAACAGGCGGGCGGCGAGGCCCCCTCCGCCGTGGTGTGGTTCAACCTCGGAGACGTGCACTGGCGCGAGGGCGACGTCGCGCGCGCGCTCGCGTGCTGGCGCGCGGCGCACGATCTTGCGCCTCGGGACTCCGACACCTCGCACAACCTCGCGCTCGCGCGCAGCGCGATCAGCGGGCTGCCGGATCCGGTGGCCGCGCCGTACAACTGGATGGAATTCGCGACCCCCGGCGAGGTCGGGTTTCTCGGCTGCGCAGCGCTCGTCGCCGGCGCGATCGGGGCCGCGCGACGACGGCGCAGGCTCGCAGCCGGCGACGACCCCACCGAAGCGCCGCTGTTGTGGGCGTCGCCTTGGGCCGCGACCTGGGCTGCTGGAGCGATGTTCGGGGCGGTGGCCATTGCGGGGGCCCACGCCGCGTCGGAGCGGCCGATCACCGTGATCGTCGAGCCCGACGTCCCCCTGCGCGTCGAGCCGCTCGCGGAGTCCGGCACGTCCGGGACGCTGCCGGCGGGCGCCGAGGTCGTGGTCCGCGAACACGCCGGCGCCTTCGCGCTCATCGAGACCAGCGACGGAAAGTCCGGCTGGGTCGTGGACGACGTGCTCGCTCTCCGCTGATATGCGCGGCGCGGAGGCCCCATGGACGCCAAGCCACTCCCGACCGATCCGAGCGTGCGAATTCGCAAGGTCCGGAGCCCAGGAGGCTTCGACGTCTGGCTGATCGGCGGCAGCTCTGACCGTAGCGTCGACCTGTTCCACGGCTTCCTGCGGCTGTCCTGGCCGGGTGTGATCGGCACGATCGCCGGCTCTTACGTCGCCGTGAACCTCCTTTTCGCGTGTGCCTACGCAGCAACGGGCGGGATCGCACATGCGCGCCCAGGTTCGCTCGTGGACGCGTTCTGGTTCAGCTTCCAGACCATGGGCACGATCGGCTACGGCGCGATGTACCCCGAGACGACGCTCGCAAACGCGCTCGTCGCGTCGGAATCGGTCGTCGGCCTCCTCGTCACCGCCATCGCCACTGGCCTCGTGTTCGCGCGGTTCACGCGCATCGCGTCGCGCATCGTGTTCACCACCCACGCCGTCATCACGCCGATGGAGGGCGTACCAACGCTGACCTTCCGCGTCGGCAACGATCGGCTGAACACCGTCCTCGACGCTCGCATCTCGGTGACCCTGTCGCGCGTCGAAAAGACCAGGGAAGGCGTAACGTTCTACCGGAACTACGATCTGAAGCTCGTGCGCGACCGGAACTTCGCCCTCACCCGCACGTGGACGGTGATGCACACCATCACGCCGGACAGCCCGTTGTACGGCACCACGCCGGAGGGCAACGTCGAGAACCAGGTCGAGATCAACGTGTTCGTCCAGGGAACCGACGACACCACGCACCAACCCGTGTTCGGCAACGCGAATTACGAATCGGAAAAGCTCGTGTACGGCGCCAGGCACGCCGACGTACTCGCCTACGCACCCGATGGCCTGCTGACGCTCGACCTGCGCGACTTCGACACCCTCGTCCCCACGAAGCCGATCGACGGGTTTCCGTACCCGGCGACTTGAACGGGCACGCGGCTTGCATTATTCTTCACGAGGAGGCGTCATGCGGCCCTACATCGTTGCGCTCGTCGGCTTGATGGTGGCGTGCAACCGCGGCGAAGAGTCCGACCTCGGACCGACGTGTGAAGGTACACCTGTCGTCGTCGCGCTCGACGAAGTGACCCCGATCGGCCTCACCGCCGGGGACTTGATCGCGCGTATTCCCGCCCACCAGGACGCCGAGTTCACCTACGCGGACGGGACCACCACGCCCCTGGCGCTCGACTTCACCGTCGGCGCCGAGGCCACGTTCACCGATCTCGAGGCCGTCTACCCCGAGGGGAACTCGATCGACATCGGCGTGATCTGCGACGACGCGATCTCCGTGCCCGTCGACCTCACGTTCGCGACCGCGGATGGCGTGTTCGACGAGGCCATCTCGACGCCCGCGACGGCCACCACCGAGGACCTCGGCTCGCTGAACAAGGAGCTCGATCTCGCAGCGATGGGCGGCACGTTCGTGATCGACGACTATACCGACGTCACCGATTACACCGATGCCCGGCTGTTCATCAGCGTAGCATTGCACGACGACGCGGTGACCACAGGCGCTGTCAACGGGGACGTCTCGGGGGAGGACCCATGTGACGGCGACACCTGCAGCGCGTGGGACGCGGCGGTGGACGTGGGTTTGTGGGGCGCACCGACGGAGCCTTAACGGCCGACCTCGACCCACCCGCGCGTGCGGCCGCCATCCGAGTCTAGCGTGTTCATCGCGCCGAACAGCGCCTCGACGCCCACCCACGTCGGAGGCCACCTGTAGGCGGCCGTGTCCAGGATCAGCACCCGATCGGTGTCCTCATCATACGCGCCGAGAGGGGAAAAGTGGCCCGAGTCGCCCTGCCCAAGCGGATTGCGCGCGTAGTTGACGATGACAAAATCGGTCGGCTCGGCGAGGTTCACCAGCAACATCGCGCGGAACGCCTCCACCTTCGAGTCCCCGGCATGGACGACCGCGACCCGCTTGTCGTGCGCGGCGAGGATGCCTCCCAGCGCGTCGAGCGGCATGCCGCCGAAGGTCACCCTCCAGAACGAGCGCACGTCCGACGCGCGGTCGGTGAACACGTCATCCTGGGCGACACGCCGCCCGTCCAGGGCCGACAGCACCGTCGCCGACGACGCGACGCCGCACCACGACATCTTCTCCTGGCTCTGCAATTGCGGCAGCAGCGCGTCCACGTCGGCGCGCACCTCGGCGTCCGCGAGTAGCGCTTGCCCCTCGGGCGTCTCGAAGGCGATCAGCGCGGCGGGCAGGGCCTGGGGATCGGGCCTTGGGTTCGAGATCCACGCGTACATCCCGCCGAACACCAGGGGCGGAAGCACCACCAGAACCACAGGACCAAAGCCGAGCGCGTTGACCTTCATGCGACACCCTACCGCACCCTGCAACACCCGGGGCCGCTGCTGCGTACGTCCTGCGGAGGGCCCCATGTCCACCGCGCTCACCCACCACGAACGCCCCGAACGAAGCGTCGCCATCGGCTACGCTCTCGCGCTCGTCGCCTTGCCGTTCGGCATCTGCGGGCTGCACCGCTTCTATGCCGGTCGTTACGTTACCGGCGTGATCTGGCTGTTGACGGGCGGCCTTTGCGGGGTCGGTCAACTGGTGGACCTCATCTTCCTGCCGCAGATGATCGAGGACCACAACAAGGGACGTCCCATCTGGTAGAGGCGCCAGGGGGGTAGCGGACGCATTCTCGCGCTCAGGCTATACGCTTCGAACCGCGAGGAACGCCCGTGATTGCCATCGCCCTGCTGTCCGCCCTTGCCCACGCCGAAGACGTCGTCCCCACCGGCACGATCGACCAGGTGGTCGTCTACCCGGACCGCGCCGCGGTCACGCGGGTGCTCTCGGTCGATCTCGTCGCCGGCAACAACGTGATCGAGTTCCACGACTTGCCGCCCACGGTCGACGAGCGCACCATCACCGCCGAAGGCGAAGGCGTCGAAGGCGCCATGCTGATGGGCATCGACGTGGTGTCGCGCGAGCTCGCGGAAGATCGGCGCAAGCGCGTGTCCGAGCTCGAGACGCGAATCGAGAAGCTCGCGGACCTCATCCGCAGCGACCGCGACAACGCTGAAGCCGCACGCATCGAGCTCACGTTCCTGTCGCAGCTCCAGACCGCCGCCGCCCAGCAGGCCAGCAACGAGCTGTTCTTCACCGACCAGACCGTCGCCCAGGCGGACGGCCTCGCGAAGCTGCTCGACGAGCGCGTCCCCGTCGCACAAAAGACGATGCGCGAGTCCGAGTGGGCCGCCCGCGACAAAGACGCCGAGCTCGGCGCATTGCGGCGTGAATTGGACGCCACCCGCGGGGCCTCGCAGTGGGCCCGACGCGACGTTCGCGTCGAGATCGAGTCGCCCAAGGCCGGCAAGGGCACGGTCTCGGTCACGTACGTGCTCCCGGGCGCGTCGTGGACGCCGCAGTACGACGTGCGCGCGAACCCGGACGACAAGAAGCTCGGCATCGTCCTCAACGCCCTCGTCGTGCAGACGAGCGGCGAAGACTGGACCGGCACGAAGCTCTCGCTTTCGACGGCGCGCCCGAACGACGGCATCGACCCGCCGAAGCTCGACCCGTTCTGGCTCCAGCCCTACGTGCCGCCCGTGTACTACAGCTACGACGACTACGGCGGCGGGAAGGGCGACATGGCGCCGGCCGCCGAGATGGCGATGGACGAAGAGGAGTCGGACAAGGTGATGGAGGCGCCGCCGCCGCCGCCCGCTCCGATGGCCGTCGCGGTCGCAACCGTCACCGAGCGCGCCGTCGCGACCACCTTCGAGGTCGCAGGTCGCACCGCCGTCCCCGGCGATGGCACCCGCCGCAAGGTGCGCGTCACGTCGCTGGATCTCCCCGTCGACTTCCTGCACGTGAGCGTGCCGCGGTTCGACGACAACGCCTACCTCGTCGCGTCGGCAAAATGGGAACAGTCCTGGCCGATGTTGCCCGGTGAGGTCTCCACGTTCCTGGGGGACAGCTTCGTCGGCACCTCGGCGATCGGCCTGATCGGCACCGGCGAAGAATACGAGTTCGGCTTCGGCCCCGACGACGCCGTGCAGATCAAGGTCACCCCGCTCGCGACGATGGACAGCCTGCCGGACTGGCTCGGCAAGATCACCGCGACGCGGTCGTGGAGCTTCGCGGTCAAGAACGCGCGCAAGTCGGCCGTGCACGTCGAGCTGCGCGACCGCATCCCGCAGGTCACCGACGCGCACTACAAGCTGAAGTACGACGGCGATGTGTGCGACGAGCTCACGCCCGACGGCCTGTGTACGTTCATCCGCGATGTCCAGCCCGCGTCCGATGTGGCCACGACGTTCGGTTACGTCGTCCGGTACCCCAAAAAGATGCCGCCTGCGGGGGTCGAATAATGCTCTCCCTACTCGTCTCCCTCGCCTTCGCAGACGCCCAGGACTTCCTCGTGAAGCCGACGGCCGCGGTCGTGTTTGCCGATCGCGCGCGCGTCACCCGCCACGCCGGCGCCACGGTCGGCACCGGTCGCCAGGAGATCGTGTTCACCGGCCTGCCGGCGAGCATGTACACCGACGGCGTCACCGCTGACGTGAAGGGCTCCGCCGTGCTGCGCGGCATCGATCTCGTACACGTCACCGCGACGGAAGCTGCCGATCTGCGTGTGAAAGAGATCGAAGCGCAGCTGATGAAGCTCCGCCGCGAGCGCCAGACGGCCGTGGATGACGCCACCGCGCGCCAGGTCGAGCTGTCTGCGATCGAGGCCTCGCGCAGCCAGTCGGCGACGCAGCTGTCAGCGCAGATGCTCGTCGGCACCAAGGCACCCACGCAAGCAGCTACGCTGCGCACCACGCTGTCCGCCGAAGACGCCGCCGCCCGCGCGGCCTGGCGCGAGGCCGACGGCCGCACCCGCGACCTCGACGACAAGAT
Organism: Pseudomonadota bacterium; assembly: GCA_947505245.1. Taxonomy (GTDB): domain Bacteria; phylum Myxococcota_A; class UBA796; order UBA796; genus SYKL01. Next base: position 140,613 of record CANNIZ010000004.1, on the reverse strand, counting down.
CGGCGCGCTCGAGCGCGAACGCGGCAACCTCGGGTCGTCCGCGACGGACACCTGGAAGGCGGTCGTCCACCTGGACGTCGACAAAGCCGGTCGGGTCGAGATCGACCTCGACTACCTCGTCTCGGGCGCCTCGTGGGTGCCGCGCTACGACGTGCGCGGCGACGCGGACGCCGGCAAGGTCGCGGTCAGCCTGTCGGCGCTGATCGAGCAGCAGAGCGGCGAGGACTGGAAGGACGTCAAGCTCACCGTGAGCTCGGCGCGCCCGGGCCTCGGCACGATCGTGCCCATCCTCGACCCGTTCTGGCTCGCGCGCCCGCAGCCCGTGTACTACGGCTACGCCGAGGACTCCGCCCCCATGTCGCGCGCGATGGCCGCCCCAAAAGCGGCCTCGGCAGGCCCCATGCCGAGCGCGCCCCCCGCGCCGCCGCCGCCGCCGATGGAGGTCGCGCAGGCGCAGGTCGACACGCAGCTCGCCGCCACCACGTTCGTCGTGTCGCGCCCCGAAGACGTCCCGTCCGACGGCACGTCGCGCAAGGTGCTGCTCACGACCGAGACGATGGACGCAAAGCTGCGGCACATCACCGCGCCGCGCGTCGACCCGCGCGCCTACCTCGTCGGCGAGGTCACGAACACCGCGGAGTTCCCGCTCCTCGCGGGCACCGCGGGCGTGTTCCTCGCGTCGGCCTACATCGGCGACACCGGCCTCGCCACCATCGCCCCCGGCGAGAAGTTCGACGTCGCGTTCGGCGTCGACGATCAGGTCACGGTCAAGCGCATGCCGAAGTCGATCAAAGAGGGCGCGTCGGGAATCGTCGGCAAGCGAGGCACGTCACGCTGGGACTGGCAGGTGCGCGTCAAGAACGGCCACCGCAGCGCCATCAACGTGATCGTGAAGGAGCAGATCCCCGTCTCTACGCGCGACGATGTGAAGGTCAGCGCGCGTCCCTCGACCCCCGTGCCGACGTCGAAGGACGGCGGCCTGCTCGATTTTGCGCTCACCGTCGGGGCGGGCGCCGAGGGCGTCGTCACGTTCGGGTACGAGGTCGAATACCCCACGGAAATCCAACTCGGTTGGATGGAGTAGCCATGTTCCCTTTTTCTACGCTCGGCTACGCCTCGCTGCGCGCCCCTTGGGGGCTTGCATGATCACCGCACTCCTGTTCGAACTCGCCTCCTACGCCGACGACCTCAACGTCGACTCGAAGATCACCGAGGTCATCGTCTACGTCGACCGCGCGCGCGTCACGCGGCAGGTCAGCGTCGACGTCCCCGCGGGCCGCACCGATCTGGTGTTCGCGAACCTGCCGCTGCAGATGCTCGACAACAGCCTGTCGGCTGAAGGCGAAGGCACGGCCGGCGCGACGCTCACCGGCACGGACTTCCGCACCGTACGCGGCGTCGAAGACCTCGACGACAAGATCGCCGCCCTCAAGGTCGAGCGCCGCAAACACGACGACGCGATCCGCGTCGCCAACGACAACATCGCGCGCCTGCGGTCCGACATCACCTTCGTGTCGTCCCTTCGTCCCACCGCGCCCGGTCGGCTCACCGAGAAGCTGTTCCTCGCCGACGACGCGGCCGCCCAGCTCGGCGCGGTGTCCAAGTCCATCGGCACCGACCTGACCGCGCTTTACCGCGAGCTGCGCGCGAGCGAAGCCGACGTTCAGACGCACCAGCGCGAGAACGAGCGCATCGATCGCGAGCTGTACACGCTCGGACAGGGCACCCCGGACAGCAACAACGTCGCCGTCGGCCTCGACGCGAAGCAGTCCGGTCGCGTCACCGTGCGGCTGTCGTACATCGTCATGGGCGCGCAATGGACGCCCCACTGGGACGCACGGTTCCGCCCCGCGGACGGCAAGGTGCGCCTCGACCTGTCCGGCGAGGTCGTGCAGACCACCGGCGAGGCGTGGGACGACGTGAAGCTCGTCCTCTCCACCGCCCGCGCGAGCGAGACCACCGCGCCGCCCGAGCTCGAGCCGTTCTACCTGTCGGAGAGCTACGGCTACCGGCCCGGTCAGAACGTCGTCGCCGAGAAGGCGACGGCGATCGAATTCCCGTCGCCCGGCAAGGAAGACGTGCCCACCGATGGCACACGCCGGCGCGTGTTCGTCACCACCTTCGACACGCAGTCCAAGCTCGTCCACCAGGTCGTCGCGCGGCGCGTCGAAGCCGCGTACCTCACCGCGCGCCTCACGAACACCCAGGACTTCGCGCTGCTGCCGGGCTCGCTGTCGTCGTACATGGGCACCGCCTACGTCGGTGAAGGCTCGCTGCCGCTCACCGCCCCCCAGAGCGATGTCGACGTCAGCTTCGGCATCGACGACCGCGTGCGCGTCAAGCGCACCCGCCTCGAGCAGGTGTCGTCCGACGCGAAGGCGCTGCAGAGCCGCGAGCACCAGCGCTACGGCTGGAAGACCGCGATCACCAACCGCACGGGCAAGCCCATCACGCTCAAGGTGGTCGAGCAGGTGCCCGTCACGCGCGAGGCCTCGTTCACCGTGGAGTCCACCACGACGCCGACCGTCGGAACGATCCCCACGGACGGCGTGTTCTCGTGGACGATGGAGCTCGCGGACGGCAAGTCGCAGGACTTCGTGCTCGAGTACGACGTGTCCTGGCCCGAGGGCGACCGCCCCGTACTGATGGAGTAGGTGATGTGGTGGGTGACGGCCGCGTTTGCGGGGCAAGGTTTCCTCGCAGAGGAGCTCGGCATTCCCTCGGCGACGATGCCTCCGGGCACGACGGACCTCGCCGAGTGTGTCGTGGCCGCGTCCCTGACGCCGCTCGAGGCGCCGGCGCCGCCGCCGTCCGCAGCCTACGATCCGAACGGCCACGAGACCGAATATACCGTCGAGATCCCGGACCAGTACCGCGCAGGCGCGCCAAAGACCGTGTTGGTCGATACCCGCGCCACTGTCATCGGAATCACAGGCTGCGCCGAGCCGTACGCTGCCGCCGCGAAGGCGCTCGTCGAAGGCTCGCCCGTCCGCCAATCCGCCCAGCGCCAATTCGAGGGCCGCGAGTTCGAGGTCCGCGTCGTGTTCGCGCCGCCGTCGCTCGTGCGCGCGTTCGTGACGCCGCCGCCGCCCCTGTTGGGCGCAGCGATCGCGATGGACGTCGCTCCCGAGAAGACGTTCGACAAGCCGCCGTTCCGCCCGCGCGAAGTCAAGCCCGGTCGCTGCGACGTCACCGTGTACATCGACGCGACGGGCGAGCCTTACGCGGCCGACCTCGCGGCTTGCCGCGAAGACATGTACCTGTTCCTGAAGTCGGCGGTGCTCGCCTGGAAATACGCGCCGGTGCTCGTCGACGGCGCCGCTGTCCCGGCGAAGTTCCTCGTGCCGATGGCGATTCGCTAATTAGGGGTCAGGAATTGACGATTGCTGATTTCCGGCGCACGGGAATCAGCAATCATCAAGTCCTGACCCCTCGCGCTAGTTCGCGATTTCGACCGTCAAACCCCGAACCCAGGCCGGCGCCTGATCGTCGTAGTACGGGTAGGCCGAGCTCGCGGGGCCCGTGAACGACCCGGGCACCGTCGCCACCAGGTCGAGCGCGACTTCGTGGATCTCCTGGGCCGAGATGCCGTCCCAGTAGATCGTGACCTCGCGCGGACGTGTCTCGAAGAACGCGATCTTCCCCTGCTTCTTCAGCTCCGCGAGCTGCCAGGTCTGCGCCTCCAGCCCCGCCGGCAGGCCGATGCGCGCGATCGGCTCGGGGACGACCTCGTTCGTGCGGTTCGTCAGTTTCGCCGTCAGCCGCGTGGTGTGCCCCAGCGCGACGCTGTTGTCGTCGAGCGACGTCTGCAGATCGACGCGGCGCGCGGCGTCGGAGATCGGCAGCTCCGTCGACCAGCCCGTCTCCAGCGCGTACGGCAGCGCCGCGCCATCCAACGTCACCGCGACCGTGTGACTGCCCGACGAGAGCCACGGCCCCAGGTCCAGCGACTGCGGTTGGCGCTCGCCCGCCGCGAACCGCGTCTCCGCGACCTGCTTCCCGTCGATCGTGACGACGAGGTGCCCCGGGCCGTCCATCTTCGCCGACGCCTGCGCCACCGCGCCGATCGCCTTCAACGCGAGCGCGTTGCCCTGCGTGGCCCCCCAGGCGCCAGCCCCCGTCTGGCTCTCGTGCAGCCAGCGCACGGCCTCCTGGGCCCCTGCGAGGTCGCCCGCACCGAGCAGCGCCATCGCTGCCAACGCGGTCGCTTCGACGTCGAGGTTGAAGTTCTCGCTGCGCGTGATCGACGTCTCGCTGCCCGGGAAGCTGCCGTTCGCGATCTGCAGCTTCGCGAGCCTGACGGCCGCGGCCTTGCCGTCCTCGGGCCGGGTCTTCAGCAGCGTCAGGGTGGCGAGCGCGAGCCGGTACGGATCGTTGCTCTGCTTCGCGAGCGCCGCGGTCTGCGCGATCTCAGCGGGGATGTCCGTGTGCCCGGTCGAGACGAGCGCGTAGGTGATGTACGCGTCCAGGACCTCCGGCGGGGCCGTGCCGTAGCCGTGCGCCGACGACCCGGTCGTCAGGTACCCGCCCTTGCCGTTACGCTGCTTCATGAGGTAGGCGACGTCCTCGTCGATCACCTTGGAGTCCACGTCGTAGACGCGCGACATGTCGCTGAACTGCATCAGCCCGAACGCGGACAGCGCCTCCTTGCCGGGGCCGTCGCCCCAGGTCTCGAAGCCGCCCGCCGAGATCTGGTAGCCCGTGAGGATGCCGTAGCCCGCGTCCAGCACCTGCTTGCGATCGACCGAGAGGCTGCCGCCGTTGCCGGACTTGTCGAGCAGATCGAGCACCACCACGTTCGGGTAGTTCGTCGAGCTCGTCTGCTCGAAGCAGCCGCCCGGCGTGCGGACCATGTTCTCCATGCCCTTGAGGATCTCGGACACGGGTGACGGGAACACCGTCACCTTGCCCGTGATCGAGCCCTCGAGCGCGGTCGGGATCTGAAGCGAATGGCTCTTGCTGCCTTCCAGCACGCCGGACGCTGTCCAGGTCTGCGGGAAGCCGCGCGGCGCGACCGGGATCTTCTGCACGATGCCGTCGGTCAGTCCGTTGCTGCGCGCCGACAGCGACAGCTCGACATCCCCGCGACCCGCCTTCGCGACGACCGGCACATAGATCGTGCGCCGCTCGTTCGCGCCGAGCGTGAGCACGCCCGGCAGCGCACCGAGCTGGAGCAGCGACCCGACCGACGCGGAGAGATCGACCTGCGCGGTCCCTGGCCGCTGGTTCTCGAGCGTGACCGGAAGGTTCAGCCGGTCACCCGCTGAGAGCTCGACGGGGAGCCTCACCTCGAGGTGGAACGGTAACGTGCTCGCGAGCAGCGCCTCGCCGTGGCCGAGGTACCCGCCGCCGACGCCTTCGGCGGTCGCGCGGAACCCGGTGACCGCGTCGGAGAGCGCGAACGTCAGCGTCGCCGCGCCGTCAGCGCCGGTTCGAACTGACGGCTGCCACAACACGGTGTCGCGGAAGTCCGAGCGCGGCGCGAACTTCGCGTCCTCGACGACGTCCTTCTGCGGGGGCGCGTATTGCCGCACGGCGACGGTGTTCGACGGGGCCTCCTTCTCCCGCCGCATCATGTCCATGGGCTTGCGAGCGTCATCCATCACGGCCACGCCGCGCACCGCCATCTCCATCGGGGGCGCCGCCATCGCCATCGACGGCATGGGCCGGCCGCCGCCCCAGCCGCCACCGCCCATGCCCTCGCCGCCCGCCGCCATCTCGAGCGAGTCGTAGTAAACGCCGCCCATACCCGAGCCGTAGCCGTACCCGCCGTAGTACCCGAGCTGCTGGTACATCAGCGCCTGGGCCGCGGCCTCCGCGGCCGCTGCGACCTGCCGGTGGTGCTCGCCCTTCACGGGCTCCCAGTCGAACCGACGCCAGCCGCGCGTCGCGAGCGCGAGGTCCACGCCGAGCCCGCCGTCCTTCGCGCCGGGCTCGAACAGCTGCGCCACGCCCTCGATCGGCTCGGGCAGATCGGCCTGCAACAGCACGCGCGACACGAGCCCGTCCTCCTTGTCGTCCGCGAACGCGAGCACCGTGTCGTCGACGACCGCGACCGACACCTCGGCGGGCACGGCTCGACCCTCGGGATCGGTCGTGCGCACGGTGAGCGCGACCTGGTCCTTTGGCGCGTACTTCGCGCGATCGGTCGTGACCTTCACGCTCAGCGCGCGCGACTTGTTCCGATACACGAGGCGCTCGGCGAGCGGCTCCAGATCGCCGTCGAACACGGTCACGCGAGCAACGCCCTGCGCTCCCGCCAGCGCAGGGTTTCCGCTCTGCAGGTACACCGTCGTCGGCGCCCCGGCGGCGACGTTGAACACTGCCCGATCGAGCACCGCCTCCTGCTGCGTGGCGAACACCGTCACCTCGCGTGGGGTTGTGCAAGCCACGCTCACGCGCACCGCGCGCTGGACGCCGTCCAGGTCGTCGAAGTGGTGCATCACGCACCCGTCGCCCTTCGCGACCGGGAGCGCAAACTCGCGCTGCTCCAGCGTCTCCGCGTCGAGCTTCGCGCGGTACGACCGCCCCGCTTCGGGCGTGAACGTGAAGTGCCCGCGACCGTCGACCCAGCTGCCGAGCTTCGCCACCTCGCGCCCTCGATCGTCGAGCACCACGCCCTTCACGTCCGCCGGAGCGCCGTGGGGATCGGTCGCTTCGAAGTACACGCGGCTCTCGATCCCCGCGACAAGATCACCTCCTTCGGGGAAGAAGCCCACCGCGACGCGGTCGAGAACGATCGGAACGGACCGCGAGATCGACTCGGTGACGCCTGCGTCATCGACCATCACCGTCAACAGCACGTCGGGCGCGGTGAGCTTCGCTGGCAGCGTGAACTTCACCACCACCTCGCCGTTCCCGTCCGTGCGCACCTGCATCGGCGGAAGGGCTGTCCCGTCCACCTGCACGTTCGCCGTCACTTCGGTGTTGATCAGCTTCTCGCCGGTCGCGCGCTCGAGCGTGATCGCCGCTTCGACCGCGTCGCCAGGACCGTAGCCGTCGCGCGCGAATTCGAGCGTCTTCTTGATTCGCGGCGCCTGGAACGACGCGACAGTGAACGCGCGCTCGACGACCTGCCCCGTCGGCGACGTCACCTGCAGCTTCCACGATCCACCTACCGCCGCCGCGTCCAACACGAACGCGTCATTCGCCGCCCCGCCCGCCACCGCGAGGTACCGCGTCTGCACCACCGTCCCGCGCGGGTCGATCAGCGACGCGTTGATCCCCTGCCCTTCAGCCGGCAACAGGCCCTTCGTCGCGAGGTCCCACAGCTTCACGTTCACCGTGTCGCCCGGGCGGTACAACGGCCGGTCCGTCTGCACATGCACGCGCTGCGTCGGGTTCGCCGAGAACCAGGCGTCGAGGTCGCGCACGCGCTCGCGGGCTGCGTTCGGGAACGCGAGCCGCACGGTGTCGTTCGGCGCGACAGCGATCGCGACGGGCCGCGACGGCAAGCCGTCCGCTGCCAACGGCGCCTGGGTCGTCGGCACGTCCGACAGCTCCGGGATGTTGGCGAGAGCGAACGTGGACGAAAGCGCGACCACCACCGTGATCGGCAAAGACAAACGCTTCATGACGCACTCCTCCGGCGCGGCCGGGGCCGCTCGATGGGACGCCACGCGCCCCGATTTCTGATCCCCCAACGCAACGGTCAGGTTGACCTTTCACCGCGGCCACGGTTCGTCATGGGGCCGTCAAGGCAAACGAACTGTCAGGGCGCCAGAAGCCAGCGCCAGGCCGACGTCATCGTCACCCTGCCACCTTCGACCTCGCGCACGCGGTCGTCCTCCAGCGTCACGATCTCCGCGTGATCCATGCCCAGCGCCGGCAGAGCATCTTCAATCGCGCGCAGCTCTCGCGCGAACGCCTCACCTCCGAGGTCGGCGCAGACCTGCACCAGACGACGCTCATCCCCGCGCACCGCGAGGAAGTCCACCTCATATCCGTGCGGCGTCGGCACGTAGCGGACCTGGTACCCGCGCCGCCTGAGCTCGACATACACGATGTTCTCGAGCCGGTGGCCGATGCCGCCACCCTCGACCGAGGTGACGCCCGCCAGAGCGTGATCGACCGCGTAGATCTTTCGCGGGCGCACCGCGCGGGCTCGCTCAGACGCCGCCTCGGCCTCCACCGGCAGGAACAGGAACGCGTCCTCGAGCCACGCCACGTAGGCGTGCACCGTGTCCTTCGCGATCGTGTGACCCTGCGAACGCAGGTCGCCGTAGGCCTTGTTCACCGTGAACGCGCCCCCCGGTGAGCCCAGCAGCCTACGCACGAGCCACCGGAGCGCACCAGGATTGCCGACGCCGTGCCGCTCGATCACGTCGCGCAGCAGCGCCACATCGACGTAGTCCTGCAGCACACGTCGCCGCGTGGGCTCGTCCAGCCCCTGGACCTCCGGGAACCCGCCCACGTCGAGGAAGCGGCGAAACCGGTTCTTCAGCAGCGCGCGCGTCGCCTCGGGCGGTGGCCACCGCTTCGGCAGGGCCACCCCCTCGTGACGCAGGGCCTCCGCGAACGAGTACGGCAGCAGCTCGGTGGGGAGGCTGCGCCCCCGCAGCGCGGTCGCGATCTCCGTGCCGAGCAGCTTCGCCGACGACCCGGTCACCGCGATGCGCAGCCCGCCGCGATCGATCAGCCGCCGCAGCCAGCGATCCCAGCCCGGAACGTTCTGGATCTCGTCGAACAGCAGCCAGCACTCCTGGCCCGCGTGCTCCGGGAAGCGCGCGAGGAACGCGTCGAGCACGAGGTGCAGGTCCGCCGCCTGCATCGGCATCAGCCGCTCGTCTTCGAAGTTCAGGTACAGGATCCGGTCGCGCGGAAGGCCGTCAGCCACGAGCCTCGCGGCGTGGTCGAACAGCAGCCAGGTCTTGCCCGAACGCCGCATGCCGAGCACCGCATCGATCTTTCCCGGTAGCGCCCGGATCTGCGTGTCACGCGCGATCGGCGTCGGCAGAACGCGATCCATCGCGTCCGAAACGACCTCAGCGACCACCTCCGCGAACGGCTTCCCTTCCATGGAAGCCAATCTACGCCAATCTTGTCACTCCAGCAAGGACAAGAAACCAAGCACATGTCCGTCCCAGAGGGACAACTTCACCACAAGTTGTCCGCCTCAGCGGTCCACCGTCACCTTGAACACGCACACGCTGTTGCCACCCTGCTCGTGGGCCCCTTGCGACGTCGTCCACACCTGGCTGCCGTCCGGCGACACGTCGAGCCCCACCGTGTACGAGTCCGTTCGCACGCGCGCGACCACCTTCATCGCCGCCGCGTCGACCGCTACCAGCTCCGCGCGGCCCTTGCTCGCGACGTACAACCAGCGACCGTCGGACGTGATCTCCAGCGTGCGCGCCTGACCGCCGACCGACACCGTCGTCGTAGGAGGCACCGCCACCTTGCCGCCGTTCGCCGTGTAAAGCGCGTCCACCACCGCCTTCAGCGGCATCTTCGCCACCGTGCCCGCCGAGTTCTGCGTCGCGTACAGCGTCGTCCCGTCCGGCGACAACACGATGTGCCGCGGCGTCGTCGTGCCCGTCGCGGTGCCGAGGTACTTCCCGGTCGCGACGTCAAACCCCGCGATGCCGCCATTTCCCATGCGCGCGACGAGCAGCGTCTTGCTGTCCGGCGTGAACACGCTGCCCCGCAGGCACATGCCGCACTCGGCGTCGCGGTCGCCACCGCTCAAGTTGTTCATGTCGATGCGGTACTCGACCACGAGCAGGTCGGGCCGGTACTTCCAGTCGTTCGGGTTCGCCGAGGTGATGTCCACGAGCGCCACGGTGTTGTCGCCCCAGTGCACCACCGCCATGTTCTTGCCGTCCGGCGAGCCCACGACGTACTTCGGCAGCGGACCGGTCGGGAACACGCGCACGATCTTGTCCGTCGTCGTGTCGATCACGCTCACGGCGCTCGGCGAGTCCGCGCCGCGATCGAAGTCGCGCCGGTAGTACGGGATCCACAGGTACCGGCCGTTGTGCGAGAGCGCGCTCTCCACCGGCTTCCCCTTCATCACGTTCACGTCCTCGGGCATCACCTTCTCGTGGTACGCGCTGCCCCAAGCCGTCGTCTCGCCGTGAAACAGCGCCGCGTCTTCCTTCGTGAACTTGTGCTCGATGGTGGTCAGCTTCGTGAACGTCTTCGTGTCGTACACAGGCGTCTCGTAGCCCTCGAGCGAGTTCACGTAGACCTTGCTGCCGTCCTGGCTGAACCGGGCCGACTTCGGCGAGTTCACGTCCGGGTCGTAGTGGTCCGTCGGTGACGAGGGCGTCGCGTCGTAGTTCTGGAACCGCGCCACGAGCTCGAGGTGCACAGGCCCCGCTTCCTTCGACTTCGTCCCGATCGGGACCCGCAGCCCCGTCTCCGAGAGCGTCGCCGGCGAGGCGCCACCGGACGCCTTCACCTTCGCCTCGGCCGCCCACTTCGCCGCCGACGAATTTCCCGGGTCGAGCGCGAGCGTCTTGTTCCAGTCCGCCTCGGCGGCAGCAAAATCGCCCTGCTTCCAGTGCGCCCAGCCGATCTCGTACTGGCACGACACACACGTCGGCTCCTTCTGGAGGCATTCAAGGTACGCACCGAGCGCGTCGTTTGCGGCACCCTCCTGCATCGCCGCGAACCCGCGCGTGAACGCGTCCGTGGCCGCGGGGTCCTTGCACGAGCCTCCGGCAAACGCCGAAACGACAGCGAGAAACACGATCATGTGAAGCATCCGGGGAGGGAGGGGGTGGGCGGGCGGCGGGCGCGTCCATCCTATCGGACGCGCGATCCCCCGTCGATCTTCCCTGATGCGTCAATCCACCCGCAGCGGCGTCCGCTGCACCACGAACGGCACCTCGACCTCGCCGTCCCGCACGAACGCGAGGCTCACCTCGAGCGTCCACACGCCGTCCTGGGCGTCTGCCGGCAAACTCAACGACGCCGAAAACGCGGTCTCCTCACCCGGCAGAATGCGCGTATCGGCCAACGTCCGCCACGGCGGAGCGTCCTCGATCGTCCGCTTCAGGTCGGCCGTCCAGGTCGCCTTCGGGTGTGGGAGCACCTCCCCCTTCTTGCCGACGGGCCCGACGAGTGCTGCCTGAACGCGCACGATTCGCCACGGTGACCCGGTCGGGAACGCGTGCCCGGCGCCCGTGTTCTGCACGCGCATCGCCACCGCGAGCGGGCCGCCGCCGCGCACGAGCGACACCGTGTCGACGTCCACCAGCAGCGACACCGCGCGCGCCGCCGGCTGCGCGACGTCGTGCGCGACGAGCCCGCCGTCCGCGCCGCGGCCGATGTGGCACGCCTGGCAGGTGATCCCCGCCTTGGCGTACGCGGACCGCTCCCACTCGCCGTACGTGTCGTAAAGCGGCTTGTCGGCGCCGGGCCACGTCAGCGAGTGGCAGGTCGCGCACAGCGAGGCGTCGCGCAATTGGGGCGACACCACCGTCGGGTGCGGCGCGTTCGCGACCGGCTCGGCGACGACGACCTTCCCCTCGCGCACGTGGCACGCGGCGCACGTGACGCCCTCCTGCGCGAGCGTCGCGTCGAACGCTTCGTTCGGCGCTGTCACCAGCCGGTCCGGGGATCCCTCGATCGGCGCGAACCGTTCGGTGTGTTGCACCCACAGCGGTAGGTGGCACTCCGCGCACATCGGGCTCGCCGCGAGCGCTGAACCATGCTTGAACACGGGGTCCGCGAACCCCGTCGCGTGCGCCGAGTGCGCCCAGCCGTCGTGCGCGTCGAAGTGGCAGCCGTTGCACCCCTGCGCGGAAAGGCTCCCGAGGCCGGTCGGAATCGGACCTGTCTCCACCGGCAGCACGTGGTCGAACACCTTCTCGAGCGTCGGGACCACCGGCACCACCGGCACGTCCACGACGGGCGGCGGGGCGTCGTCCGTCTCCGGCGCGTGTTTGCGCGGGCGCGCGGACGCCGTGCCGACCACCATCACGCACAACGCCACAGCGACGACGGGCAAGGCACGCTTCAGAAGTCCACCACCGACTTGTCATCGCGCGTGACCCGCTCCGGCACCCGCAGGGCCGTACCCGGAGGTGCGTACAACGCCACGTACGTCGCGTAGTTGCTCGTCACCTGCTTCACGTAGTTCCGCGTCTCGCGGTACGGAAGCGTCTCCACAAACACGTCCACGGGCACGTCCGTGCCGGTGCCAGCGAGCCAGCGGCTCACGTTGTGCGGCCCGCCGTTGTACGACGCGACCGCGAGCGGGAAGTTGCCGTCGAACCGATCGAGCAGCAGCCCGAGGTAGGTGATGCCGTAACCGACGGCGAACACAGGGTCCTCGAGGTCCCCGGCGGTGAAGTTCGTGTCGTGTTTCAGGTCGGCCAGCAGGTGCCCCGTCTTGGGCATGATCTGCATCGCGCCGCGCGCGCCCACCGGCGACATCGCGAGCGGGTTGTACGTGCTCTCCTGCCGCATCAAACCGAGCACCAGGTACGGGTCGACGTCGTGCTCCGAGCCGTGCTCCCACACGAACCGATCGTGGGCGAGCGGGTAGGCGAGGCGGTAGCCATCGAGTCGCGACTCCGGCGTGGTCGCGGTCGTCCAGTTGCCCCACAGGTTTCGCGCGGTGTGGTTGTGGTCGCGCGTGTACAGGTAGAACGGCTCCCACGCCTCAACGTCGGTCATCACGCCGCGCGCGGCCAGGTAGTGCGGGCTGCGCGACTGCCGCGACCACTTGCGCACGTCTTCGTCGAACTGCGCGAACATGGGCCCCGACAGGTCGTACAGCCCCACGTGAGCGAGGTCTTCAATCGCCGAAAGGACCGGGAACTCGGTCCCGTGCTTCTCCACCAGCGTCTTGAAGTCGTCGCTCGCCTTCTTCTCGTCCCAACCGCCGCTGTACGACGCTGGCGGGGCGAGCAGGTCGCGCTCCAACGACGCCAGCGACGAACCGGCGCGCGGCAACAGCGACCCGAACGAGGGCGGCGCGACGTCCGCCGCAGAACCCGACGGCGCCCAGGCCAACGACCCGAAGCCCGAAACGCCACGCGCGCTCGCCGCCGGGGCGAGGCCCGCGAGCGCGAACGACGACGACGACGCGATCTGCTCGACGCTCGGCGGAAGCGGCAGCTCGGGTCCAGGCCACCCACCGCTGCGACCGAACGGCGCCGCCTTGGGGGCGACGGCCGAGCCCACGAGTACGCCCTCCCACGAGTACGGCGAGTTGTCCGCTATCCATCGCCGATCCAACGCGGCTTCGTCGCCGCGTCCGAGCGCGTCCATCGCCTTTGCGCGCCAGTAATGCGCCTCGGGGAGGCCATCGCGCTTCTTGTCGATCACCGCGGTCAGTCGCGCCACGGCGTCATCGAACTCGCCGGCCCGCACCGCTGCGAAGCCCGCCATGAACGCCGATCGCCGCCCCGACGGCCCGGGCCGCAACGCCGCGACGTCGAGCAACGCCCGCGCGCCGAGCGGGTCACCCGCGAGCAGGTAGGTGCGCGCGATGTCTTCTTCCTTGCGGCGCCACTCCCGGGTGCCGGCGTGCCGCTCCATGCCCTTCTTGCACCAGGCCGCCGCCTCGGGCCACTTCCCAGCGCGACCGAGCGCGTTCTGAATCTCCCACGCGTCGCGCGCCGTCGGCTTCTCTTCGTACCGGACCGCGAGCTGCTCAGCGAGGAACTCGAAGCGCCGCGTACGCCAGCCGAACGGGATCGCCTGGTCGGCCACCCACTTCACGACGCGAGGCTCGTCTGCCCGCGCGCCTGCGGCCTCGTTGCGCAGCGCGTCGTACATCGCCCACGCCTCATCGAGGCGCCCGGATTCGCGCAGCGACACCGCACGCGCCTGACGCGACGGGACGTCTTCTGGGATCACGGCGTCCGCGTGGCCGGCGGCGTGCAGGTCCGCGAGCATCTCCTCAGCGACGCGGCCCGTCAGGGGCGCGCGGAACACCAGCGCGAGGTTGATCAGGTGCGGAATGGCGACGTTCACCTTGTGCTCGGCTTCCCAGGTCGCGAGCTGCAGCTCCACCTGCTCGGCGATCGGGGCCTTCGCGTGCTTTTCGTCCCACTCCTTGGCGAACTTCCGCGCATCGACGTCGTGCCCCTGGGCCGCGTGGGCGCGCGCGATCACCTCGACGCAGGCGTCCGCGTGGGGTCCTTCGGGCCACTTCGTCCGGTAGTCCGAACACCGGCTCACCGCCGACGCATGGCGACCGCGCGCGAGCTCCTGCTCGGCCTCGTACCAGGCGCCGAGCATGCCGAGCGAGCCGTCATTGACGCGCAGCCGCTTGAACGCGTCGGCCGCGGAATTGTGCCGGCCCGCCTCGCGGTGAAGCATGCCGATCACCATCCACGCGGCGTCCCGATCACGGGTGCGCTTGTGCGTGTCGACGTAGCGCTCGGCCGCGACGAGGGCGCGCGTCGGGTTCCCAGCCACCAGATAGCTGCGGATCACCGCGATCGAGCGCACGTCTTCGGCCGGCATCCCAGGCGCGGCTCCGGGAGCGCGCGCGAATACGATGCCATCGCCGCCCGGCGCAGCGAGCTCGGCGACCGGCACTTGCTGCATGGCGCCGACGTCGAGCACCTCGAGCGCCCCCACCTCGCCCGTCGGCAGCCCGTCGAACGGCTCGGAAGCGACGTCGGTGTCCCCGTCGAGGGCCGCCGAAGACGGCGGCTCGCCGACCTGAGTTGCCGACAGACCCCCGTTCGGAACTGCCCCCCCGAGCGCGAGCGCCGAGATCGCGCTCACGACGCCGACAAGTCCGATTCCGAATCCGTACTTCCGCAACAGCGATCTCCACCCCGATCACGGGTACGAAACAGCATGCCATACCGAGGCCGCCTATGGCGCGGATCGACAACGGCGCGGCGCCGCGGTTCACCGAAAACAAAGGGAGCACGCGCGCTTGCGATCACCGCGAAACTGCGCAGATCCGAGACCTTTGGGGCCGCAGGCGTGGTGCGCCGACGGGCCCGGCGACAGCGCAACGGTTACGCGCGCCGGTCGGAGGTTCGCATGGCGGAAGGCGGAATCCTCGTGGTGGACGATGAAGAAGATCTGCTCAAGCTCATCGACCTGAACCTCCGTCGTGAAGGCTTCGAGACGGTGCTCGCGAGCAACGGCACCGACGCGCTCGCGCTCGCACGCACCAGTCGTCCTGCGCTGGTGGTGCTGGACGTGATGTTGCCCGATCTCTCGGGGACCGAGGTGTGCCGCCGTCTTCGGGCCGCACCCGAGACACGCGACGTGCCGATCATCATGCTCACCGCCCGCGGCGAGGAGATCGACCGCGTGATGGGGTTCGAGGTCGGAGCCGACGACTACGTGGTGAAGTCGTCGTTCTCCGTCCGCGAGCTCGTCCTGCGCGTGCGCGCGGTCCTGCGGCGGCGCGGTGGCGGCGCGTCATCCCAGGCACCGACCGAGACCGAGGGGGAGCGGCTCGACTTCGGCGAGCTGCAGATCGACGTGCCCCAGCACCGCGTGCGCGTCGGCGCCGACACGCTCGATCTCACGGCCACCGAATTCCGCTTGCTGCTCGAGCTCGCCCGCCGAAAGGGCCGGGTGTTGTCGCGCGGAGCCCTGCTCGAGAACGTGTGGGACATGCCTCCCGACTTGAACACGCGCACCGTCGACACCCACATCAAACGCCTGCGCGAGAAGCTCGGAGCCGCCTCCGCCTACCTGGAGACGGTCCGCGGCGTGGGCTACCGGTTCAACGCCGCCCCCCTCGATCGCGTCGAGGGCTAGGCTGAACCTCCCCGACCGCATGTACGGAGGCGTCGTCGCCGCCACGCTCCTCGGCGGGGCCCTCGTGGCCGCCGGGGCGATGTTTTGGGTGCGCTTGGAGACCCACGAGCTCCCGATCGGGTTCGTGCTGACCATGGTGTTCGGCCTCCTCGCTGCGTTAGCACTCGGGCAGATCGCCGCGCCCGCGCTCCAGCCGCGGCTCCCCCTGCTTCGCGACCTCGTACACCACATCGACCAGGACGCCGGGCACATCCCCGAAGGCACAGACCCCGCCGTCGCCGAGGTCGTCCGCGCGGTGAACCGCCTCGCAGGCCGCTCCACCCACGACATCGAGGCCGCCCGGCGCGACGCGCAGATCGGCCGCGCGGCCGTCGCGGCGAGCCCGAACGGGGTCCTCGTCGTGGGGCCCGACGGGCGCGTCCGGCTGATGAACGAAGCGTTCCGCCGCCTGTTGCAGGTGGTGACCCCCGATCCCGTCGGGCGAGCGCTGATCGAGGTCGTCAACGTCGCCGAGGTCCACCCGGTCATTGACGCGTGCCTCCGGGGGCGCCCCGTCGACGAGGTCGCGGCCCGGGTGGGACGCGAAGACCTGATGCTCCGTCCGGTGCGCATCGAGGACGGTGTGTTGCTGATCGTCTACGACGTCACGCGGTTCCGTCGCGCCGAGCGCGCCCGCACCGAGTTCGTCGCGAACGTATCCCACGAGCTTCGCACGCCGATCGCCACCATCATGGGCTACGCCGAGACACTCGGCGGCGACCGCGACCGCATGAACGAAGAAGACGCGATGATGGCCGACGCCATCCTCCGCAACGTGCGGCGTCTGCGCGATCTGTTCGAAGACCTGCTCGAGCTCTCGCGCATCGAGTCGCGCCTCGGCGAGCTCCCCCGCGGCCGGGAGCGACTCGCCCCCATCCTGGAGCTCGCGACGGAGTCCGCGGCCGAGTTCGCGCTCGCGCGCGGCCAGACTCTCACCCTCACCTGCGACGACGCCGTCGAGGCCTCCGTGAACGCCGAAGCGCTCGGCACGATCGTGAGCAACCTCGCGCGCAACGCCACAAATTACACGGCCGACGGCGGCACGATCCTGATCACCGCGAAGCGCGAGGGCTCCGAGGTGCTCGTCGAGGTGATCGACAACGGCATCGGCATCGATCGCCAACACCACGACCGCATCTTCGAGCGCTTCTACCGCGTCGACGTCGGGCGGAGCCGCAAGGTCGGCGGCACGGGCCTCGGTCTCGCGATCGCGAAGCACCTCGCCGCGGCCTCAGGTTGCCGAATCAGCGTTCACAGCGAGGTCGGCCACGGGAGCCGGTTCACGGTGCACCTGCGGCCTTGACCCGACGGATCCGCACGGAGGTGACGAGCCGACCGTGCAGCCAATCGTACCGCGCGTCCACCTCGAACGGCCCCTCCGCCGCCCGGGCGACGCCGTCCGGCCCCGCCGGGGGCGTCAGCCGCAATGTCACCGCCGCGAGACCGTGTACGTCAGGTGTGACCTCGGCTTCGTGAAACCCGACGTACCGGTGTACGTAAGGGTCGAGCGCCTTGTAGATCGCCTCCTTGAGCGAGAACCGAACGAGGATGCCGAACCAACGCCGGTCCGTCGGGTGATCCGCGATCGCCGCGAGCTCCACCGCCGTCAGCACGCGCGGACCGATCCCAAGCCTCTGCGGGCCGTAATCTTCGAGGTCGACGCCGAGCGTTCCGAGCCCGTCGCGCGCGACCATCGAGACCGCCAGCGTCGCCTTGTGCGACACCGAACCGGCGAGCCCGGCGGGGATCAACGGCGCGCCGCGGTCGTCCGACAAGATGGCACCGGACCGTACGCCCATCACGAGGCACGACTCGCGCAGGGCGATGCGCCCACCCACGAACTGCACCTGCCGGTACCCGCGCAACCCACGCGCGTGCTCCGACTCCGCAGCTGGAAGCGTGGCAAGCACGCCGTCCGGCACGGGGTCGGGGGAGTCTGGGATGTGGATCGCGGTCAGCACGCCGTGGGGTGTGGCGTGCGTGAACGCGACGGTAAACGGCGTCACGATGGGGGGAGGATACACCGACTCCGGGTGGACGGGGCCCCGGCCGTCCATTAGCTTCCGGCGCTCCGTCCGGAGGCTCCGTGGGTAAGTACCTCGTCATCGCCGAGAAACCAAGTGTCGCCCGTGATATCGCGGCAGCCCTCGGGGGTTTCACGGACAACGACGAATACCTCGAGAGCGACGATTACATCGTTACTTTTGCCGTCGGCCACCTGCTCGAACTTGCCGAACCGCAGGAGTACGACAAGAAGTACTCGTCGTGGGCGATCAAGAACCTCCCGATCATCCCCGACCACTTCGCGATCAATCCGCGCGAAGGCCAGAAAAAGCGCCTTGATGCGATCAAGAAGCTCGGCCATCGGAAAGACGTCACCGGCATGATCAACGCCTGTGACGCCGGGCGTGAAGGAGAGCTGATCTATCGGCGCATCGCCGAACATTGCGACCTCGAGAAGCTCCCCCAGCAGCGCCTCTGGCTCCAGTCCATGACCAAGACGGCCATCCGGGAGGCGTTCGCGCACCTGAAGCCGGGCAAGGACATGGACCGCCTGGCGGACGCAGCCTGGTGTCGCGCCGTCGGCGACTGGCTCGTCGGCATGAACGCGACGCGCGCGCTCACCCAGCGCCTGAAGAACCGGGCCGACAAAGAGCCGTGGAGCGCGGGCCGCGTGCAGACGCCCACGCTCAACCTGCTCGTCGCGCGCGAGCGGCAGATCCTCGCCCACATCCCGCGTCCGTACTGGGAAATCCACGGCAAGTTCAAGCACGAAGCCCAGGAATGGGAAGCGCGCTTCTACGACCCCGAGCCCCGCGGCCCAAAGACCGAAGACGAAGACGAAGACGAGAAGACGGACGCCGAAGCGAAGCCGTCGCGCATCTTCGACAAGGAGCGCGTCGACCGCCTGATGAAGGCCCTGTCCGTCGCGAAGACCGGTGACGCGAGCGAAAAGCGCAAGAAGAGCCGGCAAAGCCCGCCGTTGCCGTTTGACCTCACGCTGCTGCAGCGCGAGGCGAACCGTAAGTTCTCGTTCTCTGCAAAGCGCACGTTGGACGCGGCCCAGCGCCTGTACGAAGGTGAGAAGCTCATCACCTACCCGCGTACCGACAGCCGGTACCTGCCGGGCGACTACAAGGACACGATCCAGACCGTGCTCGCCGGCCTCGCCCGCGCCACCGACTGGAAGGTCCTCGCACCCGAGATCGCCGCCGATCCGCAGAACCTGGACAAGATCCTCGACGACACGAAGGTCAGCGACCACTTTGCAATCGTCCCCACGGGCAACGTCCCGGAAGGTGCGATGCGCGCCGATGACGAGCGGATCTTCGAGCTCATCGTACGCCAGTTCCTCGCGTCCATGATGGGCCCCGCGACGTGGTCCAACGTCGAGCGCATCGTCACGGTGCCCGCCGGGTCCGAGCAGGCCCGGTTCCGCGCCACCAGCCGCACGCTCGAAGACCCCGCGTTCTTCCGGGCCCTCGGCATCCCGACCGAAGCGAACCCGCTGCCCGCGCTGGTTCCCGGGAAGGACGAGGCCCAGGGCGTCGTCGCCAAGGTGCTCGAGATCGTCGAGGAGGCCAAGGACACGAAGCCCCCGAGCCGGTACTCGGAAGCCCAGATGCTGCGCATGATGGAGACCGCCGGCGAGCGCGTCGAAGAAGACGCGCTGATGGACGCGATGAAGGGTCGCGGCCTCGGGACGCCAGCCACCCGCGCGGAGACGATCGAAGGCCTGGTGCGCAAGAACTACGCCCGCCGGGTCGACAACAAGCTCGGCCCCACGAGCAAGGCGATGCGCCTGATGGACGTGCTCGAGCGTGTCAACGTCGGCGCGCTCGCGTCCCCCAAGCTCACCGGCGAGTGGGAACACGCGCTCGGTCAGGTCGAGAAGGGCCAGATCAAGCGAAAGGCGTTCCTCGACCGCCTCGTCAGCTTCACCAAGGACATGACCGGCACGCTCTCCACGTTCGAGCACGTCGACCTGTACGCGAAGGAGCCGTCCCTCGGCACCTGCCCGGCCTGCGGCAAGGGCGAGGTGATCGAGAGCACGTGGGGCTACCGCTGCACCCGGAACGACGGCGAGAACGCCGAGTGTATGTTCATGATCTGGAAGGACCGCGCCGGCCGCTACGTCGACCGCACGCTCGTCCAGACGCTGCTTCGTGACCGGAAGGCGGGCCCCCTCGGCGGGTTCGTCGACCGCTCGGGCCGCTCGCTCACGGGCTCCGTGTTCCTCGAGGCCGACACGGACCCCGAGAAGCTCGGCAAGTGGATCCTGCGCATGGACTGGGGCAACGGCGGCGGTGGCGACACCGGCCCTGAAGTGCAGGCCGGCGTGTTGTGCAAGTGCCCGATTCACGAAGACTGCGAGATCATCGAGACGAACCGCCGGTACGTCTGCAAGAAGGTGCTCGAAGCCACGGAAAAGAACGGCCCCCTGCTGCCGAAGGTCGTCTGCCAGCGCGAGATCACCGTCGAAGAGGCCCTCAAGTTCTTCGGTAGCGATGGTCGAACCGAGCTGATCGACAACTTCATCAGCAAGCGCGGCCGCCCGTTCCGCGGCTGGCTGTTCCGCCGCGAGACAGGTCGCTACGGCTTCCAGTTCCCGCAGCGGGGCGGCGATCCCGCGAACCCGGTGCCGCAGACCGAGGAAGAGGCGAAGGCGTTCGGCAAGGGCCGCGGCCGTCCCGCCGCCAAGGGAAAGGGCAAGGCGAAGGGCGACGCCGAGGAAGGCGAGAAGTCCGCCGCCAAGGGCGCGAAGGGCAAGGCCGCGAAGGGCAAGGGAGCCAAAGGCGCCAAGGCCGCAAAAGGCGCCAAGGCCGCAAAAGGCGCGAAGGCCGCGGCCAAGAGCGCCGGAAAGGCCGCCACGGACGAACCCAAGGTGACGAAGAGCGCCGGCAAGGGCGCAAAGGCCGAACCCAAGGCCCCGAAGGCCGCAGGGAAGGCCTCCAAGGCCGCCGGAAAGGCCCCGAAGGCCGCCGGCAAAGCCTCCAAGGCGCCGAAGAGCGCCGGAAAGGCCGCCAAGGCCGACGCCGCCCCGAAGTCAGCCGGCAAGGGCGCAAAGACGCCCGTTCGCCGCGCGAAGGCCGTCGAAGTGGCCGTCCCGTAGTCCGGGACGGTTCACCGTCAGGCGGTGTCCGCGTGCATCAGCACCTTCGTGGACGGGCCGACGACGTCCTGTACGTGCCGCCGCAGGTCGAGGAACACGTCGTGCAGCTCCGCGGCGGTCATATGCCCGGGGACGACGATGTGAAAGTCGACGTGCGGGATCTTCCCCATGCGCGTCTTGAAGTCGTGAAACGACAGGATGCGGGCCTCGGCTGTGAGCACCGCGCGGACGCGCGCGACGACGTCCGGCGCGAGGCTCTTGTCCATCACCACGTCCACGCCCTCGCTCACGATGTGAAAGCTCGAGCGGAACATCGACAGCGCGATGAGGATGGAGATCGCGGTGTCGACGAGCGGCTCCCCGGTGACCCACACGAGCACGAGGGACACGAGGACGCCGATGTTCACCCACACATCGGTCAGGTAGTGCGCGGCGTCGGACTTCACGACCAGGCTGCCCGTCTCCTTTGCGACCTTGCGCAGGTGCATCACGGTGCCGATCGTCATCGCGAGGATCGGCAGCATCACCACGATGCCGACGGCGCTCGAGTGGCTCTCCTCCCCGATCATCGCCTTGTGCACAGACTCGTAGATGATGAACGCGCCGGCCGCCGCGATGAAGCCGCCCTCGAACATCGCGCCGAGACCCTCGACCTTGTGGTGCCCGTAGTTGTGGTCGTCGTCGGCGTCTTTCTCAGAGAGGCGCACCACGAACAGGTTCGCGACCGACACGAACAGGTCGCCGAGCGAGTCCACGCCCGACGAGATCATCGACATACTGCCGGTCACGAAGCCGGCCGCAAATTTTGCGATCGACCCGATCACGGCGGTGAGGATCGCGAGGCGGATCGCCTGAATTTCACGACTCATGTGCGCCCTCGGCTAGGGAACCCGGACCCGGACGATCTGGTGGGCGAGCATGCTCGCGACATACAGGTCGCCGCCGGTATCGACGAACAACCCTGTCGGTAACGACAACGGCGCCTCGTCGGGCGGGCCTGCATCCCCAAGCGGCGCGGGGAAGGCCGTGCCGGCGAACGCGTCGATCGTGCCGTCGACGATCCGCCGCACCACGTGGTTGCCGCTGTCGGCCACGAACACCGTCCCGTCGACCGCGAGCACCCCCTGCGGCGACCGGAGCGCCGCCTCGACCGCAGGCCCGCCGTCGCCGTCGTAGCCGGCCGCCCCCGTGCCCGCGACGACCGACAGGCCGCCTCCGTCCAGGTCATACGCGACGATCCGGTGATGCCCGCTATCCGCGATGTACAGGCTTCCGGCGTCAACCGACATGCCCATCGGCCGGTCGAGGTCCTCGGGACCGACGACCGTCTCGATCACCCCGGCGCGAACGCGCCGGACCCGGTGCGTGAGGTCGTCCGCAACGTACAGGTCGTCCCCGTCGAACACGAGCCCCGTCGGGTCCCACAGCTGCGCGGCGAGCGCGTCCCCGCCGTCGCCCGCGTACCCGAGCACGCCCGTGCCGACGACGACCTCGACCACGCCGCCCCGAAGCACGAACACGCGGCCCTCGTGCTGGGCCACGACGTACACGAGCCCGTCGGGGCCGATCTCCGCGGCGATCGGGTTCTCGAACGCGCTGTCGAGCAGACCCGCGCCGGGCGTCGCGTAGCCGTGTTCCCCGTCGCCCGCGACGGTGTCGAGCACGCCCGCGTCGTCGATCGCGCGCAGCCGGTAGTTGTTGTAGTCCACGATCGCGAGCCGCCCGTCGGGCCAGCGCAGTACGTCCGTCGGCAGGTACAGCGACGAGTCCACGGCGCGCAGCCCTTCGCCGTCATAGGCCGCGCGACCCGTCCCGGCGACGACACAGGCGTCTCCCGGCGGGCAAGGGTCTTTACACGCGAGCAGCAGCCACCACACCCCGGTACCGTAGCCGGTCACACCGTCGGGGCGGGCACGCGCTTCTTCTTCTCTTTGTTCTTGCGACCGCGGAGGTTGAACATCTCCACCAGGAAGGAGAAGCCCATCGCGAAGTAGACGTAGCCCTTCTCGACGTGCTGACCGAACCCGTCCGCGACCAGCAACACGCCGATCAACATCAGGAAGGACAGCGCGAGCACCTTCACGCTCGGGTGCTGGTTGACGAATTCGCCGATGCGCTGGGCGAAGAACATCATCACCACCACGGCGCAGATCATCGCCGCGGCCATGATCCACAGCTGCTTTCCGAGTCCGACGGCCGTGATCACCGAGTCGAGCGAGAACACGATGTCGATCACCATGATCTGCAGGATCGTCCACCAGAAGCCGGCGTGCACCTTCTCGACCTTTTCGCCGTCCTCACCGACCTCGTCTTCGTCGTCCGGGTTCTCGACGCTCTCGAACACCTCGTGGCTCGACTTGCCGATCAAGAACAGACCGCCGACGATCAGCACCAGATCGCGCCCCGTCACCGCATGCAAGATGACGGGCACCGTGAACAGCGGGTGTTCGAGCTGCATCAACAGGTTCAACGTCGACAGCAGCAGCAAGCGCGTGCCCAGCGCCCCGGCGAGTCCGACGCGGTACGCGAGCGCGCGCTGCTCGCGCGGCAACCGACCGGTCATGATCGCGAGGAACACGATGTTGTCGACGCCCAGAACGATCTCGAGCGTCGCGAGCGTGACGAGCGTCACCCAGGTCTCGGCGCTCTGCATGGACACGAAAATCTCGTGCAACGGGCCCCCTTTGGCGGCCTTTTCTAGCACGCCAGACGAATTGTGCGGTGCGGGTTTTCCGTTTTCCCGAGTCCCGGGTCCAACTGATCGTACGATGACCACCTTGGAGGCCCTGATGCGCACCACCCTGCTGTTCCCCCTCGCCGCCGCCGGCGCCCTGCTCACCACCGCGTGCACGCCGGCGGGCGACGCCGACGCGTTCCGCAGCGTGCTGCCGGACGATCGCGTCCTGGTGAACCTCGACACCGAAGCCGCCGCGAACGCGCGCACCGGCGAGTGGTCGGAGGCCTACCTGCTCACGGCCCAGGTCACCGACGACGTCAACGGCACGGCGTGGTGGGTGCTCAACCTCGTCGACACGGTCACCGCGACGCCGCCAACCTGGGCCGCCGAAGCCCCGCCCGAAGACGAGGGAACGGTCGATCAGGTCGCGCAATGGGGCCCGTACGATGGCGACGCCCTCGAGCCCACCGCGACCCAGCTCGTCGTGGCCCACAACACCGACGACAGCTACTTCTGGGCCCTCCAGCAGCGCCCGAAGGCCGACGACGCGGCCGAATTCACTACGGTCATCGCCGGCCAGATCGAGGCGGGCGCCACGGACGAAGCCAGCCGCGGGGCGTTCGCGATCGACTTCGGCGCCGCCCACACGCTCAACCCCAACACGGATCCCACGCAGGGGACGTTCTACCTGGGCTACGATCTCGGAGCCTCCGGCGTAAAGGCCGAGGCCGCGTTCGAAGGTTTCCTCGGCGACAACGGCGAAGACGCCAACGCGCTGTACACCTACGACCAGGTGTACGCCGGCGGCGGAGCGATGGACCTCGCGCTCGAGTCGAACATGGACCTCACCACGGACGCGAAAGAGGTGCTGATCGTCCGCTCGCGCTGGCTCGACACCGGTGCCGGACGCGGTGACGCCTACGCGATCGGCGGCGACCTCGGCGAGTTCGTCGGCACGTCTTCGGATTGCTGGGGGACGGACTTCAAGACGAGCTACTACACCGACAACTACACGGACAGCGGACTCACCGAGGGCGACGTCGCGACGTGCGCGTTCGCTGCGGCCGAGTTCGATGACGAAGCCCTGGATCAGGCGCAGAACTGACGGTTTGACAACTCGGTGCGTTCACGTGGGCCCTTGCGCTGGTCGCGGGGGCCCGCGTTCGTTAAGGGCTCCTCCATCGACAAGGAGCCCCGATCATGGCTGACAGCAGTAACAAGTGGCCCGATAACGTCCCCGGCAAGTTCTACGTCGACAAGGAGTGCATCCTTTGTTCGGTGTGCTCGGACGCCGCGCCAAAGAACTTCCGGATGTCGACGGAAGAAGACCACGACGTCGTGTTCAAGCAGCCAGACTCCCCCGCTGAAGAGGCCCAGTGCGTCGAAGCGATGGAGAACTGTCCCGTCGAGGCGATCGGCAACAACGGTTGATCCTCCGGATCCTGTTCGTCGCCTCGTTCCCGTTCCCCGGCCCGCACGGCGGTCCCGTCTATGCGGCGGGGCTCGCCCGCTCGCTCGCGCGCCGTGGGCACGAGGTGGTGTTCGTCACGGGACCGCAGGGCACCGGACCGGCCCCTGAAGGGGTCGATCTCGTGCGCGTACCGCACCTGCCAGGTGGGTCGCATGCGCCGGGCTCCGGTCCCCACTGGTCGCGACTGTGGACCGACGCCGGGCTGCTCACCGCGGTGCGCCGCCTCGTCGCGCGCCGCAACATCCAGATCGTGCACGCGCACCACGCCGAGGCCACGCTCGTCGCCCGCGCGGCGATCGGGCGCGGGTTCCCCCTCGTCCAGAGCGTCCACGCGGCTCTCGGTGACGAGCTTCCGCAGTGGTACCCCGGCCTCCGGGGCGCCGGCCGCCTCGGACGCACGCTCGACCGCCTCGCCGCGCGCGCGGCGGACGTCAACGTCGCGATCTCACCTGCCGGCCAGCGGCACCTCACCGCGATCGGCGCAAAAGACGTCGCGTTGATCCCGCCCGGTGTGGACCTGATGGACGTCGCGGGCGGCGACCCCACCCGCGCGAAGAAGCGCTGGGACCTGCGCGGGAACGTGCTCGTGTACACGGGCAACCTCGACCCCTACCAGGACGTCGAACGGCTCGTGCGCGCCGCGGTCGGCCTCGACGCGACGCTGCTCGTCGTCACCGTCGACGACATAGCCCCCCTCGAGCGCCTCGCCGACGCGGTCGGGCTCGACGCCGCCCACCGGCGGTTCGTCCGCAGCGGCGACTTCCAGGACGCAAAAGACGCGATCGCCGCCGCGGACCTGTTCGTGGTGCCGCGCGCGACCTGCGCAGGCTTCCCGATGAAGCTGCTGAACGCGCTCGGCGCCGGCGTTCCCGCGATCGTCGCGTCCACCGCCGGGCTCGACGCCCCGGGCTCGATCGAGTTCGATCCCGCCGACGAAACCTCGCTCCCGACCGTGCTGCGCGGCCTGCTCGCCGACCCGGGCCGGCGCCGGTCGCTCGGCGACAAGGCGATGTGGGCGATCATGGACACGGGGACGTGGGAAGCGCGCGCCGAGGCGCTGGAAGCCGTGTACGCGCGACTGCTGGGGCGTTAAGCGGCTTGCCCGGAGGCGCCATGCACGTCGTCAAGAGCTACCTGGTAGACAGCTGGATCGCGGGCCAGGAGCCCACCACACCGCTGTTCGACGCGTATACGGGCAAGGTGATGGCCATCACCTCATCCAAGGGGCTCGACCTGCGCGCCGCCCTCGCCCACGCCCGCGACGTCGGCGGCCCCGCCCTCCGCGCGATGACGTTCACGCAGCGCGGCGAGCTGATCAAGAAGCTCTCCGAGGTCGTACACGCTTCGCGCGACGAGCTGTGCGAGCTCGCGGGCAAGAACTCCGGCAACACGCGGTCCGACGCGAAGTTCGACGTCGACGGCGGCTCCGGCACGCTCGCGTACTACGCGAGCCTCGGGAAGAAGCTCGGCGACAAGACGCACGTCCTCGACGGCGCCGCCGACCCGATCCTTCGCTCAGCGCGGTTCGTCGGCCAGCACGTGTACCTGCCGCGCCACGGCGTCGCGATTCACATCAACGCGTTCAACTTCCCCGCCTGGGGCCTGTGCGAGAAGCTCGCCGCCGCCTTCCTCGCCGGCATGCCCGTGCTCGTCAAGCCCGCGACTGCAACCTGCCTCGTCACCGCGCGCATCGTCGAGAAGTGGGTAGAAGCCGGCATCCTTCCCGCGGGCACGCTCCAGCTGCTTTGCGGCTCGGCCGGCGACCTGCTCGATCACGTCGGCCCGCAGGACGTCGTCAGCTTCACCGGCTCGGGCGAGACCGGCCGCATGATCCGCGGCCACGCCGCCGTGCTGCGGTGGAACGTGCGCGTCGGGGTGGAAGCCGACAGCCTGAACGCCGCCGTCCTCGGGCCCGACGTCGAGGTCGGCTCCGAGACGTTCCAGATGTTCGTGAACGAGACGAGCAAGGACATCACGCAGAAGGCGGGCCAGAAGTGCACCGCCATCCGCCGCATCGTCGTGCCCACGGCCCTCGCCGACGAGGCGATCGCCGCCCTCGCCGACCGCCTGTCGCAGGCGGTCCTCGGCAACCCCGACGAGCGCGCCACGACCGTGTCCCCGCTCGCCACCGAATCCCAGCAGGCGGACGCCTGGCGCCGCATCGAAGACCTCGCGCTGGTCGCCACGCGCGTCGCCGGCGACCCCGACGAGGTGCCCGAGACCGGGTTCTTCGTGGGCCCCTCCCTGTTCCGGGTGGAGGGCGGCGCGGCGGCGCCGTTCGTCCACGATCACGAGATCTTCGGCCCCGTCGCGACCGTCATCCCGTACGACGGCTCGGCCGCCGAAGCCGTCGCGATCGTCGCGCGCGGGCGCGGCAGCCTCGTCACCAGCGTGTACACGGACGACACGACGTGGGCGAAGGACGTGCTGTTCGGCATCGCGCCGCACAACGGCCGCGTGCAGTGGGGCAGCAAGAAGGTCCACGACCAGGGCGCCGGCCCCGGCACCGTGTTGCCGCAGTTCGTGCACGGCGGCCCCGGCGCTGCGGGCGGCGGCGAAGAGCTCGGCGGCGAGCGCGGCCTCGCGTTCTACTGGCAGCGCACCGCGATCCAGGGTGATCGCGCCCTGCTCGAGCGCATCGGGCTCGTCTAAGTCCTTGACAGAGGTCGCGGGCCTCGCGTAGGGTTTTGGGATGCACAACATCCTCGCCGTCCTGCTTCTTTCGTCCATCGCCCGCGCCGACATCCCCCCGCCTGACACGGACACCGACTCGGGCAGCAGCAAGTGCGAGCACGTCTCCCCTGCAGCGGCGCTGCCGGGCGCGTTCCTTGCCGCAGCTGCGCTCGCCGTGCGCCGCCGGTCGCGCAACCGCTGAGCTCCGTCGCGGAGCTCGCCCCCAGGCCCGTCCTCGATCGGTGGCTGACACCGTTCGATTGGGCACGGGTGCGCCTGATCCGCGCGTTCGGACCGCTCGGGCGCCACCTCGTGGCCGCCCGCGACCACCGCGTCGCCGTGAACGGCAGCGTAGCCGTGCTCGTCGCGGTGGCGACGACCACCTTCCTGCCGCTGTGGGTGCTGGCGTTCACGCCGCTCCTGTTCGGTGTGCCGCACCTCATCGCGGACCTGCGCTACCTCGTCGTGCGTCCGGGGCTGCATCGCCGGCCGTGGCTGCTCGCCCTTGCAGGCGTTCCCATCGCCCTGTTCGGGGTCACGGGCAACCTCCCGCTCGGCCTGCTGGCGCTGGTCGGCGCCGCCCTCGCGAGCCGCGGGACGCCCCTCGCCCGCCTCGGCACCGTTGTGCTCGGCCTCGGTCTGGTGGCGACCGCGTGGGCGACCGGCTGGACCGGCGCCCTCGTGCTCGCCCACGCCCACAACCTCGTCGGCGTCGGCCTTTGGTGGGCCTGGCGCAAGCGCACGTCCCCGGCGCACCTCGTCCCGTTGGCGTTGTACGCGGGCGCGCTCGCGCTGTTCGCGTCCGGGGCTGTCGACGGGGTCGCTCACGCCGCGATCGCCGCGCTGCCCGCGCCCGAGGTGACGCAGCTCGCCTACATCACCACCGGCGTACCCGAGCCGTGGGGCTTTCGGCTGCTGCTCGCGTTCGGCTTCGCCCAGTCCGTGCACTATTCGGTGTGGCTGCGCCTCGTGCCCGAGGAGGACCGCGTGCGCGAGAGCTCGCGCAGCGTCCGTCGCGTGGTCAACGAGCTGCTCGACGACGTGCCCGCGTTCGCCGTGCTCGCAGCGTTGGGGCTGTTGGCCGCGCTGTTCGCGTGGGCGTTCGTGGACCTCGGAGAGGCCCGCGACGGCTACCTGCGGCTCGCGCGGTTCCACGGCGTGATGGAGCTCGCGATCGCGGCGCTGTGGCTGTCCGAAGGGCGCCCGCGATGAGCCCGTTCGGCCGCTGGTTCGCGGCCTTCGTCGTCACCCAGATCGTCGAGATGCCGCTGTACGCCGTGGCCGCGCGGCCCCGACCGGACGCGCAACGCGCCCTCGTCGCGTTCGGAGCGAGCGCCCTCACCCACCCGATCGTCTGGTTCGGCATGCTCCACGCGCCCACCTCGCCGTACCTCGTTCGGGTGCTCGTCGCCGAGGTCTTCGCGGTGCTCGTCGAGGCCGCGTGGCTCCGGTGGTGGGGGGTGCAGCGGCCTCTCACCTGGTCGCTCGGCGCCAACGCGGCCAGCGTCGTCGTCGGGCTCGTGTCGCGCCGGTTGATCGGCTTCCCGTGACCTACTGCCCCGGGACCGCGTTCCGCGTCTCGGGGAGCGACTTCGCGGGTCAGCGCACACCGAAGACGCGGCCGTCAGCCGCGCGGTGCGAGATCGCGCACGAGCGGAACCAGCGACTCGATCTCCGCGATCGCGGCGTCGATGTCGCTGTCGGCGGGTCCCGGTCGGCGACGGCCCCCGGGGCTCGGGTATCGGAACGTCGTTGCGAAGTCGCTCCAATCGTCCAACCCCGACATGCGCGTGCGCAGCTCGCTCTCCGGGATCTCGGCAAGCAACGCATCGATGTGATGGTCCACCGTCGGGCGCAACCCGTGCGCGATCCGTAGCGCTTTCACGAGCTTCTCGGCCGCCTGCTGCACGTGAAACGCCGCAAACCGATTCCCTCGGAGCTTCCGCGCGGCGTCAAGATCCTCAGCGACGTCGGCGAGGTAGGCCAAAAACGCTGGATTAATCATGATAAACCTGCACGCCCTCGCCCGCGACGAGCTCGGCGAGCGTGCCCACCCATCGGCGGCCCTCCTCGAACTCGGACCGCGATACCGGCACAACGTCGGCGCGAATGTGGAGATCACGAATCCTCCGCCTGGCCCAGACGGGATCGAATTGCTCCGACGGGGCATCATCAGGCACGATCACGAGCAGGTCCCAGTCGCTCAGCTCATGAAAGTCGCCGCGCGCGCGGCTGCCAAACAGGTGAACCTCCTCCGGGTGCCATACCTCGACGATTCGCGCGAGCAGCGCCTCGGGAACACCCATCGCGTGGGACGTGGCCATAAACGCATTCTAACGCAGCGCGGCGTGTGGCGCGCAGCTTCCTACTGCCCCGGGACCGCGTTCCGCGTCTCGGGGAGCGGCTTCGCGGGGCTCGTCTCTTTGTAGTTCTGCTGATCGAACCGCATCACGTCGACCTGAATCGCCACCCACCCCGAGGGGTACAGCGACGCGTCCACGCTGCCGGCGCGCTCGGAGCCGAGCTTTGAGAGCCACGTATCGACCGACGCGACGCGATCGGCGGGCACCACGAGCAGGTACGTGCCACCTTCCGTCGTGCCGCCCGTCACGGGGCGACCGTCGCGGTCGATGATCTTGCCGCCGCTCTTGGCCGCCACCGCCTGCAGGTCGGCCAGGATCTCCTCGCGCTCGGACGTGACGTGGTACCGCCACGACGAAAGCGCGGG
Source organism: Pseudomonadota bacterium (assembly GCA_947505245.1). Classification (GTDB taxonomy): domain Bacteria; phylum Myxococcota_A; class UBA796; order UBA796; genus SYKL01. The sequence continues at coordinate 110,219 of CANNIZ010000004.1, read as the reverse complement.
CGTCACCGCCGTCGGGGGCGCGGTACCACTGCTGGAGGGCTTCGTCGCCAGCGGCGCCGACGTGGTCGTCGGGGACGTCGTCGGCGCGGTCTTGGTCGACGGCGCCGGCGTGAAGTCGCTCACGGACGCGCCCGTACCGTCGCCTTTGACCGCGCGCGTCCCGGTGCCGAGCCCGAGGTCCTTCGCCGTCACGCCGCCGCCGAAGTTCTGCTCGCCGTACTTCACGCCCTGCAGGTCGATCTGGCGCGGCGGAGGCTCGTCGGCCGGCGCATCGAGCGTGGGGTCGACCATCTGTTGGACCGCCGCGGGCGCCGCGACACCGGGCGCTTCCGAGGGAGGAGACTGGACTTCCTGGCGAGGAGCGGTCATCAGCGCAGCGCCGCCCATCGAGCCAAACAGCCCGAGGCCACCGACCCCGCCGGCCACCACGAGCAGCGCGGCAGCCGCCACCGCCACCGCTTCGATCGGGAGCCCGAACGGGCGGCGGAAGAAGGAGGACAACGGGGAATTTGCAGGAAGCGGCTCGTTCTCGACCTTCGCAAGCACCTTCGCAAGGAAGTCAGGAGGGGCGTCGACAGGACCCTTTCGACGCAGGAAGTCTCGCGTGCGGCGAAGCTCGTCGAGCTCGCGGCGGAGGTTCTCGTCGCGTGCGACGTCCGCTTCCACGGCCTTGCGCTCCGCGTCGTCGAGCTCGCCGTCGAGCAGGGCGCTCAGGCGTTCATCGGCGAACGGTAGTGGCAGCTCGTCTCGCATCGTCAGAACACATCCTCTCGTCCGAGTTTCCGTCCCAGGATCCGCGCCAATTCGGCTCGCGCGCGGTGCAACTTCGACTTCACTGTACCCCTTGGCACGCCAAGGATGTCCGCAATCTCTTCATAGGCCATATCTTCAACATCGCGCATCACGATGATCGCCCGCTGATCTTCATCGAGCTTCTCGAGGCCTTCGCGCAGCAGCGCCTCGGCCTCATCCTTTCGGGTGAGCGAGTCCGTGTCGGGCTGGTCGGCTGCCAGCTGACGCTGCGGCTTGTCTTCGTCCAACCCGTCGCCCTCGAGCGGCTCGTGGCGGTCTTCCGCCCGACGCTTCCGGTACAACCTGCGATTTTTACAGTGATTGACGACGACACGATAGATCCAGGTAGAGAGCTGACTGTCTCCGCGAAAATTCTGCAGCGACCGGAACAAGGCCAGGAACACGTCCTGGGCGACCTCTTCGGCGATCTGCTGGTCGTTCATCCAGCGCAGGCACTGCGTAAAGACGCGGTGCTGGTACCGGCGGACGATCTCGGCGTAGGCCTGTTTGTCCCCCTCCTTGAAGCGAGTGACCAGCTCGGCGTCCGAAGGACCGACGAGGTTCGCCAGGATCATCAGCAGCATTGGACCCCCGCCAGGGGCGGGCATTTCAGGATGGCTGGCACGAGGATTGACACGCCTGACGACCGAGGGTTCCGAAAAAGCGAGCGTAGCGCGCAGCCGCCTCTGGCGGCGTAGCAACTTGTGGTCGTCGGCAGTCTACTCGTCGTCGAGCCGTCCGCGCTCCATGCGCACGCGCTTTCCTGTTCGAACGCTCTCTTGCACGTCTGCCAGCGGCAGGCGCACGAACGGAAAGATGGCCTTCTTGATCTTTGCGTTCTTGAACGAGCAGCCGTCCAGGTTCGCGTAGTCGAAGTCGGCTTCTTCGAGGTTGGCGTTGTCGAATACGCAGTCTTTGCACTCGCAGTGCCACAGCGACGCGCTCATCAGCTTGGCCCCGCGGAACGTGGCCCGCGTCAGGTTGCACTCAGCGAGCTTGCTGAACGAAAGGTCCGCGTTGTCGAAGTTCACACCCGACAGATCGATGCCGCGGACGTCGAGTTCCGCGAGCGACTCGCCCTTGCCGAGGATCTCGATGATTTGCTTCTTGGTAAGCACGGTGAGCGACCCCATGCGCCGTTTGGCGACGTGTTTCCAGTGCGGCGAGTTAGCGGGCCACGGCTCGTTTGTCGAGCGCGTCCGGTGTGTTCCGCTCCACCGTGGCCCTCGCCGCGATACCGATCACCAGCGGAGGCGACATGACGACGCGTGCGGACATGTGGAAGAAGCTCGGCACCGGACCGTTCGACCTGCTCGTGATCGGCGGCGGCATCACCGGCTGCGGCATCGCGCGCGACGCCGCCCGACGCGGCCTGAAAGTGGCCCTGATCGAGATGCGCGACTTCGCGTTCGGCACGTCGTCACGGTCGAGCAAGCTCGTACACGGCGGGCTCCGCTACCTGGAGATGGGCGAGCTCTCGCTCGTGTTCGAAGCCGTCAGCGAGCGCCGCATCTTGATGGACATCGCGCCGCACATCGTGAACCCGCTCGGGTTCCTGTTCCCCGTGTACAAGGGCTCGCGACACAGCCGCTGGTTCATCAACGCCGGCATCTGGGTTTACGACGGACTGTCGCTGTTCCGGTCGCCCAAGCTGCACCAGAACCTCGACGCGAAGGGCGTCCACGCGGTCGAGCCGCTGCTCAAGCAGGAGGGCCTCGACGGCGCGCCGCTGTACTACGACTGCTCGACGGACGACGCGCGCCTCACGCTCGAGAACGCGATGGACGCGGCGAACGCGGGCGCCGCGATGGCCACCTACGCGAAGGCGCGGAGCTTCCTGCTCGACGAGGCCGGGCGCGTGTGCGGCGCCGTCGTCGAGGACACGATCACCGGTGAGCGCGTCGAAGTGAAGGCGTCGTCCGTGGTGAACGCGACAGGTCCGTGGACGGATCGCACGCTCGCGATGTCCCCGGCGACGCAAGGGACGCTCCTGCGCCCCACCAAGGGCGTCCACATCGTCGTCCCGTTCGACAAGCTGCCGCTCAACCACGCGGTCGTGTGTATGCACCCGAAGGACGGGCGCATCCTGTTCGCGATCCCATGGGGCGATCGCACGTACATCGGCACCACGGACACGGACTACCGGGGCGACCCAGGCGACGTGCACGCCGATCGCTCCGACGTGCACTACCTCGTCGACGCGTCGAACTCGTACTTCCCCGCGAAGATGCTCACGCCCGACGACGTGATCAGCACGTGGGCAGGCCTGCGTCCGCTGGTAGCGCCGGAGGGCCCGGGCGTCGGCGAGTCGCAGGTGAGCCGCGAACACAGCGTGATCATCGGGCGCGACGGCATCGTGACGATCGCGGGCGGCAAGCTCACCACCTACCGGCGCATGGCGGCCGAGGTCGTAGACACGGCGTGCAACCTGCTCAAGTTGTCGAACCGGCTCACCGCGACGCTGGTGGCCGCCAACACGGATCGCGAGCCGCTGCCCGGTGCTATCGGCTGGCCCGCCGACGACGACGCCTCGAAGGTCGCCGCGCAGGTCGCGGAGGCCGCCAAGAAGCGCCTCTCCGACGCGACCTGCCTGTACCTCGCCGAGCGCTACGGCACGCGCTCGATCGACATCGCGAAGCTCGTCGCCGCAGACGAGGCGCTCGGAAAAGCCCTCGTCGAGGGGCGCCCCGAGATCCTCGCGCAGGTCGACTGGGCCGTGACGAAGGAGATGGCGTTCACCGTGTCGGACTTCATGGTGCGCCGCACGCAGCTGTATTTCCGCGACTCCGACCAGGGCCTGACCTGCACCGACGCCGTCGGCGAACGGATGGCCACGCTGCTTGGCTGGACCGCCGAACACACCAAGGTGGACGGCGACACGTACCGCGCCGAGGTCACGCGCAGCCGCCAGTGGCGCAGCGAGCAGGTCCCGACGCCCGCCTAGTCTTTGAGGGGCCCGCAATCCAGGTGGTTGCCTTCCTCGTAGCACCACACGTAGCGGTGATCCGCGGCGAACCCGCCGATGCGGTCCCGGACGTGCACCGTGCACCAGGTATCCGACGGCAACACCGACAGGGCCGGGGTCAGCGGGCCGGTCTTGCCGCTCGTCTGGTCGCTGCAAATCACCTTGCCGGGCTCCGAGGTGTACACGTAGGTGGTGTCGGTGTGGCGCATCATCGCGGGCGGGGCGGCAGCGCCGAGCCCGACTACGACCACCACGGCGGACCAGAACGCGAACACCATCCCGAACGCCGCGCCGAACGCCTTGCCGTTCCGGATCACTCCGAGGCCGGGCGTGACACGCTCGACCACGCTCGCGACCCGCGCGAGGCTCTCCGTGGCCGCAGGTCCAAACAGCACCTCCGTGTTGCGCTCGCGGTCTTGGAGCAGCGCCGGCTGTACGGTCGCGAGCTGCTCCAGCATCGGCCGCAACGCGCGCCGTTCGTCCGCGTCCACCGCGCGAAGGTCCTGCGGACCGCGAATGTAGGAAGCGCGCTGCCGGTTCAGCTCGCCCAACGCTTCGAGCGCGGCGGCGGCCGAAGGCAGGCGATGCAACGGGTCCGGTGCGAGCAATTTCCCGAGCAGCTCCGCCATCGGCAGGCTCACGAACGTGACCTCCTCCCACTTCAGGCGACCGGACCAGTCGAGCAGCGAGTGCGGCTCGCGCCTGGAAAGCAGGGCGATCGCGAGCGCGCCGAGGCCGTAGAGGTCGCTCACCGGGTACGCGTCCCCGCGAAACTGCTCGGGCGCCATGTACCCGAACGTTCCCGCGACCGTGCTCCCGCCGAATTCGCCCTTCACCGAGTCGCGCACGGAGCCAAAGTCGATCAGCGCGAGGCGACCGTCCTTGCGGCGGATGACGTTCTGCGGCTTGAGATCGCGGTGCACGACGGGCGGGCGCAGGCCGTGCAGGTACTGCAGGACGTGCAGAAGCTCGGCCATCATCGCGACGACCTCGCCTTCCGTGTAGCGGCGGCGCTTCATCTCTTCGGCGAGCGTCTCGCCGTCCACGAAGTCCTGCACGATGTAAACAGCCTTGCTGCGCCCCTTGCCGACGAACAGGTCCTCCCAGTACTTGGGAATTGCCGGGTGATCGAGCTCGCGCAGCACGCGGATCTCGCGTTCGACCAGCTCGCGGGCCTTGTCGGAGTCGAGGTTTCCGACCGGCAGCTCCTTCACGGCCACCGAGGTGTGGGCTTCGCCGTCGACCAGCGTCGAGGCGCGCCAGGTGGTCCCGGTTCCGCCGGTGCCGATCCGGCCTTCGAGCCGGTATCGACCGTCGAGCAAGGCGGATTTTCCGCACTCGGCACACATCACCACGACGGTCTCTTCGCCGCACGAAGCGCAGATCATTTCATCCCCCCGGAGCCATGGAACCCTGACGTGGGGAGGAGCGTCCGCCTTCAATCAAAACGTACCGTCGACGCCCAGGCACCGTCACTGAAAAGCGACGAACGTGTCAGATCACGCGGTGGGGCGCCGGTTTTCCGGCGACGAGCGCAGCCAGCGCCCGCTCGACCTCGGCGGCCACGCGCCGACCGAGGTCGCGAACGAAGCCCGACGCGTGCGGGGTGAACCGGATGTTCGGCCCAGCGACGCGAAGCTCGGGCCAGGGTTCGCGCGGGAACACATCGCACGCGAGCCCGCGCAGGCGGCCTTCGCGCACGGCGTCCACGGCGGCGGCGACGTCGAGCACCTCGCCGCGCGCGGTGTTCACGAGCACAGCGTGCGCGGGCAGGCGCGCGAGGCGTGCGGCCGAAAACAGACCGCGGCTGGTGTCGGTGAGGGCGCAGTGGAGCGTGACCGCGTCCACGGTCGGCAGCAGCGCGTCGAGGTCCCCGGTTGCAACCCCGTCGGGGACCCCGGCAGGATCGACGCCGACGACGTCCGCCCCACACGCGCGCAGGACGTCCGCCATGTGCGTGCCGATCACCCCGAGGCCGACGATCAGCACGCGCGAACCCGACAGCCCGACGGGTGCGAGTTCGGGCAGGCGGTCGCGCGCCCAGGTTCCATCGGCGGCGAAGGCTTCGAGCGGACCGAGGTTGCGCATCAGACCGATCAACGAGGCCAACGCGTGCTCTGCGACCGCGTCCCGGCGCGCCTCCGGCACGCGGTAGAGCGCGACCCCACGCGCGCGGCAGGCGGGCAGATCGACGTGGTCGTACCCGGACGTGGTGGTGATCACCGCGCGCGCACCGGTGCGATCAAGCGCAGCACCGTCCACCCTCACGCCGCTCGTGACGACGAGCACGTCGGCCGGAACGGGCTCATCGCTGCCTGCGACGTGCGTCCACTGGAGACCGAGCGCCTCGGCGTCACCGCGTTCGCGCGCGAGATCGTCGATCGTCTCGTACGCAGAGCGGCCCCAACGGAGCACCTTCACGGGACGCCCGGCACCGACCAGCGGCCGGACCACTCGGCCGGATGGTCGGGGTGAAGCGTGGTCAGCTTCCACGTGCACGCCTGGGCGCCCCCCGGGTTGGGGCTCGTGATGCGGTACATCGGCGAGATGCGCGAGCCGTGCTCTTCGCCGGCGTATTGCATCTCGTCATACTCGCGCGAGTGCGCGGTGGTGGTGCTCGTCGACTCGCCCGTCGCCGTCTTGCGTGTGGTGGTGCACTCCGTGTCGAGCTTCAACTTCCAAGTGCCGCGCGGACCCACGTCGGGAACCTTCAGCTCGGCGCGCAGCATGTACTCGCCGGGCGGGAGGTCGTCTGCGGCGGCGCCGATCCAGGCGTCACAGTCGCGCCCGCTGCCCCTGCACACGCCGATCGAGGTCTCATTCCATGGCGTGATGCCCGCGCGCACGTCCGCGATCACCGGCGCCACCAGGCCCTGTTCGAAGGCCGTGAGCCCTTCTTTGCCCGCCGCCTCGCAAACCGGCGCGCAATCCGCTTCGCCGCACGTCGGAGCCGCGCCTCCGCAGCCCGTCAACGCCACCAGCACGACCCAAAGCGCCATGTGCAACCCCGCGCTTCCGCCGTAACTCACCGCGACGCGAGCGACCGGAGCGCGACGACGTGGGCGCACAGGGCTCCCGCGACGCACACCGAGACGATCCACGCGTACGGCGCGTGCAGCGCGAGCAACAGCGGTGGATCACAGTCGACGTGAATCGGCAGCGCGACCGGCGCGCACGACAGCGCCACGCGGGCGACGTTGAGCAGCAGCCCGAGCCCGAGCGCCGTGAACCCTCCCGCGACGAAGCGATCGCCAGGCCGCGCGACGAGCCATCCACACGCCACGACCGCTGCGAGGCCGGTTACGACGTCGTAGTTGCGGCCCGACCACGACATGTCGATCGGGATGCTGCCCTGCAATGCCCAGCGGTGCAGGATGATCTCGAGCGGAAGCCGGAACGCGTGAAAGCCGACCAGCGCGGCGAGCGGCAGGTTCGCGAGCCAGCGCCCAGCCCGTGATAGCGCCACGCCGAGACCGAACGCGTTCGAGCCGACGAAGAACGCCATCATCGCAGCGGGTGCCGCGCCCACCAGCCCCGACGCCGGCGCGAGCGCGGTGAGGCCGAGCCAGATCGCGGCGAACACACCCGCGCCGACCCCTCGACGCCGCACGACCACACCGTCCGCGCCGCTGCGCGCGCTGCCCGAGGCGACCCCGGCGACTCCGAGCCCAGCGACGACGAGCACCAGCACGACGAACGCCGCAGTAGAGGCGGCGTCGGGGGGGTGGAATGGCGGAACAGGAAGCATTGGATCGGGGTAACGCGGCGGCGATCTGCGACAAGAGATCCGCATGGCGCTGCGGGGACCGGCTGCCAGCGACTTCCGCGGCTGGCCCGCATCCTGCATAGTGCGTCCCGATTCTGGAGTCCCCATGTCCGTCCGCTGGTTCCCCCTCGTCCTGCTCGTCGCCTGCAACGAGAACGATCTGTTGTCGCTGACGGACACGTCGATGCCGGCAGACTCGTCGGTGCCGGACGTGGAAGAGCCGCCCGCCGAGGTGAACGAGCCTGTCGCGGACGCCGGCCTCGACCTCACCGTCGGCCGCGGCGAGACCGTGCGCCTGGACGGTTCGGCGAGCTACGATCCGGACGGCCTGTCGCCGCTCGTGTACGCGTGGACGGTGAACCACCAGCCCACGGACACCACGTCCTCGCTGTCGAGCCTTGCTATCGTCGACCCGATCTTCACCGCCGACGTGATCGGCACCTGGGTGCTCGACCTGACCGTGCAGAACACGGCCGGCGTGTGGGACAGCACGCCCGCCCGCGTCGTCGTGCACGTCGAATCGCAGCCGCCGGCCCCGGCACCTGTCGCCAACGCCGGCCCCGATCGCAACGTCCACGTCGGTGACACCGCGAACATCGACGGCTCGGGCTCCACGGACCCGCAAGGGCTGTACCCGCTCGCGTTCGAGTGGTCGATCGTCACGGCCCCGTCGGGCTCCACGGCGACGATCAACGGCAGCGGCACCGCCGTGAGCCTCACGCCCGACGTGAACGGCGACTTCACCGTGCAGTTGAGCGTCAAGAACTCGGCCGGCACCTCGGACCCCACGCCGGACCGCATGGTCGTCCACGCGAGCACGGCGCCGGTAGCCCCCCCGGTCTCGGACGCCGGCGTCGACATCGCCGCCTACCGCGGCGACCTCGTGCCGCTCACCGGCCTCGCTTCGTACGATCCGGGCGGCTACACGCCGCTCACGTACGCCTGGAGCCCGGTCGCGGTGCCGTCCGGCTCGGCGTCCGCGCTGGACGTCACGACGAGCGCGACGCCTTCGTTCGTGCCCGACAAGGTCGGCACCTACACCTACGATCTGCAGGTCACGAACAGCGTCGGCACCGTCGACGCCACGCCCGATCGCGTCCGCATCACGGTCACCGCGCCCCCCGTGCAGCCGCCGATCGCGAACGCCGGCGTCGACCAGTCGGTGAGCCCGCTCGTGGACGTCACCTTGGACGGAACGGCGTCGTCGGACCCGCAGGGCCTCACGCCCCTCACCTACCAGTGGACGCTCGTGACCAAGCCGTCGGGCTCCACCACGCACCTGTCGTCGCAGACCGCGTCGCGGCCGTCGTTCTTCGCGGACCTCGCGGGACGCTACGAGTTCGACCTCGACGTGCGCAACTCGGCGGGCACCTGGGATGGCACCCCCGATCGCGTCGTCGTGGACGCGGTCCCCGCCGACGGCTTCTACGTCGAGGTGAGCTGGGACAGCACGGCAGACCTCGACCTGCACGTGCTCAACGGCACCACCGGCATCTTCGGCATCGGGGACTGCGACTACTGCAACATGACGCCCTCGTGGGCGGGTGCGGGCACGGCGGACGACCCGTCGCTCGATGCCGACGCGATCTTCGGCTACGGCCCCGAGACCACCACGATCACGAGCCCTTCGAGCGGCAACTACGACATCAAGGTGCACTACTTCGGCACCGGCGGGAATTCCTCCTGCGCGGGCACCTGCCCGTCCACGATGGCCACGGCGCGCGTGTACCTGGGCGGCATCCTCACGGCGACCTACACGAAGCGCCTCACCGCCGACGACCAGGTGTGGAACGTCGCGCGGCTGGCGTGGCCGTCGCGGGCGCTCACGCCGGACAACTCGGTGACGACGACCTCGCTCACGTTCTGCCAGTGATTTGATTCCCGCGTCGCCTGCGGCGCCGCTGTCGCGGTAGGGACGTCTGTTGCCAGGCACCCCCCGCACAGATCCCGGCGAGCGGAACTACCGCACCGGGCTCTTGCCTTGGATGTTGACGATCAGGTTGCAAGGCGGCCTCGTTGAGTGATCTGCGGCTTCGGGATCCACCGGTCGATCATCGGCTTCATTCGGACCCAGGTGGTGCGGTGCTTCTGGCTGAGCCGCCGTAGCGACCGGAGCCAGAGCTTCACGACCTCGTCCCGAAAGCGCCTCAGCGCCGGCAGATTCGTGGGCAGCCCGTAGTACAGGTTGTGCCCCGTGATGACTCGGTGCAGCCAGGGGCCGATCTCTCGATGGGCTCTCTGGGCGCGCTTGGCCATCTTCACCTTTAAGTCGGCCAGCTTCGCTCGTAGTTTCTTGCGCGATGTGACGCGGCGAATGTAGAAGGCTCCCTTCTTGTTCGTCGCGCAGATATGCGTGAAACCGAGGAAGTCGAAGGTCTCGGGCTTACCCTCGTCGCGCTCCTGGCGTCGTTCTGCCGCGTAGCGACCGAACGCGATCAGGCGCGTTTTGTCGGGGTGAAGCTCGAGCCCAAACTTCTGGAAACGCTCCCGCAGGTCTGCGAGGAACTGCGTGGCGTCGCTCTCGTGCTGGAATCCCACGATGAAGTCGTCAGCGTATCGAACGACGAGCATGTCGCCGTTGACGCGCTTCCTACGCCATTGTTGGACCCAGAGGTCGAACACGTAGTGCAGGTAGATGTTCGCCAGCAGGGGGCTGATGCTGCCTCCCTGCGGGGTTCCCCGCTCCACGTCCAGGTGTTTGCCGTCTTCCAGCACGCCCGCGCGCAGCCATTTCTGGATGACGCTGAGGACGCGCGGGTCCGCGATCCGGTGCTCGATGAATCGGATCAGCCACTCGTGGTCGAGCGCGTCGAAGAATCCACGGATGTCCGCATCGAGCACGTAGTTCACCTTCCCTCGCGTGATCCCGGACGCGAGCGTCTCCAGCGCTTGATGCTGGCTTCGCCCTGGCCGGAACCCGTAGGACAGTGGCTGGAAATCGATCTCGTAGATCGCGTTCAGCACCACGGCCGTCGCCCGCTGGACGATTTTGTCCTCCAGCGTTGGCATGCCGATCGGGCGCTGTCGACCGTCCGCCTTCGGGATGTAGACCCGGCGAACGTGCTCCGGCCAGAACGCTCCTCGCCGCAACCGGTCCGACAGATCCTCCAGGTGTTCCTGGAGGTTCTCGCCGTACTGCTGCCACGTCACTTCGTCTACTCCCGGTGCCGACTTGCGATTGGTAGCCAGGTAGGCTTCTCGCAGGCGGTCGATGTCGTAGATGTGGTGCCAGAGCGCGGTGAACTTCTCCCCTTTTCCGTTGCTTGCTACCTCTCGTACCCGTTCCAGCGCGGCGTTCAGGCGCTCCCGGCTCTGAGTCCGGGCCTGCCCGTCTGGTTCGGAGTTCTCCTTGGCCGGCCGCCTTCCCTCCCCGCTCTCCGCCGCGCCGACTCTCGTCGACGCTTTGTTCGAGCGCTTCTCCGGTACTACGCGTCCGTCCGACTTCCCGTCGTCGTTCATCATCGGCTCATCCTTCTCGGCTTCGCCTCTGCGGACCCCGACCCTTCGGTCGTGGTCGACGATGGGATCTCCCAGTTCCTGTGCGCGGAGGTTCCACGCATGCGCAGGGTCTTAGCCGCGGGGAGTCCGGTGCGACCTCGCTAAACGGTCGCATCGGTGTGGCCTTCCGCCTGTGGGGACGGTGTCGGCACTCCCGAATGGTGATTTCGCGGCTCGATACCTGGCCTGCGTGTGCCCCTGTCAACGCTTCACCTTGACCTTGCGGCCTTCGGCGCATGACTCGGGGTCGACGTGGTTTGCTAGTCCTTCGTCGTACAGCTCTCTCATCTGCTCCTCCGCGCCAGTTTGGCTGGCGCACCCCCACCCCTGCGGCCTCGCCGCGGCCCCCGGGTGGGGCCTTCACGGCGTTCTTTGGGCGGTCTTCCGATCCAATCGCGTGGCCTCGATTGACTTGGCGCTGATCGCCTGCCGTGCGCCCAACGGGTCGTCGCAATTGTCAGCGCCGTCGAGGCGCTTGGCGCCTTCGCACTCGGCATGGGTTCGCTGGGGCCATCGAGCGCGCGGCCTCATCGAGAGGCGGCGAACCCACGCCTCCCGCGAAGTTCATTTTTTTTCGGCCCTGCCATCGGACCGGTCTCCGCTGTTGTCGCCTTCCAGAAATCCATGACCGTCCGTGGGGCCGAAAGAATGGCCCTCGTGCGAGGCGTGGCCTCGCCGCCGTCGATCGGCGCGGCGCCCCAGTTCGACCGCGAGACCACCCGCAGTACGAGGGTGACCAAGCGCGGCCGGCGCGGTCTCCGCACCAACCGTTTGGCGCGCGGTCTTAGCCGGACGGCCTGTCCGCTCTTCTCCACACCGTGGCGAAGCCGCTCGCCGCCTTACTCGACGCGATCACACCCCCTCGTCGAGGAGGTCCCGTGCGAGTTGCTCGGCGAACTCCCACACGGCCCTCACCCGCGGAACGTCGATCAGTCCGCGATGCGCGACGAGCCAAAGGTCGCACGGCGGGATCGGCTCGGCCTCCACGCGGACGAGGTCCGGGAACTGGCGCCCCATCGCGTCGGGAAGGATGGCGAGCCCGAGTCCGGCGCGGGCGGCGGCGAGCTTCGCCTCGATCCTGTTCGTGCGCAGCACGACCCTCGCGCGTGGCAGGTTGCGCCCCATCCAGCGCGCCTCTTCGGGGGCGCCCTGGCCCTCATCCCAGTCGACCCACGGGCAGTCAAGCCCCTCGGCAACGCGCGTCGGCGTGCCCCAAACGCCGTTCTGCATCCGCGCGACCCGCTTGCACACGAGGTCGCCGGTGGCGGGGCGCACGAACCGCAGAGCGAGATCAGCCTCCCGCCGGGCGAGGTTCATCACGGAGGCTGATGCGACCAGCTCGAGCGTGATGTCTGGGAATTTCTCGTAGAACCGGCTCAGGAACGGGACGACCAGGAGCGAGTCCATGCCGTCGGCCACGGCGAGGCGCACCGTGCCGCGCAAATCGCCCGAGGTGCCGGCGATGGCGCGCGCGAAGGCGTGCATCGCTTGCTCGGCGGCCTCCGCGGGTCCGACGGCCTGGTGAGCGAGCTCGGTCGGTTCGAGGCCCTCGCGGACGCGGTCGAACAGCCGCGCGCCGAGGGCGGTCTCGAGGGCGGTGAGCCTGCGGGAGGCGCTGGACTGGTGCACGCCCAACGCGCGGGCCGCGCCCGTCAGCGAGCGCGTGCGCCATGCGGCGAGGAACAAGCGCACGTCGTCCCAGCTCCAAGGGTCCTCAGCCATGCGTTCCTGCATGTCAGACATGCAAACTCCCTCGTGGTCATGCATTCTTGCATGGCGTATCTCAAGGGTGCAAACAGCGCATGGAGGCCATCATGGCGATCGGGTTCTACGGGTGGGTGTTGTCGACGCTGATTTCCCCGGCCTTGGCGGGTGACACGCCGCTCTCGGTCGACGTGTCGGGTGCGCGCTCGGACCAGGGCGTCATCGCGTGCCAGCTGTTCAGCGCCGAGACGGGCTTCCCGAACGACACGACCCACGCCATCGCCCGCGATGTACGGCCGGTCAAGGGCGGCACCGCGACGTGCACGTTCCCGGATGTGCCTGCGGGGCAGGTCGCCGTGGCCGTGCTGCACGACGAGAACGGCAACCTGACGCTCGACTCCGCCTGGTACGGCGCGCCGATCGAGGGCTACGGCTTCTCGAATGGCGCGGCGGGGCACGTGTTCTCGCCGGCGCGGTTCGACGAAGCGGCGATCGAGGTGTCGGCGCCCGGGACCATCCACGTCGCGCTGGCGTACTGACGTGGCCGACATCCTCATCATCGATGGGCACCCCCGCGCCGGCAGCCTGTGCGACGGCCTCGCCTCCGCCTACGTCGAGGCTGCGTCGGCGAAGGTCGTCGTGGAGCGGCTGAACCTCCGCGACCTCGCGTTCGACCCGATCCTCCACGAGGGCTACGCGACGCCCCAGCTGCTCGAACCCGATCTCGAGCGAGCCCAGGCCGCCATCCTCGCGGCCCGCCACCTCGTGTTCGTGTACCCGAGCTGGTGGGGCACGTACCCGGCGCTGCTCAAGGGCTTCCTCGATCGCACGCTGCTCCCAGGGTTCGCGTTCAAGTTCCAGCCGGGCAAGTCGACGTGGGACAAGCTGCTCGCGGGCCGATCAGCGCGGCTCGTCGTCACCATGGACTGGCCGGTGTGGGGCTACTGGCTGCTGCAAGGCGCGCCAGGTCGTCGCGCGATGTCCCGGGCCACCCTTGGCTTTTGCGGCGTAAAACCCGTTCGTCTCACGGAGCTGTCGCCCGTTCGTGGCAGCGATGACGCCGCCCGCGCCGGATTCGTCGCGCGGGTCCGCAGGGACGCGGGGTACGACGCCGGCAAGCTCGAGCGTGGGTCTGCCTGACGCGGGCCGCCAGCACGTTCTGCCAACAGAGCGCTGATCACGTGCCGCGCGCCCACAGGGTTGTCGCCGTGGGTGGTGCCGGCCGGCCAACCGACGGCTCCGGCGAAGGTCATTGTTCGGCCCTGCCATCGGACCTGTCTCCGCTCCTATCGCCCTCCGGAAATCCAAGACCGACCGTGGGGCCCAAAAAATGGCCCTCGTGCGAGGATTGGGCTCGCCGAAGTCGATCAGCGCCACGCCCCAGATCGGCTCCAGCGAGACCACCCGCAGTACGAGGGAGCACAAGCGCGAACGGCCTCGTATCCGCATCTACGGCTTGGCGCGCGTGCCAGCGCGACAACCTTACGGCCCTAAGGGGACGCCGTTGGAAGGCCCTTCATCGTCTCCCCAACGACGACATCGTGCGCCGCGAACCAGCCCTTGTTCATCTCGAGGGCGTACATGGCCGGGTACAGGCTCTGCACGCGGGATTCGTCGTACGGCACCATGTCCGCGATCTTAACGATCACACCTTTGCGATCGGCGAACGCGATGGTGAGCGGCAGCGGCGTGTTGTGCATCCAGAAGCTCCGCGGCTCCTCGTCCGGGTACACGAACAACATCCCCTCGTCGGCACCCATCGACGGGCGCTTCATCAGCCCCTGCTCGCGCTCCTTCGGGTCGTCGGCGATCTCGGCGACCACGGCATGCCCGTCGACGTCGAGCGTCTCGGCAGGCAGCTTCTGGACACCGCCACACGCCAGCAACGTCGCGATGATCAAAACAGCCCACCTTGTTTGGCGTCGGCAGGAAGTTTCACGCCGAGGTGCTCGGCCCCACGCGGCGTAACGACGCGACCGCGCGGGGTGCGCATCAGGAAGCCCTGCTGCAGCAGGTACGGCTCGTGGGTGTCCTCGATCGTGTCGCTGCTCTCACCGATGGCCGCCGCGATCGTGTCGAGTCCGACGGGCCCGCCGCTGAACTTCACAGCGATGGTGTGCAGGATTCGGCGGTCGAGCTTGTCGAGCCCCATGCCGTCCACTTCGAGCCGGTCGAGCGCGTTTCGCGCGATGCGCGCGTCGATCGTGCCGTCGCCGTCCACCTGCGCGAAGTCCCGCGCGCGGCGGAGCAGGCGGTTCGCGATGCGCGGGGTGCCCCGGGACCGCCGCGAGAGCTCGATGATCGCGTCAGGTGTGGTAGGCACGCCGAGCAGCTGCGCGCTGCGTCGAAGGATGGTCGCGAGCTCTTCGGGCGTGTAGAAATCGAACGTGCAGTGGATGCCGAACCGGCCGCGCAGCGGCGCGGTGAGCATGCCCGACCGCGTGGTGGCTCCGATGAGCGTGAACCGCTGCAACGGGACCTTCACGGACTGCGCGCCCGGCCCCTGCCCGAGCGTGATGTCGATCGAGAAGTCTTCGAGTGCCGGGTACAGCACCTCTTCGATCGCCCGGTTCAGCCGGTGGATCTCGTCGATGAACAGCACCTCCCGATCGCCGAGCGACGTGAGGATGGCCGCCAGATCGCCGCCGCGCTCGATGGTGGGGCCCGAGGCGGTGCGGCACTGCACGCCGAGCTCTTCCGCAAGGATGTACGCGAGCGAGGTCTTGCCGAGCCCCGGTGGACCCGACAGCAGCACGTGATCGAGCGGCTCGCGGCGGTCCATCGCCGCCCGCACGTACACGCGCAGGTTGTCGATGATCCGCGCCTGGCCGACGAAGCCGTCGAATTTGCGAGGCCGCAGCGCCGGGTCCGCGCGCTCCTGTTCGGTGGGGTCCACCAGCGGGTTCATCGATCACCCCGGTACAACAGCGCGAGCGCCTGACGAATCCGCTCGCCGATCGGCGCGTCGACCGCGACGCCGCGCTCGAGCAGCTTGCGCTGAACGCCCGCGATCTCGGTCGCGGTGTACCCGAGCTTCTCGAGCGCCCCGACGAACGTACTGTCCGAGGAGGCCTTGGGTACGACCTGGGCTGAGCCCGACGAAGGCGGCACGAACGACGCCGGCAGCTTGCCCTTGAGCTCGAGCGCCAGCCGCTGCGCCGTCTTCTTGCCGACGCCCGGCACGCGCGAGAGCGTGGTGACGTCGTCCTTCTCGATCGCCAACGCAAGATCGCCCAACGCGAGGCCGTCCAGGCACGCGAGCGCGAGCTTGGGACCGACGCCCGACACGCTCATCAGCACCTGGAACGCCTGCCGATCAAGCGGAGTCGCAAAGCCGTACAACGTGATCGCGTCCTCGCGCACCTGCGTGCTCACGTGCACGATCACCTCGCCGAGACCCCACGCCTCGATCGCGCGGTTCGGCGCGAACACCTCGTACCCGACGCCGTTCACGTCCACCACCGCGCGACCGGACTCGCGCTGGACGACCGTGCCGCGAAGCAGGGCGATCACGCCGTCCTCCGCAGCGCGGGGATCTTGCCCGCCACCCGCAGGTGCGACAGGTGCGTGATCGCGATCGCGAGCGCGTCCGTCACATCCGCCGGCCCTTCGACGCGCATCCCGAGCAACATGGTGACCACCTTCGCGACCGCGTCCTTGTCGGCCTTGCCGTGCGCGCCCACCGTCGACTTCACCGTCGCGTTGTTGTACGCGACCGCCTCGTGACCCGCTTTGGCCGCTGCAAGCAGCGCCACGCCGCGCGCCTGGCCGAGCCGCAACGCGGACTCCGCCGACTTGTGGTGGAAGATGGCCTCGATGGCGACAGCGTCGGGCCTGTGCGCAGCGAGGGCCTCCGCGAGGCCGTCGTGGATGATCGCGAGGCGCTCACCCATCGGCTGGTCCGACTTCGTCTTGAACGCGCCGGACGCGATGTGGACGTACCGACCGCGGTCGAGTTCGACCACGCCGAAGCCGGTGACCGTGGAGCCGGGGTCAATTCCGAACACGCGCATGGAGGGCCGTAGGGGACGCTGGAGGGACGGAGGCGCCGCGATGGTAGCATCGAGCGGAGCGAGGGACCACCGGTGAACCACCGTACGCTGCGAACGTTCGTCGGCTGGAGCGGAACCGGCGTGCACTCAGGCGTCGCCTGCAGCGTGGAACTGCGGCCCGCCGCGTACGGCGAAGGCATCGTGCTCGTCGTCGCCGATCACCGCGCCCGCGTCAGCATCGAAGCCGTCGTCCCGAAGCCCGGCGCCACGGCGCTGCGCGTCGGGCCCCACGTCGTGTCGAC
Source organism: Pseudomonadota bacterium (assembly GCA_947505245.1). Taxonomy (GTDB): domain Bacteria; phylum Myxococcota_A; class UBA796; order UBA796; genus SYKL01. Next base: position 93,200 of record CANNIZ010000004.1, on the reverse strand, counting down.
CGTCGAACACGTCCTCGCAGCGCTGGTCGCGCACGGCGTCACTGACGCCGAGATCGTCGTCGAGGGGCCCGAGCTGCCGATCGTCGACGGCTCGGCCGAGCCGTTCTGGACGGGCCTGGCGGCGGCCGGCGCGCGAGACGGTCCCGAGATCGAGCCCCTCGTCATCACCGAGCCCCTCACGATCGAGGCGAACGGTGGGTCCGCACATTGGCTGCCTGGCGCCGACTGCCAGGTCCACGTGCACGTGGACTTCGGGTCGATCCAGGGCCGCGCCTCGGCACCCGTCCCCTGCCCGGCGTTCGGCGCGTTCGCCCACGCGCGCACGTTCGCGCTCGCAGGCGACGTCGACGTGATGCTCGCGGCGGGCCGCGGCCGCGGCGCCACGCTCGAGAACACCGTCGTGTGGGGCGACGACGGGCCAAAGAACGCGCTCCGCATGGTCGACGAGCCGATCTTGCACAAGCTGATCGACGCGATCGGGGATCTTGCGCTCGTCGGACGTCCCGTGCGCGGGCACCTGATCGTCGACCGGCCGAGCCACGCGCTGCATCACGCGGCGATTCGTGCACTCCTCCGAGCGTGACGCTCAGGGCGCGAGCACCCCGTCGAGCAGCATCAAGTAGTCCGCCTGGGGGAACTTCGCGCACTTCACGAACGCGAGCTCCTTGTCGTCCTTGATCACCTTCACGCCCTGGTAGTTGTTCGCGTCGCCGCCCATCGACGAGCCCACGGCGGACACGACCTTGTACGTGTGCCCTTCGTTCACGAACCAGGCGCTGTGCTCCTCCCCCTGCGCCCAGGCCACGTGACCATAGTGAAACGCCGCCGGAGCCGAGCTCGCAGGGGCCCGCAGATCCGCAAACTCCGGCTTGCCGAACCGGTACTGAAGCTGGGTGAAGGCGTCGTCCGCGCAAAGCGAGATGTACTTTCCGCCCGCCGCCTCGCAGCTGAAAACCGCGCGCTCCGACGGGTCGCAGTGCCCCACGCCCATCGGCGCGTTCTCGAGGAACGCGGGCGGCTTGGGTGCCGCGGGCGCCGCGGCCGTCGGCGAAGCCACAGCGGGCTCTGCCACGGTCGGTGCGGGCTCGCCGGCGACCGCACGAGCGCCAATGAACGCGCCAAGAACCACGACAACGCGCCCAACCTTCATCGTCCCCCCAAAGTTCAAATCTGGTACCGCGACTTGTCGCCGATGTCGAAGTGAAGCGGCTGCATCACCTTCGCGACCGCGAGCACACACAACACCGCGCCCGCGAGCGTCTGCAACACCGCCGCGGCGAGTCCGTTCTCCGTCACCATCGGCACCAGCGAGGTCGCGAGGAACAACGGGACGAACGTAAGCCCGGGGATCCGGAAACACAGCCGCTCTTTGAGCGCGAGGCCCGACAGCGCGACGAACACGAACCCGAGCCCCGCGAGCCTCAAGACGGGAAGATCGGCCCGCGCGCCGCCCACCATGATCACGAGCCCCAGCCAGGCCGCGCAGCCGATGAACCAGCGGACCCGCTTGTCGTAGAGGTGCATGTTCGCACACGCGAGCGCGACGCCGGTGGCGATCAGGATCTCGCCACCCGCCACCGCGGCCGGCTTGAAACCCCACGCCGCCGCGTTCGCGAGCAGTCCCACCGCTGTGACCGCGTGTCCGATCCGGTACAGCGTCACGCTTCGGCGGTCGTGCCCGTCGAGCACCTCTTCATGTTGCGGATCAGCCATCAGCCCCTCAAGAGCGGTGCGAGGTCGGCGTAGGTCACCGGCCCCACGTGAACGAAAACGACGCGGCCGCTCGGGTCGAGCACCGCCGTCTGCGGGATCTTGTCGTCGGGCAATTCGAGCCCGGAGAACAGCTCCTCGGGCGTGCCATCGAACACGACGTTCGGCCACGCGACGCCGAGCTCCCGGCACGTCCCCTCGACGGCCGCAACGGCCTGCCCGACGTCATCGTGTACCGAGAACGCCTCCCAGGCCACGGAGACGAAATCGACGCGATCGCCGAAGTCGTGATGCAGGCGCACAAGATCGGGCAGCTCTTCGACACAGCCGCCGCACCACGTCGCCCAGTGGTTGATGAGCTTGAGCCGACCGTCAGGCGCACACGCCGCGCGCACCGCCCACAGGTCGCCCGCGGTGACGTTCACCGTCACTGGCGCCATTGCCGACGCCGTGGTCACCGTCGCCGCGGGCACCACCACCGGCGCCACCACGGGTGATGTCCGCCCCAACGCGCGCCTCACGAGGTCCCGCAGGGCCGCGCGCTTGCTCACGTCAGCAGCCACCGCCCGCAGCCCCGGCACGGATCGGTCGACGAGCCGCGCCGGAGGTCCGACAGGTGCTGAGCCGCGACGGACATCTGGCAGGCGGTGCAGCTCCCGTCGACGACGTGCGCCACGGCGGTCTTCTTCTTCTTGTACACGCTGTCGTAGCGGAATTGCAGATCCTTCGTGAGCGCCGCCAACGCCGGCACCCGCCTCACATCGGCCGCGGCCAACCGCGTCCGCAGCGCCGCGATCTCGACCGGGGCCCGAGCGTCGATCGCCGCTCGCGCCGCGCGCGCCGACTCCAACGCAGCCACGGCCGCCTTCACCGCCAGCCGAGCACCGTCCTGTTGCATCATCGAGTCGAGGATCGCGGTCTCGTCCTGGTCGGCGAGCGCGCGGCTCTGATCGAGCTGCCGCTGAGCCGCATCGGAGCCGAACGCGCCCTCGAGCGCGCGCTTCGCCTGTTCCTGGCGGTGCCGATGCTCGGAGAGCCGCACGTTGGCTTCCTGTTCGATCCCTACCAGCGCGCCGAGCGCCGCGCGGGCCTGCTCGAGCTCGGTCGACGCGGTCGCCTCAGCCGCGGCGGCCTGTTTGCGAGCCGCCTCCAGCGCGCTGATCTCCTTCGCGAGGTGATCGCGCTCGGTGTCGATCTCGGCCAGCGTCCCGATCGCGATGAGTTCGGCGTGCATGTGAGGCCTCCACGCGGCCCCATAACGCACTCGCCGCAGCGGATGGGTTATATCGCCGCTGCGGGCCCATAGCTCAGTCGGTCAGAGCACCCGGCTCATACCCGGAGGGTCCCAGGTTCGAGCCCTGGTGGGCCTAGCTCCCGCAAAGACCAGTCGTGACGCCCCGCGACGCGCCCGGTGCGCTACGATCCCGTGGTGCGTCTCGTCCTCCGCCCAATTCATGCCCTCGTCCCCGTCGCCCTGATCGGAGCGTGGTTCGCGTGGCCTGCGCCAGCCAAGGCCCCACCCCGGGCCCCCGCCGTGGAATCGGTCGAAGCGCACGGCGTCAAGCTGCGCGCCGCGGGCCTCATCGCCGCGCTCCTGTCGCCGCAAGCTGTTCGTGACGAGGACGATCCGCCCCCCGCGGGATGGACGCCCGAGGTCGGCCGTCTCGCCGCGCAGAACGCGCGGGAAGGGCTACAGCATGAGCCGCGGGGCTTCCGGGACGACTGTTCGGGCTTCGCGTCGTGGGTGTACTCGTCCACCGGCGTTCCGATGGACGGACGCGTGCGCACCCTGTTCGACCTCGCCGTCGAAGCCGACGCGCTGCACTGGAACCCGATCCCGCGCGTGGGCGATCTGATCTTCTTCGACGATACCCACGATCGCGACGAGAACGGCCTGTGGGACGACGACCTCACGCACATCGCCGTGGTGATCGACGTCGGGCCCGACGGCACCGCGCGGTTCGCCCACGGAGGCACCGCCGTGGGGCGCACGACCGGCACCATCAACCTGTTGCGCCCCGACGATCACGTCGACGAGAACGGCCGCGTCATCAATTCGTACCTGCGCGAGCCGCAGCCGTTCGATGACGCCGACGCCACCTACCTGGCCGGCGAATTGTGGGCGGCGTTTGCTTCCGTCGACCCCACGAAGAACTGGCTCGACGGCGAGTCCCCGTAGGGACGGCAGCTAGGTGCGGCGCGCGCGTCGGGACCGGAGCGCATAGGCGAGGACGGGCACCAGGACGAGCCCCTCTTCGGGCGCGGACTTGTCCTTGTTGCAGCAGCCACCGACCTCGATCGGATCGATCTGGCCGTCCGTCAGCGTCTTGAAGCCCTCGGAGATCACCCAACCCGGGTTGTCCGTCTGCCACACTTCGTACGCGCCGACGTCGGGGTTGCCGCCATCGCGCGGCATCGCGTTGAAATCATCCGTCGGCACGAACGCCGCGCCCGACGCGTCGCCCGAGTCGATCAGGGCCGAGCCGACCGCGGGGTAGAAGTTCCACGCCGCAACGTCTACGAAGTCGCTGAACCCCGAGCCCGGGATGAACGCCGTCGGGTACAACAGCGGATCAAGACCTTCGACGTAGCCCGTGACGATGTTGTTCGACAGGTAGTTCGCCGCGTCGATTCCGCCGTCTGCGGGGTTCTGCACGCGCAGCGCGCGCGTGACCGGATTGGCCACGACGTTGTTCGCGAGCACCATGCCCTCGCGCTCGCCCCACGCCGAGAGGTCCAGGCCCCAATCCGTCGTGTTCACGATCGTGTTGAACGACACCGCGACGCGCTCGAACGGCCGATCGCCGTCCTGGCCGATTCGCATGCCGCGGCCGGTGATGTTGAAAATCACGTTGTTCTGAACGACCGCGGCGCCGTAGATCCCAATTCCGACGTCATCGCCGTCGGACCCGATCGCCCACACCACGTTGCCGTGGACCTGGTTCGGGTCGCCGTATTCGGTGCTCTCCACCTGGATGCCGCGGAACGCCATGTTGTACACGACGTTGTCAGCGACCTCGACGTTCTGGGTGCCCGACTCGAACAACATGCCGTAGCCGTATTCGCCGCCGAGATCGTGGATCCAATTGTTCGCGATCACGCTGTCCTGCATCCAGCACGACGCGTCACCGCAGCCGACGACCAGGCCCGAGCCGTTGTCGGTGTGGGAGATCTCGTTGCGCTCGAACGTGACGTCCGTGTTGTTCCCGCCGAACCCCACGGCCGTGCCGCCGATGTTCGTGAACACGCAGTCGGTGATGGTGACGTCCGACACGGTCGTGACGGAGAGGCCACCGAAGGTGCTCTCCCCCGCGAGGAGGTCGGGCGTGCCCGAGAACGTGAGGCCCTTGATCTGCACGAACGACGAGTCGCGCAGGCGCGCCACGACCCACCCGTCCGACGTCTGCAGCACCGGATGGGCGCCTTCGTCAGCGCGCAGGATGATCGGCGCTTCGGCCGTTCCAAGGCCCGTCCAGTCGAGGATGCCGGTGAACGTGTACGTGCCGTCGGCGAACACCACCTCCGTGCCCGGCGTCAGCGCCGACGTGAGCGTCTGGATGCTGCTCGTCGGGTCTACGTTGACCGTAGCCGCGTTCGCCAGCGTCGTCGCCAATACCCACAACAGCACGTCTGCCTCCAGGCGCCGCACCGCGCAACGGCGCCGACCCCGCCGCAGTATGCCACGAACGTCGCGCGCCGCACCGCGTGTCGTACATCCGCCCCGAAAAACTTTCGCCGGCGTCGCAACTTGTCGTGGTAGTCTGCCCCTGTCACTAGGGCACCTGACGGATGAGAACGCCCCCGGGCGAACGTCACCCTCCGCCAAGCCGAGCGACACCACACGGTACGAGGGGTCCCATGTTCCTACTTGCGCTGCTCGCGGGCTGCACTCCAGAGACGGCGGACACCTCCGTCACCTTGCCGCCGGAAGAGACGGACATCCCCCGCGACACCGATCCGGTCGACTTCCCCGAGGACACGTCGCTCGATTCGGACCTCGACGTCGCCCCGGTGCACACCCTCACGATGCACCAGTTCGGCTGGTGGGACGTGACTCCCGACGCCATGACCGGGACGCTGCGGTACCAGGAATATGTCGACGACGGCGCTCCGAACAACGACACGGCCGATACCGACCCGACGTGGCCGCTCGATACGGAGCTCCTGCTGCTCCCGATCTGCGACCTCACGATCACGCTCGCAGGCCCCTCGGCGGCCACGGTGCCCACGTGCGCGGGCTGCGAGACCGCCTACGAGATCACGTTCACCTACCGCGCGGGCGACGTCACGGCGTGCCACGACAACGAATTGCCGCTCGACGGCGCCACGCGCGTAATGGCGTTCAACCCAACGGACCAGCAGATCTACATGAACTTTGGCAACATCGACCTGTGGCTCCCCTGGTACGGCGGCACCCGCACGCTCGACCGCGTCACGTTCAACTGGCTCGCAACGGTCGGTGTCTCCATCGACGACATGATGGGGAACTGAAATGACACCTCTGCTTCTCGCGCTGCTGGCCTGCAAACAAGAAGAGACCGATTCCGCCGTGGAGTTGCCGCCCGCGGAGGTGCTGGAGATCCCCGGCGTCGACGGGGTCGATCTCGAAGCGCTATTCGAAGACGCCGTACGCGACGGGCTCGCCGCCGACAACCGCAACGTGTGGGAAGCCCACCGCTCCTCGCTCGCGTTCGCTGATCAAGGCTGCCCGGACTTCTACGCCGGCACGCCGGACCTCGAGATCAACGACATCGACATGGACGCGCGCGGCTATTCGTGGCTCGATCAATGCGTCGGACAGCGCCGGTTCGGCGGCTTCCAGTACTGGGAGAACAGCGTCAACGTCGAGGGGTCGCTCACCGATCTCTCGGGTCGAAGCATCGACGCGCAGCGCGAACTGATCGGTGACGGGCTCGTGAGCGATGGCGACGACGTGCTGTTCGAATTCGACGGCGACGGCTCGGATTCCCTTTCGAAGATCGACGACAGCACGGGCTTCACGCGCTGGACGTACAGCTCGCTGGTGAATGCGACCGTCACGGGTTCGCTGGCGTTCCCCGCGGACTCACCGACGCCGGGCGGCTACCGCACCGACATGTACCTGTTCTACACGGGCGGCGATGTCGACGGGCTGGAAGCTCGCGGAAACGTCTACTATTTTGAACATCGCCTGATCGATCGATTCGATTCGATCGCGCTGGACATCGAGTTTGCGGGCCCCACGGGCGCTACGCCGGATGTTTGCACCACCGAACCGCGCGGTTGGATCGGGGTCCGCGACTCGGACGCCTATTGGTACGACGTCGTCTTTGAGCCTCGCAGCGACCCCGACGCGACAAATCCAGATTATGAGCCGGACCCGTATACGTCATGTGACGGATGCGGTACACTCTACATACGAGGCATCCCCCAGGACGTTCAAGTCTGCCCGGACCTGAGCTTCCTTTGGCAGGGTGCCCTGGTCCCGCCCGAGGGGACCGACTTCGCGTTGTCGATGCGCAACTTGTTGGAGGCCCCATGAGGAAGTCCGCAATTGTGGTGTTCGCGTTCCTCGCGTCGTGCAATACGCCCGACGCGCAGGGGCCCGCGGGCGCTGAAGAGCAGCCGCAGGACGGCATCGTCCTGCTCGACAATCGCGACCGCCTCAAGCGCCTCTCGGTCGATCTCCGCGGGGTGCACCCCTCGGAAGCCGAGTACCAGGCGATCGAAGCCAACCCTGACCTGTACGAGGCGTTCGCCGATCGGTACCTGCAGGACGAGCGGTTCCTCGACCGCATGGAAGAGATCTACAACCTGAAGTTCTGGACGCGCACGGGCGACGTCTATTTCGATCTGCAGGGCGGGAGCGACGTGCTCCGCGGAATGTCGGAAGCCGAGGTGTCGGACCACGTCAGCGAAGAGCCGCTGCAGCTCGTCCGTCACATCATCGCCGATGACCTGCCCTACACCGAGCTCGTCACCGCCCAGTACACCATGGCCGATCCGGTCTCGGCGTGGATGTGGGGCATCGAGATCCCGCCCGACACGCAGGGCTTCGTGCAGGGCCACTACCGCGACGGTCGGCCCGAGCGCGGCGTGCTCACCATGACCACGACGTGGTCGCGCTACCCGTCCGCCGGCGCCAACGCGAACCGCCATCGCGCGAACATGCTGTCGCGGATGCTGCTGTGCGACGACTACCTCGCGCGCCCGGTCAGCTTCTCGCGCACCCAGATCGACGCGCTCACGTCGGGCGACCCGGAAGACGTCATCCGCGACAACGCCGTGTGCCAGAGCTGCCACAGCTCGCTCGACCCGCTCTCGGCGCACTTCTATGGGTTCTGGTGGGAGGTCGAAGGCGACTTCCGCGAGCAGTCCACCTACCACCCCGAAGATGAAGAGACCTGGCGCGACTACTCGGGCAAGCCGCCCGGGTACTTCGGCCGCCCCACCACGGGCATCGAGGAGCTCTCCGATCAGCTCGCAAACGACGAGCGGTTCGCGCAGTGTGCCGTCAACACCGTGTTCACGGGCCTCACGCAGCGCGGCGTCGGCCCGCAGGACTGGAACGAGCTCGACCGACACGAGAAGGTGTTCCGCGAAGACGGCCTCGTCGTGCGGTCGCTCGTCAAGTCCATCGTCATGAGCCGCGAGTACCAGGCGGGCGGCGTCGAGTCGATCCCCGACGTGCAGCTCGATCAGCTGCACCTCGATCAGCTCGCAACCGTAAAGCAGGCGTCCCCGGCACAGCTCGCCGCGATCATCGAAGCGAAGACCGGGTACCGCTGGGAGTTCCGGGGCCGCGACGGCCTCACGGACCCGTCCGCCGGCCTCGCCGTCCTCGGCGGCGGCATCGACTCCCGCTTCGTCACCACGCCGAGCTACGATCCAAGCGTCGGCATCGTGTTCATCCAGGAGCGCCTCGCGCAGGCGGCCGGCTACCACGTCGCCCAGCACGATCTGGACGAGACCCGCACCGAAGACGCGATCCTGCTCAAGTACGTGACGGTCAACGACACGCCCGACTCGAACGACGAGATGTTCCAGGCGCAGATCAAGTCGCTGTACCTGGACATCACCGGCCACGCGCTGCCCGAAGGCGCCGAAGAACCCGCGAAGCTCATCGCGCTGTGGAAGCAGCTGTACTCGGTGGATGCCGACTCCACGCAGGCCTGGGCCGGCGTCGTGTCCGTCGTTCTCCGCGACCCCTCCATCCTGTTCTACTAGGAGTCCACTATGTCGAAGGAATCTCGTCAGAAGGATCTCCTGGAAGCATGGAAGGCGTCGGAGTCGCCCTGCGACCACGAACACGACGCCAACCCGGGCGTGCGCATGGGCACCCGCATGCCGTCCCCGTCGCGCCGCGGTCTGCTGAAGACCGCCGCCGCCGTGGCCGGTGTGGGGCTGCTCGGCAGCACGGCGGCGATGGTGGAGCAGGCGCGCGCCGCCACCGGTGATCGAAAGTTCCTGTTCTTCTTCGCCGGCGGCGGGTGGGACGCGACGCCGCTCGACCCGAAGTACGGCCCGGACGGCGTGGCGCCGATCGACGGCACGGACATGGACCCGATGACCCAGCTCGGCACCGCCGGCAACCTGTCGTGGTGCAGCGGCGACGATCGGCCAAACGTCGACCGGTTCTTCCATCGCTGGGGCGGTCACGCGGCGATCCTACGCGGCGTCAACGTACACTCGGCCGGTCACGAAGCCGGCATGAAGTGGGCGATGACCGGCACGTCCGCGTCGGGTGTGTCGGACTGGCCGGCCATCCTCGCGAGCAACGGCTCCGTGGACTACCCCATGCCGCACCTCGTGTTCAGCGGCCCGGCGTACCCCGGTCGCCTCGGTGCGGCCGTCGTCCGCGGCGGTGGCGGCGTGCTCTTGCAGCTGATCTCCGGCTCCATCAACGGCCGCGCAGACCGCCCGGCGCCCGTGTTCGCGACGCCTCAGGACCAGATGATGGACGCGTTCGTGTTCGACCGCGCAGCGAAGTTCGCGCAGGTGCAGAAGGGCCTCGCTGCCCAGGGCAAGGCCGATGACCTGCTGTCCAACATCGAGCGCGGCATGGAGCTCGAGGGGCGGCGGTTCGAAGCCGGCCTCGACAACCAGGGCAACACCATGCTCGATCAGTCAATGATGGCCCTCGAGGTCATGCGCCTCGGCCTCACGCGCTGCGCCATCATCGGTGTCCCCGGTGGTTGGGACACGCACGGCGGCAACCGGAACGTCGGTCCGCAGTGGAACAGCTTCACGAACGATCTCGACAAGATCATGGACCACCTCGCGTCCACGCCCGGCTCCAGCGCTCCATGGCTGATCGACGAGGTCACCATCGTTTGCATGTCCGAGCTCGGCCGCACGCCGAAGTTCAACGGCGCGATGGGCCGCGACCACTGGCCGTGGTCGTCGTACATGGCGCTCGGGTCGGGCATCCGCGGCAACCAGGTCATCGGCGCGTCCGACGACGGCCTGATCGCGATGAACATCGATCTTGCGACGGGCCAGACGTCGGACACCGGCACGTCGTTCGGCACCGAACACATCGGCACCGCCCTGCTCAAACTCGGCGGCGTCGACCCTGAAAATTGGCTGCCGGGCGTGCCGGCCGTCGACGCCTTGATCGCCTGACGCTACGATTCACGCATGATCGTCGCGCTCGCACTCGTGTTGGTTGGCTGCGCTCCGGAGGACACCGATCCCCAGGAGTGCGTCCACGATCCCGTCCTCACCTACGAGAACTTCGGTGAGGGCTTCATGACGCAGTACTGCGTGGCCTGCCACAGCAGCCAGCTGCCGGATCTCGTGCTGCGCAACGACGCCCCGCTCGGCATCGATCTGGACACCTACGCGATGGTGCTCCAGTGGAAGGAGCGCATCAAGGCGCGCAGCCAGTACGGCATCGACGCGCCGATGCCGCCCGGAGGCGGGCCCCGGGAGGCGGAGTTCGTGGTGCTCCAGGAGTGGCTCGCGTGCGATGCACAGGACGATTGGGACCAGGTCTACGGCGGAGGTGCCCCATGAGAATCGCTGCGCTCGCTCTCGTCGCGCTCGGCCTCGTGGCCTGCGGCACCGACAACATCATCATCCAGCCGCCACCGCCGCCGCCCGCCGAGCCGCCCGGCACGGTGATCGACGCGCAGGGTGAGCCGCCCAACGACTGGGTGAACTGCGGCAGCGGCCACTTCGCGCTGTACTTCAACCTGGCCGAGAACGAGCCGTTCGTCGGGGAGATCGACGGCGACACCGACGCGAATGTGCCCGGCGCTGATCCCATCGACCCGAACGCGGTGCCGTTCTGGTTCGACGACCACCTCGCGTTCAGCAAGTACGACGTGTCGCTCGAATTCGGCCCCAACTGGTGGCCGGTAGACGAGGGACTGTCGAACGATCCGCGGTACTTCGCGACGCAGTGGACGAGCTGGTTGCGCGTGTTCAACGACAACCAGAACGTGCAGATCGTGCTCGCCGCCGAGACCGACGTGTTCATCACCATCGGTGAGAACACCGAGATCGTGCGCAGCGACGTGCGCTATGCCCCAGAGGTCCTCGATCTGCCGCTGAACACCGGCGTGTACCCGGTCACCATCCGGTACGCGCAGCGCAAGGGCCAGGACGGCGGCTTCCGGTTCCGCGTCGTGAACCCGCCCGAGCAGGCCCGCATCTGCTGGCCCGACTTCCCGGACGAAGTGCCCGCCGAGTGATTGTGGCGGTCAGGCGGGGTCCGGGCGCAGCGGTGCCACCTCGTCCAGCAGCGCGCCGAGGCGCATTCCGCTGACGGATTTGATCGAACATTGAAAATCGAAACTCAGAGTTTACGATTTCAATGCAACACGATCCGCCAGGGCCGGTTCACCGGCAGGACTGCGTTCGCGTGTCGAAGTTCGATATGCAGCTCATGCAACCGCCGATGCAGGTCAGGTTGCTGCCACAGCCAAGAATGCAGAACGGGTTGTAGTTGACGCCGCAACTGGAGAGCCAGTTCCCCGAATTTCCGCACCCCTTCTCCGACCCGTCCCACCCGCCCGTGCTCGGGTTCGGGTCGCACACGACGCCGCCCCAGTCTTCCACGCAGGTGGCGGTGCCGCGGTACAGCTTCTCGCTCGAGCCGTTGCAGTCGTAGTCGTACGTGTTGTTGCTGCGAGACACCGTAAAGAACGTCGTCTGCCCCGGGTGCGCGTTCGCGTTGTTGTCGTCGCAGTCGTTGTTCGTCAGGCTCGAGAAGCCCGGCCCGCCCGGCGCACACCAGCACTGCTTGCTCGTGGTGCTGCCGTAGCCGTCCGCGTCCACGTCGGCGTAGTAGTTCTTGCACGACGTCGCGTTCTGCTCGTTCGTGAGCCCGTCGCAGTCGTTGTCGATCGCGTCGGCGCACGTCTCGGTGGCGCCCGGCTTCACGGCGAACGCTGCGTCGTCGCAGTCCACCTTGGTCGATGACGTGTTCGTACACGGCGGCTGCTCGCAGTACCCGTCGCCGTCGTCGTCGTAGGCGGTGGTGCCTTCGTCCTTCTTGCCGTTGCAGTTGTTGTCGACCCCGTCCAACACCTCCGGCGCGGACGGGTTGGCGTTCGGGTTCGTGTCGCTGCAGTCGGTGCTGTTCGTCGCCGTGTAGTCGCCGGAGGGACCACACCAGCACTGCTTGGTGGCGATGCCGAACCCGTCGTGGTCCGCGTCCAGGTTGAAGTTCTTGCACGCCGTCGCGTTCTGCTCGTTCGCGAGCCCGTCGCAGTCGTTGTCGATCGCGTCGGCGCAGGTCTCGCTGGCCGTCGGCTTCACGGCGGCGTTCGCGTCGTCGCAGTCGGCCTTGGTTGCCGACGAGTTCACACACGGCGGGACCTCGCAAAACCCGTCACCGTCGTCGTCGTAGGCGGTGGTGCCCTCGTCGATCTTGCCGTTGCAGTTGTCGTCGAGGCCGTTGCGCACCTCGGCAACACTGCCGGGGTACACGCTCGCGTCGCTGTCGTTGCAGTCCTTGTTGTTGAGCGACGTGTAAGGCGTCGAGCCCGGATCACACCAACACTCCGTCTTGGTGCCCGTGCCGTACGTGTCCGCGTCGTTGTCCAGGTAGAACGACTTGCAGCCCACCGCGTTCAGCTCGTTCAGGGAGAGGTCGCAGTCGTTGTCGATGCCGTCGCCGCACACCTCTTTGGCGCCCGAGTTCACCGCGAAGTTGCCGTCATCGCAGTCAGGGGTGGTGGACTTCGCGTTCACGCACGGCGGCACCTCACACGAGCCGTCGCCGTCGTCGTCATAGGCGGTGGTCGTCTCGTCGATCGTGCCGTCGCAGTCGTCGTCCACCCCGTTGCGAGCCTCGACGCCCGCGGGCGACACGTCCGGTGCGTTGTGATCGTCGCAGTCGACGAGCGTGCTCGACGCGTTCACACACGGCGGATCTTCGCAGTACCCGTCCATGTCGTCGTCGTAGCAGTCGGTGCCGACGTCCACGCCCGTGATCTCGTTGCAGTCGTTGTCGAGCCCGTCGCACTCCTCGGGCGCCCCCGGGTACACGTGCGGGTTCGTGTCGATGCAGTCGTTCTGGTTCGGCGTGAACCCGTCGCCGTCGGCGTCGTAGTCGCCCCGGCCCACGACGGCGAACGCGGCAGGCGCGGACGCCTCGTTCCCGTCGCGATCGGTGACGAGGAACGTGAGCATATAGGGGCCGGTGTCCAGGATCGCCGAACACGTGCCGTGGCCGTTCCCGTCGGGGATCATGTAGCACACGACCCCGCCGGGGTTCGCAGACAGCTCGATCTGCAGGTCCTCCGGGTTGTCCTGGAAGTCGAACACCGTCGCGCCGAACACGAACGCTGTGGCTTCGAGGCCGTTCTCGCCGGTGAGCGGATGATCGACCACGATCGACGGGAAGTCCGGCACCTCCTCGATGTGCAGCGTGACGTGGGCCTCGCCCTGGTTCGCCGCGCCGTCGATCGCGCGCAGCGTGACGATGTGGGTGCCGCTCGCCAGCTGGGCCGTGGAGAACTGCAGGTTGCCTTCGGGATCGACGACGTCGGTGGACGGCAGGATGCCGTCGAGATCGCTCGACCACTGGACGGTGAGGTCTTCGAGCGGGCCGTCATCGGCGATCTTCGCGCGGAACAGGATCGGCTCGTTCTGTTCGAACGTGCTGTCGTTCGCGGGCTCGAGGAGCACGACGCTCGGCTCGGCGTCGAACACGACGATTCCGCCGTCGTCCTTCTGGCACGCCGGTACGAGGCCGATTCCGAGCAACAAAATGGACGCACGTCGAGGCAACATGGTCCCTCCAAACCGCCATTGTAGCACCGCCCAGGTGGACGGGCGCTGGTTCCTCGTGCAAGGTGAGCCATGCCGATCGATGAGGCCCCTTACGCTGCCCTGCTCGCCGCCCACGTCACCGACGGGCGCGTCGACTACCGCGGCTTCGCCCAGGACAGCGCCAAGCTCGACGCCTGGCTCGTCACCGTCGCGAACGCTCCGGCCGACCAGCCGCTCGGGTTCTGGATCGACGCCTACAACGCGCTCGTGATCGACGCGATCCTCGACGCGCGCGTCATGCCGCCGAAGATCACCGACGTCGCCGGGTTCTTTGATGTGGTTCAGCACCCGATGGCGGGCCGCAGCTGGACGCTCAACCAGGCGGAGACTTACGCCCGCAAGTCGTGGGGCGATCCGCGCGTCCACTTCGCTCTCAACTGCGGCGCCCGGTCCTGTCCCAAGCTCGCATCGACGCCCTACCCGGACGACGTCGCCGCGCTCGACGCGCGGCTGGAGTCCGCGACCGTCGCGTTCCTCGGCACGCGCGAGGGCGTGTTCGTGGACCACGAGGGGCGGAAGATCTGGGTTTCGAAGCTGTTCGAGTGGTACGCCGAAGACTTCAAGGCCGGCGTTCCCGCGTTCATCTCCGACCACACGGGCGATCCCTCCGTCAAAAAGGCGATCGCCGACGGTTATGCCCTCGACTACCAGGGCTACAACTGGATCCCGAACGCGCGTTGACGTGGAAACGGCCGCTTTCGGTCAGGGTTGTGCTCGCTTCCGAATTGGACGCTTCGGCGGACCTGCCGCGCGTCCAACAGGTCGTTGGACCCCGAACGCGACCGACCGCTTGGCGCCCTCGCGCTCCGCATGGATTCGCGGGTGCCGAGCAGGGCCGAGCGTCGTTCCGCTACGGCGAACCCATGCTCCACACGAGGGTCGAGAATTTGCTCGCGAAGCGTCGTTCCAGGACGTCGCAAGGGACGATGACCGACGGGACGGGCTGAAAAAATGGCCCTCGTGCGAGGAGTGGACTCGCCCCGACCCACGTCAACTTCGCGCCCCTCGACGACCGCGAGTCCACCCGCAGCGCGAGGGTGAACAAGCGCCAAAATACCAAGTGGGACCCCGATAACGGTTTGGCGCGCGTTCTTAGCGCGATGACGTCTCAGTCGTCAGCGGCCCGGAGCAATGCGGGCGATGAAGCCCCCACTCGGGGGGCGCGGCGACGCCGCGGGGGTGGGGAGCCCGGCGCTTCGCCGGGCGGGAATCACAATCGACCCTCGTTGTACTTGCGGATCGCGTCAATGAACGACGTGCCGAACCGATCCGACTTGACCTCGCCGAAGCCGTGCACCGTGAGCAGCGCCTTCTTCGAGGTTGGGCGGATGCGCGCCATGTCCTCGAGCGACTTGTTCGACGCGACGACGTAGGGCGGCAGCTCGTGTTTCTGTGCGAGCCGCGTGCGCACGTCGCGCAGCAGCGAGACGAGCTCGCCGGTGAGCACCGAGCCGGCCGTCGCCATCGTGGTCTTCGGCTTCGCGCGCTCGAGGCGCTGGGCGTGCGGGAACACCATCTTGAGGTCGCGCTCTTCCTTGCGCAGCACGCGCCAACCGCGCGGCGACACCGAGAGCTCCTTGTACGTGACCTGCTTCGCTCCGATCGTGCGCGTCTGGTACGTCTCGATCAGGCACTCGTTCGCGACGAGCGCGGTGAGCAGGTCGGCGAGTTCCCCGACCGACCAGTGAATCGGCTTCACCTCGCCTGCGGCCTTTGGACCGAGGATGCCCCAGGTGGACAGCGTGTCGAACCCGAACTGCCGCACCTTCTCTTCGCTCGACCCCATCGCCGTCTTCGCGATCAGGTCGACGGAGAAGCCCTCGCCGCGCCCCGTGTGGCGCTGCATGCGCGCTACGCACGACAGCAGCTTGAGCACGACCGTCTCTTCGTCGGGCATCAACATGCGCGGCGTATCGTCGATCTCCGGGCCCCCGGCCCGGCAGCGGTCGCAGGTGCCGCAGCGCTCGAACGGGGCCTTCTCGCCGAAGTACTCGACGATGAATCGCCGGCGACACGCGCTGCCGGCGTACGCCTCCATCTTGTCGAGCTTGGCGTACTCGCGGCTGCGGCGCGCCTTCATCTTCACTTCGTCGAGCTTGAGCGGCTCGTTGGGCTTGAGCAGCTCGACGCCGCCGACGCGCTCGGGCGCCCGGTACGTGAGGTAGCCGCGCTCCATCAGGCCGAGGATCGCGGCCGTCAGCTTTTCGCGCTCGCAGTCGGCCTCGCGGGCCCAGGCGTCAAGGCTGAAGTCCAGCGCCTCGCCGGGGCCGATCTGCCGCGCGAGGATCATCTCCCACACGGTGCGCCGGAGGCCGTGCGGCACGTCGCGCGGGCCGCGCTCGGCGACGCGGATGTACGCGGAACGGTCGCCCGGAGCGATTCGGCGCACCATCCCCTCGCGCACGAGGGTGTACAGGCACGCGGACGCCGAGCGGTCTCCGCCCTCGCCGGGCAGCGCCGCGGCCATGTCTTCGACGCTGGCGAACACGGGGTTCTCGCCGCGCTCGACGAGCCAGCGCCACAGGCGGTGCACCCACTCCGCGGGCGGGTGCCCGTTGTCGATGAAGAACTCCTGAGTGCGACGGTCGCTCGGCGAGTACAGCAGCACGGCGCGCGCCATCCGCCCGTCGCGGCCCGCGCGGCCGATCTCCTGGTAGTAGGCCTCCACCGTGCCAGGCAGGTCGTAGTGCACGATCGCGCGGATGTCGCGCTTGTCGATGCCCATGCCGAACGCGTTCGTCGCGACCACGACCGGGATCTTCCCGCCCATGAAGTCGTCCTGCACGCGCGACCGATCGTCCGTGGACAGGCCCCCGTGGTAGCTGCCGGCGCGGATCCCGGCGTCGCGCAGCACCTTCGTGGCGCTCTCGACGTTCTTGCGCGTCGCGCAGTACACGATCGCGGGCCCGGGACCGACGAGCTCGGGCAACACGAGGTTCTTCTGGTTCTTGCCCTCGACCGCGTGGACCTCGTTGATCAGGTTGTCGCGATCGAAGCCCCGGATGAAGATGCCGCACGGCGGGCGGCCAGCGCCCGGCGGCGCATCGAGGCCGAGCGTCTCGACGATGTCCTTCTGCACCTCGGGCGTGGCGGTGGCCGTGAGCGCGATCGTCGTGGGGTTTCCGAGCGCGCGCCGGACGTGCCCCAAGCGCAGGTAGTCAGGCCGGAAGTCGTGCCCCCACTGAGAGAGGCAGTGCGCCTCGTCGATCGCGAGCAGCCGGATGTTGAGGCTGCGCACCATGTCCACGAAGGCCGGGCTGAACCGCTCCGGCGCGACGTAGAGGATCTCGATCTGCCCGTTTCGCAGCGCGTCCGAGCGCGTCCGGTACTCGGCGGCGGTGAGCGAGCTGTTCAAGAACGTCGCCTTCACCTTCTTTGCGACCAGCGCGTCCACCTGATCCTTCATCAGCGCGATCAGCGGCGACACGACGATCGCGAGGCCACCACGCGCGAGCGCCGGCACCTGGTAGCACAGCGACTTGCCCGCGCCGGTCGGCATCACCACCAGCGCGTCGCCCCCGTTGACCACGTGCTCCACGATCTCGAGCTGCCCCGGGCGGAAGGCGGGGAAGCCGAAGCGGGACTGCAGCAGGGCGTCGAGGTCAACGCGCATGGACATCACGGGGTGGGCGGCGTCGGGAGGGACTTCACGAGCTGTAACATTCGACGCCGGTGATTTCAGGCTACCGTGCAGGCGGGAGGGGACATGCACATTCGAAACATCGCGTTGGCGCTCGCGTTGGTGGGCTGCCGGGGAAATTGGGCCACACACGAGGACATCGCCGACCTGCAGGCCCAGATCGACGCCCTGTCGACGCAGCTCGCCGACGCGAGCACGGGCAACGCCGCCGATCAGGCCCGCATCACCGAGCTCGAGACCCAGCTTGCCGACGCCAACGCGCGCCTCGACACGCTCGAGACCTCCGTCGGCGACATCCTGAACGACACCGGGTTCACCTCGTTCGCTACGCGGGTCGGCGACGTGGAGAACGCGCTCGATGCACAGGACGCCGCGATCACCGACCTCGAAACGGCGCAGACCGCCACCGACGCGTCGGTGTCACAGCTCGATGCCGCCCTGGCCGCCAACAACGACGTCGACGCGAACCAGGACGGCGCCATCGCCGGGGCCGCTTCGGATATTGCCGCGCTCGCCACGCGCACGTCGGCCGCCGAGACGGGCATCACCGGGCTGACCTCCTCACTCGCCGGCACCAACGCGGCCGTCGCGTCGCTCACGACGCGCGTCTCAGCCGCCGAGTCCGACATCAACACGATCGAGGCGAACGTGAGCTCGATCACCGGCAACGTCACCACCCTCACCACCGATCTGACCGCGCTCAAGGCCCGCGTCACCACCGCCGAAGGGACGCTCGGCGCCCACACGACGGACCTCGCGGCGCTGGACGCGCGACTCGACGCAGCCGACATCACGCTCGCGTCCCACACCTCGGACCTGACGACGCTCGACACCCGGGTCGACGGACATGACTCCACGCTGGCCGCGCAGGGCGCCACGCTGGCCTCCCATACGAGCTCGTTGTCGACACTGTCCACGGCGCTCGGCTCCATTACGACCACTGTGTCGACGCAAGGGACGACGCTCACGTCACAGGGAAGCACGCTCTCGGGCCACACGACGTCGATCAACACGCTCAACACCACGGTCGGGGCACAGGGTACGGCGATCGGAACGCTCAACACCACCGTGGGAGCGCAAGGCAGCACGCTCTCAGGCCACACCACCACGCTCACGTCGCTGGGGACGACCGTGGGGGGTCACACGACGTCGCTGGCGAGCCACGATGGCCGCCTCACCGCGCTCGAGGCGGACGTCGCCACGGCCTACGACGAGATCGACCTCGTGCGTACGTCCGCGGCCTTCCGGACCGTGCCTCGCACGGTTTCGTACGGCAACACGGAAGCGGACAGCGGCGCGCTGCCGGGGCGTACGCTCACCTTCGTCAAGCAGCGCTCCGACACGCAGGTCCGCGTCAGCTGGTCCGACAACCGACGCAACCTCGGCTACAGCTACGGCTACTGGGAGATCCTGGTGAACGGACAGAGCTGCACCAATCCCGGTCCGATGCGGTTCTGGCACCACTCGTACACCTCGGGTCCGAGCAACTACAGCGACAACCACTACAACGCGACCATCACCGGCTACTGTGGCGGCATCCAGGGCGCGACGACCCTGCCCGCCGGGTCCTACAGCCTCTCGATCACGGTCAACCACCAGGGTGGCAACAACTCGGACTGGTACGCGGGGTGGAACAACACCCAGTACGTGCTGGAAGTCGAAGAGGTGTTCTAGTCGTCGCCCTCGCGGCGGCGACCAGGGCAGGAACGGGCCGTCCTAGCGCGTCTGCGTGAGCTGGGGCGGAGCGCTCGCGGCGGCGGCGGCCTGCGCGGCGAGGCTGTCTGGACCGAGCACCCGCTCGAACGTGAGGTTCTCTTCCCCGTTGTCCTTGTCCGTCTCGACGTCGACCTTGATCATGTCGTTGGCCATGAAGCCGCCGCCCACGATGGTGTTCGACATCGGGTTGAGCAGGTACTGCGTGATCGCGCGCTTGAGCGGGCGGGCGCCGTAGGCCGGGTCGAAGCCGAGATCGGCGACCACCTTGCGGGCGGCGGGCGTGACCTCGAGCTTGAGCTCGCGCTCGGCAAGCATCGCGCGGACGCGCTTGAGCTGGATGTCGAGGATGAGATCCATGTTGTCGCGGGTGAGCGGATCGAACACGATCTTGTCGTCGATGCGGTTCAGGAACTCCGGCCGGAAGGCCTTCTGCAGCTCTTCGAGCGCGGCCGCGGTGGCCTTGGCGCGGTCGCCCTTGGCCTCCATGATGCGGTGCGAGCCGACGTTGCTCGTCATGATGATCACGGTGTTCTTGAAGTCGACCGTGCGGGCCTTGCTGTCCGTCAGTCGACCGTCATCGAGCACTTGCAGGAACGTATTGAACACATCCGCGTGGGCCTTCTCGATCTCGTCGAACAGGATGACCGAGTACGGCCGACGGCGCACCGCCTCCGTGAGCTGACCACCTTCGTCGTAGCCGATGTAGCCCGGAGGAGCGCCGATCAAGCGCGCGACCGTGTGCTTCTCCTGGTACTCGGACATGTCGATACGCACCATGGCGCCGTCATCATCGAACAAGAACAGCGCCAGGGCCTTGGCGAGCTCGGTCTTGCCGACGCCGGTGGGGCCGAGGAACAGGAAGCTGCCGATCGGCTTGTTCGGATCCTGCAGGCCGGCGCGGCTGCGACGCACGGCCTCAGAGACAACCTTCACGGCCGCCTTCTGGCCGACGAGCCGCTCGGCGATCCGATCTTCCATCTTGAGCAGCTTCTGTTGCTCGCTCTCCTTGAGCTTTTGCACGGGGACGCCCGTCCACCGCGCGACGACGCGCGCGATGTCGTCTTCGGTGACCTCCTCCGACAAGATCGCGCCGTCCTTCTGCAGCTCCTTGAGCAGCTTCACCTTGGCGTCGCGCTCGGCACGCAGCGCGGGCAGCTCGCTGTAGATGATCTTGCTCGCGGCTTCGAAGTCGCCTTTGCGTTGCGCCTTCTCGCCTTCGAAAGTGACCTCGTCGATCTTCTCGGAGATGTCGGCGATGCCTTCGATCGCGTCGCGCTCGTTCTGCCACCGCGCGGTGAGGCCGGTGAGCTCTTCCTGGATGTTGGCGATCTCTTCGCGCATCTTCGCTGCCCGCTTCTGGGCGCCCGCGTCCTGATCACGTTGGATGGTGATCAATTCGACTTGCAGACCGTTGATCTTTCGCTCCAACGTGTCGATCGCTGCGGGCTTGCTCTCGATCTCCATCTTGATGCGGCTGGCGGCTTCGTCGATGAGATCGATCGCCTTGTCCGGGAGCTGCCGGTCGCTGATGTAGCGGGCCGACAGCACGGCCGCGGCGACCACGGCTTCATCGGTGATCTTGATCTTGTGGTGCTGCTCGTACTTCTCTTTGATGCCGCGGAGAATGGAGATGGTGGCCGGCACCGAGGGCTCCTCGACAGCGACCTTCTGAAAGCGGCGTTCGAGCGCCTTGTCCTTCTCGAGGTGCTTCCGGTATTCGTCGTTCGTGGTGGCACCGATGCAACGCAACTGCCCGCGGGCGAGGGCGGGCTTCAGCATGTTGCCGGCGTCCATCGAGCCTTCCGACTTGCCCGCGCCGACCAGCGTGTGGAGCTCGTCGATGAAGATGATGATCTTGCCTTGGGCGTTCTCGATCTCGGTGAGCAGGGCCTTCAGGCGCTCTTCGAACTCGCCCTTGTATTTGGCGCCGGCGAGCAGCGCGGCGAGATCGAGTGCCAGCACCTTCTTGTTCTTCAGCGACTCGGGCACGTCGCCCATCGCGATGCGCTGGGCGATGCCTTCGACGATCGCCGTCTTGCCGACGCCAGGATCACCGATGAGCACGGGGTTGTTCTTGGTGCGGCGCGACAGGACCTGCAGCGCGCGGCGGATCTCCTCGTCGCGGCCGATGACGGGGTCCATCTTGCCTTCGGCCGCCTCTTTCGTCATGTCGCGCGTGTACTTCTCGAGCGTCTCGTAGTTGCCTTCCGGATCTTCGCCGGTGACCTTCTGCCCGCCGCGAACCTCGTCGATCTTCTGGCGGATGATCTGCGGCGTGAGGTTGCGATCCTTCAGCGCCTGGGCTTCTTTGGTGCTGCCCATCGCGATGCCGAGGAAGATCACCTCGGCCGAGATGTGCGTGTCACCGAGCTTGGTGGCCTCGGCGTCGGCTGCTGCGAGCGCGTTGTCCGTGTCGCGCGCGAGGCCGGCCTTCGAGCCGCCGCTCACCTTCGAGTAGCTGTCGATCAGCTTGGCGAACTCGGCCTCGAGCGCTTCAGGATCCGTGCCCATCTTGGTGACGAGCGAGGAGACGACGCCGCCCTCCTGGTGGAGCAGCGAGATCACGATGTGGCCAGGCCGGATCTCGGGGTTGCCGAGGCGTCCCGCCAGGTTCTGGGCGTCGGCGATGGCCTCGCGGCTCTTCACCGTAAACTTTTCGAACTTCATTGGTACTCCCAGGCCATTCGCCTAGCGATGGCCGAAGTGTGATCGGCCGCGTCGTGAGCGCCGCCGTGCGTGTTGGTCCATGGGTAGGACCCGGCCGGCGCGCGGCAAGTGTACCGGACTGCGTCCAGGGATCAATGCGCCGTCCGAATCACTTGCCGATCGACCGCTTCAGTCGCCTTCGTCGGCCCCGCGCGCGAGGCGGGCGAGGAGTCCACGAAACGCGCGGCGTTCATTCGCCGACAGCCCGTCGAGCAAGGCGTCTTCGACGGCCTTCGCGCGCGTAGCAACCTCCGCCGTCGTCTCCAGCCCCGCGGCCGTGAGGGACACCGCGTGGCGCCGCCGATCGGCGGGATCGGGCGCGCGACGGACAAGACCAAGGGCCTCGAGCTGATCCAGCAACGCGACGAGGTGCGCGCGCTCGATCAACAGCAGGTTTGCGATCTCGACCTGCGACATCGACGTCCGCGCGGCCAGCGTGGCGAGGATGTCCCAGTGCGCCGGACGCAGGCCGAGGGGTTCGATCGCCGCCGAGAACACCCGCTGCGCGTGTTTTCCAACCCGAACCATCAGGTAGGCGGCGTGGCCCGACAGGGCCTCAGGCAGATCGTCGAGGTTCGGGCTCGCCACGCAGGCTCCTTTTTGGTGTGCTTGACAATCGTTGTACCATACAATTATTAGGTGTGTGACCCAATGGAGACATCATGCCCAACGAAGCCGCAAACAACAAAGAAGTCGCCCTCGCCGTGTCGCGTTCGATCCTCGAAGGCGATTGGAAGAAGCTCGATCAACTCCTCGACAAGGACTTCACGTACACGGGCGACAGCGCCGTGTACTCGCGCGACGAGTACATCGGCTTCATGCAGGCCCTGAAGGACGCGATGTCCAACATGACGATGGACTTCACACACGTGCTCGCCGACGGTGATCTCGTCAGCATCCGCTTCGTCACCCACGCGAAGAACACCGGGAAGTTCATGGGCGGGCCGGCAAGCGGGAAAAACGTCGAAGTAATTGGACAATTCGTGCGCCGCGTCGAAGGTGGCCGCGTGATGCAGGAGTGGCAGACCACCGACCTGCTCGGCCTGATGACGCAGATGGGCTTCGGCGCGCTGTTCGGCCACGCCATCGCCGTCGGGCTGTTCAAGCAGAAGAACGTCCCGCCGGCGAGGCGCCTGGCCTGACGCGGACTACTTCGCGGAGGCCGCGCGGATGACGTTGAGCGCGGAGCCCGCCTTGAACCACGCGATCTGCTCGGCGTTGAACGTGTGCTTCAACGGAGCCTCGTCTGTCGTCCCGTCCGCGTGCGTGCAAACGAGCGTGATCGTGCTGCCCGGCGCGATCGCTGCGGTGCCGCGAAGCGTGATGCGGTCGTCTTCGCGGACCTTGTCGTAGTCCGCCGGGTTCGCGAACGTGAGCGGGAGCAGGCCCTGCTTCTTCAGGTTCGTCTCGTGGATGCGCGCGAAGCTGCGCACGATGACGGCGCGGCAGCCCTGCAGGCGCGGCTCCATGGCCGCGTGCTCACGGGACGAGCCTTCACCGTAGTTCGTGTCACCGATGACGACGAACGGCTGGTTGGCGGTCTTGTAGGCCTTTGCCAGCTCGGGGAACGGGACTCCGCGCTCGCCGGTAAGCACGTTCGTGCCCTTGCCGTCGACGTTGTCGAACGCGTTCTTCGCCGTGAGGAACAGGTTGCGTGAGATGTTCGTGAGGTGGCCCCGGTACGTGAGCCACGGGCCCGCCGGCGAGATGTGGTCCGTCGTGCACTTGCCCTTCGCCTTCAGCAGGACGACGAGGTCGGCTGGATCGGAGGCGGCGAACGAGGTGAACGGCTGCAGCCGCTCGAGGCGATCCGAGCCCTCCTTGATCACCACCTGCAGACCGAGGCGCTGCTCGAGCGGGATCTTGCCAATGTAGTTGTTGAGGCCCGACTCGAAGCCCTTGCCGGGGAGCTCGTCGCCGACGGGCGGTTCGAACTTGAACGGCTTGCCGTCCGCTCCCGTGAGCGCGTCGACCGCGGGGTTGAAGTCGAGGCGGCCGGCGAACGCGAGCGCCATCACGACCTCGGGGCTGCCGATGAACGCGTGGGTGTCGGGATTGCTGTCCTGGCGCGCCTTGAAGTTGCGGTTGAACGACGTGACGATCGTGTTCTTGTCGCCCTTCTGGATGTCGTCGCGTTTCCACTGGCCGATACACGGCCCACACGCGTTCGCGAGCACCGTCGCGCCAGCGCCCTCGAGGGCCGCGAGCTGACCGTCGCGCTTGATCGTCTCGAAGATGCGGTCCGAGCCCGGCGACACGAACAGTCCGGCTTTCGGCTTGATGCCGGCGGCGGCGGCCTGGCGCGCCACGTGGGCCGCGCGCGACATGTCTTCGTACGACGAGTTCGTACACGAGCCGATCAGGCCGGCCTTCACTTCCAGCGGCCAGCCTTCCTTCTTGGCTTCCGCGCCCATGGCCGACAGCGGGCGGCCGAGGTCCGGCGTGAACGGGCCGACGAGGCGCGGCTCGAGGCGGTCGAGGTCGATCTCGATCACGCGGTCGTAGTACTTCTCGGGGTGCTCGTACACCTCGGGATCAGCCCGCAGGGCAGCCTTGTACTTGTCCGCGAGGTCGGCGACAGCGGCGCGCTCGGTGGTGCGCAGGTAGGCCGACATCTTCGCGTCATACGCGAACATCGACGTGGTCGCGCCGAGTTCGGCGCCCATGTTCGTGATGGTGCCCTTGCCGGTCGCGGAGAAGCTCTCGGCGCCGGGGCCGAAGTACTCGATGATCGCGTTGGTGCCGCCCGAGACGGTGAGGATCTCGAGCACGCGCAGGATGATGTCCTTGGCACTCGTCCAGCCGGACAGGCGCCCGAGCAGCTTCACGCCGATGACCTTGGGGCACAACACTTCCCAGGGCATGCCGACCATGACGTCCACCGCGTCCGCGCCGCCGACGCCGACCGCGACCATGCCGAGGCCGCCGGCGTTTGGTGTGTGGCTGTCCGTGCCGAGCATCAGGCCGCCGGGGAACGCGTAGTTCTCGAGCACCACCTGGTGGATGATGCCGCTGCCTGGCTTCCAGAAGCCCATGCCGTACCGCTCACCCGCCGAACGGAGGAATTCGAAGACCTCTTCGTTCTCCTTGTTGGCGGTGACCATGTCCGTGTTCGCGCCTTTGTGCGCGCGAATGAGGTGATCGCAGTGGATCGTGGTGGGGACTGCGACCTCGTCCTTGTTCGCGAGCATGAACTGGAGGATCGCCATCTGCGCTGTCGCGTCCTGCAGCGCGACGCGATCCGGATTGAGCATGAGGTAGCTCGTGTTGCGCGCGAACTCCTGCGTCTCGGGCTCCGCGAGGTGGGCCCACAGGACCTTCTCGGAGAGCGTCAGCGCGCGACCGAGGCGACGCCGGCCAATCGCGTGGCGTTCTTCCATCTTCGAGTAGAGCTTTGCGACCGCACCGATGTCGAACATGCTGCCTCCGAGTGGTCCGAGACTAACCGGCCGACGCTTTCCTGTGCGGACAAGGACCGTTGAGCCTTGTGGACCCCTCAAGCGGCCGGATCGCGTTCGGTCGCCGAGCCAGGACCCTTGAATTTCGCTTCTTCCAGAGCCAGCCGTCTCGAATTTCGCATTTCGCGCGTGTCCCGTGAATCGCCAACGAACCAACGCCGATTTTCCATAGGCGCCGACGTCCAGGTCCTGGGTCTTCGGTCGATTCGCGAAATTCGACCAAGCTGGCTCCCGGAATTTGGAAATTCAAGGAGGCTGGCTCTGACCCGCTCACGTTGTTCGGACGCTGGAAGGGTAGTCTGCGATCTTGGAGGGCCGATGATCGCACTCTTACTCGCCGCCGCGTTCGCGGCCGACGCAACAATTCAGGCCAAGGGCAACGCGATCGGGCCGTGTGATCCGCCGTCCGCCGCGTGCGAGCAGATCGACGCGACGGCGGTGGTGATGACCGAACCCACCTCGCCGCCGAAGGGCGACGAGATGACCATCGCTGTCGCGCTCGACCTGCGCGCGCTGAGGCGCCTGCGACGTGACGACGATCTCGTCGTGCTGCTGCACATCCCCCGCAGCGTCGCAGAGAACTCTGACGGAAGGCCAGCACCCGACCCGTACTCCGTCCCCCTCACCGCCCCGTGGACGACGCTGGGCCTTCCGATCGACGGCGGTTCGGTGCTGTACAGCGACGAAACCACCGCGACCGTGGCCTACGAGCCCGCCCGCCCGCTGGCCGCGCTGGCCGAGGCTTGGACGCATGCGCTCGAGGTCGCTGGGTGGCATGTCACGTTCACGAACACCGACGACAGCATGATCACGCGCACCTTCGCGCAGGAGAACGCAATGATCACGTTCGCGATATTGACGGCCGGCGGGGTCACCACGGTTTCGGTGACGATGCTCCGGTGACGCCGGGCGAGCAACGCGAGGGACGCCCCCAACGACCACAAATCCTGACTACGTTCGGGAATCGACGGAGGGCGCGATGTGGGTGGCGTGGATGGCTGCGGCGGTGGCTGCGGATGACACGATCGACGCGCGAGCGGAGGCGATCAACGCCTGCGTGCCGGCGGTCGACGGCTGCGTGATGATCGTGTCGACGGCGAGCGCGATGACGGTCGGGCCGAAGTCCGCGGACGCCGAGTCGCGCGTGCTCGACGTGACGATCGACGTGCGCGACCTCAAGCGGCTCAAGCGTTCCGACGAACTCGTGCTGCGGCTCGCGATCCCGCGCGCGCTGCTGCCCGCTGACCCCGAGCCGGAGCCCCCACCCGTCGAGGTGCCGACAACCGCTCTGAGCGCCCCCTGGTCGACCATGAACCTGCCGATCGACGGCGGCACGATCCTCCGCAGCGATGGCTGGTCCATGGCGGTGGTCTATGCGGACTACTGCGCCCCCAAGCGCGCCTCGGAGTTCGACGCGGCGATCGTTGCGGCGGGGTGGGAGTCGACGTTCCAGTCGGACGACGGCGGGATGTTCTCGCACACGTACTCGCACAACGAGGAGACGTTGACGTTCTCGGCCATGGAGCTGGCGGGCCGCACGACGCTCTCGATCACGCGCTTCTGACCAGGGGCCGCGGCGCGCCGCGACGCGCCCGTAGCGCTTGAACGGGTCGGAAACCGATCGGTCTTATCAGCAATCGTCAATTCCTGACCCCTCCAATTTCTTGCACGTACATAACGATCGTTATAACGCTCTATGACCAGGGAGGAACCATGGCAGACGTCGATGTGGTGGTGATCGGTTCAGGGGCGGGCGGGTTGACCGCGGCGGTCGCGCTCGCACGGGCTGGAAAGAAGGTGCTCGTGTGCGAGCAACACGACGTCCCGGGGGGCTGGTGCCACAGCTTCCGCCTCGGCGGCCACCAGTTCAGCCCGGGCGTGCACTACCTCGGCGAGATGGCGGAAGGCGGCCGGCTGCGGACGGTCTATGAGGGGCTCGGCATCGATGAGCTCACCCTGCTCGAGCTCAACCCCGACGGCTACGAGCACACGATCATCGGCGACACGCGGTTTGACTTCCCGAAGGGCAAGGACCGCCTCGCAGAGCGCCTGAAGCAGCGGTTCCCGCACGAAGCGAAGGGCATCGACGGCTACCTCGACCTCGCGAGCAAGGTGACGCACGAGCTCACCACGGCGTTCCGCGACAAGCGCAAGCGCGCGCTGTTGACGCTGCCGTTGCGGGCGCCGAACCTGCTTCGCTTCGGCCTGCGCTCGCTCGATTCCGTGATGAGCGGCTTCATCAAGGACCCGACGCTCAAGGCGATCCTTTCGATCCAGGCGGGCGATCATGGCATCGGTCCGAAGGACGTGCCGGCGGCCGTTCACTTCGGCGTTCAGGCGCACTACTTCGACGGCGGCTGGTACCCGAAAGGCGGCGGGCAGTCGCTGCCGAAGGCGTTCCTGCGCCAGCTCAAGAAGCACGGCGGCGAGCTCAAGGTGAAGACCGGCGTGGCGCAGATCCTTGTCGAAGGCGGCCGCGCGATCGGTGTGCGCCTCGCGGACGGCACCCAGGTGCGCGCGAACATCGTGATCAGCAACGCGGACCCGCACGTCACCTACGGGCGCCTGCTGCGGCACGAAGACGTTTCGTCCGCCATCCACAAGAAGCTCGCGAAGACGGAGTACAGCATCTCGGCGCTGTCGCTGTTCATGGCCGCGGACGCGGATCTCGCTGGAATGGGCATGGATTCCGGCAACTATTGGTACGCCGACTCGCCCGACGTGCAGGCCGGCTACGACGTGTGCAACCGCACGAAGCTCGACATGGACACGTTCCCCAGCCAGTTCCTGACGGTGACGACGCTGAAGGACCGCGCCAAGGGCAACGGAAAGACGCACACGATGGAGTCGTTCGTGTTCGTCGGCTGGAAGGCGTTCCAGCAGTGGGCGCACACGCGGTACGGCGAGCGGCCCGCGGACTACGCGTCCATGAAGGAGGACATGACGAAGAAGATGCTGCGGGGCGTCGATCGCATCGTGCCCGGCCTTTCCCAGCAGGTCACGTTCGCGGAGATCGGCACGCCGCTGACGAACGCGCACTACTGCATGTCCACGCAGGGGAACCTGTACGGCACCGCGAAGTCGCGCTGGCAGGTGGGCCCGTTCTCGTGGCCGCTGCGCACCGAGATCAAGGGCCTGTGGATGGTGGGCGCGTCCACCGTCAGCCACGGGGTGCTCGGCGCCACGATGTCGGGCCTGCTCGCAGCGGCCTCGGCGCTCAAGGTGCGATCGGACGACCTGCTCACCGGCCACGGTTCGCTCACCCTGCTGCCCGCCGACGACGTGTCAGCGTGGCCCGTCGATCTCCAGGAGCGCGTCGCGAACAAGCGCGACGCCGCCGCAAAGTAGCTCACGCGGCGCGCACACCCGCGATCTCGAACGTGGCGTCCGCGCGTGCGCGGGCGTCCATCAGGTCGTCGTGGATGTCCGACTCCGCGAGCGCGTCGGCCGCTCCCAGGCGGGCGATCGCGCCGCGTGCTGCGAGACGACGCTCCTCGAGCGCGAGGCGCGCGCGATCGACGAGCGCGAGGTCCCCGTCGGGTGCGTCCCCGAACGTCGCGCGGAGGTCGTGTAGCGCGCGGATCCGCTCGCCAAGTGAGCGCTCCCGCTCCCCAAGACGGGCCTCGAGGCGGGCCTCAACACGGGCCTCGACGACGGTCGGGGGGACGACCGCGTCGACCCGACGACGTCGATCACCGACGCGGATGACGAAGCGCACAAGGTGGGCGAGCGCGCCGACCATGGTCAACGCCGACACGAGGCCAAACAGCACCATCGGGACCATCGCCAACGCCGCGGCGACCGTCCACGCGGCGGCTTCCCACAGGGGCGTCCACGGGGCCGAGCCCCAGGAGGTCGCCGCGACCATGGCGAGCACGAGGGCTGGCCAGGACAGCACCCCCGAGAGCCCCAGCGCCACCACGGACTGAAGGCTCAACGAGAGGAACGAAAGGGCATCACCGATCGTGCGCATGAATACCTCCACCCATTGATACGATCCGCGTGTGGAAGCGGCGTGAAACAGGCGAGGCACCTCGGCGTCCGTGGCCGATTCGACTCAAAAACACGAACGGCCCGCGACGTTTCCGCCGCGAGCCGCGCGCTCGACGTCCCAGACGGCGTCTAGCGGAGGAAGGCCTTCACAGCTTCGACCTTGTCCGTCTTCTCCCACGAGAAGCCCGGGCGACCGAAGTGACCGTGGGCGGCCGTGCTGCGGTAGATCGGCTTGCGAAGGTCGAGGTGCTCGATGATGCCGCGCGGCTTGAGCGGGAACAGCTCGCGCACGCAGTCCGCGAGCTTCTCGTCGGCCACCTGCCCGGTGCCGTAGGTGTCGACCATCAGCGAGACAGGCTCGGCGACGCCGATCGCGTAGGCGACCTGCACGAGCGCGCGCTTGCACGCGCCGGCGGCGACGAGGTTCTTCGCGACGTAGCGCGCCATGTACGCGGCCGAACGGTCCACCTTGGTGGGATCCTTGCCGGAGAACGCGCCGCCGCCGTGGGCGCCGTGGCCGCCGTAGGTGTCGACGATGATCTTGCGGCCGGTGAGGCCGGCGTCACCCATGGGACCACCGACCACGAAGCGGCCGGTCGGGTTCACGAAGTAGCGCGTGTTGCTGTCGAGCAGGTGGCCGGGGATGGCCGCCTCGATCACGTGCTTGATGATCTGCTCGCGGATCTCGTCGTGCGTGACGTCTTCTTTGTGCTGCGTGGACACAACGACCGAGTCGACGCGAACGGGCTTGCCATCGCGGTATTCGGTGCAGACCTGCGTCTTGCCGTCCGGGCGGACCCAGGGGAGCAGGTGCGTGCGGCGCACGTTGGAGAGGCGCTCCGAAAGGCGGTGCGCGTAGTAGATGCTCATCGGCATCAGCGCTTCCGTCTCATCGCACGCGTAGCCGAACATCATTCCCTGATCACCAGCACCCTGCTCGGCGTACAGGCCCTCACCTTCGTTGACGCCCTGGGCGATGTCGGGCGACTGCTGCTCCACCGCGACCAGGATGGCGCAGGTGTTGCCGTCAAAGCCCATCTCCGAGGAGGTGTAGCCGATGTCCCGCACGACATCGCGAACGATGGAGGGGTAATCGACGCGGTGCGAGGAGGTGATCTCGCCGGCGACCATGACGAAGCCCGTCTTTACCGCCGTCTCACACGCGACGCGCGCCGTGGGATCAAGCGCCAGGTGCGCGTCGAGGACCGCGTCCGACACGTTGTCGCAAATCTTGTCCGGGTGGCCCTCGGTGACCGATTCGGACGTGAACAGGAAGTTCTTAAGGGACATTCGGTACAAATCCTCCGTAAATGACGCGGCCTTGGTGCGTCAGGACCGCGCAATCTCACCAGCGGGCGACCTGCCGTCAAGTCGAAGGAGGGCCAGATTCCGAACGGACTACAAGATCCGTTTCAGCTGGGCGACGACTTCCCTGGGGTCAAGGCCGAGGGTGGCCGCGGCCTCTTTCAACACTTTCAGCTCACGAACCTCTACCCGACCGTCCGCGTAGCTGGCCGCATAGAACATCGACAGCAGGGCGAGCTTCTCGTGGTGACCCAACAACGGCGGCAGCAGCTTCACCGCGTCCCGCGCGAGGGCGTCCACCATCGCTTCGTCGTCGAGCCACAGCGCCGACAGTTCCTCAGGGGTGAACAGGTTCGCGAGGAAGTCCTTTTCGGAGTCCGACACCACCCCGTCGGCGTCGACGATCCGCCTCACCGTCTGCAGCGCGAACGCCGTGCTGAGCTGACGCTTCTGCCGGTGCCGTTCTGGATCGATTCGCGGCATGATCGCCACGGCGTGGCGGACACCGCCGAGAAAGTCCTTGTCTGCGAGCTGACTGAACCGCCGCCGCGTGCGGCCGACCCGCGCACCGATCCCGGAGATCGCGAACACACCGGCCTCGCTGCCATCGTCGTCCCACAGTTGCCACAGCTGGGACTGACGGATCGCGAGCGTCGGGAATGCGTCATCGGGCCACTTGTGGACGCCATCATCGGACCACTGGCCTTCACGCAGGAACGGGACCCCGAAGCTGGCGAGCTGCTCGCGACTGACCGCCGCGTCCGTGCCGAAGTACGCCGTAATCAGCGTCTTTCGCGCGCCCTCGCTATCGTTGTACGCCTGATCGTCGAGCCAGCAGGCGGCGGTGGCGTCGGTGGCGGCCGAGAACGTCTGTAGCGCAAGCGCTACCACCTGTTGGAGATCACGCCAGGCGCCGGGCCCCGCCATGATGTTCTTTGAATCGGCAGAGAACGCGACGCACTCGCGGGTGGTTGGCAGGTTGAACTTTTCGGACTCGAGTGCGAGGTACATCGGAACTCCTGCGGCGCAGGATAGGTCAAGATCCCTTGGTTCGTACCAGCCGATCCACCGACCAGCCTTGGACCAGCAGGAACACGGCGCCGAGTCCGAGCGTGGTCCCCGTCATGAGCGCGTGGTTCCCGAGCGAGAACGCCTGCGCGAGATCGCGGGGGACGTCGTCGATCAGCAACGAAGCGACGCTGCCCGCCTCGAACGTACCGACGTTGCCCGGGGTTGGAACCAGCGCGAGCGCGACGACGGTGGCGGCCCAATTCAGCGCGACCCGACCAGGCGCGACCGCGATCCCGAAGCCGAACATCGCGATGGCGACCGCGAACATCGACGTCAACCACACGCCACCGGTGCAGGCGAGCGCCGCGAGGCCGTACAGCGGCCGCGAGGACAACACGCTCGTCCCTTGCACGAACGAGCGCCCGAGGCGACCGAGGCGCGCCGCGAGCGCGGGCGAGACGCGCTCGGCGAGGCGCTCGACGAGCGTCACGACAGGCTCACCGATCACCGCGAGCACAGCCACCACAGCGAGCCCACCGAGCACGGCGACGCCGAACGTACGCTGCCCGACCGCGAGGAGATCGACGCCGGCGACCTCGATCGTCGCCCCGGGAATGACGAAGGCGCTCACCACGCCGAGCAACACCAGCAGAGCGAACATGTCGAGCAGCCGCTCGACCACCACGATCCCGAGGGCCTCGCCGAACGGCACGTCGTACAGCTCGGACAGCAGGGCAGGACGGGCGAACTCGCCCATGCGCAGCGGGACGACGTTGATCGCAAAGAAGCCGACCGCCGTGACCGCGAGCGCGTCCTTCAACGGCAGCGGAGCGTCGAGCAGCAGCCGGAACCGGACCGCCCGCATCACCGTGATCAAGACGTTGGCGGCGATGACCACAGGCAGCAGCCAGAGCGGAAAGGCGGCGAGGAGGTGCATCGCCGAACGCGGATCAAGACCCCACATCGCGACCGCGAGGCAGACCAGGGCGATGACCGCGACCAACGCGAATTTTGCATGTTGCTGCGACATCGAAGGACGGCTAGCTATCGCAGCAAATGGAGGACCGCCCCCCAAAGCCCGAATCCGAAGCGACGCGCGGGGCAGCCGCGCTCGCCGCGTGGGCGCTCGGGTGGGCCGCCGCCGGAGCGGTGCTCGCGGTCGGACTGTTCGCGTCGTCGGGCCACGACGACTCCTACATCACGTTCGGGTCCGCGTACGCGCTCCGGCACACCGGCTCGATCACGAACTACAACGGCGAGCGCCTCGAGCAGAGCTCCGCCCTCGCGAGCACCGTGCTCCTCGCTCTCGGCGACGCGGTGCTGCCGTTCCTTGGCCTGCCGGCGGTCGGGTTCCTGTTGTCCATGGCCGCCGCCGCGCTCTGCACCGCGCTCGCCACGCGCCTGGCCGAGCGCCTCTCTCCCGGCTCGGGTTGGGCGGCCGCGCCGCTGGCCGCCACCAGCACGCCGCTCGTGTACTGGGCCGCGAGCGGCATGGAGACCACGCTGGCCGCGACGTCCCAGGTCGCCTTCGCGCTCGCGGCGGGCGGGTTCATCGCGTCACCCTCGGCAGCTCGCGGCGCCCTCCTCGCCCTCGCTGCGGGCCTGCTCGCCACCGTGCGACCCGAAGGGCCGATCGTCCTCGGGTGCGTGGTGGCGGCGCTGATCGCGTGGGCGGCGTGGCGGCGACGCGGCAGCGACGAGGCCCGCGCGGTCGGCGCCGTCGCCGGCGTAAGCGCAGCGGTCGTGCTCGCCCTGGTGGCGTGGCGTTCGAACGCGTTCGGGCTTTGGCTGCCCCACCCCGCCGTCGTGAAGGCCTCGGGCGGAGCGCGCTGGTCGGCGGGTCTTTCCTACCTTGGGCAGCACCTCGCCTGGACGCCGATCCTCGGTGTTGGCGCGCTGATCGGCGCCGAGCCCCAGCTCCAACGAGCGCGCGCCACGCCTACCGCTCACGGCGTGATCGCGGCTGCGTTCCTCGTCGCGGACATCGCGTTCGTCGTCCGCTCAGGCGGCGACTGGATGGAATTCGGAAGGTTTCTGGCGCCCGGTCTCGGGATCGCCGCCGCTCTGCTCGCCGCGCTCGTCTGGGACCGCGCCTGGCCGATCAGGGCGCGAGCGGCGATCGTCGCCATCATCGCAGCGTCGCAGATCGCGTCGACGTTCTACGCCACCACCGTCCCCTCCAACAGCGGCCGCACGCTCGCTGACGCTCTGGACGTGCGCGATCAGCTGGAACGGGCGCTCGGAGGGACGCCCGTCGACCTCCTCGACGCTGGAAACGCGGGCCATGCGCGCGATGTCCTGCTGCTCGCGAAGCTCGACCCGCTGCTCGACCAGATCCGCGCGCGCACGAACGAGCCGATCGTGCTGTTCTCGGGCCAGGCGGGCATGGTGCCCTACTACGTGTTCCAGCGTCACGAGAACCTCGTGTTCATCGACGCCTGCAGCCTCACCACCAACCGCGTCAACCCGCTGCTGAATCCAAAGGGGCTGCGCGCGACGTCGCTCGGCGTCCGGTTCCCGCTCACCGCGCTGTTGGCCGTCGAAGCCAAGGTGAAGGCCGAGACGGGCCTCGGACGACCCGACGTGATCTGGGACTCGGGCCAGAAGAAGCCGCCCGCGAGCGCAGGCTACGTCGTGGTGTACGACGCGGCGAACCACAAGCGAAGGGTCGGTTGGTTCGGAAACCACACCATCGCCGGCGGCTACATCGCAGTCCGCGAAGACTGGGCGCGTACGCTCGGCCTGCAAGCGGTCCCCCAGACGCAGATCCCCGTCGACTGACGGGGCGCCTCACGGCGGGTGAGGCATGCGCTGAACGCCCTCGGCGATCGTGACGACGTCCACGTCCGCTTCGGCGACCTCGTCGAGGATTCGGTCGAACGCGTCCAGAGGCTGGTCGGTCACGCGCATCAGCTCCCCCTCCACGAAGCCGTGGAACACGAGGATCAACCAACTGCGACGCTCCGCCGTGAGCTGGATCACGTCCTCGACATCGTCCGGGGTGCGGCCCGGGTAGTCGAGGTTGCTCGCTTCGAGCAGCACGCCACCGAGCGTGTACGGATCGGTAGCCGGCGTGTTCAAGCGAGCCTCACCGGTGCGATGCGACGTGAACAACAGCCGGGCGTCGGCGAGGACGGCGTCGTTGTAGGCGCCGTGCGGGGTTGAAAAATTGGCGACGGCTCCGGGTGGCAGACCGAGCGTGGATTCGAGCGAAAGCTGGCAGTCGGCCATCTCGTCGAACACCTCGGGCTCGACGAGGTTCGTGAGGGTGGCGTGAGACATCGTGTGGTCGCCGATCTCGTGACCCGCGGCGACGAGGTCGCTCGCCCCCGACAGCGTCATGAACGCCTCCCCGTCCATCGACGTCCCAAACCACTCGGGGACCAGGTAGAACGTCCCCTTCCAGCCGCGCTCCACGAGCTTCGGGGACGCGATGGTGGCCTGGCCCAGCCACCCGTCGTCAAACGTGAACGAGACCATCCCGCGCGTGAACGGCGCCGTCGTGGTGTCTTCCGGGCCCCACAGCGCGTCAAGGTCGGGGGTGGGCTCGACAACGTCCGAGTCGGAGCCCGAGTCGGACCCCGAGTCGGTATTCGGGATCGGCTCCACCACGGGGTCTGGGGGCGCACAGCCGAACATCACAGGCAAAAACCAAGAAAATGCGTGCATCATTCGGCCCCTTCGTCAGACCTTCGAAGCGTACCACGACGCTTGCTGGCCCCCTTGGGATCGGCTAACTACCGCATTCTCGGAGACTTACGCGTGATCACACCGCTGCCCGCCATCAGTCCGCGCCAGAAGATGCTCCTCGTGGTTCTCCCGGCGCTCAATGAGGGCATCACGCTGAAAGCGGTGATCGATCGCATCCCCCGCCAGATCCCTGGCATCGGCACGGTCGAGGTCCTCGTCGTGGACGACGGCAGCACGGACGACACGGTCGCCGCGTCGAAGGCCGCTGGCGCACACGTCGTAAGCCACGGCAACAACCGTGGCGTCGGCGCGGCCATGCAGACCGGCCTCGACGAAGCCGTGCGCCGGCGCGCCGACTACATGGTGAACATCGACTCGGACGGGCAGTTCAGCCCCGAAGACATCCCCACGCTGCTCGCCCCGCTGCTCGCCGGGCAAGCGGAATTCGCCACCGCGTCCCGCTTCCTCGACCCGAAGCTCGTTCCGGTGATGCCGCTGGTGAAGCGGATCGGCAACTGGGGCATGGCGCGCATCGTCAGCACGCTGAGCGGCAAGCGCTTCGAAGACGTCAGCTGCGGGTTCCGCGCCTACACGCGCGAGACCATGCTCAAGCTCGTACTCACCGGCGAATTCACCTACACGCAGGAGTCCATCCTCGTCCTCGCGCAGCGGCGCGTGCGAATGATGGAGGTCCCGCTCGCGGTGCGCGGCGTGCGCGAACACGGCGAGAGCCGCGTCGCGTCGAACCTGTTCCGCTACGCGTACCGCACGTCGAGCATCCTGTACTCGGTGGTGCGCGACTACTCGCCCCACGCCATCTTCCACACCGCGGCCGCCCTGATGCTCGCCGTCGCGATGGCACTCGGCGCGTTCTTCTTCGGACACTACCTCGTGGTGGGCGCGTTCACGCCTCACCTGTGGGCCGGCTTCCTCGCGGCGTTCCTCGCCGGAATGGCCGTGCTCGTGTGGGGCCTCGGCCAGATCGCGGTCATGATCGCGCGGCTGCGCCACATGCACGAGCGCGAGTTGTACATCCTGCGCCGCCACGTCGAGCGCCACGAGGACGAATCATGAGAACCCTGGACTTCGCTCGGCTGCGCCTCGCTGCGCGCACCTCAAGCGATGAGGTGCTTGCATGAACGAGCTCCCGATCGAGACGTTGCGACGCATGGCCGAGCGGCTCTCCGACGAAGACCGCGACGAGATGGCGATCCCTTCGTACCTGCACAAGAACCCGGCCCTGCGATGGATGGCCTGGCGCCGGCTGCACGTCACCGCCGCGCGCCTCGCCGAGGTGTGTGAGGGGCGGGACCGCACCAAGACGACGCTGCTCGACTACGGATGCGGCACCGGCGTGTTGTTCAGCGAAGAGCTCAAACACGCGACGACGGTGATCGGAGTCGACCCCGTTCTTGCAGCAGCGCGGCTGCTCGTCGAGGAGCAGCACCTCACCGGCGTGACGCTGCTCACGCCCGACGAGGCTCGCGCGAAGGTCGCGCCAAATTCGGTCGACATCATCGTCGCTGCCGAGGTCCTCGAGCACGTCGAGCCGCTCGAGCCCACGCTTCACCAGATGCGCGAGTGGCTGGCCCCCGGCGGAAAGCTCGTGATCAGCGTGCCCACCGAGAGCCGCGCGTACCGGTTCGGACGTCGCCTCGCCGGCTTCCACGGCCACTACCACCACGCCAACGCCGCCTCGATCGACCGCGCGATCGACAAGGCGGGGTACCGGCGCCTGTCGAAGTCCACGGTCCCCGCCCCTGGTCCGCTCGCGATCTACTGGATCCTCGTGTACGAGCCGTGACGGAAGTTCGCCGCGAACCCTTCGAGTGGTGGGTCGACACCGCGCTCCTCGCGCTGATCTTCGTGAAGCTCGCGATCACCGGAATGAACGTGTGGACGTTCGACGGGTCGGTGTACGACCAGGAACACCACCTGTGGCGAGCCCACTACGCGGGTTTCAACCTCACGAAGATGGCGTACAATCCGCCGCCCTACTACTTTCCCGCGGCGCCGATCCGGCTCGTGAACTGGCTCACGGGCAACGACGCAAACCTCGATCGTTGGCTGCTCGTCGGTCTCCGCGCCACGAACGTCGGCTGGCTCGCGGTGTTCTACCTCACGTGGATCCGCTACAACCTGCCGCGGCTGCTGCCCGATTGGCGCGGCCGAGCGCTCGCGTCATTGTGGCTGCTCGCGCTGCCCGGGTACCAGAAGCTCGCCGTGATGGTGCACCCCGACAACGCGTTCGCGGCGCTCGCTGCAGTCACGCTCGCGGCGTGGTTCTACACGTCCGAGAAGCCCGCAACCGAACGATCCTCGTGGGGTCCGCTCGCGCTCGCGACGGGCTTCGTCGGGCTCACGCGCCCGTTCGCGATCGTCCCGGTGGCCGTGTTCTGGCTCGCAGGCGTGATGCGCATGCTCGGCGGGTTCGTGCTGCCCGACCGGCGCACGCTGCGTCCGCTGCTCTACTTTACCGTCATCATCGGCGTGCTCGCCGGTGGCTGGCAGGTCGCGCGTGCGGTCGCCGCGAGCACCGTGCTCGACGCGTACTCGGACAAGTACATCGCTCAATTCGAGCCCTACCGCGCTGGTTTCGACTTCGAGCACTACTTCACGTCGTTCTACTTCGAGGACCTGACGAACAAGCCGAACCGACTGATCGCGGGCGGCACGCACGCCGCGCCGAAGCGTCAGGACCGGCACGGGAACAGCTTCTTCACGATCCTCTACTCCGAGGTGTGGGGCGACCACTGGCTGTACTTCTCGGGAAAGCGCGAGAAAGAGACCAAGGCCGTCGTCAAGCGGCACATCCTGCAGGCCGCGCTCGTGCCCTCGATCTGGTGGATCGGTCGCACGCTCGTCGGCATGGGCGCGGTAACGGTCCGATGGATCCGCGGCCCCCGGCGTCCCGCCGAGCTCATCGTGCTGGCTTCGTTCGTGATGGGCGTCGCGATGTACCTGTGGTGGCAGACCGGTCCCGCGCTGCTGCCGGGAAAGAATTCGACCATCAAGTTCATCTACAACGCGCAGCTGTTCCCGCTGTCGCTGGTCCTCGCGTACACGGTTCGCCCGAGCCGCGTCGAGGTCGCGATCACCGTAGCGGTGCTCCTGCTGCTGTTCGGCCTCACGCTGCCGTTCGTCCTGTACCTGCCGACGTAGTCGCCTCGAGCGTCAGGATGGCGTCGACGACGGCGACCAGAGCCACCGCGACGCCGAGCAGCGCGATCGGGGCGATCCACTCGGTGGGGCCACCACCCGCAGCGCGCACCGTCGCGAAGTCGCGAAGCACGCGTCCGCCCGCCAGCAGCACGTTCGCGTAAAGCAGGAGGACGTGCCCTGAGAGCACCACCGACAACACGACGCCCACGGCCATGCCGGCGCGTCGGTGCAAGCCGGACCAGCCGAGGCTCACGACGAGCATCGGGACCCACGCCATCGGGAACCAGTACCGCGCGGTCGGGTTGCCCCCGCGCGCGTAGAACGCGAACACGGACAACACGATGACGCCGAACGCAGCGGCCGAGGCGGCCAGCGTCCAGGCGCGCAGGTCACGCGGTGGGATGGCGCGCACGAGGCGGGGCGCCGCGATGGCGTATCGAACCAAACCGACCACGCCGAGGAACGTCCACAGCCGGCCCGCGGCCTGCACAGAGGCTCCCAGGTGCACGCTGCCCGCCAGACGCGTCCAGATGTGGTCGTGCAGCCCCGACCACACCGCCGGCGCCCACAGGGCCGACCACAACGTCCCGTGAGGCTTGCGGGCGAGCACGCCGAACAGCGCCTTCCCGCCCGTCACGTCGTCGTACAACACGTAGTTGCGCGCGTAGAACCAGCCCGACGTCACCGCGACGACCGCGACGACCACGACCACGGGAAACGCGCCCTGTGCGAGGCGACGGGGCCACGACCCGGCGGCTTTGTAGGCCGTCCCGAGGCCGAGCAGCGCGATGAACGGCGCGAGCACGAGCAGCCCCGAGAACCGCGTCAACGCGACGGCGGCGGCCCAAGCGGACAGGACCCCGAGCTGCCGCCGACTGCGATCGTCGGCGACGAGCCACCGAGCGACGGCATAGCCGAAGCCGCTCGCCGTCATCACCGCGAGCGCGTCGTTGTGGACGAGCGCGCAGACGTTGATGAACGCGGGCATCGCCGCCACACACGCCACCGTGGCGACGGCGGCGGCCGGGCGGTTCGGCACGAGCAGCCGAATCGTCACGAACGCGTAGATCAGCCCAACCGCGCCCATCGCGAGGGTGGCCGCCCGCGCGAGTCGCAGGCCGAGCTCGTGGTGGCCGGTCTCGCTGCCCCAGCGGATGAATGGCCCGACGAGCGCGTAGTAGAGCGGAGGATGGTTGGCCGCGGCCATGATGTTGGTGCGCTTCAGCGGCGGGATGCCCAGCCGCTCCGTCGGCAACGGCTCGGTCACGAGCGGGAGGCGCCCGCTGGCCACCTCGAGCGCGTACCCCGCATGCCTTGGCTCGTCTTCGGGGACCGTCGGCGCGACGAACAACAGCTGCGGAACGCCGAGCGCGAAGAATAGCAGGACCACGCCCGCCATTCCGCGCCAACTGACCCGATCGACCTCAGTCATTCACGATTCCGTCCCGCGGGGCATCCCCCATCGCTTGGGTGGACCCCGCGGTTTGGCGACCCGCTACGCGAGGCCGTCGAGGCGGCGGCGCAGCGTGCGACGCTCTTCCTTGAGGTCGCCCTTCTCGGCGAACGCGATCGCGTCGGCGAGGAGCTTCTTCGCGGAGGCCGCGTTGCCCTGCTTCTCTTCGATCGTGGCGAGCGTGTCCAGCGCGGACACCATGCGGCGCCAGTCCTTGGCCTGCTGAGCGGGCTTGAGGCCGTTGCGGAGGCTGTTCTTCGCGTCATCGAGGTTGCCC
The DNA here is from genome assembly GCA_947505245.1 of Pseudomonadota bacterium. Classification (GTDB taxonomy): domain Bacteria; phylum Myxococcota_A; class UBA796; order UBA796; genus SYKL01. The sequence continues at coordinate 52,815 of CANNIZ010000004.1, read as the reverse complement.
GCCTGCAGGGCGGCCATGCCCATGAAGTAGAACAGCTCCTTCGCGACGGGGTGAGCGGCGTTTCCGTTGATCGTCTGCGCGGCCTGGCGGAAGAACGCGAGCGCCTCCGACGGCTTCTGCAGCGCGAAGTGGAAGAACCCGAGGTTGTAAAGGTCGACCGGCATCGCCTGATCGAGCTTGAGCGCCTTCGAGAGCTCGAACGTGCGGTTCGCGTGCTGAAGAGCGACGGTGAAGTTCCGCAGCTGCCCTTCGGCCTGCGCGAGCAGCTCGGTCGCGTTCCGCTCGCGGAGCGGGTTGCGGAGCGCCTTGGCGATGCCGACGACGCGATCGAGCACGTCGCGCGCCTTGTCGGTCTGGCCCTGCGCGAGCAACGCCTCGCCGAAGGACAGGCCGGCGTCGAGCGCCAAAGCGCCCATGCCGGACTGGCCCGCGACCTCGTTCGCGCGGCGGAAGTGCTCTCCTGCGTCCGCGACCTTGCCGCCGCGGCGGGCGAGCACGCCCTTGATGAATTCCGCGTTCGCAAAGATACCGGGAACGAGCGCCTTCTTACCGTCCTGACCGTCGACCTGACCGAGCGCCAAGGCCTGGTTCACGGCCTCGTTGGCGGCGGTCGGGTTGTCGTCCTGCAGCTCGATTCCGGCGATGTGGTTCCAGATCTCGGCGCGGCGGACGTCGTTGCCGTCGCCTTCGTAGAGCTTGAGGGCGTCGCGAGCGCGGTCGCGCGCCCGGTAGAAGTCCTGGCGGCGCGTGTCGAGGCGGCTGCCCGCGAACAACAGCCACGCCGTGAACTCCTTGTCGTCGTTCTTGCTGGCCCAGGTGGACGCTTCTGCGTGGACCTGATCGGCGACCTGGACGTTGCCGCCCGCGACGAGGCGGTCGAGCAGGTTCATCAGCACGGTGCGGCGGAGCACATCGGGCCACTTCACCTCGTCGAAGTACTTCGTGAGGTCGAACGAGAGGCCCCACACGTCGGGCTGGTCGTTGCTCAGCGCGAGCGAACGCAGCACGTGGGCGCGGCCGTAGGCCTTGTGTTCGGCGTACACGCGGGCCGTGCGCGCGATGAACGCGTAGCCGCGGGGCACGAGGAACCGCTCCATGAAGAACCCGACGCGCTGGGCGAGCTCGTGGCCTTCCGGCGTGTCGTTCTGCTGGAGGATGCCTTCCCGCCACGAGCCGCGCTTGAACTTGTAGATCCAGGCGTTGAGCTCCTCGGCGAACTGAACCTCTTCGAACAGATCTTCCGCGGCGTCGATCAGGTCGTCCACACCGTCGCGTTCCCAGCCGCCCATGTCGGCGACGAGGCTGGACGGGAACGCCTGGCCGAGCAGGGCGCCGAAGAACGAGGCGCGACCGAGGTCGGCGGCGGTTACCGGCTTGCGCTGGCCTTCCGCCGGGGGGGCGTCGGGGACTTCGATGGCGCCTTCGTCGACCTTCATCGGGACGAGCGTGGCGAACGAGATGCCCTCGAGATCGCCCTGCAGCTGGCCGCGCTCCTCGAGGATGTCGACCAATTCGGCGACGTAGCCCGGGCGACCGCCCGAGATCTCGGCGATGCGTGCGGCGTTCGCCTGCTTGCCCTTGCTGTCGAGGTACTTCTGCGCCTCGACGGCGCCCCACGGCGCGATCGCGTGCGTCGTGATGCGGTCCTTGCAGCGCTCGTAGAAGTCGAGCAGCGGCATCGGGTAAAGCGACTTCGTCCCGTCATCTTCGGGCTCGTCGTGCAGGATGACGAAGATCATCGCCTGCTGCTCGCTGCCTTCGATGAGGAGGGACTCGAGGAACTGCGCGAGCGCAACGGAGTAGACGGCGTAGGGCGCCTGCAGATCGAGGACGATCGGCTGCTTGCGCGCGATGCCGATCGTGAGCTCGACGAGCCCGATCAGCGGGTTGTCGCGCGGGATGCGGAGCTGCACCGAGCCCTTCTCACGGTCCGTCTTGGACTCCTTGAGGGAGCTGATGAATTCGCGGTACCACTCCTGAACGCGCTTTGGCTGGTTCGGCAGCACCGTGGTGAGCAGGAGCTCGATCTTGCCGCGACGTACCTGATCCGCCGTCAGGGCCGCGACGAGCGAGCCGTACATGCGGACCAGCCACTGCAGGCCGTTCTCCTGATCGAGGCAGGTGACGCGCCACAGGACCGGATCGTCCGTCGCTGCGACCCGGCGCATGAACTCACCGACCGCCGCCCGCCGGCCACCACCAAACGGGGCCTGCAAGCGGACGAACCGGGGCGTTCCCGTGTTCTTGACCTCTTCCCATTTCTGGGAGAGGGCACCGATGTCTTCTTCGCGCGCGACGAACAGGTTCTGGTCTTCGGCCAAGACGGCCTCCTGAATTGGGCGCCGGAAGTAGCCCCCGGGAGGGTCGGGGTCAACCCCGCGACGCGACCAACCAGCGCCCGGCGGTGTACACTGCACGCGTGAAAGCCCTCCACCCCGCACTGGCCGCGATCTCCCTCCTGTCCAGCCTCGCCGGCTGCGGCCACGCCGTGGACGGCTACCAGTGGGCCATCGACGTGAACGACGCCCACGACGAGTGCCATAGCCCGCCCGCCGACTACCACGGCCCCGTGCACATGGACTACGTCGTCACGTTCGACGGCGGCGCCGCGACGCTGTTCTTCGACGACGAGCCGTTCGCTACCGGAACGATCGCCGGGTGCGACCTGCACTATGAGACGGTGGTGTGGGACGACGAGCACAACGGCTTCGCGGTGCGCTGGCGGCTCACGGGCGACTCGATCTGGCGCACGGGTGCCACAGGGGGTTGCGACCTCCCCGATGGCACCGACTGGGAGGGCACCGAGACGTTCGAGATCCTCGCCTCGGAAGACCCCGATCTCCGGGAAGACTGCACGTACACCATCGATCTCACGGGCGTGTACGCGGGGGGTCCGGAGTAGCTGCGCACTGAGGGGGCCCCCGCGCATCGCGCGGTCGGTGCGCTCCCGGGCTTGCGCTGGCGCGCTCGGTTGGCGCTGCGCGCCGAACCGGCCGCTGTGCGGCCGCCCTCCCGGCACCTGGCCCGGCCTCCCGGCGACCTCGTTCTGCCGAGCCAGCCCCCTTCAACTTCGCGATCGCGGGAGCGAGCCGCGTCGAGTTTCGCTTTCGCAGTCGCAGGAAGTGGACGCGCGCCAATAATCGGCGTTCGCTTGTTATGGCCGGCGGCCGACGAGGGCCCTCGGGCCTCACGAACGAAACTCGAGCCGCCTGGCTCGGCGTTCGGCGAACTTCAGGCCGGCTGGCTCGTCGGGCCCCCTCGAGTCCCGGAGCGCGAATTCCAAACAGGCGGTTGACCGCAGGCGCCAGCTCGACACCTTTCTCGGCGTGGTGACTGTCCTTTCCTTCGCTGTAGCGGAAGCGAGAGCGGCCGCCGCCGTGCGCGCCACGCTCGAGGCCAAGGGGGCACCGATCGGTCCCATGGACACGCTGATCGCGGGCACAGCGATCGCCAACAGCGGCGTGCTCGTCACACGCAACACGCGCGAGTTCGGGCGGATCCGCGATCTCCGGGTCGAGGACTGGTACGGACCGGAGTAGAATGCTGCCCATGAGCGCCATCCCGCTACGGCCCGACCCCGCCCGCGCCAACGCCAGCGACCAGATCGCCAGGCTGCGCGCCGCCGTGGGCTCGGCCGTCCACGGAAAAGGCCGGTGCGTCGATCTCGCCCTCGCCACCGTCCTCGCCGGCGGTCACCTGTTGCTCGAAGACGTGCCCGGCGTCGGAAAGACGACGCTGGCCTCCGCGCTCGCACGCGCCGTCGGCGGCTCGTTCGCGCGCATCCAGTTCACCCCCGATCTCCTCCCGTCCGATCTGCTCGGCGTGAACATGCTCGAGCCCGGCACCACGCGCTTCGTGTTCCGCAAGGGGCCGGTGTTCGCCAACGTCGTGATGGCCGACGAGATCAACCGCACCACGCCAAAGACGCAGTCGGCCCTGCTCGAAGCGATGGAAGAAGGCTCGGTCAGCACCGACGGCGAGACGCGCGCCCTGCCGCAGCCGTTCCTCGTCGTCGCGACGCAGAACCCGTTTGATCACCACGGCACCTGGCCGCTCCCCGAGAGCCAGCTCGACCGGTTTCTGATGCGCGTGAACCTTGGGTACCCGGACCGCGAGGCCGAGCGCGCTGTCCTGCGCCGCGAGGGCCTCCGGGCGGAGCTGCCGTCCGCCGCCGTCACCACCGACGACGTCCTCGCGCTGCGGGAACAGGCTCAGCGCGTCACCCTCGCGCCCGATATCGAAGACTTCGTGCTCGACCTCACACGCGGCTCGCGCGAGACGCCCCGCCTCGTCCGCGGCGTGTCGACCCGCGGCGCGCAGGCGCTCGTGCGCGCGATGAAGGGATGGGCGCTCGTTCACGGCCGCACCTATTGCGTGCCGGAAGACGTGCGAGACGTCGCGGGGCCTGTGCTGGGGCACCGCGTCATCCCGCGGTCTGATGCAGGTCCGGGCGGCGACGGCGGCTCGCGCGCCATCCAGGCTCTGATCGACGAGCTCCCCGCGCGATGGTGACACCTACGGGGTGGGCAACAGGCGGACTCGCCGCCTGTACCGCCATCGTCGCGCTCGTCACCGCCAACAACGCCGCGTTCTGGCTACTCGCGGCGATCGTCGCCCTGTTCGTCGTCGACGCCATCGCTGGAAAGGCGAACCTCGCGGGCGTCACGGTGGCCCGCCGACTGCCCGGAGATCTGTACGTCGGACGCCGCGGCCACGGATCGCTGGTCGCGAGGAACAGCGCGCGTTGGGCCGCGTATGCGATTCAGCTCGGCGACGAAGACGGCGAGGCTGAAGCGATCGCCCCGTCCATTTCGGCGCGGGGCGAGCGCGATTGCGCCGCCGTTTGGACCTTCGATCGGCGCGGCGCCGGCAGGTTGGGCACGCTGCGCATTCGGAGCGCGTGGCCGTTCGGCTTGTTCGAGCGTCACCGCGAGGTCGACGTCCCTGCCGAGATCCTCGTGTACCCACCTCCGCTGGGAGGCGCCGAGCGCCACGGCGGCGCGCTGCCCGGCGACGGCGACGCCCACGATCCCCGCCCTGGCGACGGGGACTTCGCCGGCATCCGGCCCTATGTCCCGGGCGACCCACCTCGCAGCCTTCACTGGCCAACCACCGCGCGGATCGGCGCTCCGATGGTGGTCGCGCGGGCCGGCGACGCGACCGAACAGTGCGTGGTTCGCGTCGATCCCGCAGCGCCCGACCGCGAGCGGGAGCTCGGCCGCGCCTGCGGCGAGGTCGTCCGAGCGTTTGGCCGCGGGGCCGTCGTCGGGCTGGACCTGCCCTCGCGCAGCTTTGATGCACGCGCGGGCGACGGGTGGCGACGCGCCTTGCTCGAGGCCCTCGCGCGGGAGCCTGCGTGAGCCACGCCCGGCACACGCTCCTGGTCGTTGGAATCGCGATCCTCGCCCTCGCGGGGGCGCCTCCCGGCGCGCTCGCCGCCGCCGCGCTCGTCTGGGCCGCGGCGGCCTCGTACGCCCCGCTGCGGCGGCTACCGTGGGCGATGCTCGCCGTCCTCGCCGCGCCGCTCGACCTCGCGTGGTCCCTGTTCGGCGGCACCGCCGGCGACCTGATCCTCCCCTCGCTGGTCCCGATGGCGGTGTTCGCCCGGCAGCCCGATCGCACGGTCACAGGCGTGGTCGGGCTGATGTTCCTGGCCGCGGCGACCCGCGCCGATCCACTCGCGTTCGCCGTCGCCAGCACCGTCGGCATCGTGCTCGCAGCCAGCGCCCTCGCGAACGGCGTGAGCGCCGAGCTCGGCGTCCGCTCCTACCCACCACGGTGGCCCCTGCTCGTCCCTTTGCTCGCCATCCCAGCGTTTGTCCTCGCGCCCCGCGCGTCGTCTGACGCAGCGTTCACGGGGTTCTCCACGGACGTAGAGCTCGGGGACGTCGCGGTGGTACAGGACGACCCCAGGCCCGTCCTCGCCCTGGCCCTCGATACCCGCCCGTCCGAGCCGCTATACCTGCGCGGCGCGGTGTTCGAGCAATTCGACGGCCGACGCTGGACGACCGGGCGCCCAGCCGTCCCCGCCGCGCCACCGTCGGGGAACGACTCCGAGGCGATCACCATCGTCGTCAGCGCCGAACCGGTCGATCACGGCGTGCTGTTCACCACGGGACGTACGGTCGCCATCCACCCCGACGGTCCCGTTCGCGTCGACGCCTCCGGCACCTGGTCGCTCGAAGGTCCACCTCGAATCGCCCGCTGGACGCTCCTCGCTGCGCCGCCGTTCGGCCCCGGCGCCCACGCCGCGGGTCGCGATCCCGACGTGCATGATCTCGAGCTGCCCCCGCTGGACGACCGGATCGTGCAGCTCTCGCGCGACTGGTCGCTCGCAGGCACGCACGACGGCGCGATCGTCGACGAGCTCGTCAAAAACCTGCGAACGTTCACCTACACGAAGTCGCCCGAGGACACCGACGCCGCCGACCCCCTCGCCGAGTTCCTGCTCGCGCGACGGACCGGCCACTGCGAATACTTCGCCTCGAGTCTGGCCGTTCTCGCGCGGCTGAACGGCGTGCCAGCGCGCGTCGTCACCGGGTTTGCTGGCGGAGAGTGGGACGAGCCGACGCACCAGTTGATCCTGCGCGCGTCCGATGCGCACGCGTGGGTGGAGGTGTGGGTCGACGGCCATTGGACCCTCGCCGACGCCACCCCGGGACCTTCGATCCGGCTCGCGGAGGCCCCCACGGCGGCGAGCGAAGCCGAGGACGCATTTCGCGACTGGTTCATCGACTTTGACCGCGACGAGCAGCGCGAACTCCTCGCCTTGGCCGCTCAGATCGCCGTCCCCGCGCTCCTCCTCACCGCGGCGGCACTCGCGATCGCAATCGGTGCGCGCCGGTTCCGAGCCCGCGATCAACGCACACGCGACCCCGTCGCCCAGGAGCTGGTCGCGACCCGGGCGGCGCTGGTACGCGCCGGCTGGCCGATCCCGGCCAACCTTCCACCCGTAGCGGCCGCCCGTTGGCTGGCCGAGAACGCCGGTGATGAAGCCGCGCCATTCGAACGCCTCGCCTGGCTGCACTACCGCGTCCGGTACGGGGGCGCCGACCCCGCTTCGCTCGCTGGCGAGGCCCACGATCTCGCCGTCGCGCTCTCGACCTTCCCGCCGCCGGGGCCGTTCGCGTTACGCACCGAGACGTGAACCCCGACGTCACCACGCTTGGCCAGGCGCTCCGCGAAATCGCTGGACGTCACCCCGACAAGACCGCCCTGATCGGCGCTGAACGCGCAATCACGTGGGCGGCGCTCGACGCTGAGGTAGATCACCTCGCGGCCCTGTTCGCGGCGCTCGGCATCGGTCGTGGCGACGTCGTCGGCCTGTGTACGACGAAGCGGCCCGAGGTCGTGGTGACGTTCCTCGCGCTCGCGCGCCTCGGAGCAGTCGCCGCGCCGATCAACTTCAAGCTCGAGACGGCGCGCATCGTCGATCAGTTCGACGTCGCGAAGATCCGCGGCCTGCTCCTCGAGCCCCGGTTCGACGACGTGATCGCCCCGGTCGTGCACCAGATCTCTGGACGGATCGTATACGTCGGCGGTGAAGGTCGCTACGCGGGCCGCCCGTACGAAGACGTCGCCAAAGTGCCTGCGCTCGGCCCGCTCGACGTGTCGCCCGCCGACGTGTGCTACCTGAACTACACGTCGGGCACGACGGGCCGCCCGAAGGGAGCGGAGCACACCCACGCGCAGATCCTGTGGAACGCGCGCTCGGGCGTCGAGGGCCTCGGATTCGGCCCGGATGACGTGTTCATGGGCATGTTCTCGGTGTTCGCCCACCCGCACGAATTGTTCCACCGGGCGCTGCTGACGGGCGCCACGTGCGTCGTCGTCGACACGATGTCCCCGCGGATCGTCCTCGATCTCGTCGCAAAACACAGCGTCACGTGGATGATGGCCGTGCCGTCGTTCTACGAGATGATGCTGGATCAGGGCGCCGGCGCAACCGATACCGGCTCGCTTCGCGTGCTCGAGAGCGGGGGCGCCTGGGTGAGCAGCGACACGCTCGACCGAATGGAGCGCGCGTTCGGCTGCGGGTTCATGCCCGTGTGGGGCTCCACTGAGACGTGCGGCGTCGCGCTCGCGATGCGGCCCGATCGGCACCGCAAGGCCGGCGCCACCGGCGCCGCCGTCGCACACTACGAAGTCTCCCTGCGCGACGATCACGGTCGCGTCGTCGCTCGCGGCGAACCCGGTGAGCTTTGGGTGCGCGGGCCCGCGGTAAGCACAGGCTACGTCGGCATGCCCGAAGACACCGCTGCGGCCTTCGTCGACGGCTGGTACCGCACCGGCGACCTCGCGCGCCTGGACGACGACGGCTTCTTCTGGTTCGTCGGCCGGCGCCACGACATGCTGAAGGTCGGTGGGATCCGCGTGTTCCCGCTCGAGATCGAGCAGGTGCTGTACGCCCACCCCGCCATCGCCGAAGCCGTCGTCGTGCGCGCCGAGGAGCGCGTCCGCGGCGAAGTGCCGCGCGCTGTCGTGCGCCTGCTGCCCGGCCGCACCGTCACCGCCACCGAGCTGAAGGCGTTCTGCCGCGGGCACCTCGCCACCTACAAGGTGCCTCGCCTCGTCGAGATCTGGACCGACATCCCCAAGCTGCCGAACGGGAAGATCGACCGCCGCGCCGTCGAAGCGTCGCCGCCGGCGCCCGAGCCACGCGCGTGAGGCCGCAGGATCTCGTCCGCGACCTCGGCGGCCTCGGCCTGTACACGCTCGCACCGCAGGCGCTCCGACGCCTGCCTCGTGCGTCGCTCGTCGCGCTCGCCGATCACCTCGGCGACCTCGTGCGCCGCAACGCGCGTGCCGACGCGGCCCTGATGGCCGACGAGCTCCGCGCCACCTTCGACCCGCCCGACCCCGCGTCCGTCGTGCGCGCGGCGTACCGCCTGCGAATGTTGACCGAGCTCGAGGTGCTGCGGTTTCCGTCGCTCACCCCGCGGAACATCGACCAGACCGTCGTCATCGAAGGGCGCCACCACCTCGACGACGCGCTTAAACACGGCCGCGGCGCCGTCGCGATGCTCGGTCACTTCGGCGCGAACCTGCTCGTGATGCCCGCCCTCGGGCACCGCGGCGTGCCGATGAACCAGCTCTCAGCACCGCCGACGGCGTGGTTCGGCCGCCGAACGGACGGTCGCGAGAACGTGCTCTGGCGGCACGTGCAGGAGCGGCGATGGGCGCTCGAGCAGGCCCTCCCCGCGCGGCTGATCGACGTGTTCAGCTTCCTCCGCCCCGCGTACGACTGCCTCACGCGCAACGAGGTCCTCGGCCTCGCGTGGGACGGCGGCGGCGGCTCGCGGTGGCTCGAGGTACCGCTCGGCAAGCGCCTCGCGTCCGTACCAACGCAGCCCTGGCAGCTCGCGCGAACGACGGGCGCTCTCGTGTTGCCGTGCGTCGTGGTGCACCAACCCGGCGAGCCCGCACATCGCGTCGTGTTCGACGAGGCGTGGCCGGTAGCCAAAAGCAACGACCGCGAACGCGACGTGTCCGAGGCGGCGACCCGCTACGCATCGTGGTTTTCGGCGTGGTGCACACGCCACCCGGACCACTACGCGCCGTACCTGCTGTTGCGCCGACGCGTCCGCGACGACGACGCGCGGCCGTTCTTCACGTAGATCCGTCCGTTCACTCGACCTCGACGATCACCCGTGCCACGCGCTCCGGCGTCTTGTCGAGCCCGTTCCACATCGTCTTCAGCGCGCGTGTCTCGGGCAGATCCACCCCGAACAGCTCCGACGACCACCGCGCGGACACCGGCTGGTACAACACCTCGGCGAGCACGGTGTACGGCGCCTTGTGGCCGACCTTCACGTCGACGTGCACCGTGTCCCCGCCGGGACCGAAGTTGGCGTCGCCGTCCACCCCGACCGGGCCGATGCCCGCGGCTTCGGGCGCGCCAGCGTCCCACCCCCCCGGCAACAGGCGCGTGTCCTTCGCGTAGGCCACCGCGCGGTACAGCCGGAACGTCGGCGCGCCGTCGGCGCCCTGCAGGATCGGCTCGTACACGACGACCTGCGCGTCGTCCGTGATCGTGTCCACGTGCGGAAGGACGGGTCCGCCGCGCCACTCCGAGCGCAGCACCTCGCCCTGCCCGTCGATAAGCCTTCCGACGGGGTCGTAGCCGCCGGACTCGAACACGGCCGCGCCGTCGGCATCGGTGACGAGCACGTGCAGCCAGGCGCGCCGCGCCGGGTAGCCCGTCGGGAATTTGTGCCCGGAAGTGTTCGTGATCGAAACGTCGCCGACGAGCCGTCCTCCGTCCCGCGTGACAGAGGCGTCGACGGTGGCAGCACGCGTGAGGTTGTCGCGCGCGGCCGCGATCGTCGCGTCGAACGCGGCCGCCGGAGCGTGAGGGTGCAGCACGTCGGGGTTGTCGCGCAGCAGCTGCGGAATCCAGGTGTTGCCGCCGACGAACAGGTGGCGCCCGTAGGGCTCGCGCGCGCCGATGTTGAAGTCGCCCCCAGGCGGCGACCGCGCGATCGCCGTCTCGATCGGCTCGCCATCTTCGTCGGTCTGGGGAACGTGGCAGCCCTGGCACGTCTTGCCGCCTTCGGCGTCACCCCCGCTCGCCTTCCATTCGAGGTACGGCGTCTGCTCGGGGAACTCGATGCCGAGCGGATTGCCGGCGTCGTCGAACGGCGTGCTGTACAGCGTGTGGCAGGACCCGCACAGCCCGGCGTCCCGGATCTGCAGCCCGAACGTGGGCGTAAAGCCCGTGTGCGCCTCCATCGGCCCGAGCGCGGGGTCCATGTATGGACCGTAGATCGCGCCGTCCGCGTCGATGTTGTAGTTCCCCGTGAACGATGCCGGAGTCCCGAGGCCGTCGGCGGTGATCTGGTGGCACGTCGTACACGAGACGCCGTCGCGCGCGAAGGTGGGGCCGTCTCCCGTGCCGTCGAGCAGCCCGAGCCCGGTGTTCTCGCGGTCGTGCAGGGCCGCGTCCACCACGGCCATCGGCATGTGGCAGCGCGCGCACTTCTGCTCGAGCGCGCCCGCCTGCGTCGGAAACTCCGCCATCTCGACCGCGAGCGTCGCGCGCCACAGCGGATCGCGAGCGGCGTTCGCCATCATCGTGCCCTGCCACAGGTCGAACATGCCGATGGGACGGTCCTGATCGTCCCGCAACGCGTCCGCGTCGTCGTGGTTCGAGTGGCACAGCGCACACACCTCACCGGTCGCGAAGTGCGCGTCGCTCGCAGTTCCGACCTCGGGCACTTCCAGCGGCGCGACGTCGCCGGCAGGCACGTCGTTCGGCGGCTCGAAGGCAGGTTCGCCGCACGCGAAAAACAACACGAACATCCAAGGCTCCTTCAGTCGTCGAGCGGCGCCGCGTCCAGCACGATCGTGCGCGCCGGACCGTCCCAATTCACCATCAGCTGATCGAGCAGATCGCGGCCGATCACGGCCAACACGCCCTCACCGAACGCATCCCCGAAAGGTACAGCGACGACGCTCACGCACATGCGGAGCGGCACGCCGACGAACTCAATCTCGACGAAGCTCGACTGCGCCTCGAACGAGCCGCCGAGCGCCCACTTCCGCGCCGGTTCCAGGCCCTGCAGACGTACGACCTTGTCCGGCATCGCGCCCAGGCGATCGAGCACTGCAGGCTGCACCATCGTCATCGACGCGCCGGTGTCGATCGCCGCGAAGCCTCGTTCGTCGCTCGGCATCGGCAAGCCCGAGCGATCCGCCTCGCGCTCCTCGTTCCGCTGCCAATGGGGTTCGTTGCGGATCACGAGCGCGACGATCGCGCCACGTTCGGTGATCCGCCCGTGCGCTGCCACTCAGGCAGACCGGAACAAGAACGGCATCACGAGGGGGGCGTCCGTGACGCGCTCGATGAAGAACCCTGCTCGACCGAGCGCGGCGAAGCCGCATTCCAGTGCCTCAGCGAGCGTTCGCACGACGGCGAGCACCTTGGCGCCGACGATCACGACGTAGCTGCCGCGGTGCGCTTCCAGCAGCTCGGGCAGCACACGCGCGAACGTCGCGCGTTCAACGGGGAAGTCCATGGGGAGGCTCGGGGGGAGGGATGGCGACGGGAGGGCTACGCGAGCCGCGAGGCTGGCACGCAGCGGTTGGAATGAGGCGGGCGCCTCACGCCGATCGTGCCACATTTCCGATCCCGTGGCGACCATGCTCATGGAGTCCCCGCAAACGCATAGGTGAACGCGAAACACATCTCGTCTTCCGTTCCTTCACCGAACGGCACGTCCCGCGGGGGATCGGCGAACTGGTTCGGATTGGAGGGCGAGTTGTCGTAATGGCACTCGAGCGTGAGCGCACTGTCCGGCGGGACGACGATCGGAGTGAGGTACTGCGCCGGCACCTGGTTGTGGAAGTCCCACCCGTCCATTTGAACCATGCACGTCTTGGAGCCGTCCGCATGGGTGATGTAATAGTCGAACCCCTTGCCGAGCACGTGCATGTGCGGCCACACGGAGAGCACGCTGATCGTCAGCGGGACCGGGAGGAAGTCCGACAGGCCGAAGGTCTCGCCCGCCGTGTAGTCCGGATCGCCAGCCGGGACGTGGTCGAAGTTCGGCGGGTAGACCGGCAGGTTGTACACCTCGGTGTCCACCTGCGGCGCGAACGTAAGGCCGTAACCGACGTTGTCCGGGACCACGTCTCCGTTGTTGAAGTAGTGCGCCTGCACGATCAGCTTCGCGTGCGCCTGGAGCTTCACGCCGTAGCCGTCCGGGAACATGATCGGGTTCGCGCCAGGACCCCAGCCGTGCAGGAACGCCCAGTCCCCCTGCCCGAACCCGCCGCACGGGAAGCCGTCCGCGTCGTTCGGATCGGCGCCACCGCTCCAACCGTCGTCGCCGCCGAGCAACGACGCGCCGTCGTCGAACAACACGACGTGATGCACGAACGAGGGGTGTTCGACGATCGCCTCGAGGCCGGTGAGGAAGATCTCGTCTTCGTTGCCGACTTCCACGGCCCAACAGCGGTAGTCGTTGGGGTTCGTGCCGGTGAACTGCGGCGTGTACGGCGCGGCCCCCGTCACGACCACGTCGAACGGCGCGATCGTCAACAGCTCGGGCGGCGCGGGACGATCGGCCTCGTCGCCGAGCGGCGTTCCTGCCGCGATCCACCGACGGATCACGTCCTTCTCTCCGTCGTCGAGCACGTACCGGTCGGAGTCGACGTAGTCCGCACAGGTGGGATCCGGCGCGGGGGGCGGCATCAACCCAGCGTCGATCTTCGCCTGAATCGTGGTCGCCATCGCCACGACAGCGGCCGGATCATCGAACGACACAGGCGCCTGCCCGCCGTCCACGTGGCAGCGGGCGCAGGACTCGTCGAAGATTGGCCGTACGTCCGCCCAGTAGGTGGGGGCCTCGGCGACATCCGAGTCGCCGTTGCCCGCACATCCAAACGGGAGAACGATCATCGAAAGCCAGGAAAAGCGCATGCCCCACTCCGGGTGAGGCCGGCAACTTGCCCCGTCAATCGACGTACCGCAACTCTAACCGCGCTTGTCGATCGAAACGTACGCGCGCTGCGGGGAGCCCGTGTAGATCTGGCGCGGACGCGCGATCTTCATGCCGGGATCCGTGATCATCTCCTGCCACTGTGCGATCCAGCCCGGCAGGCGGCCGAGCGCGAACATCACGGTGAACATCGGCGTGGGGATGCCCAGCGCGCGGTAGATGATGCCCGAGTAGAAGTCGACGTTGGGGTACAGCTTCCGCTCGACGAAGTACGGATCCGAGAGGGCCGCCTCCTCGAGCTGCTTGGCGATTGCCAGCAGCGGGTCGTTGACGTTGAGCTTCTTGAGCACCTCGTCAGCGGCCTTCTTGATGATCTTGGCGCGCGGGTCGAAGTTCTTGTAGACGCGGTGCCCGAAGCCCATGAGCTTGAAGCCCGAGTTCTTGTCCTTCGCGGCCAGAACGGCCTTCTTGACGTCGCCGCCATCCTTCTGGATGGCTTCGAGCATCTCGATGACCTCCTGGTTGGCGCCGCCGTGCGACGGGCCCCACAGCGCGCAGATGCCCGCGGCAATGGAGGCGAACAGGTTCGCCTTCGACGAGCCGACCACGCGCACCGTGGAGGTCGAGCAGTTCTGCTCGTGATCCGCGTGCAGGATGAGCAGCAGGTTGAGCGCCTTGGCGATCTCGGGGTCCACCGTGTACTTCTCGGCGGGCACCGAGAACATCATGTTCAGGAAGTTCTCGCAGTAGCCGAGGTCGTTGCGGGGATAGACGAGCGGCTGCCCGACCGACTTCTTGTACGCGAACGCCGCGATCGTGGGCAGCTTGGCCATCAGGCGCACGATGGTGAGCTTGTTGAGCTCCTTGTCGTCGACCGTCAGCGCGTCCGGGTAGTACGAGGAGATCGACAGCACCATCGCCGCCAGGATCGCCATGGGGTGGGCGCTCGACGGGTAGCCGCCGAAGAACGTCTTCATGTCCTCGTGGATCATGGTGTGGTGCTTGAGGTCGTTCTCGAACTTGTCGAGCTGCGACTTGGACGGCAACTCGCCGTTGATCAGGAGGTACGCGACTTCGATGAACGTGGACTTCTCGGCCAATTCTTCGATCGGGTAGCCGCGGTACCGCAGGATCCCGAGGTCACCGTCGATGAACGTGACGGCCGACTTCGTGGACGCCGTGTTCATGAACGCCGGGTCGAGCGTGACGAAACCGGTCTTCGCGCGCAGCGCGCCGATGTCGATCGCCTTTTCTTGTTCGCTGCCCACAATGATGGGAGCCTCGAACGACGTGTCTCCGAACGTGATCAACGCCTTGCTGGACAACGCACACCTCGCATGGGGAGCCGAATCTAGCCCACGGGGTCTCGTTGTCGAGGGTGAAATGAACGCCCGCTCAGTCGCGGGTTCGCATCCGTGGCATGCTGCTCATCTAGGGAGAACCCATGTCTATGAACGGCTCACTCCGTTCCCTGTCACCTGCTGTGGTCGAGGCGCTTCGATTGGATGCGGGGCTCGTCGCTGCGCTCACCGCGCCCTCTTTCGCTGTGGCGCCCTCGCCGGGAATCCTCGCGATTCCTGGGATGAAAGAACACTTCGCTGCGATCTCGGCGGCCCGCGATCGCCTCGCGAAGGTGGCCTCGGCGCTCGACGTCGGGCCCGTCGTCGAGATCGACAAGGCGTGGCACGGGGTCCACTTCGTGCTCACCGGCTCCGCTGAGCCCGACGGCAGCGTGCTCGGCAACGTCATCTTGGGTGGCGAGGAGATCGGCGACGACGCGGGCTACGGTCCCGCGCGCCTGATCGACCCGAGCGATGTCCGCTTGATCAGCGAAGCGCTGGCGACCTTCGACGATGGGGCGCTCGCAGCACGTTTTGACGCCGACGTGATGACCGACCTCGGGATCTACCCCGACGTGTGGGACGAAGACGGCGAGACGATCGAATTCATCGCCGACGCGGTCGACGTCGTGCGGCGTGCTTACACAGACGCGGCGACCAAGGGGCACGGAATGCTGGTGTGGCTTTCATGAGCAAGTTCTACGAAGACGCCATGGGCGTGTACTTCGACGATCTCGATCCGTTTCACATCCTGCACAACGCCCGGTACATCCTGCTGTTCGAGCGCACGTTGGGCGCGTTCTGGCAGCACGTCGGCTTCGGCGACCTGCAGGATCACCTGTCGGACAAGTTCCATTTCGTGCGCGCAAACACCATCGAGTACCTCGCGCCCGTGCGCGGGACCGGCAAGGTTCGCGTGCGCGTGTGGGTCGACAAGCTGGGCAGCACCTCGCTCACGTTCGGCTTCCGGCTGATGCCGATGGACGAGGACCGCGTCCACGCGCAGGGGACGCGCACGATCGTCCGGGTCGACCCCGTCACCCACCGCCCCGTGCCGTGGTCCGACGAGTTCCGCACGCGCATCGCGCCGTGGGTCGGGGCGAGCGCGGCTTAGGAAGGCAGCTTCGCGCGCACCGCCGCGAGCACCTGCTCGGGCGTCGGGAAGCCGTCGAGCGTCTTCTTTGCGACGATGTCCCCGTCGACCGCGACGGTGAACACGCCGTTGCTACCCTTGGAGAGCTCGGCTTCGACGCCGAGCTCCTGCTTCAGCACGTCCGCCACCCGGGCGGCCCTGGGGTAGTAGTTTCAAACGCCGCAGTAGCGGATGACGACCTTCATCACTTCCCCTTCTTGGGGGCCGGCGCGGGCGGGGCGTCGATCCAGCAGGCGTCGGGCGCCTTGTCCTGCGTCCGCTGCCACTCACCGATACGCGCCGAGGCGCCGTACGTCGAGAACGGCTCGGCGCCCGGGCAGGCCTGCCCGTACATGCCGATGCGATCGCCCACCTGCACGTAGCGGTTGCAGGTCGTCAGCGCGTGTTCGGTGTCGCGCAGCACGAAGTACGTCTCCTGCATTGGCTTGTCGGCCGCGGGCGCCTCACCGGGGCACGCGTACACGCTCCAGCTCGCAGCGCCGCCCTTCGCGCGCACCGCCCCGGTGTCGTCAAACACGCACCAGCGGTCCGCCTGGAAGGCGACGCGGTCCTTCGTGTCAGCCGTGGTCACCCAGGTGCCCGCGATCGGCGCGGTGTACGACGCGGCGGGGAGCTCGGCGCACGAGGTCGTGTAGGTCTGCGCAGGCGCCTGAAGCGGGGGCCGCGGGCTGCCAGGGAGGCCGGGCAGGCGCGTGTCCAGCCGCGTCGAATCGATCGCCGTCACCGGGGTGAGCGGGTGGTACTTCACCAGGACGTTCCGACGCGTCTTCGCACCGACGAGGTCGCCCTGGTCGCGCATTGCGATCGCCGATGCCATCTCGAATTCGGTGTTTCCAGCGTATTCAGCGCTCGTCGCCGTGAGCGCCGACACGTTGTTGGCGTCAATCGCGTAATACAGCCCCTCCCACGCGTCCGCTTCGACGGAGTCGCCTTGCAGGGCACGGAACGCGACGAGCGCCTTCTCGGCGCCCGCGAGCACGTCCTTTCGCTCGGCGTCCGGAACCTCGCGCGCCAGCAGCAGGCGAGCGGGCACGGCCATCGGGTCGCCCTCCACCAGCGCCTGGGCGAGCTTGCGCGCCTCGCCGTTACCGCCAAAGGCGCGCGCCGCTTCGATCGCCGGTGACGCCGTCCAAAGGTGTTCACCGACGCCCGCCAGGGTCAAGCGCTCGACACCTGCCGCCGACCGGGGAGCCGGGTCCCCCGTCATGTACAGGGCAGTCCGAACGTTGGCGTCGTTCTCGCGACCAAGCTCCATCGCGCGGCGGATCGGTCCGATCGCGTCGGCGAGCTTGTCCGCGCGAAGCAGGGAGTACCCGTAGGCCAGCGGCAAGTCCGCGTCGAGGTCGGCGTGTTCCTTGTAGATCTGCTCGACCTTCTCGTCGTCTCCGAGCGCGAGGTACGCCTCGGCGAGGTCCCCCCAAGCGGTGTTGCACGACGCCGGCTGCGCGATCACGAACGCGTCTGGATTGGAGTTCTTGCCGTCCGCGATCTTTCCACGCGCGAAGTAGTCCTGCGCCATCCAGCGGTCGTAGGCCTCGGCCGCGCGCCGCAACTCGGCCAACGCCGACGTGGGATCACCACCGAGCTCCATCAACGCGACGCCGTAGGCCTGGTGGGCCGCGCAGCCGTCGCCCGCCGCATCCGCCGCGGCCTTGTAGTGCGTGAGCGCTTCCGTCGCGTTCCCCGCCGTCGAGAACCGCGCTGCGGCGAGGGCCGGGGCGAGGTCGAGCTCGAGGGACACCTTCTTGGCGTCCCCCTTGTCGCCCTGACCGACGACCGCCTTCTCGTCTTCCTTCGCTTCCTCCGGCGCCTTGGCAGTGGCGTCGGTGTACTGTTTGCGGGCGCGCTCCGCGAGCGCCGGCTGGGCGGGCGTGGCCTTCGGCGCCGGGGCCGCCTTCATCGCGACCTTCATTCCGACGGGATCGAAGGCGAGGTCCAGGTTGTGCAGCCCGTCCCAGCCCACCTGCCCGACGAGCTTGTCCTCGGGGTCCACGAGCGCGTCCGTGCGATGAACCGTGAGAGGCGCGAGGGTGAGGCCTCCCAACGTAGGCGAATCCACCATCTTCGAGGTGCGGACGGCCACGCTCGCGTCGAACGGGTCGGCCTCCGTGCGCGCCTGGCCGGTGCTGAGCGCGATCAGACCTTCGTGACCCGCGATCTTGCCGGCAACCGCGAGGTACGCCTTCGACGTCATCTTTTCGCCGTGCTCGTAGAATGGCTCCGTGACCGGCTTCACGAGGTCGATCGACGGGCCGACCTCGCCCAACAGGGCCGTTGCGTCCGCGGCCGGCACGATCTTGACGATGCCGCGCGAGGGCAACACGGCCACAGCGACCTCGGTGAGCTTTCCAAAGCCGAGCGACATCTCCGCTTCGCCTTCGGCGACCAGGGCGCCGAGGTCGTGCAGGGTGACCTCACCGACCTTCAGCGTGGGGATGACCACGTACTCGACCGGCGCTGTGCCCGGGGCGAACTTCCCCTTGCCCTTCTTGAGCCCGAGCGCATCCGCCATGGCCGGCGAGATCGTCGATTGCGAGGACCCGACGTCCACCACAGCGAGAAAGTCCTGATCCTTGGCGTCGGCACCATCGCCGGGCACGGTGACCATGACGGCAGGTACCCCTTCCCCGGCCACAAGCATCGGCAACTCGACGGCGCCTGCGATGTCGACGGCGTCGGCTCCCTGTGGGACGCCCGCGTGAGCGACGAGGGGCACGAGCGCGAGCAAAGGGAGTAGACGACGCATCTGAGAGACCTCCGGCGGCCCCTATCGGTGCCCCTTTGGAGGCCCGACGTCAACCCACAGGTGAAAAAAACCCGACTCCGATCCGATGACTCGGGATGTCCGATGACACTCCGAGACGACCTTTCTGGGCGGCGGCGCGTCAATGTTCCAAGAGGGCAGCGAATGCCCGGGAGGACGAGATGACTGCGTTTGGCCGAGTTGTGTGCCCCGACCGCCGGATGCTTGGTCGTTTGGTGCAGATCCTCCGCAGTCGGGACGAGCACCCCGCTTACTCCGTCGCCGGAGAGGCCCTGGCGAACGCGCTCCTGGCGTCGAGCCCCGGCGAACTCCCCGCCGAAGCGGAGCAACTTGCCGACGCGATGCTCGGCTCCCTGCTGCGCGTGACCAGCACCACGGCCGACGCCGAAGACGCCGATCGTCGCGTGCGCCTCGCGATGGCCACCGCGGTCGTGGCCGCTGTTCGGCCGCACGCGGCTCTCGCGTGCCACCAGGCCATCGGCACCTGGATGGGAATGGGCATCGGCTCTCCGTTGCGCCACCAGAACACGTACGCGCTCGCGGCCCGCGTGCTGCTGTCGCTGTGGCTCGACGACCGGGACGCCGCCGCCGAAGCGATCAACGCGCTCATCGACATCGACCACACCGGGATCTCGGGCGTGCTGCACGACTGGGTCGTCGCGCGCCTCCAGGGGCACGGCGCCGAGCGGGAGTCCCGCTGCTTCGAAGCGCTCCGGCTCTCCGTCGCGTTCGCTCCCGGCGGTGGCGACGGCGCCGCGCTGGTCGTGCTCGGAGCGGCTGTCGTGGTTCGCCGCCAGGGCCGCACCATGCGGGACGTGCGCGCGTTCATCGACGCCGTGCACACGCCCGCGCGCCGGGAAGAGTCCCCGCGGCGGGTCGCCGTTCATTGAATACCGCCTGGGGGTCTTGCGTCGAACAAGCGTCGGGGTTGGCAGAAAAAGCCCACGCTTGATGCTTCACCTGAACAGTTTTTGTTGGATCCCGTTTGACCGCGGATCCATGGGTGAGCTAACCTGAGCATAGACCGTCCTTGCCCCAGGTGAGTCGATGCACGTCCGGATGCTGCTCCCCCTCATCGCGCTGTTCACCACGGTCACCACGGCCGAAGCCCGCGACCCCATCGTTCGCCCGGCCGACGGCTCGGTCAGCGTCACCAAACATCGCCCCGGCACGCCCGCCGCAGAGGCGCTGCGCGCCGACGAGACGGCCTCCGCCGAGCCAGCGCCCGCCGACCCCGAAGCCACGGACGAAGGCCCCGATCCGGACGCTCCCGCGGCCGAGCCCGTCGAGGAGGGCCTCGGAACCTGGGTGCGCCGCATGGAAGGCGAGCCCGCCCCGTCCACCGAGGTCCTGCACGAGCTCGAAGAGCGCGGCGAAGAGCAGGCCGAAGACCTGCGCCTGATCGACGAGAAGCTGCCCACCGTCGGGTTCGCGAACCCGTCGCCGCCGACCAGCTTCTACGCGGACCCGAAGAAGTCGCTTGCGAACGACCCGCTGCACCTCGCAGACATCGACCCCGGTGAGTTCGACATCCCGGTCGTGATCAACGACGACGTCGTCCGCTGGATGGAGTACTTCACAGGCCCGGGTCGCAAATACTACGAACGCTGGCTTTCGCGGTCCACGCGCTACCGTCCAATGATGCTGCGCGAGATCGACGAGCGCGGAATGCCGCACGACCTCGTCTATCTCTCAATGATCGAGTCGGGGTACAGCCCGCACGCGTACTCGTCGGCCGACGCCGCCGGGTTGTGGCAGTTCATCGCCGCGACCGGCCGCATGTACGACCTGCGCATCGACTACTACATCGACGAGCGCCGCGATCCCGAGTGGGCCACGGAGGCGGGTGTCTCGCACCTGTCTGACCTTCACAAGATGTGGGGCGACTGGCCGCTCGCGTGGGCGTCGTACAACGCCGGCCCGGGCCGCGTGAAGCGGGCCACCGAGAAGGCCGGCAGCAAGGACTTCTGGGTGCTGGAGAACGGTCCGTACCTGCACCCCGAGACCGACAACTACGTCCCGAAGATCATGGCCGCCGCGATCATCGGCCACCACCCCGACTGGTACGGCTTCACGAACATCAAGTACCAGGACGCGCTGGTTTACGACATCGCAAAGGTCCCCGGCAACGTCGACCTCGGCGTGCTCGCGAAGTGCGCCGGTGTCACGCTCCAGGAGTTCCAGGATCTGAACCCGGCGCTCCGCCGCTACTCCACGCCGCCCGAGGGCTATGAAGCGCGCGTGCCCGTCGGTTCGAAGGAGACGTTCCTCGCCAAGCTCGACGCCGTCCCGCAAGAGCAGCGGGTTGCCGCGACCGTCCACACCGTTCGCCGCGGTGAGACGCTCGGCATCATCGCGTCGAACTACGGGACGACCGTGACGGACATCGTCACCGCCAACCACCTGACGAACAAGAACATCATCGAGGTCGGCGCTACGCTGGTCATCCCGAAGACGGGCGCCGGAGCCGAGGTCGCGGGCCGCATGTCCGAGCCCTCGCCCACCACGGGCCCCACGTCGTGGACGTCGTCGGGTCACACCACGCTCACCACGGCCGATGCCGCGCCTCGCGCGACGTCGACCACCGCTCGCGCCGAAGCGCCCGCGCCGAAGGCCGTCGCACCCAAGTACTACACGGTCCGTTCGGGCGACACGCTCACCGAGATCGCGTCCAAGTACGACACGTCCATCAGCCAGATCCGCACCTGGAACAGCCTGAAGAGCGACAAGATCCTCGTCGGCGCGCGCCTCAAGGTAGGCGCAGGTTCGACGGCGGCGGCCGCACCCGCGAGCACCGTCGCGAAGGCGGCTACGTCCTCGTCTTCCACCCCCACGACGTCGACGAAGGTGGTCTACACCGTGAAACGCGGCGACGCGCTCGGCCAGATCGCAGAAGCCCACGGCGTGGGCCTGTCGAGCGTGCAGAAGTGGAACCACATCACGAACGCCTCGTCGATCACGGTGGGCCAGCAGCTCACGATCTACGTGCCGGCGTCGGAGTGGACGAAGTACACGGTCCGCTCCGGAGACAGCCTGGGCGAGATCGCGACGAAGTACGGCTGCTCCATCGCCGAGCTTCGCGACTGGAACGACCTCGACAACACCGTCATCCACCCGGGCCAGGTCCTCAAGCTGAAGAAGGCCTGAGCGGGTCGATCGAGGTAGGACCACGCGAGGAGGCTCTGTGCTGCTGACACTGATGCTCGCGTCACGGGTGGAAGCGGCGCAGGTGGCCTGCGAGCCGCTCCACGTCATCGACACGCGCCCGGGCTACAGCGCGCAAGCGGTTCCCCCCGACGCTCCGCTGACCATGATCCTGTGGAGCAACTGCGAGGGCTCCACGAATTGGACGCTGTCCGTGGAGGACGAATCCGGGGCCGTGCTCGCTGCGGCGCCGTGGACCTGGGACGGCGGGGAATGGGCGTTGGCCGTCCTGACCCCGCCGACGCGCCTGCCGAGCAACGCGACGCTCACGGTCCAAGCGACACCTGACGGCGGCAGCACGAACGACAGCCCGGCCTGGTCGAATTCGTTCACCACCGGGGATGCCGATCTGCAGGGCATGACCGGCCTCCCAACAGCGACCATGGACTCGGCGATCTGGTACCAGGACGGCGGGAACGCGTTGACCTGGACAGACCTGTCCCCGGCGCCCGATCCCGACGGCCTCTCCTACTTCGTGATCGACGGAATCGGCTCGCCGAGCCAGTACCTGGTCGCCGATCACCCGCTCGACGACGTGCCGTTCATGCTCCAGCCCGGCGTCGATGAGCCGACCGAGCTTTGCGTCGACGTCCAACAGGTGGACGGTACCGGTACCCCCTCGGACCTCGTCACCACGTGCATGACCGACTTCGACCGGTCGTTCTCCGCTCCTCCCGGCTTGTGCTCCACGGGACCCGGCAAAGGCTCATTCGCGGGCGCTCTCCTGGTCGCGCTCGCGCTCTCCAGCCGGGTCCTCGACGTCCGGCGCGTCCGGAAGGAGCCATGACCCGTCGCCTGCTCTTCCCCCTCCTCGTGGCGAGCTGCGTGCCCTACGACGTGGTCGTCAAAGGCGAAGGCGTCGGTGCGGAAGACTCCGATCCGACGGACTGCACCGGCGATATGGTCGAATGTTGCCGCGTACTATCGGCCGACCTCGCCCGCGACCCGTCCGAGGCGGAGGCCCTTCTCACCGCGTTTCCGCAGATCGACACCCCCGATCATCCACCCCCTGTCGACCTGTCCGGCGTCGACTGGGCCACCCGATCCCTCGTCGCCGTGTACACGGCGGGGATCTGCCCTTCGACCGGCTACCAGTTACACGTGGGCCGCCTGTCACCCGACGGTGACAACCTCGTCATCCACGGCCACGTCAGCGATGCCGGCCGCGGAGACGACGTCACCACCCGCCCCTTCGAGCTCCTGCTCGCAAACTGGACAGGCACGACGGTCGAGGCGCGCTGATCAGTTCGACTTCGGCTTGATGCGGCGAAACGGGTGCAGGAACGCGGCAAGCGTGCTCGCGCCGCGCGTCTGGAACCACACGCGGCCGGTGCCCTTGAACTCGCACACCATGCCTTCACCCGAGAAGAATAGCGACTTCATGCCGCCGGTGCGCCGCACGCTGAACGTGAGGCTCTCGTCGAACGCGACGATGTGACCGGTGTCGACGATGTAGGAGCCCGTCACCTGCTGGCAGTGAATCGCGCCGTACGAGGAGATCCACAGATCGCCGGTGCCGTGGCAGCGGAGCATGACGAGCCCCTCCCCGGCCTTGAACGACGAGAAGCCGCCGAACTTGGCGTCGATCGTCACGCCTGGTGTACACGCGACGTAGCCGCCCTTGCTCACCGCGACGGCGCTGTTCTCGAGCTTGATGTGCTCCATGTCGCCGGGCTGCGACGGGGCGACGTCCAGGCGCTGGCCGTCGGCGGTGGCGGTGTACGTGTTGAGGAACATGCTCTCGCCGCCGAGCGCGCGCTTGGCGGCTGCGAACAGGCCGCCCTGCATGTTCGTCTCCATCTTGAGCGCCGGCGACATGCCCATCATCGCGCCCGTCTCGGTCTGCACCTTCTCGCCGTTGGCGAAGGTGACCGTGAGGCAGGCGAAGTCCGGCTTGTTCTTGATCTCGAACTGCATGGTCAGCCCTCACGCATTGGAAGTTTTGGGCCGATCGCCATGCCGAACGCGACCGGGTTTCGCGTCTGCAGCCACAGCCGGCCGGTGCCCTTGAACTCGCAAACAAGCCCCTCGCCGCCCGCCAGGAACGACCAGATGCCCGAGCCGAAGCGGCGCGTCGTGAACTTCAGCGTGTCCTGAAACGCGACGACGTGGCCGGTGTCCACAATGAACGAGTCCGTCACGTCGACGACCTTGAGCGCGCCGAACGTGTTGAACGCGATGGGACCCTTGCCCGACGCCTTCAACATGACCATGCCCTCACCGGCGAGGAAGCCCTTCGCGCCGGCCCACTTGGCGTCCACGTTCACGTCCGGGCCGCTGCAAAGGTACGCCTTGCTCTGCAGCGTGAGGCCCGTGGTGCCGTCGAGCTCGGTGACAGCGACGTCGCCGACGTGTGTTGGCGCGAACGTGACGGTGCCTGGCGCGCCGACCGCGGTGAATCGGTTCTGGAAGAACGACTCGCCCGCGACGAGGCGCTTGAGGCCGCTGAACAAGGCGCCCATCATGCCTTGCTCTTTCTTGGCCGCCGTCGTCGTCATCTGCAGGTGCGTGTCCATGCTCACCATCGCGCCGCCTTCGGCGACGACGACCTCGTCCTGGGCGAGCGTGACGACGGCGAGCGCGTAGGCCGGCCGGTACTTGATCTCGATGTTCATGCAAGCTCCCAAGAGCGCGCAGCGAGCGAAGCGAGCGTAGTCATGACTAAACCCCCGGCAGGAACGGGCTGATCCAGCCCACGAATGCGCTCAGGTTCCGCGTCTGCATCCAGAGCGTCCCCTTCCCCTTGAATTCCAACACGAGGCCTTCGCCGGAGAGCATCGCGCTCTTCCAGCCGCCCGCCTTGCGGATCGAGTACTTCAGGTCGCCCTCCCAGGCGACGACGTGGCCCGAGTCGACGATGTAGCCACCGTCGATCTCGAGCTTCTCGATGCCGCCGTACGCGTTGATCAGCAGATCTCCGGTGCCCTTGCACTGAAGGAAGAACGCGCCCTCGCCGCCGAACAGCATCGCGAAGCCGCCCCAGATCAGGTCGATCGTGATGCCCTTGCCCGACGCGAGGTAGCTCGACGCCTGCACGACGATCTTGCGCTGCCCGTCCAATACGATGTGTTCGACGTCGCCGACCATCGACGGCGCAAGCATGACCTGCTGGCCGTCTTTGGTGCCGGTGAACGTGTTCACGAACATCGTCTCGCCGGCCATGAACCGCCGCACGAGGCCGGTGAACGCGGCCTGCACCCAATCCCCGAACCCGCCGCCACCGGCGCCGTTGAAGTGCGTCTCGATGCCGAGCCCGGAGGACATCGCCACCATCGACGAGCTCTCGGCCGTGATCTTGTCGCCCTTGTTCAGGGTGACGGTGGCCATCCCGTACGATGGCCGCGCTTCGACTTCGATTTGCACGACTTCCTCCGTTCGCGGCGCATCATAGCGGAGCGATCGTTGAGGTCAAGCGTCGAACAGTGGACTACCCTGCGATCATCTCCCCGCCGTCCAGGCGGATCACGTTGCCGGTGAGCCACGCCGTCTCGGGCCGCGCGAGCACGGTGAGGCAGGAGGCCACGTCTTCCGGCGTGGTGAGCCGCCCGTGCGGGTTGTGCTTGAGCGCAGCGGCCGCGAGCACATCGCTGCCGGGGATCTTCTCGAGCGCGGGCGTGAGCGTGACGCCCGCCATGATCGCGTTCGCGGTGATGCCCTGCGGCGCGAGCTCAACGGCGAGCTGGCGCACATGCGACTCGAGCGCCGACTTCGCGGCGGAAACGGCACCGTACGACGGCCACGCGACGATCGACCCCGCCGAGGTCATCGCGTACACCCGCCCACCGCGCGCGAGCAGGCCGGCCTTGACGAGGTCTTGCGTCCAATAGACGAGCGAATTCGCCATCACGTCGAGCGTCATCTCGAGCTGCCGACGACTGAGCGGCGATTCTTCAGAGAAATACGGCCGCAGCGTTCCGAAGGCGAGCGAGTGCAACAGGACGCGGACGTGTCCGCCGTCGGCCGTGACCGCTTCCTTCAGCTGAGCCACGGAAGACGCGCGAAGGTCGTCGTCTGCCGCGTTTCCGTTCTGGAACAGCACGGGAACGTCGTACGACTTGAGCTCGGCCACGAGCGCTTCCACCGCGGGCATGCCGCCGCGGCGGTCCATGTGCGCGCCGAACACGCCGTAGCCAGAGCGGGCGAACGCTCGCGCGGAAGCCGCACCGAACCCGGATGAGGCCCCGAGGACGACGATCCAGGGGCGCGACATCACTGCCCCGGGGGGACCGCGGCTGCGCCGTCGGTGGCGGCAGGTGCTGCAGGAGCGCCGTCCGCGGGCGTCTCTTTCGTCGCCGCGCCCGCCCACTCGACCTTCATTTCGCCCTTGACCTTGTCGACGTAGGCGTTGAGGGCTTCGCGCTTGACCTCTTCGGTCAGCGACTCGCGCACATCTTCGAGTGGCGTGTTCTGGCGCACGTCCCCGACGAACATGACGTGGAAGCCGTGCGACGTCTCCACGGGGCCGACGACCTCGCCCTTCGCAGCGGCGAAGGCGGGCGTCTCGAGCTCGGGGATGAGGCGACCGCGCTCCACCCAACCGAGGTCGCCGCCGTTCTGGCCGCCGTCGATCGAGTTCTTCTGCGCGAGCGCGCCGAATTCGCCGCCCGCCTTGAGGGAGGCCACGACTTCATCGGCCTTGGCCTTGTCCGGCAGGATCATGTGCTTGAGGCTGATCGAGGGGCGGTTGTACTGCACCGCGTGCTTGTCGTACGCCGCCTTGATCGCCTCTTCCGTGACGGCCTTCTGGCCCACGGAGTCGATCACCTGCGCAGCAAGGACTTCGCGCACGCTCATCGCGATCTTGCGCTGAACGGCGGGGTCGTCCGCGATCTTCTCGTCGAGGGCCTTCTTGTAGAGGACCTGACCGAACATGATCTGGTCGAGCATGTTCTTGTACTGGGCGTCATCACCCTTGATCTTCTCGAACTGATCGGGCGGGATGCGCCAGGTGATGGCGTCCACCATGTCCTGCGTGATCACGATGCCATCGACGGTGGCGACCTTCTCACCGGTGACCGCGAGGTCTCCGGGGACGACCGGCACGGGAGGCGGCGGACAAGCGACGAGGAACAGCAGCGGGAGAAGGGCGAGGACGCGCACGAGGACCTCCAAAAGGCCTCCGCGCGTATCGCGCCGTCTCAAAATCGGCGAATTTCGCGTCGCGCTCCTGGCGCCAGTGGCCGTCAGGGCTGGGCGAAGATCGCGAACGGATGCGAAAGTCGGTCAGCCCAGGCCGCTTCGGTGTGCTCCGCGCCGCTGGCGTACCAGTGAAACAAGTTGTCATTCCAGACATAGCCGTGGTCGGCCATCGCATCGACGAACGCGCGCGTGTCGCAGTAGTCGTCGCTGCTGTCGGGGTCGTCCTCGAACGTGCCGTCGCCATCGGGATCGGTGCAGCCTCCTCCGCCCGCGGCTCCGCCCGAGTCCGCGTAGATCGTGAACGGGTGCACCGGGTCGGCGAGGTACGCCTCGCGCATCGTCGGGCCCGCGCTGTCGACCGCGCCGATGAACAGCGACGGGCTCATCGCCCCGACAAAGTCGTATTGGCTTGGGTACCGGTGGCCGATCCACAAGCTGATCAGGCCGCCGAGCGAGGACCCCATCACGCCGGCGCGATCCGACGTTGGGTACCGGGCCTCGATGAACGGCTTGATGTCGAGCGTGACGTAGTCCGCGTAGTCGTCGCCGCGCGCGTTGAACACGTAGGACCCGTCCACCTCGTCGGTGTGGGTGTACTCGTCGAAGCGGTCGGCCGTGTTGTCGATTCCGACCACCATGATCGGCGTGGAAAGCGCGGCGGCGGCGTCCTGGACGAACCAGCCCGAGGCCACGAACCCAGGTGGATCCCACTCGAACAGGTTCTGCCCGTCGTGCATGTACAGCACCGGGTAGGGGCCGCCGTGGCCCGGAACGAGCACGTTCACTTCGCGCGCGGACATCGTGTGCCCGCCGAGGTTTGGCCACCGATCGATCCACCATCCAGTGGCGGGGGGCTCGACGTAGCTGACGTCCCCGAACACATCGTACGAGTGCGACCGCGCGAGCGGGTCCGCCACGTAGTCCGAAGTGTCGCGGAACTTGTAGAAAGAGCCTTCAGGCGACGGGATCGTCACCTCGGCCCACACGAATCCGGCTCCTGCCGTCATCGCGACGCAGGGGTCCGGGTACCAGCCCATCGCGTCTCCGCAAAGGGACCAGTCACCGGTGTCGCCGTACACGAACAGGTACGTGTCGTCCGCCGTGTGCACCGGCCAGCCGGTGTTGCCGGCGACCGTGGCCAATACCGCCTCCGCGTCCCCGCCCGACGCGATCAGGTCCCTGACCAAAGCCTCGTCGTTGTCCGCGTCCGTATCGGCGTCGGTATCTGAATCCGTGTCGGCGTCGGTGTCCGAATCCGTGTCGGCGTCCGAATCCGCGTCGGTGTCCGCGTCCCCTCCGCAATCGACCGTACATTCGGCCGAGGGTTTACACGCCGCCAGGGCGAACGATAGGACGAACCAGGGCCGCATCGGGACCTCCACGTTTGCGCGATCAGGTCTGACCCGGTTAACCGGGCCGCTCGCTTCGGGTGGTCCGTCGCGACAGCAAGGAGACAGGCCGTGGCGAAGAAGAAGAATGTCGCCCGTACAGTCATCCATCTCGAGTGCACCGAACAGCGTGGTTCGGGTGTTGCCGGCGTGAGCCGCTACACCACGATGAAGAACAAGAAGAACACGCCCAAGCGCCTCGAGTTGATGAAGTACAACCCCTACCTGAAGAAGCAGACCCTTCACCGCGAAGTGAAGTAGTACGCCTCTTCATTGCGGTCGTCAGCATGCTGGCGGCCATCCCTGGGGATCATGCCCACGATCGCTCCGATCGAACCCCTGATCCCTTTCACAAGCACACACATTTGGAGCATTAAATGGCTCGTTATCGTGGACCCCGGCTCAAGCGATGCCGTCGGGTGGGTGTGGTGCTCCCCGGTTTGACGACCGCGGCGACATTGGATCGCCCGTTCCCACCCGGAGAGCACGGCACACGCCGCGCCGGTAAACCCTCAGACTTCAAGATCCGCATGCTGGAGAAGCAGAAGGCCCGTTGGCACTTCGGCATTCTCGAGCGGCAGTTCAAGCTCTACGTCAAGCGCGCGTCGCAGCTTCGCGGCCCCGCTGGCCTCAACCTGATCATGCTGCTTCAGTCGCGTCTCGACGCGATCGTGTGGCGCCTTGGTCTCGCGCGCACCATCCAGGCCGCTCGTCAGCTCGTGGTCCATGGCCACATCCTGATCAACGGCAAGCGCGTCGATCGTCCGAGCTTCCACGTCAGCGCGGGCGACGAGATCAGCGTCCGTGAGAAGTCGAAGAACAAGACGTTCGTGCAGGAAGTGCTCGCGACGAGTGGCACCACCACCCGCCCGGGCTGGCTCGAGTTCGATCCCGCGAAGGTCGTCGGCAAGCTGACGGCCGCCCCGGATCGGAGCGACCTCCCGCTCGAGATCAGCGAGAACGCGATCATCGAGTTCTACTCGCAGAAGCTCTGACCTCGCTGCCGCGTCAAACACGCGGTTCGAGTTCAACAAAGGCCGCGCTCTCCGAAAGGCGAGCGCGGTTTTTGCTTTATGCGGGGCGCGTCGCGACAGCCCAGCCCGCGAGCTTGTACAGCACCCGCGCGCCGACGATCGCGTCCCACTCGTCGTTGCCGACCTCGTTCAGATCAAACCCAACGATGCGCCGACCGCTCTCCGCGAGCGTGCGCAGCAGCACCAGCGCCTGATCCCAGTTCAACCCGCCCGGCACGGGGGTGCCGGTGTTCGGGCACAACGCGGGCTCGAGGCCGTCGATGTCGAACGTGATCCACACGTCCTTTGGCAGCGGCCGGACGATGTCCTCGCACAGCTTGCGCCAGTTCGCGCCGCCCGCGAGTTGCCACGCGAGGCGGGTGTGGAACCAGGTCTCGATCTTGTCGCTCGACTCGGCGAATTCGCGCTCGGCGCGGCCAAAGTCGCGGATGCCTACCTGGGCGATCCGACCGACGCCGGGCAGCCGCGAGACGTTGTACAGGATGCTCGCGTGCGAGAACTCGAACCCCTCGTACGCGACGCGAAGGTCCGCGTGCGCGTCGACGTGCAGGATGCCGAGCCCGGGGAACTTCTCGCTCGCCGCCTTGATCGCCCCGTAAGGGACGCTGTGATCGCCGCCGAGGATCGCCGGGATCCGTCCCTGATCGAGCCAGTGCTTCGTGCGGGCCTCGACGTGGGCGTTGAGCTCCCGCATGATCGCGTCGACCCGGGCGCAGCGTTCGCCGTCACCCGCGTCCCGGCCGCCGTTCGCGATCACGACACACGCGTCGGCGCTTGCAGCAGCTTCCCAGGCCGCGACCCGCGGGTCGGCATCCTCCATCGCGATGCCCGCGGTCCAGGGGTCGCCGGTCTCGAGATCGTGCAGATCCACCTGACGGGAGGCCTCCAGGATCGCGGTCGGCGCGTCCTTGGTGCCGCGGCGGAAGCTCGCGGTGGCCTCGAACCCGACCGGGATCACGACCACGGACGCCTCGTCGGGAGAATGGGGCAACCCGAACAGGCCGTCCCCTTCGGCGGGGGCGTCTGGATCGAAGGGTGCGTCGTTCACGAGGTCTCCACGTTCAGGAAGGCGTCGTACAACGCGGGTCGCGCCATGCGCAACACGCCAGCGATCGCCGGGTTGTCAGTCAATTTGGACCACTTCGCGACCACCGCGCCGACGCCCTTCGCGTCGATCGGCCCCTCTCCGGGCGCGGCGCCGCGAACGACGGCGACCTCGACCAGGAACGCGCCGAGGCCCTCGGCCACGCTGCCGATCGGCGCCTGACCTTTTGCGAGCAGGAAGGTGCGCAGCACCTGCGCGAGGTACGCACGGCCGTCCGGCGCGAGCGGGCGAGGTGCGGCCATGCCCCCCAGCGCGGCGACGAGCAGGTCGCGCATCGCGCGGGCGAACGCGACGCGGTGGGCCTCAGCGCGCGGATCGGGATCGTTCGCCGCGCGGTCCATCAGCCGCCGCAGGGCCTCGATCACCGCACCACACGCCATGCGCGCGCGGTGGGCGTCTCCAGGCCCCGGCGCGCGACCCACGGCGGCGAACAACGTCCCCCGCAACGCCGCGATCTGGGCTTCCGGCTCACCGTCGTCCGTGATCGCGGCGATCACCCGCGCCTCGAGATCCATCCACGCTTCGATCGGCAGCGCCGCGTCCGGTAGGACACCGACCTCGGCCGGCGCCCACCGGCGGCGCCCCATCACGCGCGGCAACGCGACCGCCGCAGCGGCCTGCTCGGCCACCGGGGTGCCCCCGGCGACGCCCAGATGGGCGCTCGTACACGACGGGCGCACGACGGCGACGGTCCCGCGCGGATCGTCGAGCACATGGAACGGAAACTCGCGACAGAACGCGGGCTTCGCCTCGGACCCGAACAGGCCGTGCACCGCGCAAAGGTTGTCGTCCTTCAGGAACACGCACTGGCCGTTGCGGTGCGTGAGGAAGAACACCTCGCGACCATCCGGAGCGCGCCGAATCTCGTACCAGGGCGCGTCCTTGGCGGGCGCCCAGTGGTCTTCGATCTTGCGATCCTGAAGTCCGCGGATGATCGCGGGCTCCACCGGCCCAAGATCGTAGAGGCGGCAACAATCGCCGCAGGCGTGACAGTCCCAGCGAGCGCCGGGCGGCGTACGGATGACAGACATGCGCGGGAAGATACACCGTCGCCCCGCGTGTGCGATGATCAACCCGTTCGGAGGGCCCCGTGGATCGCGAAGACTCGCTGACGCTGCTCCGCAATCACCACACCTTCCCCGGCGCGTTCGAGTTTCGCGCCGTGGTGTTGCCCCACGCGACCGCCGCGGTGGTCGGCGCGATCGTGGCTGCGGCTGGCGAAGGCTCACGCGCCGAAGACGTGACCGAACGTCGCTCGCGCAACGGCAACTACGTCGCCATCTGCGTACGAATCCACGTCGTCGACGCGGAACGCGTGCTCGACGTGTGGGAGGTGCTCCGCGGCGTCGAAGGAGTCTTGACCACCCTCTAGCGCGCGTTGTGGTAGCTTCGCGAGCCAATAGATTTCTCCCATTCGGTGCCACGGTTGCGCGACTGCCAGCTCACGGTTTACGGCGAAGAAGCCCGCGTGCTCGTCGAGCGTCGCGTGGTAATTCCAGCGCTACCCGAGAAGTCCCTGCTCGAGCGGATCTACCGCGAAAGCCTGGACGGCAAGCCCGTTCGCTACGCTGTGGCGCGCGAAGAACGCGCCGTCCGCGCCCTGTACCTCGCGGAGGACCTCGTCCCGCGCGGCGGTCACCGGTTCGGCGGGCGGAAGGGCCGCCTCGGCCGCTGGACGACGTCCGCGGTGCAGGTCGGCGGCGGCATCGCCGGGCGGCTGTTCGTCGGGCCCGAGCTGTTCTTCCGCCAGATCGACCTGCTGCCCGACGAGTCCTGGCTCGCGCCGCTGCTGATGGGCTTTGCGGCCGACGTCGAGGTTCAGCACCGCGATCTCGCTGACGGCGGCGCCTGGGAGTGGGAGATCCGCGACGAGCGCTTCTTCTTCGTGAACCGCGGCGCGCGCTGGTCGCTGTACGGCGCCGGCAACACGCCCACGGACCGATTCGAGCGCGCGATCGCCGACGCGAAGCCGACCACCACGAGCGATCTGCTGTGGGCGGTGGGCAGCGTGTCCATCGCGAGGCAGCGCAGCCGGCCGTCGCTTCAGGGCCTGTAGTGCTTCTGCTGCTCGCGCTCGCAGCGTGCGACGACTGGGGCAGCCGGGCCCACATCCTCGAGGGCACCGTGCTCGAGGTGCACAGGCCAGACGAGATCGTCGTCGATCACCACGCGATCAAGGACTTCATGGGGCCGATGACCATGCCGTTCCCGGTGCGCGATCCCTCGGAGATCGCCGAACTTACGCGCGGCGACGAGATCGTGGCCCGGCTGATGATCGACGAGCGAGGATCGTGGCTCGATCGGATCCGCGTCACCGGCCACGTCGAGCTGCCCGCCCTGGTGCTGCCGCCGATGCCGCTCCGGCCCACCGAGGTGCTGCCGCCGGTGACCGTGGACGTCGGCGGGTCGGCGATCGTCGTCGGGCAAGGCCAGGATCGTCCCACGGCGCTCGGGTTCCTGTACACCACGTGTCCGATCCCCGAGTTCTGCCCGGCGCTGGTCACCAAGCTGCAGGCGCTGCAAGCGCTGGTCGGCACCGACGCGCGCATCGTCACGGTCACCCTTGATCCCGCCACGGACACGCGCGAGGTGCTCGACGCCTTCGCGGTCACCACCGGGGCGCTTCCAGGCGTTTGGCAGTTCGGTCGCCTCGACGACGCAACCCTCAAGGACGTCGCGTCAAAGGCCGGCCTGAACGTCATGCGCGACCACGGTGACCTGCTGCACGGCTCGCGGCTGCTCGTCCTGGATCGCGAGGGGCGGCTCGTCGAGCGGTACGACGACAACCGCTTCTCCGTCGAACGCGTCGCCGAGCAGCTAAAGACCGGCGGCCCGGCGGCGCCGCCCGGAAACTCCGGAACGGTAACGCCGTAAGCGCTCGAAACGCGCGCAGTGTGCTCGCCGACAGGCGCGCGATCGGCTAAACGCGTCGCCCGGAGGATGGTTGCTCGCCGTCGCATTGCTCGTCGCCCTCGCCGATGATGCCCTCGCCGCCGACGTCACCGTCCGGGCCGCCAAGGTGCGTACCTGGATCGACACCGGCAAGGAGTCCGTCGCCCGCGGCAAGTGCGAGGCCTGGGGCGGCACGGCTCAAAGCGCCGACCCGCGCCTGCGTCATGTGTGCGCCGAGATCTGGCTCGGCGACGCCGAGCGCGCCGACACGATCGAGTCGTGGTCCACGTTCCGCAAGGAATGGAGCGACACGTCCTGGGCCACAGGCGCGAAGAAGCGCGAGGCCGAGCTCTCGCTCGACGCCGTCGGCTACGACGCGACCGAAGCCGACTACCTCGCCGTCGGCGACAAGTACCCCGGCACCCCGACCGCTGAGCTCGCTTATGAGCGCGCAGCGGAGTCGGCGCTGCACGCGATCACGACGCCGGAGGAGGTCGTCGGCGTCGCGCGGCGCTACCCGGGGCAGGTGCCCACGTTGCTGCGGACGCACCTCGACGCGTTCGTAAAGGTCGAATTGTCGGCCGACGGCACCATGAACGTGAAGGTCGATCCGCAGCTGATCGACCCGAAGACGCTGAAGACGTCATGGGTGGCGCGCCAGGCCGACGGAAAGGCCGTTCCCTGGACCGACGCGCTGGTCGCCCACGTCGCCAAATACGGCGTACCCGAAGACATCGCGCGCAACGCCGCGGACCACACGAACGGGCCACCGTTCCCCGCCTGCGCAGACCCAGGAACCACCGACGTGTGGAGCGTCGATGTTCAGGCCGCCGGCGGGCACTCCTACGTTCCCGTGGCCGCTCCGGCCTCGTGCGGACCCGAAGTCAAGACGCCAAAACTAACTGTGGAAGCGGGCAAGGTCGTCGCGATCGCGCTGGGCGACCGAAGGGTATCCCTCACCCCCGCCAGCGCCGGGTGGTTTGACGTGCGCGCGATGGTTGCCGCCACGGGCACGCCCACGATCGGCCAGGGGCGCATCGAGATCCCGGGCGGCGGCGCCACGATCATCGTCCCGCTCGCGGGCGGCTCCCCGTGGGTGGTCGGGCGCGCGATGACCCGCGGTACGCCGTTGCAGCCCACGCTCGGAATCGGCACCGGCAGCGAACGCCCGCTCGCGCCCATCGTGATGGAGCTGCTCGGCGCGGGCCCCAGCGCGTTCGGCACCGCTCCCGCGCCCATCCCCGCCTGGACAGGCGCCAGGCCCGCCAGCGCCACGGCCGTGCCCCTCGGCACCGGCGACGTGGCGGCCGTGCGCGCCGCTGCAGCGTGGGCGGGCCTGAAGAGCGTCTCGTTCGCCACGGCGTACAGCGTCGACGTCGATGGCGACAAGGCCGCGGAGACGGTCGCCGAGGGCACCCTCGATGGCAAACCCGTGATCGCCGTGCTCAGGCCGTCGTCGAACGCCCTGTGGGTGTGGACCACGGACAAGCCTGGCACGCTGGGCCCTGCAACAGCTTTCAGCACCAGCGGACGCACCGTGGTGGCGTGGAACGGCGTTACGCTCGTCTCCCAGGGCAAGAGCTTCACGCTCACCGCCCGCTGAAGGAGGCCCCGATGCCCGAGTTCCAGTTCCAGGAGATGTTCCCGGTTCACACGGATCCGTACGTGTACCGCAGGCTCGACGTCGACGGCATCAGCACGGGCGTGTTCAACGGGAAGCGCATCCTCGAGGTCGCGCCGCAGGCGCTGACCCGCCTCGCCGCCGAGGCGATCGCCGACGTGAGCCACCTGTTCCGCCCGAGCCACCTCGCCCAGCTGCGCAAGATCCTCGACGACCCCGAGGCGTCGCAGAACGACAAGTTCGTCGCCCGCACCATGCTGCGCAACGCGGTGATCTCGGCGGCCCGCGTGTTGCCGTCGTGCCAGGACACCGGCACCGCCATCGTGATGGGAAAAAAGGGCCAGCACGTGTTGGTGGACGGCAACGACGAAGAGGCGCTCGCGAAGGGCATCTGGCAGACGTACACGAACACGAACCTTCGGTACTCGCAGGTCGCCCCGCAGACGATGTATGAGGAGAAGAACACCGGGAACAACCTGCCGGCTCAGCTCGAGATCTACTCGGTCCCCGGCGACGAGTACCGGTTCCTGTTCATGACCAAAGGCGGCGGCAGCGCGAACAAGACGTTCCTGTTCCAGGAGACGAAGGCGCTGCTCAACCCGAAGTCGTTGATGGCGTTCCTGGATGTGAACCTGCGGAAGCTCGGCACGTCCGCCTGCCCGCCGTACCACCTCGCGATCGTGATCGGCGGCACCTCGGCCGAGCAGACGCTCAAGACCGTCAAGCTCGCGTCCGCGCGCTACCTCGATGATCTGCCCACAATCGGAAACGCCCTCGGCCACGCGATCCGCGACCCCGAGCTCGAAGCGCAGGTGCTCAAGCTCACGCAGGACTTCGGCATCGGCGCGCAGTACGGCGGGAAGTACTTCTGCCACGACGTCCGCGTGATCCGCCTGCCGCGGCACGGCGCGTCCTGCCCCGTCGGCATCGGCGTCTCCTGCTCGGCGGACCGTCAGGCGGTGGCCAAGATCACCCACGACGGCGTGTTCCTCGAGCAGCTCGAGACCAACCCCGCCATCTACCTGCCCGATCCCCACGCCGAAGACCTCGGCGGCGACGTGGTGAACGTCGACATCGATCGGCCGATGGCCGAGATCCGCGCCACGCTCTCGAAGCTGCCGATCAAGACGCGCGTGTCCCTGTCCGGCACGCTGGTCGTCGCGCGCGACATCGCCCACGCACGCCTGAAAGAGCGCCTCGACCGCGGTGAGCCCCTGCCGGACTACTTCCGCGAGCGCTGCGTGTACTACGCCGGGCCCGCGAAGACGCCCGTGGGCATGGCGTCCGGCTCGTTCGGCCCCACCACGGCGGGCCGCATGGACGCCTACGTCGCGCAGTTCATGGCCGCGGGCGGCAGCTTCGTCACGCTCGCGAAGGGCAACCGCAGCAAGGTCGTGACCGACGCGTGCAAGCAGTACGGCGGGTTCTACCTCGGCAGCATCGGCGGCCCGGCGGCCGTGCTCGCGAAGGAGAGCATCAAGCACGTCGAGGTGCTCGACATGCCCGAGCTCGGCATGGAAGCGGTGTGGAAGATCAAGGTCGAAAACTTCCCCGCGTTCGTGGTGGTGGACGACAAGGGGAACGACTTCTTCGCGGGGTTCGCCGCGCCGATTCATGATGGAAAATAGTTAGTACGCCAACAGTCACTGACCGCCGATTTCGGTCGTCGGGACATGTGGACACACCGAGGACACACCGGCTACGTTTCCGGGTGTCGGGTGACGCGTGCGCCCGACCTGGAAGGGTCCCATGGCGTCCGTGTCGATCGATGACCTCGGCAGTGGCCGGTACAAGCTGCGTTGGCGTGAACTCGTGGCTGGACCCGAAGGTGCTCCCGAGCGGACGCCCGACGGTCGGCTCACGCGCCGCTCGCGGTCGCTGACCGTCGTTGGTAAGGACGCGCGGGATGAGGCCGTCACTCGGATCCGCCGAGCCCTGCTCGACGAGGGGACGTTCGAGCTGCCGGCCACGGCTGACGCGCTCGTCGCGAACATCGAGAAGGCCGGCGTCGCCTGGCTCGCCTGGAAGCGAACCCGCTGCACGCCGCGATCGGTGAGCCGCTACGGGCAGCACATGGCGCGGTTCTTCGCGGCAGTGCGCGATGTGCGCGGGATCGCCACCACTGCACCGGTCTTCGCGACCGTGATGTCGCGCGATCTCCTTACCGAAGTCGTCGCTCTTTGGCAGAAGGAGGGCCTGTCGGAGTCGTTCGTCTACGGCTGCGCGCGATCGGCTCTCGAAATGTGGCGCTGGGTTTCCGACGATCCCGCGAACTACCCGGGTGTCCCGACGCCACCGCGTGAGGCGAAGGCCGTGTTGCCTCGACCGCCGATCTACGTCGCACCCCCCGCGCCAACGCTAGTCGAGGCCGACGCCTGTCTGCGCCACCTTCCCGTTGATGCTGGACAGACGCGACGGATCGGGACGTTTCTTCGATACACGGGCTTGCGCGTGTTCCAAGTAATCGGACTGCGACGCTGCGATCTCGACCTCGCGAACGCGACGCTCACCATCACCGAGGGCAAATCGCGTGCCGAGAAGGCCGAGCACCGGACCGTGCCGGTGTCCCGCCACCTCGTCGCCGAGGTCCTGCCGTGGGTCGCGACGCTCCCTGATGACGCGCTCCTGTTCCCCGCGTGGGGAATCATCGGCTCCGACCGGCGCGCGTCGATCCGTCCCGACGTGTTCCGCGCCGCGTGGGAGGAGGCCACGAAGTGGGATGGCGTGCGCGTGATCGCGTGGAAGCCCGCCAACCGCGTGACGGGGCGTCCAGAACACGCGTTCCGATCGTCGTTTCAGGCCGCGTTGCGGTTAGGGAGCGTCCCCGATGAGGTGATCGACGCGCTCGTCGGGCACCACGGGCGCGGGACTCGCGGGCGACACTACGCTGGGCACGAGACGCTGTTCCCGCGGATGCGCGAGGCGGTTGACGGTCTGGGCGCGATCGACTGGGAAGGGCCGCGCGACCGGGGGAGCGCCATATCATTCACCAAGCGCCGAAAAAATGACGCGGCGCCGTGAACTCCATCACCAAGATTCGGATGGGGCGTAAAATTTGATCCGCCCGACAAAATGACGGTTGACCCGTGGTCCGATCGTCCCTCCACATCCCGTACGCGGACCCACGGCACCTTGGCCCGACCGACAACCCGTGAAATGGAGACGAAATGCCGCGTCTAAAGCCACGGGTACTGCAACGCACAGGAAAACCCATCCACCAATCGAATCAGGTGCAGCTCGCAGCGACTGCGCAGTCTATTTGGCATGCCAGGGCTTGCATGTAACGCTCCCCAACGCGCCGTGCACGAACCGGTTCGCCCACTTTCCGTGGCTGTCGATAGCGGAGGCCCGGACTCGCATTACCGGCTCGCGAAGATCTCTCTTCGGAACCGTAAAGGAACACCCGTTAATTGCGCACGAGACCGAGGCGTTGCCCCGACCAGGCTCCAAAGCAAACAGCCACGTGTACCCATTGGTGGTGCCATGTACTACGGCACAAGCTCCGCGCGCGCCCGTTAACCCTTGGGTCGGCTCCAACGAGAACGAGACCAGCTCAGGAGGACTTCCGCTTATCCAACTGCATTCGTTGGACGGCACCTCGTCAATCGAAACTACAACGAGATCAACGCAACTGTCTAGATCCGCGGAGTCATGGCGTTGGTGGTGTATGCAGCCCAGTGTGCCGATCAAGACAACAAAGATGCCCGATTTCACCCGCCCTCTTGTGGTGATTCCTTGTGGCGCCGTTAAGCGCATGGTGCAGGATCGCAGTTGCTGCAAAAGAAGGATTCGGCACATCCGTTCTCGTCATACACTATCTGCCCCATCCGACAGTTGCAGCATGTGAGACCCATCAGGCTCTCCAATATCAACTCACTTGCCTCACACTCCGCATCGAGATCCAGAAACCCTGGTACATCGTCTCCACCATACGGGTCACCACTGTCTCCCCCACTGGGGCCTTCTGGAGCCTCGCCGCTTGTTGGTGGCAAATCCGCATCTTCCACATCGGGAAGCCCTTCAAGGCTGGAGTCAGGAGTGCCTTTAGTTTCAGTCTTCTTTTTTGAGAAGATCTTTTTGAGCCACTTCCACACCTTGGATTGGTATGCGCCATCCCCAACACCGTATTCGAACACTACGATAGTATCCGCGCTCAATGTATTGTCGGCCGGAAGCCATAGAGCAATAAACGGCAGCGAGGGATCGATATTCTCGAAAAGCCTCCGCCACGATGACAAATTGAGTACCGGTACAAAATCGGCGTCTTGGCGGTGCCACGCGCCACTTGTAGCTCGATATAGGCCCGGGATCACTCCTGGTGGTGCCTCGCCCCCCTCCAAAAAACGGAAGTAGTGACGGATGGAAGACTCGTCAACGCGATCGCCAACATCCATGTCAGGCGTGGTATTGAGCGAGTCAACGTCACCCTCATCCATGGTTAGTGGGTCGAACGTTCTCCGACTTCCGCTCTCGACCGACACGTCCCGGTCCAAAACGAGCAACGTTGATGGTGGAGGCCTTCTACGTAACGAGCGCACTTCTGCTTCGCTGGCTCGAATCACCGCACCGTCGAGCCCGGCGCGCACATCTCGGTAGGACATACCTCGACGACTGGTACATCGCGCAGATGTGCATTTCGCAGAGTAGGTCGACCTCTTGATTGCGCCATGCGCATCGCCCTCCATCAACCGGTCCTCATGATGAGTTTGGTGCCCGTCGGTACATGCATCGCGTTCCCAATGCGCCGATCGCGTTCAAACCCGAACTGATCTTGCGGGATCGAACGGTCTACACAATGAAACAGCCGGCCACTCAGTTCGGTCGTTTCGCGAACCGTGCCATGTCCCGTGACGTCAGTGTTCCCAGCCATGCTCGCCTCACCCCAATCGCCCCATTAACGCTCGCCATTTCACTATCACGGAACATGTCCTTCAGCCTGCTTCCCCTCAAGTAATTTTCGTTTGAACGAACCCGCCGCCCAAAGGGGGTCTTCCGGTCGACCGCGCAGAAACCATTTTGCGTAGCGAAAGGCCACCAAGAAAGTGATGCCAACATTTTGGAAAAACGAAACCGTTGGCACCACCCCACCAATAACGACTCCGCCAATATTCGCAGAGGTCATGGATTCCGCCAAAGACTCGTCATCTCGTGACGACCGCCACACGACGACTCCGTCCCGGAGTTCGCCATCCTTAAGAATCACGTTGCCTCGAGCAACGTCCGAGGACGCGAACCAATCTGGTACTGCCACTCTCCCGTCGACACACGCACTCAACTCCAGCGCCGGACCCATTTGTTCCGGGTGCAAAACAATAATCGTCATCGGATCGGATTTCAATGGCCGACGCCCCAACGTCCAAATCCAGGGCAACGGACAAATGACGGCAAATTGTCGAGTTGGTTCGCTCTCCACCGTCACAACCTGAAAATAACATCGACTTCGCGCCGAAAACCAACGCCAAACCTCGGTCGCTCCAGTCCGCACCGATGGCTCGGGATCGGTTCGCATCAAGGTTCCTCAAGATCCGGCACAGCTCCTCGGGGGTAACACCCGGCCCATGCAGGCGTACAGTCGTCAGTACCACCGGTGTAGTACCAGGACACTCCGGTATTGCTGTTGCATGGATAGTCCGTCGGCTGCGGATTCGTAGTGCATTGGATTGTGAAGAAGTTTCCGTTGCCGCTCAAGAACGCCTTGACCTCGTCCTCGAGCTTCTTGAGCGAAGCTTCCATCCGCGCCCTTGCCTCTGCCCATTGCCGTTCACGCTCCTCCCAAGTCGTGCCCGCGTCACTAATCCATTCACTAGCCCAGTCCTTAAAGTCGTCCCAACTACTAGACATCCCGTTCCCAAAACGAGCCAAGAAATCTCGAGCACCCTGCACTAGGTTACGAAGCCACTCTGGCACGACGAAACCAAAAGCGTCATACACCCAGCCGCCATTCACACCCTGAACCCTGCAGTGTTCGTCCAGCCAAATTCCGTCAATGGTGAGTCCCGCCCCCTGTGGAATGCCCCCGCTATTGGTCACGATCCAGGTCACTGCATCTCGCATTGCTTGAATGGGATCACATGTTGCAGCACCCGGCCCATATAAACCGTCTGCGTAGTGCTGTTGCCAATATAACTCCCAATCAACTGGGGGTGCTGACGCGGAATGTTCGCCGCGGTCCATGGCATCTTCCCAGTTACGTATCGCGTTTACATCGATGGCCGCCCATTCTTTGCGGACAGAACTCGACACTGCCCGTCGCCGGGCGTCGCCAATGGCAGGTGGGGCAAAAACGGCTTCCTGCCAGTCGATCGATCCAATACCAACCACCGACGAGGTCATCAAATTGCGTCTTGCGGCTCCACAGCCGCCAACTATGCGGCGACAGTTTGCTGTGGCTACGATCGCATTTTCACGCAACGTAGCATGTGGCGAACCGGCGGTCATGTGCGCCTCACGCCAATCGCTGCCGTCACTGACACACCGTCAAGGGTTCCCGCGGTTGGAGCATCCGTCGACCGAATTTGAACTCCAAACCGCACCCACATCTTCCCCGAGAGCGACAGCGCGACGTCACCGGTGTATCCCGTACCTCCAGCAGTCCACGTGGAAGCGCCGACGGCCACCCAGTTTGAGTCAGGGTTTGACGTGCGGTAGGTCGCCGTCTGGTAGACGAAGCGGACCTCCGGCGTTCCCGTCACGTCATGACCGAGTTCGATGGCCGCGCGTACCTTGTCACACCACTCCGCGGGTACCCAATCGGTGGACCATCGCGTTGCCCAGCCGCCGGGGTTGCTGTTGACCCAGGTGTCCGCGTAGAGCATGGTCGTGGGCATCTGCCCCACCAGCATGCCCCGTGACACGAACGAGACCTGGCCGCCCAGATCGGCCTGGGCGTAGGTGCCCGTCGTATTCTTGCGGTAGAGGACGCCGAACCGGGCCCACATCTTGTTCGTCAGCGTGCCCGTCAGGGACACCTCAGACGTACAACTCTGGAATGCAACATTTCCGAAGCTGAATAGACTGGTGGACCATGCATCCGGTGCATCCGTTCGAAGAACAGCAGTCTGGACGGCGAAGTTGCAGCTCATCGAGCCGATATTCTGGCCCGTGTAGACGATCGCTTTTGCCTCATCGAGGCCGACGGCGGGGAACCAATCGGTCAGGGCCTCTACACTATCGCTCTGCTGGACACCGCTGGTTCCGAGGCTGGTCACTCGACGAGAATCGAAGGAGGTAAGAACGCGCTTCATTGGAATCCCCTAGGTACGCTGTTCGCGATCTACCGAGTAAACCGCGCCGCTTTGAACGTTATACCCGCGCCATGTCCACGTCGCATCCGCGCGCGTGTACAGAGTCGAAAACGAGACGCCGCCATCGAACGATACTTGGAAGGTTGCTACCGCGGGTGAGGCGTTATCCACAGAAACCTTGGCGATCGCATGCGCGGCACCGGCCAGCGCCGTGCCCGCGACACGGGCAGGCGTCGCGCCGGTGTACACGCCCCATTCACCCGTGCTGGCATCGTATCCGATCCAGTAGGGCAAGCCAGGACTCGGCCACACCGCCGGTCCCGACGGATTGCCCACCGTGTCCGCGAGAACGGCCAGGGACCATGGCTGTGACGGGCTGTCGTACATGTCGCCGTAGGGGCTAGAGGCATTGTAGTACTCGGTCCTGGCGCCGTTCCATCGGATGGCCAGACCACCCTCCTCCGTACCCCAGTCCGACGGAGCATCGAGAACCCCCTTTCGTACGCCGAGGATGGTATTAAACGACATCGTGGTCAAGCCTGAGGTGGTCTGCCAGTATTGAATGCCAAATCGCACCCACATCGCGGCGGTTGGTGGCAATGCGAGCTCACCAGTGTTTGCGGTGCCGCTGTTTTGCGTGTAAGTCGAACCAATCGCCGTCCAGTCCCCGGGCGACTCGACTTCGGAGTCCGCAGTCTGGTACGCAAGCCGGCAATTAAACGTTCCCGACGTCTGTACCATCGCAAATGGTTCGATACTGGCTTTGATTCGATCGAGGTCCAAACGAGGCAACCAATTCGTGAGAACCATTGTGGACGTTTGTCCGACAGGCGAGGTCGCGAGGTCAAACGTGCGCGCATCTGCGATCTTGCCACACGCATTCCATGTTGCGTCCAGGGTGACATCGGCTCCACTGGGCGTATAGCCCGAAGAATACTTGACGCCTACACCAAGTCGGAACCACATGTTGGCATTGGCGTCGGCAGCGATCGGCGTATCTCCACAGCCGCCGGCCGGGGCGCCGCTTCGCGCTGACCCATAGGCCGTCCACGAACTCGGCGTCTCCGTGTGCGACGCCGCGAACTGAATGGCAAACTTCGTTTCAAAGTCGGTTTGGTCCACCTGGCCTCCGGCCTGCTGAACCGAAACCCGCACGGCATCCACGCCAACCGCAGGGTACCAGGGCGAGAAGGGCTCAAAGAGGTATTCAGTAGACTGGAGACTACGCAGGTAGCGCGAGATTGGACCGGAACCTTCATTGCAAGACATCGTTCCCCCTAGGACCGTGCCGCGATGACGGCGGTCGTAACACCCGTGGCACTCGAACCGGTATCTGCACTGAACCGAAGGCCAAAGCGAACCCAGGTCGCCGCGTACAGTCCCGTGGGAACCAATTCTCCGGTGCAGGTCTCATAAACCGTCCCCGAAGACGGCTTGATTTGGGTCGCGCCGG
The DNA here is from genome assembly GCA_947505245.1 of Pseudomonadota bacterium. Lineage (GTDB taxonomy): Bacteria > Myxococcota_A > UBA796 > UBA796 > SYKL01. The sequence goes on along the minus strand of CANNIZ010000004.1, from coordinate 9,036 downwards.
GCAGGGCGGCCCAGGCGCCTGGGGCGTCCGTCGAGGCCGATGCCGTTTGGAAAATCGGCAGGCACTGGAGGTGGCTCACACCCGTCATGACGACCGCGAACTTCGCGCGATTGGCGTTGATCGTCGGAATCCAGTCCGTGAACGGCTGGTCGTAGGCGCTACTTGTACCGAGATCCATCTCGAGCGTGCGTTGGCCGACGATCCGGCCGCACTGCTCAAACGACGACTGCATGAGCATTTCGCCCTCGGCGAAAGTGCCGCTCGTGGCCTTGTACGCCACACCGAACCGGACGAAAAATGCAGGCCCGGTCGCGCCGCTGATGGTTCGAATGCCGGTCGTACGAGCCCCGTTCACCGTAATGTCCGCATCGAATCCGGTCACCCACCCATCGGGCTTGTCGGTCCGAACCGGCGCCACCTGGTACGCTACGTGCGCCGTCAAGTTCGCGGACTGACGCATCATGAGGACCGCCTTCAGCCAGTCCACGCCGATTGCGGGTAGCCAGTCGCTGGTTGCTGCATACGTCCATGACGACGTAGAAGAGGACTGCACCCGAACAGACTTGTCGGGGGTGATTCCTGCACAAGACATCGAATCTCCTAAACCGTTCGCACGGCGACGCTGACGATGACATTTCCCTCGGCCCGCCCAGCGATGCTCGATCGATACTGAATGCCGAAACGGACCCACATCTTTGCTGCGAACGGCGTTCCAACGGACGGAAGTTCGACCGTACACGTCTCTCCCGTCGTCACTATTTCGCTCCCCATATTGGTACTGTCCCAGTTCGAACTGTCCTTACCGGGCAGTGTTGTCGAGGTCTGGAACACCGGACGGATGTAGAGATTGGTTCGCTGCGGAAAGGCCAGCGCGAACTTCACCTTGTCCGCAAAAATGGCCGGCATCCACGGGGTGACCGCCTGAAACTCGCTCGTCGTCGTCTCGGCGGCCAACTGCAGCGAGGCCTCGCGGGTGACGATCTGGCCCCACGCATCGAGCGTGACCTGCATCCAGACGTTTCCCGTGCCGAACGTGCCGGACGTCGCCTTATACAGCACGCCAAAGCGAATCCAGAACTTGGCGCCGGTGGCGGACGACATCGATACGTTCGACGTGATAGCCTCCGTGTTCGTCGTTAACGTCGTGGCACCCATCGCCTGCGGGTAGTCTGGCATGTCGGTGCGCACTGCCGCGGTCTGGTAAGCAGGCTGTGTTGTCAAGGTTGTCGAACCTACATTACGCCAAACCACCTTCGCTGTATCGACACCGGTGGCGAGCACCCAATCGGTGAGCGGGATGAAGCTGTTGGCTGTCGTGAACGCCGTCACCTGGGCTTGGCGAGGTGCCAATATTGCCCCACACGCGTTTTCAAGTCCCTTCGCCATCCGTCACTCTCCGTGCCGAGACATTTCGTGCCTCCGTCTATCGCCAAGCGAACGCTCAGCATGTCAAGAAGCTGTCAGCGATTTAGTCCAAATAATCCGCCAGTTTCGAGTGTTTCCGTACGGAAACAGTTTGCCATGCAGTCGCAGTTGTCCACAACCCAGTTGCCACTGCGCCCGAGCACAACAAAACAAGCCCCTCGCCATCATGGCGAAGGGCCTGTTTCTAAGGCCTTTCCGTGTGTTCGAACAAAAGTTTGTGGTGGACCCGACGGGAATCGAAACCGACAACCGACACCCTCAACCTTCACGTGGCTGCGGTGGTCTGCAAGGTTCAAGGCCGAATCCCGAGGGTCTGATCGTTGACGATGGTTGCCGGTGGTTGACCCTCCCGGAGGGTGGTCTGGCCACAAACTGGACACAGACGGACACGCGAAAACTGTCGTAGGCTCGTGAGGCTCACGCGACTGCACCACGTTCGCACGCACCACGAGATGTTGTTCTCTTCCTGGGAAGCAGAACGATAGGTACCGTACCGGCGGCTCGACGCCAAGTGCTGCGTCCCAATGGACGCGCAACGCCATGCCAGCGAGGCGGATCGAATCCGCCCGTGGTTCGTCGTCCCGAGCAGGGCATGAAACCACTGCCGCAGTTGATCGAGCGAACTAATATCGACGCGATGCTCGGTACCGAAAGCTAATCGTAATACGTCACCAGGAACATGATCGGTGATGACGGATCAGCGTCAACGGCATCGAACTCAACGTACTCGATCTGCTCCCGTTCCGGAGTAACTTCTACCGGGGTTTCGACCACCCAGGAAAGCTCATCATTCCCAACCAGAATCGACGGCAGAAGATTGGCGCGCCAGACAAGACCTTCGACTGTCGGTTGGGGTAGATTGAAAACCCCGGCCACACACATCGCAGCTTCCCTTGTCATGATGTGGGCCGGCACACAGCCGTTTGCGTCACACAGTGCTTCCAAGTCCGCGTCCGCGGTCAACGTATTTCTTGCACCGGCGCCAACGTCTACCATGTAACCAAACCCCTCCGAGGGTGCGAAAGTAGTAACGCAATTGCGCAGTGGATCAGCTTCCTCCACGGTCGCACAGCCGCCCACAAGGGCGAGTGCACAGCAAAGACCTACTGCATTACGCAAGAAACACCCCCGACGCCCACTCGATCAAAGAACGGCATCCAGTTATTCCTCGTACTTTGCTCATGCGCGAGGAGCATGCCTCCCTGTCGGACTTGAGTCACAATCCGAGGAATCAAATAGTAGGACTGGTTCTGAGGGATGCTCGATGGAATGTGAAAAACGCGCCCCTGCCGGAAGCTGCATTGAACACAGATTGTCGAGGCGTAAACATCTGGGGACTTGTAGTCGACCGTGGTGTCCAGTTGATCGTCAAGCGAATACCATCCTTCGATGGTCACCGGCTCATCACGCAGGTTGCCGTAGTTCACGATGGAGATTCGCGTGCGAACCACAGCGCCCGCACATAGGTTTGTGACAGCACCCATGGCAGTCCCCACATTGAGGCCACAGGTTCGCTCAGACAGGTTCAGACCGAAACTTTCATCGAGTGTTGTGGTGGCTGGGTCGTCACTGCGCCACACCAGTCCGCCAGATGGTTGACAGTTGTTCTTGGCTACAGCCAGCAGCCCGGAATCACCGCCCGGGCTGATCTGAAATCTATCGTACCAGGTCGTAAGGACCGCCACGTCCCGCTCGCGGTCTAGTGGTAGTGGGTACAAAGCCCGAAGACCCTCACGATCATCGGGCAAGGGCTGAAGGCGGGCATCAGGATCCTCGTCGTTCGAATACGGCATCCGAGAGGTGTTCATGAACGCGTAGGAAGTATCCGAGTGTTGCAGTCCAGCGACGTGCAGAAACTCATGTAACAGCACCGGCCTAACATCGGCGGACTCGTACGTGCCGCTTGTGCCACGGTAGTAGTTTGGATTGAAATAATAGAATGTGCCGTTTTGCTCCGGGGAGCCATACACCCACGGAATGGATACCGAGGTGTCTTCCGGATTGAATGCGCCAGTCGGACGAACCAGCAAATCGAATTCGGACATCGTGCATCCGGTGCCACGTACCCTCGTCATGGCAAGAGCACCTCCCAGAGGCGTGTTGTCCGCTGGAAAACCAACGTCGTTCCGGTTGTCAGCAACGGATGGATTCCAGTTGTAATTGATGACACCCGACCAGTTCACCGCAAACTCTGTCCCGTGCACACCATTGAGCACAACTGCGGTGTCGGCAACGGCGTCCGCAAACTGCGCAAATTGGAACAAACCGCCCGGGAAGGTAGTAGCATTCAGGTCGTACGGCACGTCCGGGTTAGCCCAAGTTAGCCCGCCTGGACACGTGCTCGTGGCGACTTCGTAAGCAAGTGCCACTCTGGGAGAAGCGAGGGCGAAAAGGCCGCAGAATGTAGCAATCGTTGCGGCGCGACTATTTCCGGAGAGCATCTGCATACTCCTGCGCGAAAGATTGGTTGTCGAGAATGCGTTGTGGCGGCGAGGGTGGTTGATAGATGGTCCTGGAAACAACCATCGTGTCGAACTCCGCTAGAGTAAGCGAACCTTGAGAGGATCCACCGTTGTGATACTCCTGAGCGTTGCCAACCATCGGCCGCCCCTTGTCGTCGTAGTCTACGGCAACATCCAGACCACCTTCAGTAAGCGTTGTACAATGGCCCCTGTCGGTCGCGCTCGGCGAACAGTGGATAGCCGGCTGTCCAGGTGCGTGATGGCGCATGATAGCGCCAAACGAATGATCGAAGACCAGCGGAATAGAACCATCAGGTGAAAATGCAATTCGAAAAAACGTGCGTTCCCCCTGTAGGGTGCCGCCCAACGGCTGTTCGGTGTCGTTGGAAAAGGACGCGACGCGGTCGCCAACGTGCCAATCGACAAGCCCAGGAAACAATTCAAACTCTCCCGATTCGGAGCGCCCACCGATCTGGCGAAGCACGAGGGTCTCGCCTGATGTGCAGCCCACATAGCACAAGTCGCTCGCAATAGAAATCACGGTAAACGGGTGTTTTGTCCCGGCTTCATCGACGACGACGTCGTATTCCACAGTCAAGACGGTTCCACGGAACGCCAAAGAAGAGCCGTTGATCATCTCGTCGAAGGAAAGCTCGCGAGACCAAGTAAGAGCATAGCTGGGCTCGATCGCAAAAAGTAGCACGCCAAGCAACATTCATCACCCCGCGGCGAGAGTATGCGCGTGAAGGTAGGGAGACACAAGTCGTTGACGATGTTTTCGGCTGCTCGGGCGCCCCGTACCAGGGTGCCGTCTGCCCGTCGACGGCGGTGAACAGAACACAATCTCAGAATCGTGCTCCGATATTCCCGTGCATGACGGAACACTTCATCAAGATCCGGCGAATTGTTAGCCATTCAACGCGAAACCCACGTGTGGACAGCGAATTGTTGGGCTTCGTTCGATCGTCGTCACAGATAAATCGGCATTTTCGTAGAATCGGCCAATGGCTCGACCCGCGAAACTTTCGTCAGAAGGGCGCTCTACCCAGATTATGGCCGGTTGTGGAGCCATATTGTCGTGTTACGAATGGGACAACGGTACGACGCCGGGTGGGGGCGCGTCAGGACCAAACGGACACGCCGCAGAGAACGTTGTTTCCCCGCCGAGTTATCCACACCAACTCTCTCCGGCCTCTTCAGGCGGCAACGAAACACGCCTCTCGCGGGGTCGCGAAAGGCGTGTTTCTTGGGCGTTTCCGTGTGTTCTAAGTGACAATCTGTGGTGCGCGAGAGACGACGAACTTCGACGGGAGGATGACGTGTGTAGAATGATACATCTCGTCCGTCAGGTCGCGTTCGTCAGGCCCAAAAGCGCCCGCACGGTATCGTCTCCAAGCGCCGCATGTGCGGCGCTTCCGAGGAGCAGTTGGTAGGGTTCGTGGTACTCAATTCGGACAAGGACCTTGCCTTGTACGTGGATTCGGCGAATGAACGTGGTCAGGACGGCCTTCTTGTCGGCGACGGAATGGGCCTCGGCGAACCGGGTGGCCAGGTCCGTCGCCTTTCGGACGGCACGTTCGGCTTCCGCAGGGCGGTCTTCACCACCGGCGTTCAGACGATTGCGTTCTTCGGTCAGGCGCGCGGTCTCGAGAACCAACTCGTCCTTCACCGCCAGGTACGGCCGGTCAGGAATCTTCCCGGCGGCGTAGGCGGTGACGAGGCGGTCCAGCTCGTCCGCCACGTCAGGGAGGCGCTTGGCGATCATCGACAGGCGGGTCTGGCGCTCGCGTTCAACATCGGCCGACCTCGCGCGGAGGGTGCCGAGGATCTTGACCGCACGCTCGGGTGGCAGCCGGATGTCCTCAACGAGGAGGGCCATCTGCCGGTCGAGGTCGTCGACCCGCGACCAGGGCACGGTGCATTTGGGCGCACCCGGCGTCTGGAAGCAGTGGTAGTAGCTCCCGCGCGTCTTCGTTTCGGCGGTCATGGAACCACCGCAGGCGTCGCACCGAAGAAGACCGCGGAGCAGGTAGGTCTTACTGCCCTTCTCGCCGGGCTCCCGGCGGCGCTCGACGAGCGTCTTGTTGACGCGGTCGAACAGCTCGGCGGAGACGAGCGGCGGATGGAGACCTGGCCGAACCTCGCCGTGCCAGCGGGTCATGCCGATGTACGTCGGGTTCTGGAACATGTCCCGGACGTTGTCGGGCAGGACGTATTTTCCCTTGCGGTTCAGGTGGCCTTCCTCGGCCATCAGGAGGGAGATGTCGAACAGGCTGAAGTCGCCCGTCGCATATCGCTCAAACGCGCGCTGCACGATGAGGGCCTTCGCCTCGTCGACGATCACCGTGCTCCGGCGAGCCGACCCGGTGGCGGCGGCGCCACGGGCGACGTTGCGGTAGCCGATGGGCGCCTTGGTGACGATGCCGCCGGCTTCGAACTTGCCGCGCATGCCAAGGGTGACCCACTCGGACAGGTCTTCGAGGAACTGGCGTCCCCCGGCGATCCCGACGACCTGGTTGAACCGCCCGCGTGGGGTGTTCGGGAGCGGGTCGTCGACGGCGATGAGGCGGACGCCGAGACCCTCGTCGAGGGCCGCGAAGTCGGTCAGGTTGCGCGTCGCCCGGTTGTCTTTGTATACGAGCGCGACCTTGATGTCAGGACGCTCGCGACAGAGCGCCATCATCTTGTTCCACTCGGGGCGCTTCGCGTTGGGCTTCGCGGAGCGCGCCTCACTGAACCAGGCCACGACATCGAGACCGTTGGACGCCGCGAAGTCGCGGATGCGGTTCTCTTGCTGTGGCATGGAGTACCCGGAATTCATCTGCCCCTCGGAGGACACACGGATATACGCCACGGCTTGCGTGGTCATAGGTCCGATGAATGAAGAATAGAGGCGGTTCTAGCGTACGGGACGGCCTGACGCTCAGTCAACGACGGTTGTCCCCTGGATCGACGGCGCCAGAGGACGAGGAGGAGCATGGCTAAACGCGTTGTTGAGCGCATATTCCAAGAGGATGCCCGACCCACCCGCGACGGCCCAGGTCGCCCGCGTATCGTCCACGTAATGCGAAAAAATGACATGGTCTTCTCAATACGATAGGACGCTATTCTTGTGCTTCGACGCCAGAGGTTGTAACCTGGGATTGTTACGAATGAGCAGCCCTGTGACATCCCCAGGTGGTAGCACGCCCAGCATTAGGTCTCGTCGGACCTACGCAGCGCGTCCTGGGGAGGTCAAAGGTTATGCCACAACGACTAAACATCATCTGCGGAGTCTCGGCGTGCGCAATATTCGCCCTGATCATTGCTTACTCTGACGAAAATCTGTATGCGAACGTTCCTCGAACGTTCCTCGTGCTGGCCGTGTCCCCACATGTGGCGTGCATTCTCATTGCACTCACTGGGATGGGACAAGCCCCGCAAGTGCCGTGCGACACGGCACGTTGAAACGAACGAGGGTAGCCATGACGCGGCTACCCCATTTTTTTGGAGTCGTGCCAATTGTGCTTCCTACTTCGGAGGGGCACGATGATCGCTTGTCGCAGAAGCCATGCCAAAATCCACACTAGGCTCGTCTTGAATGGCCTCGGTCCCAGCCTGGGCGGGCGATTGTTCAAGATAGTTGGATGAATCCGCATGATCCACCCTCTGCGGGTCTCGTGATTGAGAAGGTGGATGCTCTAGGCTCGTGCCGAGAGCACCCTGCGCCGATCGTGGGTCAGTTTTCGGTTGCGAGTCCGTCTTGGTCTTGGCGCCGATTGACTCAACGGCGCGCTGTGCAAGTGCCCGGATAAGCGCGATGACTGGTTCGCACGCTTCTGCTGCAAATAATCCCAAGATTGACATCACGAGAAAGAACAGCGTGAAAACAGCGATGCCGACAACCTCGCCTATATGCCCACCAGCAGCTTCGTGCGCACCAAGGCCTATGAGCACCACGATAACCAAAACGACTGAGAGCCTGGCGATGGCAACATTGCTGGCGGAGCCAACTGACCTAAGCAGTTCGCCGAGATTTTGGGTCTGGTGACCAAAAATGTGCCAGAAGAAATAGGCAGCGATCGCGGCCGTTACTCCGCCAACGATCGCAACATAGATGGTGGCTGCTAGCACGCTTGCGTCTCGTCAATGGAGTTGTGCATCGCCTCACTCCGCTGACGATGGCAGCGCGGTGCGTGCTGCCCGTGGCAACGCTTTCAACAGGTCGCGAGATGCCCCAAACAGGCCACCCCACTGAAACGCCAAAACGACACCAGCGACGATACCTGTGGCGCCAGCCGTTCCGCCAAGCGCCGTCGCGAAAACAGCGCTTGCGCCGATCGAAAGCACCGTCGCCGCCAGGAACGCAGCGGAGACGGCTCGCGTGCCGGCGCGAATCAGGTCCGGCTCTAAGAGGTCATCCAACCGCACGAGTAGCGGGGATGGAATGCGGACTTGCTCGTCAATGCTGGTCCCGCGCGAAATTGGTGCATCCAGAAACACGATAGAGCCGCTGTTATCGTCAGGCACCGATCGTGGTGAGCGTATGGGCCACGAAACCACACTCACCACGGGCCCGCCCCCCACATGTGGACCGCCAATAAAGCGGAGGTAGCAGGTAACCTTCTCCATGGATGCCCGATGAGTGAACGCCACGCGGCGAAGGCGCGTTCGGGTCTCGTCATCGCAGATTACTTCCAATGGTCGTCCTCGTAAGGTCGTGCGCGATGCCGCGAGCGTCAAAAGGTACGGACTGTGATCGCGGATAACGCCATTCTTGTCCAGAATCGCCCAGCAACCGTCAGCAACCGCAGACAACTGACGGGCCTCTTGCAACGAAAAGTAGTCCCGGCTAAGTGCCTTTGTCAGCGAGCGTGCATGTTCCCTTGCATATTTGAATGCGGCGCGCAGCCGTCGAACGAACCGCGCCTCCCATTCCGGCGGGTCCGTCGGGAATCCGCCACTCGCTGCGAGGAATCCAGATGGCAGGGCCTCCGAAAGCCTCGTTAGCGTTGAACTGCTACTGTCTGCCAGTTGCAGCTTGATCGAGTTTGATGAGGAATATGGTTGATCCGCTGATCCAGCCGTGTGATCTGGGCGCCACCCAAGGAGGGCAGCGTGCCAGGACCACATCCGAAGGAGCTGCGAGAACGCGCGGTGAAAGCGCACG